>NZ_VFPH01000001.1:3115344-3738413 GCF_006717045.1 Pseudonocardia cypriaca
TCCCCGGCCGCCGCACCGGAGACGCTGCCGGATCTCACGGCGGTGGCCGTGCTGGAGGAGCGGGAGGCACCTCGGTGGGTCTTCGCCAGGGCCCGCACCTATCGGCGCCTGCTCACGGCGGGAGCCGGGCCGCCTGCCGGGGTGGGCCGCGCGCACGACGTCGAGCTGGTCGAGGGCCTGCTCGTCGCCGCCGACGGGCACTTCGGGGAGCCCCACGGGCTCGCCGCGGCCGTCGCCCGCCTGCAGGGCCGCGCGCCCGATCCCGACCCGCCGGCCGTCGACGACGGCCCGCCCGCGCTGTTCGACACGGCCGCTCCCGGCGACGAGCTGGCCGACGTCGTGGCGGTGCACGCGGCACAGCAGCGGGCCCTCGCCGCGGCCGGTCCCGGCATGCGGCTGCTCGCGGCCGCCGAGTCGGCCGGGATGCTCGTGGCCGAGGAGATGACCGCCGCCGGCCTGCCCTGGCGCGCCGACGTGCACGACCGGCTCCTGGTCGACCTGCTCGGGCCGCGGCCGGTGCTGGGCGGGCGCCCGCCGAAGCTGGCGGCCCTCGCCGAGGCGGTCGACGCGGCGTTCGGCCGCCCGGTCAACCCCGACTCCCCCGCCGAGGTGCTGCGCGCCTTCGCCAGGGCCGGGCACGAGCTGGCCACCACGCGGTCCTGGGAGCTGAAGCAGGTCGACCACCCCGCCGTCGCGCCGCTCCTCGCCTACAAGGAGCTGGCCCGCCTGCATTCCGCGCACGGGTGGGCCTGGCTGCGCAGCTGGGTGCGCGACGGGCGGTTCCGCCCCGAGTACGTGGTGGGCGGGGTGGTGTCCGGCCGGTGGGCCACCCGCGGTGGCGGCGCCCTGCAGATCCCGAAGGCGGTGCGCGCGGCCGTGCGGGCCGACCCCGGCTGGCGGCTGGTGGTGGCCGACGCCGCGCAGCTGGAGCCGCGGGTGCTGGCCGCGCTCTCCGGCGACCACGCGCTCGCCCCCGGCGAGGACGACCTGTACACCGCGCTCGCCGCCCGCGAGTTCGGCGGCGACCGGGCCAAGGCCAAGCTCGCCCTGCTCTCGGCGATGTACGGGCAGACCTACGGCGGAGCCGGCGTGCTGCTCGCCACGCTGCGCCGCCGCTTCCCGGCCGCGATGGGATTCGTCGAGGACGCCGCCCGCGCCGGCGAGGAGGGCCGCCTGGTGCGCTCACACCTGGGCCGCACCTGCCCACCGGCGCGCCCCGGCCACGAGCAGCCCGCCGCGGCGCGGGCCCGCGGGCGGTTCACCCGCAACTTCGTGGTGCAGGCCACCGCGGCGGAGTGGGCGCTCGTGCTGCTCGCCGAGCTGCGCGGGCAGCTGCGCGCGTCCGGCAGCCCCGCCCAGCTCGTGTTCTTCCAGCACGACGAGGTGCTGCTGCACGCCCCCGCCGAGGTGGCCGAGGAGACCGCCGCCGCCGTCCACGCCGCCGCGGCCACGGCCGGGCGGCGCCTGTTCGGCGATACGCCGGTGCGCTTCCCGATGCAGGCCCGCGTCGTCGAGGGCTACGACGAACGCTGAGAAGCGTCCGCGGACTCGGCGAGGGCGACGTCTTGCGAGCGTCGGAACTCCATGTCGATCCAGTGCTCCCACGCACCGCCGACGTTGCGCTCCCACTTCGCGGACATCGTGGAGCCGGCCACCACGAGCGTGGCGCGCTCGGTCGGCCCGGCGAACGTCCACACCCCCGCGTGGTCGACGGTCGCCCGCATCACCGCGGTGCCGCCCTGGCGGTCGAACGAGCGCATCAGGAACGCGTCGCCGTCCGGCTCGCCGATCACCTCCAGCACGTCCACCTGTTGGCCGCCCATCCGCACGTCCACGTGGTGGACGACGAAGCGCTCGCCGGGAAGCCACTCGTAGACGTCGCTCCCCTCGATGGTGACGCCCTCGACGGTCCGCCCGGAGGTCGCCCAGGCCCCGATCAGCGGCTGGAAGGCCGCGATCTCGGCCGCCATCAGTACTCGTCGTGCAGGCGCCACCACTCGTACGCGGCGGTCTGCGGGCGGCCGGCGGGGGTGTCCTCCCAGGTCTCCTGCCGCCCGAGCGGGGTGCGGTCGAGGAGCGACCAGACGCTGCCGATGGCTTCGACGCCCCGGTTGTTCGTGAAGTAGGTGCGGAAGACGCGGTCGCCGTCGCGCAGGAACACGCTGAGACCGAATCCCTCCGCGGTGCCGCAGTCGGCGGCGAACTCGTTGCCGAGGCTGGAGTAGAACGGCACCTGCCAGCCCATCCGCTCGCGCAGCGCGGCGAGGTCCTCGTACCGCGACAGGGAGACGTTCGCCATCGTCGTGTCGCGGGTGTACAGGTGGGCGAGTTCGCTGATCTGGTCGGTGAACATGCAGCAGCCCTCGCACCAGGACGGCCCGCGCATGAACTGGTAGACGACGAGCTGGCGGCGGCCCTCGAACAGGTCCAGCAGGGTTGCCGGCCCGTCGGCGCCCTGGAAGGTGTAGCTGCCGAACTCGACCATCGGCATCCGGCGCCGCCGCGCCGCGAGCGCGTCGCCCGCGCGCATGTGCTCCTTCTCGGCGGCCCGCAGCTCGGCGGCCGCCACGGCCCATTCCTGCGGCGTGACGATCGGGGGCAACGCCTCGGGGGCGAGTTCGGTGCGCGTCGGTGTGCTCATTCTCGGGTGTCCTCCTCGGGATGGGTGACGTGCTCGGTGAGGCGGTCGAACGCGCTCGACCAGCCGTCGTGGACGTTCTCCCGGGCCTCCTCGGTGGTGAAGCCCGCTTGGTGGAAGGTCATCGCGGTGCGGCCGTCGCCGAGGTCGGTGAGCTCGACGGTGATCACCGACTCGGCGTCACCGCCCGGCTCGCGCCACGTGAACACCAGCCGCTCCGGGGCGCGGATCTCCAGGTAGAAGCCACCCGTCGGGAACTCCTGGCCGGTGGCGTCGAGGACCATCGTGGCCCGCCACATGCCCCCCGGGCGGACGTCCGCGCTGATGGAGTCGAGCGGTGTGGTGAAGCCGTGCGGCCCGTACCAGCGGGTGAGGTGCTGCGGGTCGGTCCAGGCCCGGAAGACGAGCTCGCGCGGCGCTGCGAACTCGCGGGTGATCGTGAACTCCCGGGTGGCGGTCACGCCGGACCTCCCTCCTGCAGCTCCTGCAGGTGCTCGTCGAGGCGGTCGAAGCTGCCCTCCCAGAACCGCCGGTAGGTCTGCACCCACTCCGCCACGCTCGCGAGCGGCGCGGCCTCCAGCCGGCACGGCCGCTGCTGCGCGTTGCGGCCCCGACTGATCAGCCCGGCCCGTTCGAGGACCTTCAGGTGCTTCGAGACCGCCGGCATGCTCATCGCGAACGGTGCCGCGAGCTCGGTGACGGTGGCCTCGCCGTGGGCCAGCCGCGTGAGGATCGCGCGCCTGGTGGGGTCGGCCAGCGCCCCGAACACGGTGTCCAGCTGATCGTCGACCACGAATCAAACCTCTCGGTTAATTAACTTCGAGGTTCACCATAACCCTGCTGTCAACACTCAACCGATCGGTTGACGATTGCCGCGCTCCGCACTATGTTCAACCGAGTGGTTGAGCAACTCGACGCGGTCTTCCACGCGATGGCCGATCCGACGCGCCGCGCCATGGTGCGCACCCTCGCCGAGGGCGAGCGCACCGTCGGCGAGCTCGCCGCGCCGCACCCGATCTCGCTCGCCGCCGCGTCCAAGCACCTCAAGGTGCTGGAACGGGCCGGTCTGGTGCGGCGCACCGTGCTCGGCAGGCGGCACGTCTGCCGTCTCGAGGCCCAGCCCCTCGCCGCGGCGAGCCGCCACCTGCGCTTCTACGAGCAGTTCTGGACCGAGCGCATCGACGCCCTCGAAGCGTTCGTCACCCGAGCCGATGAGGAGTCCCCGTGACCGACATCCCCAGGACCGTCCCGCACCGCGTCACCGTCGTCCGCACGATCGCCGCCTCCCCCGAGGCCCTCTACGCCGCGTGGACCGAGCCGGACAAGATGCGCCAGTGGTACGCCACCGTCGTCGACGCCGACGTGCGCGTCGGCGGGCGGTACCGCATCGAGCTGCACGAGGACGACGGCAGCGTCAACGGCTTCACCGGCGAGTACCTGGAGCTCACGCCGCCCACGCGGATCGCGTTCACCTTCACCCACCATTCCCAGACCCCGGAGGACCGGATCAGCGACGAGAAGGTGGAGGTCACCTTCCGCGAGGTCGAGCCGGGGCGCACCGAGCTGACGCTCGTGAACTCCTGGACCGGGCCGGAGTTCGAACCGTCCTACTACGACGAGCTGCGCAGCGGCTGGGAGGAGTGGGTCAACCGGTTGGAGAAGGCCTTCTAGGCGGCGGCGCGAGAAGGCTGGTCGCCCAGCACGTCCACGACCATCCCGCCGATCTCGCGCATGCCAAGAGCGTTGGGGTGCACGGGCGCCGCGGGCGAAGTGGGCACCAGGCCCTCCACCCACTTCGTGCCCGGCAGCTGGCAGGCGTCGTGGCCGATCGACGGGGTGTAGGTGTCGACGAAGTCCGTCCGCGCCCGGGACGCCTGGTCGGCCAGCATCGCGTTGAGCTGCTTCTCCACGCCGCGCAGGTAGTCGACGTCGCCGGGGCTGAACGGGACCAGCGGGAAGCAGCCGGGGCCTTCGTCGGGCAGGATCGCGGGGTAGCCGACGAGCAGCACGCGCGCGTCCGGGGAACGTTCGTCGATCGCCGCGAGCACGCGGGCCACCTTCGGTGCGGCCTCGTCGATCCGCTGGGCGAGCTGGTCGGTGCCGCCGGCCGTGTAGTGGTCCTTGCACGCGCTTCCGGTGGGCTGCAGCGGCGAGCGCTTCGCGCACTCGGTGACGATGTCGCCGAAGCCGATGTCGTTGCCGCCGATCGAGATCGTCACGAGCTGGGTCTCGGGCGCCAGCGCGTCCAGCTGCGGCGGGTTCTGCCCCAGCGGCACGCTCTGGGGCCCGGTGATGTTCTCCGTGGTCGCCCCGCTGCAGCTGACGTCGTGGAAGTCGGCGACGCCCAGCTCCTTCGCCACGACCGACGGGTAGTTCTGGTTGGAGCGCAGGCACCCGGCCGGCTCGCCCGTGGGGATCGGCACGAGCGGGCCGGCCGCGTAGGAGTCGCCGAGCGCGACGTAGCGCTGTACCGGCGTCTGCTCGGGCTCCGCTGCGGCCGGACCGGCCGTCGCGAGCGGGATGGCGGTGGCGAGCAGAACCGGGGCGACCCATCGGGCCGGGGAGCGGCGCACATCGACACAACGATGCAGTGATCGTCTCGATACTCCCGAGTACGGGTGTCACCCGAGGCGGTCAGCGCGCTCCTCCAGGTACCGGCGCTCGGGCTCGCTCGTCGTCCGTCGGGCCGCCTCCAGGTAGGCGGCTCGGGCCGCCTCCCGCTCGCCCGCCAGCTCCAGCAGGTGGGCGCGCACGGCCGGCACCCGGTGGTGTCCCGCGAGCGGGCCCTCGTCCAGGGTGGCGAGCAGGTCGAGGCCGGCCTGCGGGCCCTCGACCATCCCGACGGCCACGGCCCGGTTGAGCGTGACCATCGGGCCCGGCGCCACAGTGGACAGCACCCGGTACAGCTGCGCGATCTGCGGCCAGTCGGTGTCCTCCGCGCACTCCGCCTCGCTGTGCACGGCCGCGATCGCCGCCTGCAGCTGGTAGGGCCCCACCGGGGCACGCGCCATGGTCGCCTCGATCAGCGCGATCCCCTCGGCGAGCAGGGCACGGTCCCAGAGGCCGCGGTCCTGCTCGGCGAGAGGCACCAGCCCGCCGTCGGGCCGGGTACGAGCAGGCCGGCGGGCCTCGGTGATCGACATGAGCGCGAGCAGGCCGGCCACCTCACCGTCGTCGGGCAGCAGCCGGTGGACCTGCCGGACCAGCCGCAGCGCCTCCCGGGTGAGGTCGGGCCGCTGCAGGTCCGGTCCGGACGTCGCCGTGTAGCCCTCGTTGAACACCAGGTACAGCACGTGCAGCACCGCACCCAGCCGGGACGTGCGATCCGCCTCGGCCGGCAGCGCGAAGTCGCCGCCCGCCACCGTGCGCTTGGCCCGGCTGATGCGCTGCGCGATCGTCGACTCGGGCACGAGGAACGCGCGGGCGATCTCGGCGGTGGTCAACCCGCCGACGGCACGCAGCGTGAGCGCCACCTGCGACGGCGGCGACAGCGCGGGGTGGCAGCACAGGAACAGCAGCGTGAGCGTGTCGTCCTCGGCGGGGGGCTGTTCGGGTGCGACCTCCTCCAGACCGTCCAGCAGCGCGGACGTCGTCTCGCGGCGGCGCCGCGCGTGCTCGCTGCGCCACTGGTCGGTCAGACGTCTGGTGGCCACCGTCAGCAGCCAGGCACGCGGGTTGTCCGGCACGCCCTCCGCCGGCCACTGGACGGTGGCCGCGAGCAGCGCCTCCTGCACCGCGTCCTCGCACGCCTCGAACTGTCCGTGCCGGCGCACCAGCACGCCGAGGACCTGCGGGACGAGGGGCCGCAGCACGTCCTCGAGCACCGCACCCACCACGGGGCAAGCCTACGAACCCGCGGTCGCGTAGCTCAGCGCGACATGGGCGAGCGAGGAGAGCGAGGCCGTGCCGCAGCCGAGGCCGAGGTCGACGGCGGAGTCGAAGACGGACTGGCGCCGCGCCGCCGCGAGCACCGCCGCGTCGAGGAACCGGGGGCGGTGCAGCAGACGCGACAGCACGGCGCCGTGCGCGTGGTGCCGCCCGAACGTCCGGCGCATCGCGGCCCGGTGCGCCGCGCCCGCCGCCGCGCCGAGCAGCGCGGCCCGCCCGGCCAGCACGCCGGACGCGAGCGCGTCGAAGATCCCCTCCCCGGTCAGCGGGTTGACCAGCGCGGCCGCGTCGCCCGCGAGCAGCACGCGGCCGTCCGGGTGGTGGCGGGGCGTCGTGGAGAGCGGCAGGTGATGACCGCGGACGGAGGCCGGGTCGGGCTCGTGGCCGGGCAGGAGCGCCCGCAGGGCCGCCACGAGCTCGGCGCGGGAGCCGCTGCCGCGCTTGTCGAAGACCCCGAACCCGACGTTGGCCCCGCCGCCGGGCAGCGGGAAGGACCAGGCGTACGCGGGATAGGACCCGCGGGCGAACTCGATGACGAGCGTGTCCGGGTCGACGGCCGTGGGGGCGTACCCGCGCACGGCCACCGCCGTGGCGGACGGCGGCGCGACCGGGGCACCGAGCATGCGGCGGACCGTGGAGTTCGCCCCGTCGGCGCCGACCACGACCCGCGCCGCGACCGCGCCGTCGAGGACGACCCGGTCCGGGCGCACCTCGAGGCGCCGGACGCGGTGGCGCAGCAGGCGCGCCCCGCGCGCGACGGCGGCGGCCACCAGCTCGGCGTCGAAGACGGTGCGTGGCACCACGCGGTTCGGCCGCGCGCAGGTGCGCTCGACCACCTGCCCGCCCGGACTGCGCAGGCGCATCCGCGGCACGGGCGGCCCGAGCCGGGACACGCCGGGCACGCCCAGCGCCTCGACCAGGTCGAGGGCGTGGGCGGCGATCCCGTCGCCGCAGGTCTTGTCGCGCGGGAACTCCGCGGCGTCGACCAGCAGCACGCGGGCCTCCGGGCGCAGCTGCAGCGCGCGCAGGGCCGCGGCGCTGCCGGCGGGGCCTGCGCCCACGACCGCCAGGTCGACCACGTCGTCCACGCCCCTGGTTCTACTCGCCCACGGCAGGTGACGACCCCACCGGGTCGGCTACGCTGCGTAGTCATGGTGGAGCAGCGCCGGGGCAGGCGGATCGCGATGAGCCCAGCGGAGGTGGACGCGTTCCTGGCCGAGGAGCGCACCTGCCGCGTCGCCACCGTCGGCCCGAACGGCCCGCACGCCACGCCGCTCTGGTACGCGTGGCACGGCGGCGCCCTTTGGCTCACGTCCGTGGTGCGCAGCCAGCGCTGGGCGGATCTGCAGCGCGACCCGCGAGTGGCCGTCGTCGTCGACGCCGGTACGTCCTACGACGAGCTGCGCGGAGTCGAGCTGCGCGGGCGGGTCGAGGTCGTCGGCGAGGTGCCGCGCACCGGTGAGCGGGTGCCCGAGCTGGAGGGCCCCGAGCAGCTCATGGCCGATCGCTACCTGGGCGGCACGTTCGTCCACGACGGCCGGCACGCGTGGCTCCGACTGGCGCCGGACAAGATCACGAGCTGGGACTTCCGCAAGCTGGGCGGGTGACCCGCGGTCAGAGCGGTTCGACCGTGCCCGCGACCGGGATCTCCGGGTGCTGGGCGTTGCTCACGATCACCAGCTCGTACGGGGTGGTCGTGCCCGGGCGCCACTGACCCCCGACGAGCGGGGTCTTCGCGACGCCCCGCACCGGGCCGGCGGTGAAGTCGAGGGGGCCGACGACCGTCGCGAGCCGCATCCCGGCGATCGCGTCGGCGATCCCCTTGCGGTCCTCCACCGATCCGACGGCGGCGAACGCCGCCGCGGCGACCTCGAACAGCGCGTGCGCGAACCCGAGCGCCTGGGACCACTGCCGCCCCGTCGCCGAGGTGTAGGCGCCGGCGAGATCGGCCGCGCTCTGCCCGGTGAGCGAGGAGCTGAACGGGTGGTTCGGCGACCAGCCGACCTCGGTGGCGAGGTTCACGGCGGGCTGGCCGATCCCCTCCACGGTGGCCGGGAACTGGATGCCCCTGCCGACCGTCGCGATCCGGGGCCGGTAGCCGTTCTCGGACGCCTGCCGCCAGAACGCGGCGAAGTCCGCCGGGTTCGGCACCCCGAGCAGCACCTCAGCCGCGGCGGTGCGGAACGCGGCGATCTGCGCCGAGAAGTCCTGGCTGCCGCCGGTGTAGTTGCCCGGGTCGACGATCGTGTAGCCGCGCTGGGCGACGGCGGGTGGGAAGCCGATGTCCGGATTTCCCCAGGCCAGGCCGTCGGTGTCGTTGGGCCAGAGCGCCCCGGCCATCCGGTTCGTCGCCACCTGGTCCCACATGTCGGCATACACCGCCTGGGCGTCCTCCAGGCCCCACGAGAACAGGTGCGTCCACGCGAACGGGCTCTGCGGCCGCCCGCCGCGTCCGTAGAACCACGACTGCCACGGGGCCGCGGTGGCCACGCACGGCAGGCCCGCGGCCTCGCACTGGTCGCTGACGGCGTTGGCGGTGTCGGACGTGGCGGAGACCAGCATCAGGTGGACGCCGTCGTCGAGGACGAGCCCGGCGGCGACGTCGGCCGCCCGGTTGGCGTCGGACTGGCAGTCCCGCTTGATGATCTCCACCCGGTGCGGGCGGCCACCGACGACGATCGGGTTCGCGGCGAAGAACTGCCCCATCGCCGTGGCGACGAACCCGTCGGCCTCGCCGTACGGCGCCAATGATCCGGTCTCCGGTGTGACGAAGCCGATCCGGATCACGTCGCCGGGCCTCCCGGCGGCGGGGACCGCGGGCTGCGGCTGGGACGCGCATGCCGCCCCGAACCCACCCGCGAACACGCCGACCCCGGCTGCCCCCACGGTGCGGAGGAACTGCCGACGGTTCGGCCGCGAGCCGCTGGCTGTGCCGTCCTGCATACCGTCCTCGCGTGCGGGGTCGATCGTTTGCGGGGTGGATCGTGCAACCGTCGGATGTTTGATCGGTGCGAAGCATCCTGGGAGGACATCTGAGGTGTCAAACTGACGGGGTGCGACACGCGGAGCGGCGTGGCCGCGAAATGAGCAACGAGCGGTACCCATATCATGACGCAGCGCAGCAGGTGGCCACCCGTTCAGCGCATCGGAGTGCTCGCACTACCGACAACCCCGGGTGACACTGGTTACACTGCGAGAACGGGTGATCATGGTGCCCGGCGGCCGGCTCGGGCCGCCTCGCTCCCCCAAGCGTCCGAGTGGAGAGACCGACGTGACAACGGACGACCGGCCGGCCGCCCGCCGGCGGTCAGCGTGGCCGTCACCACGCCACTGGAGCGTGCGCGTCAAGTTCTCCGTCGTGCTCGTCGTACCGCTCGTGCTCGCGGTCGCGCTGGGCACCGTCCGGATCCTCGACGAGGTCTCCGAGGCGGCCGAACGCGGCCTGGTGGCCCGGTTCGTCGCGGCCCAGGGCATGGTCACATCCCTCGTCGTCGACGTGGAGCGCGAGCGCTACCGCGCCACCGAGTTCGTGGCGAACGGCCGGACCGACGGGCGCGCGCTGCAGGGCGTCGTCGACGCCGTCGACCAGCGCGCCGCGAAGAGCCGCGACGCGGTGGCCAGGGTGGCCGCCGACGTCCCGGCGATCATCCTCGTCCAGCAGCAGGCCGACCAGGCCATCTCCCGGCTCCCACCGCTGCGCGAGGTGGTCACCCGCTCCAACGCTCCGCCGGAGGCCGTCGTCGCGCGGTACTCCGAGCTCATCGAGCAGCTCGTGCAGCTCGACACCGCGTTGCTGCGCAACATCAACACGTCCGAGGTCACCGGGCTCGCCAACGCCCTCGCCGGTCTCAGCGCCGCGCGCAACGAGGCCACCCTCCAGCAGGCCCAGATGGCGATCGCCGTCCGCGGCAGCCTGTCCCCCACCCTCGGCACCGACCTCCAGTTCAGCAACGCGCGGCTGGAGAGCGCCCTCGCCGACTTCCGCGTCTCGCTGAACGCCCCGCAGCGCGTGCGCTACGCCGGGCTGATCCCGGGTCCCGGCAACACCGCCCGCAACGGCCTCGTGCAGGCCGTGCTGGCGGGCTCGCCCCCGGCCGGCGACGGTGTCGTCACCGTCGCCGACGTCTACAGCCGGTTCCTCGGCGAGCTCGACGCGGCCGCCGAGGGGTTGCGCGCCGACCTGCGCAGCGCGGTCACCGAGCGGCGGCAGAGCGCGCTCGTCGAGGCATGGGGCAACGCCATCGTGCTGCTGCTGGCGCTCGTGCTGGCCGCACTGATCGTCGGCTTCGTGGCCCGTTCGATGATCGCCTCGCTGCGCACCCTGCGCCGCAGCGCCATCACCGTGGCCCAGGACCAGCTCCCGGAGGCCGTGCGCCGGATGCGCCAGGGCACGGCACCGAACCTCAACATCGCCACGGTGCCGGTCACCACGCGCGAGGAGGTGGGCGAGGTCGCCCGCGCCTTCGACGCGGTGCACGAGCAGGCGGTGCGGCTGGCCGCCGAGCAGGCCACGCTGCAGAACAACATCAACGCCATGTACGTCAACCTCTCCCGCCGCAGCCAGGCGCTCGTCGACCGGCAGCTCGTGCTCATCGAGCAGCTGGAGGAGGGGGAGGGCGACCCCGAGCAGCTGTCGGACCTGTTCCGGCTCGACCACCTCGCCACCCGCATGCGGCGCAACTGCGAGAACCTGCTCGTCCTCGCGGGCGCCGACATCCCACGGCCCGCGGCCGAGGACACCCCCGTGCTCGACGTCCTGCGGGCCGCGGTCTCGGAGATCGAGCACCACCAGCGGGTGCTGGTCCAGAACCCACCGGCAGCCACGTTCGCCGCCAGCGCGGCCAACGACATCCAGCACCTGCTCGCGGAGCTGCTCGACAACGCCACCAACTTCTCGCCCACCGAGAGCCAGGTGGTGATGAGCTGCAGCCAGGCCCGCGACGGCTCGATCCTGGTGGAGATCTTCGACGAGGGCATCGGGCTGCCGCCCGGGGAGCTCAGCGCCCTCAACGAGCGGCTGCGCAACCCGATCGAGTCCACCGCCTCGGTGGCGGCGTCGCGGCGCATGGGCCTGTTCGTGGTGGGCAGGCTCGCCAACCGGCACGGCATCTCGGTGGGGCTGTTCACCGACTCGATGGGCGCCTCGGCCAGCTCGGGCAAGCGTGGCATCACCGCCCGGGTCACGGTCCCGGCCGACCTCGTGCGCGAGCGCGTCGACGAGCCGGACCAGGTGGTGTGGTCCCGCCTCGAAGCCGGCCCGGCGGCACCCGCCCTGCCGTCCCGCATCGTCCTGCCGCAGAGCCCCCCCGCTCGCAACGACGACGGCGAGGCGCTGACCCCCGGTACCGCGGGTTCCGACGGCGCAGCGCTGCCGTCGGCCGACTCGCGCCCGGCCCCCCGCCCGCGCTACGACCCCACAAACGGCGAAACCACGATGCGCCTCCCGGTGGTGCCCGCCCAGCCCGGACCTCCGGACGATCCGGAGCCCCTGCCCGAACCACCACCGGTCGATCCCGCCGCGGAGCTGCGCCTGGACCCGATCAGCCTGTTCGAGCCGATCGTCCCCCCGCCCTCGCTCCCCGACCCCGCGGAGCCCCGCCCGCCGGACCCGCTGGCCTCCGACGTGGAGGAGTTCGAGGCCACACCGATCTTCGCGGAGGTCACCTCGGGCTGGTTCCACGTGCCGGGTAGCAGCCGTCCCGGGGAGGGCCAGCAGGTGCCCGTGGGCGTCGGGGCCCGCTCCCACCACGGCGCCGACGGTCCCGACCCATCCTCCTTCATCACGTCCGCCGACGCGGTGTGGCAGGCGGCCCGCGCCGCCACCGAGAGCCAGACCGGCGGCTTCACCGACGCAGGCCTGCCGAAGCGGGTGCCCCGCGGGCGGCTCATGCCCGGCAGCGCCTCCATCCCGGGCGAGCCGCCACCGTCGATCTCCGGGCGCGACCCGGATGCGGTCCGCGGGCGACTCACCACGTTCCAGCGCGGCGTGCGCCACGGGCGGCACATACGCGCCGAGGACGAGGGCTCCTGAGCTCGGATTCACATCCACCCAGACCAGGTTCTTGGATATGTCAGCACCGTCCAGGCCCACCCTCCCCGGGCCTTCGGTGGCGCCGCGCATCGTGCGGGGCCGCCCCTCACGCCTCAAGGGCGCTGCTCGATCGCTTCGCGCCCCTTGACCCGCGAGCCTCTACGGCCCCTGGAAGGCCCGCTTCGCGGGCAGGCGGTAGGCCTGCCCCTTCGGCGCGCGGCGCCACCGAAGGCTGATCCCACCCCACGATCGAGGCTTCGCCCCCGTGGAAACGGGCAAACGGCCGCGAGCGTCGGTCGCACACCGACTTCGGTGCTCACACACCGACTGCAGTCGGTGTGCGAGGGCAGAAGTCGGTGTGCGAGAGCAAGCAGACGCCCGAGACCGGCCTCCTGGCGGCGCCGCGCGCCGAAAGGGGCAGGCACGGGGCCTGCCCGCGAAGCGGGCCGGAAGAGGCCGCAGAGGCTCGCAGGTCAAGGGTCGCGGTAGCGATCGCGCAGCGACGCCGAAGGCGCCCTTGAGCTGTGAGGGGCGGCCCCGCACAATGCGCGGCGCCGCCAGGAGGCCCTGAGGAAGCAACGCCTTGAGCCAGGAGACCGGGCGCAACGGGGCGGTGTCTCGATACGGGCCGCCGCCGCCTCGTCTAGCCCGTGATGAGCGGCCACAACCCGGCCGGACCCGCCGCGAGCGCGGTGGTGCCCAGCTCGGTGTTCCACTCCGCGTCGGAGCCGTCCTCCTCGCGCCAGGCCCACAGCCGGGTGGTCCACAGCCGCAGGTCGTGCTCGCGGGTGAAGCCGATCGCGCCGTGCACCTGGTGCGCGATCCGGGCGACGGCGCCCGCGGCCTCCCCGGTGCGGGACTTGGCCGCGGCCACGGCCAGCCGTGTGGACGGCGCCGCGAAGCCGGCGTCGGCGGCCACCCGGGCCGCCGCGGATGCGGCGGCCGATGCCGCGGCCACCTCGCCCGCCGCGAGCGCCAGCTGCTGCTGCACGGCCTGGAAACGTCCGATCTGGCGGCCGAACTGCACGCGCTCGCCCGCGTAGCGGACGGAGGCGGCCAGAGCCGCGCGGGCCGCCCCGGCGAGCAGGAGGGCCCGTCCCAGCGCGGCGCGCAGGCGCAGCTCAGCAGCGGCGCCATCGGGAGCCTCGACGACCGCGGCGGCGGCACCGTCGACCGTGACCGTGTCGCGCGGTTCCTCGGCGAGGTTGGTCCCTTCGGTGATCTCGACCGCGGCCGGGTCGAGCAGCACCACGCGGGTGCCGGTCAGCACCGCCACACCGGCCGCCGCCCGCGCCCACGGCACGCGGCGCAGCTCGCCGCGGACCGTCGTGCCCTCCACGTCCAGCTCCCCCGCCACCGCGGTGAGCGGGCCGTCCGGCAGCGGCACACCCGCGGTGTGCAGGAGCCAACCGGCCAGCAGGTCGGTCTCCACCAGCGGAACGCGGGCGGCGTGGGCGCCTGCCGCCGCGAGCACCACGGCCGCGTCCTCGAGCGTGCCCTCGCTGCCGCCCGCCTCACCGGGCAGCGTCAGCCGGGCCAGCCCAGTCTCCTCCAGCGTGGCCCACACGCCCGCGTCGAAGCCGGTGTCGTTCGAGGCGGCGTCCCCGAAGATCGACTCGGCGAGCTCGTGGAGCTCCGCGTTCACGGAAGTAGTCATCGCAGCCCGAGCCCCCTTGCGACGATCCCGCGCAGCACCTCGTTGGTGCCGCCACGCAGGGTGAAGCCGGGGGCGTGCAGCACGGCGTCCGCGAGCAGCCGCGGGAACCCGCCCTCCGCACCCGGATCCGGCGGCGTGGCGACCAGGAGCCGCGCCACGTCGATCACCTCGTTCTCGTAGCGGGTGCCGAGCTCCTTGACCACGGCGGCGGCCAGCTCCGGCGCCTGCCCCGACTCCAGCGAGCCGGCGACGGCGAGGGACATCCGCCGCAGCGTCCACAGCCGCGCCACCAGCCCGCCGATCTCCCGTTCGATACCGGTGCTGCCCGCCAGTTCCCCGAGCATCGAGACGAGCAGCGGGAACGTCGACAGGAACCGCTCTGGGCCGCTGCGCTCGAACGCGAGCTCGCTCGTGACCTGCTTCCAGCCGGCGCCGATCTCGCCGAGCACCATGTCGTCGGGCACGAAGACCCGGTCGAAGACGACCTCGTTGAAGTGGTGGGCGCCGGTGAGCAGCGGGATCGGGCGGATCTGCACGCCGGGTGAGTCGAGCAGCACGATGAACTGCGACAGCCCGGCGT
Organism: Pseudonocardia cypriaca; assembly: GCF_006717045.1. Taxonomy (NCBI): domain Bacteria; kingdom Bacillati; phylum Actinomycetota; class Actinomycetes; order Pseudonocardiales; family Pseudonocardiaceae; genus Pseudonocardia; species Pseudonocardia cypriaca. The sequence goes on from NZ_VFPH01000001.1 coordinate 3,130,139, forward strand.
GCCGGTGCTGCTCGTCGCGCGGCGCGGAGCGGGCGAGCGCGAAGAACGCGTGCGCGTGGTGCGCCCCGGACGTCCACACCTTCGTGCCGGTGAGCTCCCACCCGCCATCGACGCGCTCGGCGCGGGTGCGCACCGCGGCCAGGTCCGACCCCGCGTCGGGCTCGCTCATCCCGATGCCGAAGTACACCTCGCCCCGTGCGATCCCCGGCAGGAAGCGCTGCCGCTGCTCCTCGGTGCCGAACCGCAGGAGCGTGGGCCCGATCTGCCGGTCGGCGATCCAGTGCGCAGCCACGGGCGCACCCGCCGCGAGCAGCTCCTCGGTGACGACGTAGCGGTCCAGCGCCGAGGCACCGTGCCCGCCGTACTCCTCCGGGATCGTCATGCCCAGCCAGCCGCGCCGCCCCAGCTCCCGGGAGAAGCGCTCGTCCCACCCCGAGAGCCAGACGTCCGCGCGTGGCGTCCACCGCCCTGCCTCCTGCTCCTCCGCGAGGAACGCCCTGACCTCGGCGCGCAGGGCCGCGGTACGGGGCGGCAGCTCGGTCGGCGGTGGCACGAGGTCCGGGAGCCGGTGCAGCGTCGTCGCGGTCACCGGCCCATCCTCGGCCATCACGCGGTGCGGCACCGGGTGGTGCGTGCCACAACACTCAGGTGCAGGGGGCTGCGACGACCGGCCCGCGGTGGCAGCATCGCGGCCATGACGAACTCCGCCGCCAGCAGCACCGACGAGGCCCGGGTGGTCGACGCGGTTCCCACCGGCCTGTTCATCGGCGGGGAATGGCGCCCTGCCGCGTCGGGCCGCACCCTCACCGTCGACGACCCGGCCACCGGCAAGGCGCTGTGCGAGGTGGCCGATGCGGGCCCGGAGGACGGGATGGACGCGCTCGCCGCGGCTGCAGCGGCGCAGCAGTCGTTCGCCGCGATGGCGCCGCGGGACCGCGGGGAGATCCTCCGCAGCGCCTACGAAGTGATCATGGACCGGATCGACGACCTCGCGCTCCTCATGACGCTCGAGATGGGCAAACCGCTCACCGAGAGCCGCGGCGAGATCACCTACGCCGCGGAGTTCTTCCGCTGGTTCGCCGAGGAGGCGGTCCGCATCGGCGGCGGCTACGCCGTGGCGCCCAACGGCGCGAGCCGCTTCCTCGTGCAGAAGCAGCCGGTCGGGGTGTCGCTGCTCATCACGCCGTGGAACTTCCCCATGGCGATGGGCACCCGCAAGATCGGCCCGGCGATCGCGGCCGGCTGCGCGATGGTGGTGAAGCCGGCGCAGCAGACCCCGCTCTCGATGCACGCGCTCGCCGCGATCCTCGCCGAGGTCGGCCTGCCCGACGGCGTGCTGAACCTGGTCACCACCTCCGACGCGGGCGGCGTGATGGAGCCGCTGATCCGCGACGGCCGGGCGCGCAAGCTCTCCTTCACCGGTTCCACACCCGTCGGCAAGAAGCTCCTGGAGCAGGCCTCGGAGCAGGTGCTGCGCACGTCGATGGAGCTGGGTGGCAACGCCCCGTTCCTCGTCTTCGACGACGCCGACCTCGACAAGGCGGTCGAGGGCGCGATGCTCGCCAAGATGCGAAACATGGGTGAGGCCTGCACGGCGGCCAACCGCTTCCTGGTGCAGCGCGGCGTGGCGGAGGAGTTCGCCCGGCGCATCACCGAGCGGATGGGCGCGCTGGTCGTCGGCCGCGGCACCGACGAGGGCGTGCAGGTGGGCCCGCTCGTCGACGCGAAGGGCCGCGACAAGGTCGTCGAGCTCGTGCGCGACGCCGTCGACCGCGGCGCCCGCGTGCACGTCGGCGGCGAGCCCGGTGACGGGCCCGGGTACTTCTACCGGCCCACCGTGCTGTCCGACGTGCCGCTGGAGGCCCGGGTCACGTCCGAGGAGATCTTCGGCCCGGTGGCCGCGATCAGCGTGTTCGACGACGAGGACGACGCCGTCGCCGCCGCGAACGACACCGAGTTCGGCCTGGTCAGCTACCTGTTCACGGAGAACATCAGCCGCGCCCTGCGCGTGTCGGAGCGGCTGGAGTCGGGCATGGTGGGCCTCAACACCGGGCTGGTGTCCAACCCGGCCGCCCCGTTCGGTGGCATCAAGCAGTCCGGGCTGGGCCGCGAGGGCGGCACCGTCGGCATCGACGAGTTCCTCGAGACCAAGTACGTGGCGATCGGTTTCGCCGGCTGATTCCGATGGGCCGAGACCGGCCCTAGCCGCCCGGACGTCCCGCGGGCGCCGGAGGTGCTCCGCCCGGGTTCGGGTCGGGCGCCCCCGGCGTACCGCCGGCCGGAGCGTTCGGATCCGGCAGGGCCGGGTCCGGCACGGCCGGGTCGGCGGCGTCCCCGGCGGGATCTGCGGTGTTGTCGGGGTCGCCGACCACGGTCACGATCGTCTCGGGGTTGGTACGGGTGGCGATCGCGTAGGCGAGCGCGACGCCGCCCTGCACCGCCATCAGCACGACGAGCACGCCGAGTGCCACCGCGGAGGCCCCGTTCAGCGCCCGCACGCGCACCGACTTGCGGTGCTCGCCGGCGCTCGCGGTCTCCACCGCCCACGCCCGCGCGCCCAGCAGCAGGAAGAGGGCGAGCACGGCTGCCCAGACGACGACGTCGAGCCGGGGGTCGATGGTCATCGTGGAGCTCCCGCGGGTGCAGGGGCCGGGGCTGCGGGAGCGGGGGCTGCCGGCGGGGCCTCCGGGGTCTCGACCTTGCGGAGCACCACGTCGAACCCGTTCTGGTAGGTGATCACGTACTCGCCCGTGGCCACGATCTGTCGCACCACGTCGAGCGACCACCCGGGCGGCATGAGCTTCAGGTCACGCCCGTACGCCTCGGTGGACTCGTAGGAGAGGATCACGTCCGGGTCCTGCAGGTCGACGCAGCGGATCGGGTCCTCGATCAGGTCGCTGCAACCGTCGACGCCATCGCCCTTGCTGTGGCTGTCGACCCCCGCGACGGAGTACGGTCCCACGCCGCTGACCAGCGGTACGACCTCCTGCCCTTCCGGCGTGGTGGCGTACACCTCCCGGGTCATCGCCACCTCCTCCGGGTAGACGATCATGTAGGACTCGTTGCCGCCACGGATCAGGATCAGGGAGCCGAACAGCACCACCATGCAGCCGGCGAGCACCTTCTCCGTGCTGCGCTTGCGACGCGCGACCCACCGCAGCGCGTCGGCGCCGAGGATCGACAGGATCGGCAGGCCGAACAGCACGATCCGCAGGAACACCTCGCTGCCGTAACCCTGCGCGGCGAAGGCCATGGGCACCGCGGCCAGCGCGATCGGGGTGAGGTCGCGCCTGCGTCGCCAGTACACCCAGGCACCGACGATCGCGAGCAACCAGGTGAGGCCGGGCACGACTATGCGCAGCACCTTGACGAACCTCTGCCCGTCGTCACCGGCCAGCCGGTCCGACACCCCGGCCTGGATCGCGTCCTCGGCGTTGCCGGACCCGATGATCATGTCCAGCTGGCTGATCCAGAAGTCGCGGCCTGCGATGAGGATGTAGACGACCACCGCGATCATCCCGACCAGCACCAGGCCGCGGCCCCGGAACCGGCCCACGATCGCGAGCACCACCAGCTGACCGATGATCGCGAACGGGGTGAGCTGGTGCTCCGGCGCCACGGCGATCAGGCACAACGCCGAGCAGAAGTAGATCAGCAGCAGCTGCCGGGCAGGCAGCGTCGGCCGGTTCGGCGGGGTGAGGGCGGCCACCAGCCAGCGGCGGGGCAGCGCCAGCCGCTTCGCGTCGGCGTGCGGTTTGGGCCAGCCGGGCACGCCGCCGGCGTCGGTCCGCCGGGTGGCCAGCGGGCCGAGCGCGAACACCAGCGGCGTCAGCATCAGCACGATGCCGGTGGCCTGGGGGGAGAAGTAGTCCTGCTCGATCCAGTTCAGCCCCAGGAACAGCCACGCCGCCGCCCACGGCGCACGGTGGCCGCCCAGCATGGAGCGGGCCAGCGCGTAGATCCCGATCGCCCAGACCCCGACGATGACGGGCGGGAACCACCGCAGCACCTCGTCCAGCTGGGTGGCGCCCGCGGCGTCCCGGAACCATGCCCATTGGGCGAAGAACGCCGGCCAGTAGAAGCGGGCGTCGTAGTCTTGGACGACCTGGCCGTCACCCGCCATCGCGTCGACGAACCCGGAGATGAGCCAGGCCGTGGAGAACCGGGCGGCCGGCTCGACCACCGACGGGATGCCGTACGAGCAGAGGATCAGGGTGGCCGTGGCCGTGCCGAGCATCGGGATCCGCGGCCGGGGCGACCACAGCTCCACGACGCACGCCGCGACGGCACACAGCATCGACAGCCACGCGGCCGGGCCGAGGACCTTGGCCAGGCCCCATCCGTCGAGCGCGGAGAGGTCGGTGGTGGCCGCGGCGATCGGCAGCAGCGCAACGGCGGCGAGCGCGAGGGCGGGCGAGAGAAAGCGGTGGACGCCGGTGATGGGCAGCGCGGACGAAGAGGGCGGCGGGGGCGGCGGCAGTGGGCGCTGCCGCTGCACGGGCAGCGCGGTAGTGCGCACGTCCATGTCGGCCACGGCGGCGGCGGTGGCCCCGGGATCCGCGCTCCGGGCCGGACGGGCGGCCGGTCCGGACGGACGCGCGGGCCGTCCCGCCGGCTCGGGGCGTGCCGGAGATCGAGCGGCCGAGGGTTCGCGTCGCGACGCGGGCGGGATGTCGGGCGTGGGCGCTGAGGGGCGACGACCCGGCGGGGCCGGAGGCGTGCGGCCGCGGCCCGGATCCGCGCCGCCGCGCTCGGTCGGTGTCACGGTGCACGCACCTCCACGTCGGTCCGGCGCGCCGCCGGGATGACGAGCACGGCAGCCGCGCAGGCCACCTGGACGATGATGTAGCCGATCGCGGCGAGCCGCAGCTCGCTGACGCCCGCGGCGGTGACCGGCAGGGCGATCGCGACGACCAGCACGAGCACAGCACTGAACAGCTGGAGCCGGTCGAACCCGACCCCTCCGACGAGTGCCTGCCGCACGCCGAGCTCGTGGGTGACGACGAGCCGGAACGCCAGCCCGAGCAGCAGGAGCCTCAGCAGGTCGCCCGCCTCGGCGTAGGCCGGCCCGACGGCGGTCAGGAGGGGGCCCGCGAGCGCCGCGCCGAGCGCGATCACCGGGAGGAACACGATGAGCAGCCGCCTGCGGGCCCGCGTGACGAGCTCAGCGGTCCTCCCGGGCTCGCGGGCCACGGCATCCGACAGCGCGTGCAGCGGGTACCCGGCGGCGAGATCGACGACCACGAAGACCTGCCACGCGACGAAGAACGCCGCACCGGTCTCGGCCCCGAACCGCACGGTGACCACGATCGGGACCAGGTGGTAGAGCAGCGCGGTGCCGACCAGCGAGATCGCCGCAGGTATTGGCGACGGCCCGTCACCGGCCGGCGCGGGAGCACGGCGGGCCAACACGGGGACGGCGGCGACGCCGAGGACCACCCCGACGCCGATCGCGGCGAGCCAGGAGAGCACCACCCCGTGCGCGCCGAGCGCGGCCGTCCCGCAGAGCACGACGAGCGTGCCGACCTGCACCGGCGCGAGAAGGGCTGTGCGCCAGACCGCCCACCGCGGCTTTCGGGCCGCGGCCAGCACGATGTCGTGCGCGGACAGGACGGCCCAGCCCGCGCACCCGAGCGCCACGAGCAGCAGCCCGACGATCGGCGCGACTCCTGGACCACCCGCGGCGGCCCCGAACCGTGGCACGAGCACGACGCAACCCAGCCCCACGACGGCGGACAGCGGCACGACCAGCGGCAGCGCCAGCCACGCGAGGTGCCCGGGCGGTCGACTGCGCACGAGCCGCATCGTCATCGGAGCCAGCCCGCCGACGAGCAGGAACAGCGACACCACGAGCTGCGCGTCGCCGATGCCGGCCGACGGCACGAGGTGCGCCGCCGCCAACCAGCCGGCCAGCGCCGCCACCGCACCGACCAGGGTGCTCAGGGCCAGGAACCGACCGTCCGGGTCCGCGCCCCCGTCCGGAGGCCCGACGAGCGGGATGCCGTCGGTGTCGGCGTCGCTGTCCGGGTCCGCGCGGTCGGGATCTGCGCTGCCGAGTCGGGGTGCGGGCTGTACTCCCACCGTCGGGATGCGGTGGGTATCCGGGCCGACCTGCTGGAGTTCCTCGGTAGGCGCACGGGAAGGGTCGAGCACCACCGTCGGCGGGTCGTCGCGGGGGTCGGGGTGGGTGCGCCCGAAGTGGTCGGGACGGACGATCGCCTGCTGCATGACCACGTTGCCCGGTGCAGTCGGCGCGGTCGATGTGGACTGCCTGCGGCTCACGACACCGCGGCCCGCCACGGCCCGCTCCCCGTGCCCGCTGTCTCTGTGCCCACTGTCTCCGGGTCCGTCACTGGGCCACCACCGCGTGGCGGAGGAGGAACGGGACGCTGACGACCGTGACCGCGTAGAGCGCGAGGTCGGGCCGCCAGAAGGCGGCGCTGACCATGATCTGGCCGATCAGCAGGGTGACGGCGACGCCGACGCCTGCGGTGAGCAGCCACACGTGCGCGGCGGGGGCCCGCCGCAGGAAGCCCGCTGCGGCCCAGCCGGGTCCCAGCACGAGGAAAACGATGGTGACGATGAACCGGAGATCGCCCAGAACGCCGCCGGTGGTGCCCATCGCGTTGAAGACGCACGCCGCGATGCCCGAGATGACGAGGACGAGCGCCACGTAGCGCCGCGCGACACGTGCGCGTGTCAGCACCGCGTTCGAGGGCGGCATGGTCACCGTCTTGCTCCGTTCGTCACCTCGCCACGCACGCTCCCGGCGCGGCCCGACCGCACGTGTCCCACGGAAGGCGCGGGTGCACCCGACCGACCGGCGAGTCTAGTCGGGTGACCCTGAGAGAGTGCCCGGCGCCTCCGGCGGGCGACCGGAGGTCAGGAGGCCTCCTCGTCGAAGGCCAGGCGCAGGCTCACAGCGTCGCGGGAGTCGCGTACCGGGCCCTCGATCCGGGGCTGGCTGTCGACGCGTGGCTGCGGCAGCGCGGGGCGGTCGGCGGGCTCGGCCGGCGCGTGCGCCTCCGTGGGGGCCTGGCCGTTGGCCTGGCTGCTGCCGCGTGCACCGTTGACCGGGGTGCCGGGGCTGGGCGGCGGGGTGAGCAGCGACTGCGGCGCGGGCGGCACCACCGGGATGCCACCGACCGGCGTGAGTGCTCGGGACTGCTCCTCGACCTGCGCGCGTTCGACCTGGCGGCGCGACGCGCGGCGCCGCTCGGCCGCGAGGGTGCGCAGCACCCGCGTGCCGTCGGCGAACGTGCGGAGGTTGGTCTGCCCGAAGATCCGCTCGCGTTCCATCGACGGCACTTCGGTGATCTTGAGGCCGGCGGCGGCGACGCGGCAGTTGAGCACGGTCTCGATCTCGAACCCGTCGCCCCACAGCATGCTGCCGTCCGCAGGTGCGGGCGCGTCGATCGGCGGCAGGTCGAGCACCGGGAGGATGTCGGCCCAGAAGGCGTTGTAGCCGTAGCAGAGGTCGGTGTAAGAGGTGCCGAACAGCGCGTTGGCCACGCCGTTGAGCCCGGCGTTGCCCGACTTGCGCAGCAGGGTGATGTCGTCACTGCCCCCGCCGCGGACGAACCGGCTGCCCTTCGCGAAGTCGGCACCGTTGATCAAGGCCCTGACGAACGCGGGGATCTCAGCGGGATCGGCGGACCCGTCGGCGTCGAACATCACCATGATGTCCCCTGTGGCGGCCGCGAAGCCGCACGCCATCGCGTTGCCCTTGCCCTTGCGCGTCTGCGTGATGACCCTGACCCAGGGCAGGACCCGGCGGGCGGTCTCGATCGTGCCGTCGACCGAGTTGCCGTCGACGACGATGATCTCGTGCACCGCGGGACGGACCGCCGCGATCGCCGGCAGCACGACCTCCAGGTTCCGAGCCTCGTTCCGCGTCGGCACCACCACGGAGACCCGCGGGTTGCCGTTCCGCTGCATGGGCTTTCTCCCCCCCACCGCGTCAGCGGCATGGTCGCGCCGTTCGGATCGTTGCAGCCCGTAGCCACCGCCGGAGACGTTCGTCATCACTTCGCTTATCTGACCGGCTCCCCGTCGCGTTACGTCACGCTCCTGCGACGCGGAGCCCTCCTTGGCGACTCTCAGCTACTGCATTCGGCCGGGGCGGTTCTGGTTAGTGGGGGGCACTCTACGGAAGGTGCCGATCTCCGTCTCCTCGGGTGCCCCGCGTGTCGGTGGTGCGAGGACGTGGTTGCGGCGTCGGGCGGTACGGTCGCCGCCGTGCTGCCGATTCCCAGCGTGTCCGTCTGCCTGCCGGTCTACAACGGCGAGCGGTTCCTCGCCGAGACCATGCGCAGCGTCCTCGACCAGACCTACCGCGACTTCGAGCTCGTCGTGCTCGACAACGGCAGCACCGACGAGAGCGGCAGCATCGCCCGTTCCTTCGCCGACCCGCGCATCCGCATCGAGCGCAACCGCGAGACGTTGCCGCAGGCCGACAACTGGAACCGGATCGTGGAGCTGGCCCGCGGGCCGCTGGTGAAGGTCGTCTGCGCCGACGACCTGCTGCATCCCCGCTGCCTGGAGCTGCAGGTCGGCCCGATGGACTCCGACCCGGGCCTCGCCGTGGTCGCCTCGCGCCGCCACATGATCGACGAGCAGAGCCGGATCATCGTGCCCCGGCGCGGGCTGAAGGGGCTCGTCGGGGTCCACACCGGCGTCGAGGTGGCCCGCCGCGTGGTGCGCAGCGGCTCCAACCCGATCGGCGAGTCCAACAACGTGCTGTTCCGCCGCGACGACTTCTTCACCGTCGGGGGCTGGAAGACCGACCGCCCCAACGTCATGGACATCGACCTGTGGCTGCGGTTGCTGCAGCTCGGCGACTTCCTCGGCCTGCCCGAGACGCTCGCGGCGTTCCGGATCGCGAACGACAGCATCTCCTCCCACAACGACGACAAGCTCTACGAGCAGCAGCGGAAGCTGATCGAGGAGATCGGTGAGTCCGAGTACTTCCAGGTGCGGAGCATCGATCTCAAGGTCGGTCGAATGCTCGCGCCTGCGGGACGCGCCCGCAGGCGTGCGCTCTACACGCTCTCGAAGGTGGCCTCCCGCGGCGGCGGGGCCTGACCGGAAGTCGAGTCCGCGGCATCGAGCTCGGCTGTCGCACATCACTTGCGACTGCCGCTTCCGGGCGCCTACGTCTACCCTGGGCCGGTCACCCGCCCCGGGGTGACCAGCACCTGCGAGGGAGGTCGCATGGCGCCCACCACTCCGGTGCCACTGGCCATGCACATGAGCGACGGGCTCGTGAACGCGCCCACCGCGGTGGGCTTCGGCCTGGTCGCGCTCGTGGGACTGGCGATCGCGGTGCGGCGCGCCCGTGCCGACCTCGATGACCGGACGGCGCCGATGGCCGGCCTCGTCACCGCGTTCGTCTTCGCCGTCCAAATGATCAACTTCCCGATCCTGCCCGGCGCGAGCGGTCACCTGCTGGGCGGGGCGCTGGTCGCGATCCTCGTCGGCCCGTGGGTCGGGTCGCTCTGCATCGCGATCGTGCTCGTCGTGCAGGCCTTCCTCTTCGCCGACGGCGGGCTCACAGCGCTCGGCACCAACATCGTCAACATGGCGCTGGTCGGCGTGCTCGTCGGCCACCTGGTGGCCACCGCACTGCGCCCACTCGCCCGCCGTGGCCGCAGCGGGCTGCTCACAACCGCGTTCGTCGCCGCGCTGGTCAACACGGTCGTCGCCGCGCTGGCGTTCGTGCTCGAGTACGCGATCGGCGGAGCGGGCGGGGCGTCGCTGGGCACTGTGGCGGCGCTTATGCTCGGCCTGCACGTGCTGATCGGCATCGGGGAAGGGGTCATCACGGCGGCCACGGTCGGTGCCGTGGCGACGGTGCGACCCGACCTCGTGTACCTGCTGCGCGGCACCGCGGTGCCGCTCGAGGTGCGCAGGAGCGCGTCGTGAGCGCCCCGACGGGCCGGCGCACGGCCGTGCGCTTCTTCCTCGGCTTCCTCGCCGTCGCCCTGCTCGTCGCGGGCGGTCTGTCGTACTTCGCGAGCCCCGATCCCGACGGTCTCGACACCGTCACGCTGAACGGCTGCGACGTCGTCGAGACCGACGCGGGTGAGCAGCTGGAGGGCACCTGCATCGCGCAGCACGCCGGCGACCACGCGCTGTCGGGCGGCCCGTTGGCCGATTACACCGTCGGCGGTGGCGAGGGCACGGTCGGGGTGGCCGGGGTGATCGGCGTGCTCGTCACCCTCGTCCTCGCAGCCGGGCTGTTCTGGCTGCTACGCCGTCGCTCCCCCGGGAGGGAGTAGGTGGGCGCGGGGCACGCCCACCCGCTGTACCTGCCCGGGAGCTCTCCGGTCCACCGGCTGCCGGCCGAGGTGAAGATCGTCGGGGCGTTCCTGGTGGTGCTGTGCGTGGTGGCCACCCCGCGCGAGGCGTTCGCGGTGTTCGGCGGCTACCTGCTGCTCCTCGCGGCCGTATGGGGGGTGGCGCGGATCCCGGCCGGCTGGATCGCGCGGCGCGCGCTGATCGAGGCGCCGTTCGTCGTGCTCGCGGTGCTGCTGCCGATCACCGGTGGCGCCCCGCACGTCGAGTGGTTCGGCCTCACGCTGTCCGAGCCGGGGCTGCTGGGGGCGTGGAACATCCTCGTGAAGGGCACGCTGGGCGTGCTCACCTCGCTCACGCTGGCCGCCACCACCCCGCTGCGTGACCTCCTGCTCGGGCTGCAGCGGCTGCACGCGCCCGCGCTCGTCGTCACGATCGCCACGCTCATGCTGCGCTACGTGGACGTGATCGTCGGCGAGGCCCGCCGGATGCGGCTGGCCCGCATCTCCCGCGGGCACGACCCGCGCTTCCTCTGGCAGGCGGGCGCCACGGCCCAGGGCGTCGGCTCGCTGTTCGTCCGCTCGTACGAGCGCGGCGAGCGGGTGCACCTCGCGATGCTGTCGCGCGGCTGGACCGGCCGGATGCCGCCGCTCTCGGAGCGCCGCACCAGCGGACGGGAGTGGCTCGCCGGGCTCGCCCCGGCCGCCATTGCGCTCGTGCTGGCCACCGCGAGCTGGGTGCTGTCGTGACCGGCGCACCCGACCCGGCCCCCACCGCCGTGGCGCCCACTCCCCCGCCCTCGCTCGAGGTGCACGGGCTCGCCTTCGCCTACCCGGACGGGCACCAGGCCCTCTACGGCATCGACCTGACCGTCCGCCGTGGCGAGCGCGTTGCGCTGCTCGGCCCGAACGGCGCCGGCAAGACCACGCTGGTGCTGCACCTCAACGGCATCCTCACCCCCGGGCGCGGATCGGTGGCCGTCGGCGGGCTCCAGGTGCGGAAGGAACACCTGCGGGAGATCCGCAGGCGGGTCGGCATCGTCTTCCAGGACCCCGACGACCAGCTGTTCCTGCCGACCGTCGGCGAGGACGTGGCGTTCGGCCCGGCGAACTTCGGCGTCACCGGCGCCGCACTGGCCGCACGGGTGGACGCGGCGCTCGACGCCGTCGGGATGCGCGAGCACCGCGACCGCTCGCCGCTGCACCTGTCCGGCGGGCAACGCAGGCGCGTCGCGCTGGCCACCGTGCTGGCGTGCGAGCCGGAGATCCTCGTGCTGGACGAGCCGTCCACCAACCTGGACCCGGTGGCCCGCCGCGAGCTCGCCGAGGTGCTGCTCGGGCTGGACCGGACCATGCTCATGGTCACCCACGACCTGCCGTACGCGCTGCAGCTGTGCCCGCGCAGCGTGGTGCTCGACGACGGCGTCGTGGTGGCCGACGGCCCCACGCGCGAGCTGCTCGCCGACACCGAGCTGCTGCGCCGCCACCGCCTCGAGCTCCCGTACGGGTTCAGCCCGTGAGCGGCGCGTGCATCATCTGGACCAGCGGACGGAACCCGAGGCGCTCGTAGAGCCGGACGGCGGCGGCGTTGTCGGCGGCCACGCTGATCGACCAGTGGCGGCAGCCGCGCCTCTCCAGCTCCGCACGCACCGCCGACAGCAGTGCCGTCCCGGCACCCGCGCCCCGCGCCTGCGGCGAGACGGAGAGCGACTCGACGTCGCCCCGGATCGGCCCGAGGTCGAACGTCGGACCCGACGGCACTAGCCGGCACATCGCATAGCCGATCACCTGGTCGGCACCCTCCCTCCGGGCGAGGAACAGCAGGCCGGCGCCGTCCTGGAGCCAGGACACGTACTCGAGGCGACGCCGTTCCCACGCCTCGCCGGCGGACCGCACCGGCACCCGCCCCGCGACGACCGTCCGGTGGTGCTCGACCATCGCCATCCAGAGCGGGGCCAGTGCGTCGACGTCGGTGAGGCTGCCGGAGGTGATCTCGATGTCCACCGGCAGAGCCTATGGTTGCGCTGCAACCCGGTACGTCAGCAGTACGAGGTTCTCACCGACGACGCGGGTGCCGAAGAGCCGCATGGGCTTAACACCGCTGGTCCCGCCGAAGACGCGCTCGCCGGCCCCGACCACGAACGGGTAGGTCATCAGCCGCAGCTCGTCGACCAGGTCGTGCTCGATCAGCGCGTGGACGAGCCGGCTGCTGGCGTAGACGACGATCTCTCCGGCCACCTCCCGCTTGAGCCGTGCCACCTCGTCGACCACGTCGCCGGAGAGGACCGTCGAGTTCGTCCAGCCGGCCTCGTCGAGGGTCGAGGACACGACGTACTTGGGCATGCTGTTCAACCGGTCCGCCACCGCATCGCTGCGGGACGGGTACCGGGCGAGGAAGTACTCGTAGCTGCGCCTGCCCAGCAGGACGGCGTCGGCGCCCCGGATCTCGGCGACCAGCGTCTCGCGCCACTCGTGCAGGTCCTTCTCCCCCACCAGGGCGAACCAGTCGCCGCGGCCGAGTCCCTCCTCGCCCCTCGGGTCCTCGCTGACCCCGTCGAGCGAGACGTTCTCGCTGACAACGATCCTTCCCATGGCGGCTCTCCTTCGATCGCGGTGTCGCTTGCCAGGAGGTAGAAACCGCGGCATCCGGAAACTGGGCGCCGCTGCGCCGCCCAGTTCGTCCGGCCCCCGGTGTCGGTACGGGAGGAGGTGAGGACCGTGGACCTGGTGGCGCGAGCGCGCAGGGGCGACGGCGAAGCGTTCCGACGGCTGACCGAACCGCACCGGCGGGAGCTGCTGGTGCACTGCTACCGGATGCTGGGGTCGTTGCAGGACGCCGAGGACGCCCTGCAGGACACGCTGCTCGCCGCCTGGCAGGGCCTCGACGGGTTCGAGGAACGCGCCTCGCTCCGCACGTGGCTCTACCGGATCGCCACCAACCGGTGCCTCAACGCGCGTCGGTCCGCGAGCCGGCGCCCTGCCGTGGAGTGGAACGTGCCCGATGTCGAACCCCCGGAGCCGAGCCGGCTCGGCGAGGTCGTCTGGCTCGAGCCGTGTCCCGACGCTCTGCTCGGTCCGGACGCCCGCTACGAGCGGTCCGAGTCCATCTCGCTCGCCTTCGTGACCGCCCTGCAGGTCCTGCCACCCCGCCAGGTCGCCGTGCTCGTCCTGCGCGACGTCCTCGGCTTCCACGCCGACGAGTTGGCGGCCATGTTGGAGACGACCGTCGAGTCGGTCACCAGTGCCCTCAAACGGGCCCGCGCCGGCCTGCAGCGCAAGCTCCGCGCGGCCCCGGAGCCACCTCCCGCCCCCGGCTCACCCGCCGAGGACGCGGTCGTGGCGCGGTTCGTGCACGCCTGGGAGTCCGCAGACGTGGACGACCTGGTCTCCCTCCTCACCGAGGACGTCTTCCTCTCGATGCCACCGATGCCGTTCGAGTACGAGGGCCGTGCCGTCGCGGCCCGGTTCTGCGCGAGCATCTTCACCGCGGGCCGCCGGTTCGACCTCGTCCCGACGCGCGCCAACGGCCAGCCGGCGTTCGGGGCCTACCTGCGCGCGCCGAACGGCGTCAGCCACGGAACCGGCCTCTACGTCCTCACGCTCACCGGCGACCGGATCTGCGCGATGACCCGGTTCGAGAACGGCGTGCTCCCGAGGTTCGGGCTGCCGCGGTCACTCCCGAGCCGGTGACCTAGTCCCGCGGCGGTGCGGGGTAACCGGGGCGGGGGCCTCCGTTACCGCGCTCACCGCCGACCTGCGGCATCCCGCGCGGCGGGGTGGGCATGGCGCTCTCGGGCTCGGGGCCCGCCACAGGTGACGGGGCGGCCTGCTGCGGCCGTCCCTCGCGGGCCGGGGCCGGGGTGGGAGCCTCCTTGGTGAGGCCGGGCGCCGGTGCCGGCCGGGCCGAGGTGGGCATGGGCGTCTCGGGGATGGGCGCGCCGATCGGCGGCACCTCCTTGCGGGCCTGCGCCTCGGCGTCGGCCACGACCTTCGCGATCTCCGGGTCGCTCTTTGTGTCGAACCAGTGCCGGATCTCCGCCTCGTCGTAGTCCGGCTTGGAGACCTCGTCGAGGGGGCTGGGCTGGAACCGGAAGACGCCGTCCTCGCCGGGCGCGCCCAGCATGCGGGTGAACCCCTCGAGGGCCTTGCCGAAGTCGGACGGCACGATCCAGACCTTGTTGGCCTCGCCCTTCGCCATCTCCGGCAGGGTCTGCAGGTACTGGTAGGCGAGCAGCTCCGGGGTCGGCTTGCCGGACTTGATCGCGGCGAACACGGTCTCGATCGCCTTGGCCTGGCCCTGCGCCTGCAGCGCACGGGCCGCGCGCTCGCCCTCCGCACGGAGGATGCGGGACTGCCGCTCGGCCTCCGCGTTGAGGATGGCGGCCTGCTTGGCGCCTTCCGCGGTGAGGATCTGGCTCTGCTTGTTGCCCTCGGCGCTGCGGATCGCGGACTCCCGCTGCCCCTCGGCCGTGAGGATCATCGCCCGCTTCTCGCGGTCGGCCTTCATCTGCCGCTCCATCGACTCCTGGATCGACGCAGGCGGGTCGATGGCCTTGATCTCCACGCGGCCCACCCGGATGCCCCAGCGACCCGTGGCCTCGTCCAGCTCGCCGCGCAGCACGGTGTTGATCTGGTCCCGGGAGGTGAGCGTGCCCTCCAGGGTCATCCCGCCGACGACGTTGCGCAGCGTCGTGGTGGTGATCTGCTCGACGCCGGTGATGTAGTCGGAGATCTCGTAGACGGCGGCCTTCGGGTCGGTCACCTGGAAGTAGACGACGGTGTCGATGTTGACCGTCAGGTTGTCCTGGGTGATCACCGGCTGCGGCGGGAACGAGACCACCTGCTCGCGCAGGTCGATCCGCTCGCGCACCTTGTCGATGAACGGCACCAGGAACGCGAGCCCCGGCTCCGCGGTGCCCTTGTACCGCCCGAGCCGCTCGATCACGGCGGCCGTGGCCTGCGGGATGATCTGCACCGCCTTCACCAGCGACACGACCACGAGCAACACCAGCAACACCACGACGACCAGCACCACGGTGCCTTCGGTCACGGCAGCCCCCTCTCGGAGCAACGTCGGAATTTCAGTCCTGTGCGACGACGACGGCGGTGGCGCCGGAGATGCTCAGCACGGTCACGCGGGCACCGGGCTCGATCGCGGCGTGCCCGTCGCTCGCCCGCGCCGACCACAGGTCGCCGCCGATCTTCACCCGGCCACCGTGCTCGTCGACCCGCGCGACCACGATCGCGGTGCTCCCCAGCAGCGCGTGGTGGTGCATCAGCGCGGGGTCGAGGCCCCGGTCGAGCCGCTTGCGCAGCGCCGGGCGCACCGCGAACAGCAGCAGCACCGACACGACCGCGAACACGACGCCGCCGACGAGCGGGCCGCCGACCAGCAACGACACCCCACCCGCCGCCAGCGCGCCGCCGCCGAGCATCAGCAGGACGAACTCGCCGGACAGCAGCTCCGCCACCACGAGCAGCCCGCCGACGATGAGCCAGATCACGGCGGCCGTCATGGCGCAGATCCTGCCAGATCCGTTCCGGCCGGTGATCGCCTGAGATCAGGTGGTTACGAAGTCGATGAGCTGCTCGACCGCCCCGATCAGCGGTGTCTCCAGGTCCTTGTAGGTGCGGACGGCACCGAGCACGCGGCGGGCACCGTCGGCCGGCTCGCCCCACCCCAGCGCGCGGCAGACCCCGGTCTTCCAGTCGGTGCCCCGCGGCACCTGCGGCCACTGCCTGATCCCCACGACCGACGGCTTCACGGCCTGCCACACGTCGACGTACGGGTGGCCGGTGACGAGCACGTGCGGGCCCGCGACCGCGGCCGCGGCGCGGGTCTCCTTCGAGCCCTCCACCAGGTGGTCAACGAGCACCCCGAGGTGCCGCTGCGGCCCCGGCTCGAACTCGGCCACGGCGGCGGCGAGGTCGTCCATGCCGTGCATCGGCTCCACCACGATGCCCTCGACGCGCAGGTCGTGGCCCCACACCCGTTCGACGAGCTCGGCGTCGTGCAGGCCCTCCACCCAGATGCGCGCCGCTCGCGCGGTGCGGGCGGTGTGCCCCTGCACGCGCACCGACCCGGACGCGGAGCGCGTGGGCGCCGCCGGAGTCCGCTTCGGGATGACGAGGGTGGCCGGCGCGCCCTCGTACAGGAACGCCGCCGGACGCAGCGGGAACACCCGCTTGCCGCCGTGGCGGTCCTCCAGGGTGACGCCGTGCCCGTCGATCCCGACGACGGCGCCGCAGAACCCGCTCGCCGGGTCCTCCACCACGAGCCCCGGCTCGGCCGGGACCTCCGGGATCTGCTTGCGCGTCCGGATGCGGGTGCCGTCGGCTGCGAACGCGCCTCGGTAGTCGTGCGCACGGGTCACGCACCCGTTCTACCGGGCCCGGAACGCCGGTTCCGCGTGCGACACGCCGGGTCACCGCGCGTGAGCTGCGGCAACGGAGCGTGCTCACGTTCACCCCGAGGCGGCAGTGCTCTCGCACTCGGACGTGGATAGCCTGACGCCGTGCCCTGCCCCTCCGCCACCTTCACCGTGTGGGCCTCGGCCTGGCTGGTGGGCGCCGCCGCGCCCGACGACGTCCTCGACGCGCTCGCCCCATGGGCCGACGCGCACGACGTCCAAGCCGCCGATTCGGACACTGCACAGCTCACCAGCCTGCCTGCGCCGGGAGCGCCGGTCAGCTCGGTGACGTTCCTGCTCGCGGCGCTGCGACGGGCCACGGCCGGGCACGGTGCAGCCGGCCCGGCCCGCCTGGTGCTGACGGCGCCCGGCGACGCGCGCGGGCTCCCCGGGCCCGGCGTGTTCAGCACCGCGGCCACCATGGCGGGCGAGGGCGTGCTCTTCCCGGAGACGGGCCCCGGAGGCGGGCTGGGCATCGTGCCCACGACGGTCGCCGACGGTGTGCTGCGCTGGACCGTCTACCGCGTGCTGGATCCGGGCCCGCCACCCGAGTTCGTCGCGCTGACCCACGCTGAGCGCGACCTGCGCGACCAGGTGCGGCAGTCCGCCTCCGTCCTCACCTCCCTCGGGGTCGCGCGGCACCGCCCGGGCGTCCGGGAGGAGATCGCCGCCGCGCTGCGCGCCCGGCCGGCGTCGCTGTGGCCCGCCGGCATGCCGCAGCAGTCCCTGCGCGTCCTGCAGCACGCCGACGAGGTGGAGGCGATCCTCGCGGCGGCGAAGATCGACGACCCGGGCGGCGCCCTCTCCGCATCCGCCGCCGGCGCACGCCGCGAGGCCCTGCGCCCGATCGAGACGGCGGTACGGGTCGCCCGCCGCGCCGCGGTGGCCGAGGCCGTCCGCGTGCTGGCGAGCAGCCCGCTGGTCTGACGCACGGTCGAGGGGGCTGGGCTCCTGGCCTTCCGATGCGGCACACCCCTCCAGGTCGACCTCCACCCAGGCCTTCGGTGGCGCCGCGCATCGTGCGGGGCCGCCCCTCACGCCTCAAGCGCGCTGCGCGTCGCTGCCGCGATCGCTTCGCGACCCTTGACCCGCGAGCCTCTACGGCCCCTGAGGGCCCGCTTCGCGGGCAGGCCCGGGCCTGCCCCTTTCGGCGCGCGGCGCCACCGAAGGCCGGTCTCACCACCATGATCAGCGTTTCGGTGCGAAACCCGACGCCCTGCGTCGGGAAACGCACCCAACTGGTGATCTTCACAGCCCACACCCGTTCTCGGCCCGCGCTGGCCGTCGACCGGTCGCGTGGGCCGACACGGGGTGCGCGAGCAAAACCGGGTGCGCCGTGGCAAGGAGATCGCCGACACCGGCCTCCTGGCGGCGCCGCGCACCAAGAGGGCAGGCCCTTGGGCCTGCCCGCAAAGCTTGCCCTCAAGGGGTCGCAGAGGCTCACAGGTCAAGGGGCGCGAAGCGCTCGCGAAGCGACGCGCAGCGCGCTTGAGGCGTGAGGGGCGGCCCCGCACAATGCGCGGCGCCGCCAGGAGGCCCCGAGAAGAAAGACCTTGAGCCAGGGATCAGCCCGGCACGCACCACCGGTCGAGCAGCTCTCGGTACACCACCACGGCCTGCTCCACCCGGCTGGCGTGGCAGTACTCGTCGACGACGTGGCACTGGGCCGGCTCGCCCGGACCGAGCACCACGGTGGGTGCCGGGCTCCCGCCACCCCCGAGCACGCCGGCCAGGACGGACGCGTCGGTGAAGAACCGCGCGGGCGGCGCCACCTCGTCGGACGCGCCGGCGGCCTGCAGCGCGGCACGAACCATCCCGACGAACGGCTCGTCGGCGCCGGTGTCGAGCGGCGGCAGCACGACGTGGTCGTCCAGCTCCACCCGCTCCCCCGCGAGCAGGCCGACCTGAGCGCGCAGCTGCCCGGCGTCCACCCCGGGCACGGTGCGGATGTCCAGCATCAGCTCCGCGGCGTCGGGCACCACGTTCGGGGCCACCCCGCCGCGCAGCACACCGACGTTCGCGGTGACCGGCCCGAACCGGTCGTCCCTCGGCCAGCCCGCGTGGTCGTGCAGCGCCACCGCAGCGCGCGCGAGCCGGACCACCGCGTTGTCGCCCAGCTCGGGCGCGGAGCCGTGGGCGGCGCGGCCCGCGGCGCGCAGCCGCATCCAGTGCGCTCCCTTGTGCGCGATCACCAGGGCGTTGGCCGTCGGCTCCGCGACGACGAGCGGGCCGCCGCCTGCGATGGCGTCCCGGCCCGCCGCGTCGAGGTTCACCAGACCCGTGCAGCCGGTCTCCTCGCCAGCGGTGAGCACCAGCTGCACGCCCCGGCAGGTGTGCGGTCGGGCGGAGTGCTCGACGGTGGCAGCCACCGCGGCGGCCACGCCGGACTTCATGTCGCTCGCGCCGCGACCCACCACCTTGTCCCCGTCGCGCTCGGCCGCCCACGGGTCCACCGACCAGTCCTCGGCCCGTACGGGGACGGTGTCGAGGTGGCCGGTGAACGTGAGCGGCGGCCCGTCGCCGCCCGCCGTCCGCGCGACGAGCTGCTCGCGCCCCGGCTCCCACTCCAGCAGCCGGGTCACGAGCCCGGCCTCCTCGAGCAGGCCCGCGCAGTGCCGCGCCGCGGTTCCCTCGCCGCCGCCGATCGTCCGGAACCGGATCAGCTCACCCAGCAGGTCGAGGACGTCGGTCACCGCAGCACCTGGCCCCGCGTCTCGGGCAGGGTGAGGATCACGAGGAAGGCGATCACCGCGCCCGCGGCGACGTACCAGAAGAAGGCCTGCGCGTAGCCGGCGGCGGACAGCGTCTGGATCACCAGCGGAGCGGTCCCGCCGAACGTCGCGACCGTGAGGTTGTACCAAGCGCCGATGCCCAGGCCGCGCAGTTCGGTGGGGAACAGCTCACTCATGATCGCGGGTGCGATCGAGGTCATGGCCGTGTAGAGCCCGAGCCCCACGACGAAGACGACGAGCATGTTCCAGAACCCGGGCCCGATCAGTGCCGACAGCGGCACGATCAGCACGGCCGTGGCGGCCGACCACACCATCAGCTGCGGCTTGCGTCCGAACCGGTCCGACAGCACGCCCATCGGGTACTGCAGCGCCACGAAGATGGCGGTCGCGATGGACAGGGCCCAGAACACCTCACGCGCGTCGGCGCCCCGCGACGTCACCGCGAACGGGGTGAGCGCGGAGAAGAACGTGTAGTAGCACAGCGTCGAGAGCAGGGTGAACGCGATGAGCTGCCCGACCGCCTTCGGGTGCTCGGTCAGCGTCAGCAACAGTGGGCGCTTCACCTGCTGGGCCTTGGCCTTGTTCTCCTCGAACTGCTCGGTCTCCGGCATGGCCCGCCGCAGCCACAGCCCGATCAGCCCGAGCACGCCGCCGATGATGAACGGGATGCGCCACCCGTACGCGGCCAGCTCCTCGCGGGACAGCACCTGCGTGAGCAGCGCGCCGAGCAGCGACGCGAGCAGCACCGCCGAACCCGTGGAGATGTAGAAGAACGACGAGTAGCGGCCGCGCCGCTCCGGGGGTGCGATCTCGGCGAGGTATGCCGAGGCGTTGGAGACCTCCCCGCCGAGCGACATGCCCTGCCCGATGCGCGCGAGCAGCAGCA
Organism: Pseudonocardia cypriaca; assembly: GCF_006717045.1. NCBI lineage: Bacteria > Bacillati > Actinomycetota > Actinomycetes > Pseudonocardiales > Pseudonocardiaceae > Pseudonocardia > Pseudonocardia cypriaca. The sequence goes on from NZ_VFPH01000001.1 coordinate 3,150,462, forward strand.
GGATCGGCGCGAGCCAGCCCACTTGCTCCCACGTCGGCAGGATGCCGATGATGAACGACCCGCCCGCCATCAGGGTGATCGTCAGCAGCATGGCCGTGCGCCGTCCCCGCAGGTCGGCGAACCTGCCGAGCAGCCAGCCGCCCAGCGGGCGGAAGAAGAACGCCAGCGCGTAAGCGGCGAACGTGTTGATCAGCGCGAGGGTCGGGTTCTCCGGCGAGAAGATCTGCGTCGCGAAGAAGATGCTGAACGTCGCGTAGATCGTCCAGTCGTACCACTCGATGGCGTTCCCGACCGACGCCGCCACCAGCGTCCGGACGGGTAGCCGGTGTACCGGCGTTTCCTTGCCGATGGACGGCGTCGATCGGTCGGACACTGGTCGCTCCCCGGGCTACGTGACAGACGGTGAGGCGACATTAGGCCACCTGGTCGCCGTCGTCACCCGAGAGATCTGATCAGTCCGCGAGGCGGAACGCCAGCTTCGTCTCCCACTTGTTCATGTCCGGCTGCTCGGCCGGGTGGGTGTGCAGCAGTTCCAGCCGGCATCCCCACCGCGTGCCGCGCTCGGTCTCGGTGGCGTCCCAGCGCAGGCCCTGCGCCGCGGCTTCGTCCTGGAAAGCCCCGGTGACGGCGATCAGCTCGTCCGGGTGCCCGACGTGCGTGGTCACGGCATAGCGGCCGGCCGGCAGCACACCGGCGAACACGTCCCCCTCACCGTCGACCGGCGCCGCGACCGGTACCCCCGCCTCGACGTCGAGCTCGTGCTCCATGTCGATCACGAGGTAGCGGAAGAACGGCGCGCCGGCCGGCGCGATCCCCCGCGCCGCGAGCCACCCGAACACCTCTGCGAGGCGGTCGGCGATCTCGGGGAAGGTCTGCATCGTGATCGTGCGGCGGATCGCGACGTACGGCTGCGCGGACCACTCTTCGACGGCCAGGTTCATCGTCATGACCAGGAAGACCGGCGGCGCGCCCGGAACTCATCGGTCCGCGGCGATCGCCACCTCGGCGCAGGCCTCCAGGTCGGCGAGCTGCGCCTCCAGCTTCGCGCGGATCCGCTCGACGGCCGAGCGGCCCAGTGGCAGGCGCAGCGGCGCGGACGGCGCGTGGACGACGTCGATGATCGCCTCGACCGCGCGGACGGGATCGCCCGGCTGCCGGCCGTGCGCTGTGGCATTGCGGGCCCTCAGGGCACCGGCGGGCCCGTCCTCGTAGTCCGGGATCGGGGTGGCGTGGCCCAGTGAGCGGCCGAGGAACTCGGTGCGGAACGGGCCCGGCTCGACGATCGTCACCCGGATCCCGAACGGCGCCACCTCGCCGGCGAGGGCCTCCGACGCCCCTTCGAGGGCGAACTTGCTGGTGGCGTAGATCGCGTGGCCGGGGTTGCCGACCACGCCACCGACCGAGGACATCTGCACGATGTGCCCGCGACGCCGGGCTCGCATGTGCGGGAGCACGGCGCGGGTGACGGCCAACGCGCCCAGCAGGTTGACGGCGAGCACGTCGTGGATCTGCTCGTCCGAGAGCTCCTCCAGCGCGCCGAGCAGCCCGTGGCCGGCGTTGTTGACCAGGACGTCGACCGGCCCTGCTGCCACCGCCGCATCGACCGCCGTGCGCACCTGACCGGGGTCGGTGACGTCCAGCGGGAGCGCGAGCACGGCGTTGGGGTACTTCTCGACGAGATCGGCGACGGCCAGCGGATCGCGCGCCGTGGCGACGACCTTCTCGCCGCGGGCGAGCAGCGTCTCGGCGAGGACGCGGCCGAACCCGGCCGAGGAACCAGTGATGAACCAGCGCATGCCGCCATCGTGAGCCCGGCGCCGGTCATACGTCCAAGACATGTTCCTGCTCGCACTCATTGCAGTGCAATATGAATGTGTGGAACTGCGCCAGCTCGTCTACCTCGACGCGGTCGTCCGGCACGGCGGGTTCACCCGGGCCGCGGAGCACCTGCGCGTGGCCCAGCCCGCGGTCTCGGTGCAGATCCGCAGGCTGGAGGCCGAGCTGGGCGCGCGGCTGCTGCACCGCACCACCCGGACCGTCGCGCTGACCCAGGCCGGCGAGCTCGTCCTCCGCCGGGCGCGGCGCGCCATGACCGAGCTCGACGCCGTCCGCGACGAGCTCGCCGGCCTCGCCGGAGGACTGCTGGGCCGCGTGCGGATCGGTGCGATCCAGGCGCTCGACCCGTTCGACCTGCCTGCCGCGCTCGCCGCGTTCCACCGGCAGCACCCGGGCGTCGAGCTCGCGCTCGGGTCCGGCGCGCTACGCCGCCTGCTCGACGGGCTCGACCACGGCGAGCTGGACCTCGCGATCGGCCCCATGCCACCCGGCCTGCCCGCCCGCTACGCGCGCACCCCCCTGTTCACCGACGAGCTGGTGCTCGCCACGCCCCCGGACCACCCCCTCGCCGGCACCGATCCCCTGCCCCTGGCGGCGCTGCGCGACGAGCCGTTCGTGTGCCTGCCCGCCGACAGCGGTCTGCGCGCGATCCTCGACCGGCTGGCGGGCGAGGCGGGCTTCACCCCGCGCGTCCCGTTCGAGAGCTCCCACCTGCACCGACTGCGCGACCTCGCCGCCCACGGGCTCGGCGTCGCCCTCGTGGCACGGTCGGTGGCCGAGGCACCCGGACCGCCGGTGGCCGTGCACAGCGTCGACCCGGGACCGCAGCTGCGACCGGTCGGGCTGCTGCACCGCACCGACGTGGCACTCGGCGCAGCCGCCGAGGCCTGCCGCGCGTTCCTCGCCGGCTGGATGGCAGGAACCGGCTCGGCGGATACCAGCCCGGCCGTGGACGATCCGGCCTTCATCGCGACGGCGCCAGCCGAGCCGCCGGCGGGAGCGGCGCGTGCTGCGGGGAGGCTTCGAACGCCTGGATCACCAACGCCGCGAAGCGTCGGGAGGCCATGACCTGGGCGGCGGTTGATGCGGCGCGGATCCCCTTGTTGGCCATGAGGACGAGGATCAGGTCGTCCAGGACGAAGTCGGATCGCAGGCGCCCTGCGTCCTTGGCCCGTCGAGCCAGTTCGGCGACCGCCTTGACCGTGTACTCGCGGCTCGCGGCGATGTTCGTGACTCCCGGGAAGCTCGCCAGGAAGGCTTGTGTGAAGCCTCTGTCGCGTGCGTGCAGCCCGCAGATCCTCTCGATCACCTGGCACAGGCCACGCCACGGGTCGGGATCTGCGCATGCCTCGTCGACGATGGCGCGACAAGCGTGCAGTTGGTCGGCGAAGGCTTCTGCGACCAGCACCTGCTTGGTCGGGAAGCGGCGGTACAAGGTCGCCGGTCCCACCCCGGCACGCCGCGCGACCTCCCGCATCGGTACGTCCAGGCCGTCGGCGGAGAACAATGCTCGCGCCGCGTCGAGGATGCGTTCGCGGTTGTCCAGCGCGTCGGAACGCAACGCGTGAGGCAAATGATCGGCCACCGCTCTCACTTTAGCTAAGTGGACGGGGGCGTCCGTTACCGTCGAGACGGAAGTTCGCCGAGGTCATGGGCGTGCAGGACGGGGAACGTGGAGACGACCTTGAAGGCAATCGCGGTCCAGGCGTACGGAGGTCCCGAGGGTCTGGCCGTTGTCGACCTGCCGGTGCAAGCACCTGCTGCCGGGCAGGTGCTGATCGCCACCGAAGCGGTGGGGGTGGGCGGTGTCGACACCTTGATCCGGAGCGGGGCCCTGGCCGCCTACGGCTTCGAGGAGGGCCACATCCCGGGGGGCGAGGTGGCGGGCACCGTGACCGCAGTAGGTGACGGCGTCGACGCATCGTGGATCGGCAGGCGGGTGTGGGCTTTCACCGGCACCGGCGGCGGCTACGTCGAACAGGCCCTCGCGCCGGTTGCGCAGATCCTCCCCCTGCCGACGGGCCTGTCCGCCGCCGCGGCGGTGACGCTCGGCAGCTCCGGTGCGGTGGCCCACTTCGGGCTCCGCCACGCCCGATTCGCCCCCGGGGAGACGGTCCTGGTGCGCGGCGCGGCCGGCAGCATCGGGATCATGGCGGTTCAGCTGGCGGCCCGCGGTGGTGCTGCCGCGGTGGCGGTCACGACATCGTCATCCGAGCGCGGCGAGCGGCTGCGCCGACTCGGCGCGACCCACGTGCTCGACCGCTCCGGCGATGCAGGAGTGGGGGCTCCTGCCGGCTACGACGTCATCATCGACGTCGTGGCCGGCAAGGACATGCCGTCGTTCTTCGACAGGCTCAACCCGAACGGCCGCATGGTGGCCGTGGGCGCTGTCGCGGGCCAGCCGCCGTCGGACTTCGGCATGAAGATCATGAACGCGTTCCAGAAGTCCATGTCCTTCGCGGCCTTCAGCGCTGCCACCGTCCCCGAGGCAGACCTGCGTGCGGTGCGCAGCGAGCTGTTCACGGCCGCCGGGCGCGGCGAGATCGAGGCGGTGGTGCACGAACTGCTGCCGCTGGCCGAGGCCGTGCTGGCGCACCAGAAGATGGATGCGGGAGAGGTCTTCGGCAGGATCGTGCTGCTGCCGTAGCCGCAGGCGATGCCCGGTCAGGAGGCGGACCGGCCAGGAGGAGCGGCGTCTCGGACCGCCGCGGTGACCAGGGCGCGCAGCTCCTCGGTTCCGCGCGTCCGCAGACCTTCCAGCTCAGCGCGCACCCGGTCCAGCTCCGCGTCGGCTCGGGTGCGCAGCGCCGACTCCGACTCGGCCCGTTCCCGGGCCCGCGCCAGCTCCTGATCGAGACGATGCCGAGCATCCCGCTCGGCCCTCACCGCGGCGAGCGCCTCGTCCCGTTCGGCCGCCAGCTCGGCGCGTAGCCGCTGGGCGTCGGCCAGGCCACGCTGCGCCTCCTCGCGCGCGGCCGTTGCACCGGTCAGCTCCGCCCTGGCAGTGGCCAGCTCGGCGCGCAATGCGTCGGCCTCGGCACGGTGCTCCCGCGCCCGGGAGTTGGCCGCGTCGCGCTCGGTGACCGCGCGCTCCGCACGCACCGTTGCCTCCCGGGTCGCCGCCTCGGCCTCTGCGGCCCGACGCTCCGCGTCCCGGGCCCGTTCCTCCGCCTGCTCGCGGCCGGTCATCGCGTCCTGCGCCTGCTGACGGGCGGCGCCGAGCGCCTCGGTGGCTTCCAGGGCCTGGCGGGCGGCCGCCGCGGCGCGTTCCACGGCGGCGGTCTTCTCCTCGACCGCCTGCGCGGCCTGCTCGCGCGCCGCCCGGGCGTCCCGCTCGGCACGCTCCCGCGCCTGCTGCGCCTCGACCCGCGCGGCCTCCGCCTCCGCGGCTCCACGGTTGGCCGTCTCGACGGCGGCGAGCGCGCCGCCCTCCACCTCGTCGAGGCGAGCACGGACCGCCTCGAGCGCCTCGGCGAGGTCCGCCACCGGCTCACGCAGCGCGTCGACGTGCTCCCGCAGCCGGTCGGCGTCCAGCTGGAACGTCGCGCGCCCCGCGTCGAGCCCCAGCGCGTCGAGCGCGTCCCGTTCCGCCCGCGCCATCTGGGCGCAGGTGCGCCCACCGGACCAGCGGGTGTCGCGGCAGAAGGAACGGCGTCTGCCGCCCTGGGGCCCGGGCGGGGGCAGCTCCGCCCGGCACTTGCTGTAGCCGCAGCGTACGGCCTCTTCGATCATGGTTCCGCAGGTTAGCAGTTCGACGTTCGCTAACTCTTAAACCCGCTTACAGTTTTAGATCGCGAACCAGCAACCAACGAAACGACTGTTTCGTTGGTGCTGGTGGACTCGGCAGCATGACCCCCTTGGGATCAGGAACTTGCGAGGACCGCGCGAGCGGCGGCGGCCCCCTGGGCGGCGAGGCCCGGGATGCTCGACGCGATGAACGGGCCACCACCGGCCAGGTCGCCCACGACGTGCATGCGTGGGTCGGCCGGAAGGACGCCCCCCGACGGATGCCGGGCGGCCAAGCCCGACTCGACGAGGTCGTGAACGAGCCCTGCCGCAGACGGGGGGACGGCGTGCGGCGCCGGGTTCACCGCGTTGACGACGACGTCGGCGTGTCGTGCGCCGTTGCCGGTCTCGACGGTGAACCGTCCGTTGTCGCGAACGATGTCGCGTACGCCTGCGAGCAGCTCCAGCTGACCCGAGTCGAACAGCTGCAGCAGCCGTACGGCGTTCGTCGGGATCATCGGGGAGGCGACGCTGATCGCGGTCCGGGCCTGGGCGCGCAGCCGGTCCCGATCCCGTTCCGGCAGCAGTCGCCACGCGTACGGGCCGACGCTGTGGGCGGCCGTCTGCAGCACCCGACGGCCGATCTCGGGGGCGGTGATCGCGGCGATCTGGCGCCGCAGGCGGGCCACCGGGTCTTCGGCGGGTGCGGCGCGCAGGTCGGCGATGAGCGCGCCGAGGTCATCGCCCGCGTCCGCCAACTCCTCGCGCAGCAGCCCGGCGAGGTGGTCGAGGGTGACCTCCCCGTCCCGTGCCAGCAGCGCCCTGACCCGCTCGACGGTCACGTGTCGCGGCCGGTGAGCGGTCGGCCGTTGCCACACGTGCGGGAGCATCCCGGTCCGCGAAAGCAGGCTGATCCGCCCGGTGTGGCCCCGCGCGGCGAGCGTGACGACCACGTCCACCGCGGTCAGGCCGCTACCCAGCACGGCGACGTGGCCGTCGAGGGGCACGTCTTCCACGGTTCGCGCGAGCGGGTAGGGGTCGGCGACGAATCCCGGCGCGCCCTCGAGCCGGTAGTGGTCGGGGGGCGTGCCACCACCGACGCACAGCGCGATCTGGCCGACGACGTGCTCCCGGCCGTCGCCGGTGCGCAGCGCCGGCCGTCCCGCGGTCCGCGCCGCCCCGACCACGGTCGCTCGGACGACGTCCACCTGCCAGCCGCGTTCACGCAGGTCCGCGATCGCCTTCTCGGCCGTGTGCTCCAGGTACTCGCCGTAGCGGGCGCGCGGCACGAGCGGTCGGCCGATCCCCGGGTCCACGTATGCGTCGTCCCCTGCACCCAGCCACGAGGCGTAGTGGTCGAAGTCGCCATCGCGGATGGACATGATGACCGGCGGGGAGTTGACCAGTACCGAGTCCAGGTCCGGCGCGTACGGGCGGCCGCGCCACAGGTGGGGGGACGGCTCGAACACGGTCACCGCCCCCGGCGCTTCCGCTTCCCTCGCGAGCGCGTCCAGCAGTCCCACGGCGGTCGCGCCGCCTCCGATGATTCCGATGTCCATGCCGAGAGGCTCGGCCTCGCCGGGCCGTCCCCCCATCCCGCCGCTGCGGGTGGTCGGTGGGGAATGACCCCCTCGTTCGAGGGGTTGGCGCGGGAGAGGCTGCCCCGCACGCTGGCAGACGCCGGCTGAGCAAGGGGGGACCGATGGGTGGACGATTCCGCGGGGCGGAGGTTCTCGCCGCGGCCGAGCGGGCGACGGACGCCGCCGCCGTATTCACCCGGGTGTCGGCACGTCTTCGGCACGCGGTGCCGTACGACGCGGCGGTCTGGGCGGCCACCGATCCCGAGACCGGGCTGGTCACGGCGCCGATGGTCGTGGAGGGCCTCGGCGATCGCGAGCGTTGCGCCGAGTACTGGGAGAGCGAGCTCCTCGACGAGAACGTCCTCCCGTTCCGGGACCTGGCCGTGGCTCAGGTCCCCGCGGCCGGGCTTCGTGGCGTCACCGGCGACCTGCCCGCCCGCTCCGCGCGGTACCGGCGGTTGCTCCAGCCGCAGGGCGTCCACGACGAGCTGCGCGGCGTGGTGCGCGCTGGAGGCCGCTCCTGGGCGGTGGTGAGCCTGTTCCGCACGAGCGGGCGCGCCTTCAGCGCGGACGAGGTCGATCTCGTCGCCTCGCTGTCACGACCGCTGGCCACCCGGCTCCGGCGCCTCGCCCGCCCGTCCTGGCCCGAGTCGCCGCCGGACGCGCCAGGTCCCGGATTGATCATCTTCGACCAGTACGGCGCGGCGACGTCGATCAACGACGAAGCGCGCGAGCACCTGGCCGGCCTCTCCCCCGGTCCGTCGATCCCGTCCGCGCTCGGCGTGCGGATCCCGATCTGCATCATCGGCACGGCCCTGCAGGCGCGGGCGATCGCGAACGGCCGCGACCGCGGCCGGGCTCGCACGCGCATCCGCACCGCCGAGGGCCGGTGGCTGGCCTGTCACGCCTCCGCCCTCACCGGCCCCGGCGGCCGGCCCGGCCCCATCGCACTGGTGATCGAGCCCGCGTCCGCGGCCGATCTCGCCATGATCGTCGCCGAGGCGTACGAGCTGACACCGCGCGAGCTGCAGGTCGCCCAGGAGATCGCGCGCGGCCTACCCACCGGGGGCATCGCCGCCCGCCTGGTCATCTCTCCGCACACGGTCCGCGACCACATCAAGGCGATCTTCGAGAAGACGGCGGTCTCCAGCCGGGGTGAGCTGGTCGCGCGGCTGTTCGCCGAGCGCCACCCCCGGCCCTGAAGGCGGTCGGCTGTCACACCCGCGCGCTCCGCCTCGTCCTCGGGGAGAACCCGCACGACACACCGAGGAGCGACCGTGTTGAACCCCCGCCTGGAACGCCGGATCCTGCCGCTGCAGAACAAGCTGCTCAACCCGGTCGTGGCCTGGCTGATCGCCCGTGGGCTCGAGCCGCCGACCTACGCGGTGCTCGAGACCATGGGGCGGCGCACTGGCCGGCCGCGGCGGGTCCCCGTCGCCAACGGCCTGGACGGCGACACGTTCTGGCTGATCGCGGCGCTCGGCGAGCGAGCCGCGTTCGTGCGCAACCTGCGCGCCGATCCGCGGGTGCGGATCAAGGCGCGCCCGCCCCGGATGCGCGACGGGCTGCGCAGCCGCTGGCGGACGGGTACTGCCCACCCGCTGCCCGACGACGACGCCGACGCCCGCCACCGCGCCCTCGGGCGTGGCCGGCCCGGCTACCGGCTCGACGGCGTGCTGCTGCGCGCGCTGAGCGACGGCGACATGCTCACGGTCCGGATCGATCTCGATCCCGAGGGATGATCGGCGGTGCCGTACGGTCCTGCGGATGGAGCTGGACCAGCTCGCCGTGCTCGAGGCCGCCCGTGACCGCTCCCCCGCCGTCCGTGCCGTGGACGAGTCGTCGTGGCCCGGCGTCGCCGACCCCGAGGCGCTGCGCGCCCAGCTGCTCGACTGGCTGTCCCAGTACGCGAACGCGGGCACCCGCCGCACCTACGCCTATGCGCTCGGGCTGCCGATCTCCTGGGTCGACCCGGCGGACTCCCCGCCCCGCCCCGGTCCACCTGCCGCCGCGCCCGGGCCGCTGCACGACCTGGCCTGGTTCCGCTGGTGCGCCCGCCGCGCACTCGACCCCCGCGACGCGACCGCCGCCCACGTCAAGGCGTGGTTGCACGCCCTCGACGCGGCCGGCGCGCAGCGGCGCACCCGGCAGCGGATGCTGTCGACGCTCTCCGCGCTGTACGGCCACCTCGCCGAGACTGGCGTCGTCGCGGCCAACCCGGCGGCGCTGAACCGGGCCCGGCTCGGTCTCTCGTCCAGCGCGCGCGACGCCTCCCCGACCGTGCGGCTCACCGCCGAGCAGCTGAAGGCCCTGCTCATGGCCGCGGCGCGGCTGCCGTACTCACGCAGTCCCCGGCTCGCGCGGCTCTACGCGTTGCGCGCGGTGGCCGTGGTCGCGCTGCTGACGCTCGGGCTGCGGATCTCCGAGGTCGTCGGCCTCGACCGGGACGACCTCTACCGCACCGGCGGCGACGACGTCCTCCGCGTGCTCGGCAAAGGCGGGCTGCACCGCGAGGTGTACGTCACCGACCTCGTGCGCGAGGCCCTCGCGGCCTACCTGACCGAGCGGGACCGCCTCGCGGGCACGGCCGTGCCCGCCCGCCGGGGACGCACGACCTCCGGCGCCACCCCGATGATCGCCACCCGCGACGGCGGCCGGTGCTCGCGCGTCGACCTCTACACCCTGCTCCGGCGCATCGCCGCCCACGCCGGCCCGGCCCTCGACGGCGTGGCCGACCGCGTGCACCCGCACGCCCTGCGCCACGCGTACGTCACCATCGCGTTGGAGCAGGACGCCCGCATCCAGCACGTCCAGGCGGACGTCGGCCACGCCACCATCGCCACCACGCAGCACTACGACCGCGGCCGCCGCACTCGCGAGAGCACGGCCGCCGACCTGGTGGCCGCAGCGATCGCCGCAGCTCCCGACCCGGACCAGAGCCACTTCACAGAGCCGGCCCCGACTTCACAGGAGGCGGGCCCTGTGTGAAGTCCGCACCGGGTGTGTGAAGTCTTCGGGTGCCCCTCCGCGGGCCAGGAATGCCAGCGCGCACGGCCACTCCGGGGCCGTGCGGGTCTGGCTCGTGCAGCCCCGGCACCTACCCCCCGCATCGGGGACGTGGACGGCGCGCAAGCGGTCGCGCACCCGCGGCCAGCCGGTGATGATCTCGGCCGCCTCGCCGATCAGGCGGAAGTTGCGCTGGGCGAGGGTCTCCGGGCGGCGGCCCGCGGAAGTCATGGTGCAGAGGGTCCGGACGCCGACGCGAGATCGAGACCGCCGGCGCGAGAACGGCGATCCGAGAATCCCGCGCCCGGGTTCTCGTGTGCCACGATCCGTGAGCGAACCGGAGCGGGGGGTCACGTGACGCGGCACGAGGGGTCGATGGTCCGCCGTCGGGTGCTGGGCAAGCAACTGCGGCTGCTGCGCGAGCAGGCCGGGCTCACCCTGGAGGAGGCGGCGCCGAAGCTGCACTTCTCGGTGAGCAAGCTCAGCCGCATCGAGAACGCCCAGGTCGTCATCGACATCCACTGGGTGAAGAGCATGCTCGACGTCTACGACGTGGGCGGCCTGCGGTGGACGGAACTGCTCGAACTGGCCCAGGAAGCCAACCAGCCAGGCTGGTGGCAGGCGTACGGACTCGGCAACAACAGTTACATCGCCTTCGAGACCGAAGCGAGCCGACTCCACGAGTTCACGGTTTCCTACGTTCCCGGGATCCTGCAGACCGCCGACTACGCCCGGGCCCTCATGCGCGCCGTCCCGCTGCAGCGCACGGTGGAGCAGTTGGAGAACGAGGTCGCGGCGCGGATCTATCGCCAGCGGCGGCTCACCGCCGCCGACAATCCTCTGAACGTCATCGTTGTGATCGACGAGCCGGCTCTGCACCGCCCGGTGGGTGGCGCCGAAGTTCAGCAGGAGCAGCTCGGCCACATCGCGGAACTCGCGGAGCTGGATACGGTGGCATTGCACGTTCTGCCGACCGCCGTGGGCGCGCACGCCGCCATGCCGTCCGGTTTCATGATCCTCAACTTCGAGGACCTCGACGAGCCCGACATGGCCTACGTCGAGCACACCCTCGGCGCGCTGAGTCTCGACAAGGCCGGCGACGTCACGCGGGCTAGGCTCACGTTCGAGCGTCTGCTGTCCGATGCGCTCGACCCGACCGCGTCCCTGGCGTTGGTTCGCCGGCTGGCCGGGGGTGAGTTCATCAGAAGGAGTGGCCGTGGGTGACGACGAGCTCCGCTGGTTCACGAGCAGCTTCAGCGGCGGCAACGGTGGAAGTTGCGTCGAGGTCGCGTTCCTGCCCACCGCGGTGGCCGTGCGCGACACGAAGGACCGCACCCTGACCCCGCACCGCTACCCCGTCGCCGCCTGGGCGGAGTTCCTCACCGGCGTGCGTGAGGGCGAGTTCGACCGGCACCACTGAGGCTGTCGCGCAGGTGTCCACGGCGATCGTTCCCGGCTAGCCTCATGTCCTGGGGCGCCCGAGGAGGAGGCGGCGGGGGCGATGACCGGAGCGCGAGCACTGGCCGCCCTGCTGATCTCCGGGGCGAGCGGGTTCGTGGCTGGCCGTTGGGCAGCGCGTGCACGCCGCTGGCCGGGCTCTCTCGCCGAGGAGCAGGCCGCGCTGCGGCGGGTCGCCACGCTGGTCGCCCGCGGAGCCGCCCCGGAGGACGTGTTCGCCGCCGTCACCGCGGAGGCCGGCCGGGTGCTCGGCTCCGACCACACGAGCATGATCCGATACGGCCCCAACGGCGTCGGGACCATCATCGGCGCGTGGACCAGCACCGGCGCACCTGGGCCCGTCGCCGTCGGTGAGCGAGTGCCCCTCGGGGGGTCGAACCTGTCCACCGTCGTGTTGGAGACGGGCCGACCGGCGCGGATCGACGACTACGCCGGCGCGTCGGGTCCAGCGGCCGAGCTCGCCCGCGCCTGGGGCATCCGGGCCGCGGTCGGGGTGCCGATCAAGGTCGAGGGTCGGGTGTGGGGCGTCATGACGGCGGTGTCCACCTCGGAGCAGCCGCGGCCCGCGGAGGACGAGGCACGCCTGGCCGCGTTCACCGAGCTGGTCGCCACGGCGATCGCCGACGCACAGGCGCGGGTGGAACTGCGCGGGTTCGCCGAGGAACAGGCCGCGCTGCGCCGGGTGGCCACGCTGGTGGCGCGGCCGGCCCGACCCGAGGAGCTGTTCGCCGCCGTCAGCGAGGAGGTCGGCCGGCTGCTGGACGCCGACTTCACCGCGCTGGGCCGCTACGAGCCCGACGGCCTCGTCACCGGCGTCGGCATCTGGAGCGCGAGCGACGACAACCAGGAGACCGGCGTGCGTGCCAGCGTCGGTGGGCGGAACGTGACCACCCTCGTCCACGAGACGGGGCGGCCCGCGCGGATCGACGACTACGGCGACACGTCGGGATCGGTCGCCGACATCGTCCGGCAATGGGGCCTCCACTCGTCGGTCGGCGCGCCGATCAGCGTCGAGGGCCGGCTGTGGGGCGTCATCGTGGTCTCGTCCGCCGGCGAGCAGCCGCTGCCGGCCGACACCGAGGCCCGGCTGGCTGCCTTCACGGAGCTGGTCGCCACCGCCATCGCCAACGCGGAGAGCCAGGCGCAGCTGACGGCGTCGCGGGCCCGGATCGTCGCCGCGGCGGACGACGCGCGGCGCCGCATCGAGCGGAACCTGCACGACGGCGCCCAGCAGCGGCTGGTCACCATGGCGCTGCAGTTGCAGGTGGCGCAGGCGGCGGTTCCGCCCGGGAACCCCGAGCTGGCCACCCAGCTGGACGACCTGGTGGTCGACGTGACCAGCGCGGTGGACGAACTGCGTGAGCTGGCCCGCGGCATCCACCCGGCGGTACTCGCGGAGCGTGGCCTGCCGCCCGCGCTGAAGGCACTGGCCCGCCGGTGCCCCGTGCCGGTCCAGCTGGACGTGCGTGCCGACCAGCGGCTGCCCGAGCCGATCGAGGTCGCCGCCTACTACCTCGTCGCCGAGGCGCTCACCAACGCCGCGAAGCACGCGAACGCCTCCACCGTCCACGTCGAGGTCGAGATCGGGGAAGCCGGCGACGTCCTGCGCGTCCGGGTGCGCGACGACGGCCGCGGCGGCGCCCGTGCCTCCGCGGGCACCGGGCTGATCGGCCTCGGCGACCGCGTCGAGGCGCTGGGCGGCCGGCTCCGGGTGCACAGTTCCTCCGACGCGGGCACCACCGTGCACGCCGAGTTCCCGCTGGGCGCCGGCCCCGCGGTCTCCGCATGACGGAACAACTCGGGGGCGCCGTGGCGTTGCCCGTCGCCATGGAGATCTCCGTGGTGATCGCGTCGCGGCCCGACGTCCCGCCCGAGGAGGAGCTGCGCACCGCCGTGGCGGCCGACCGGCTCGGCTACCGAGACCTCTGGGTGGGCGAGGGCTTCGTCTGGGACGCGTTCGCGCTGGCCACCGCGGCCGGCCGGGCGACGGAGCGGATCGCGCTCACGGTCGGCCCGATCCCCGTCTCCGTCCGGGACCCCGCCTCGATCGCCCGCGGCGCCGCCTCGACCGCCGCGCTCGTCGGGCGCCCGGTCGGGGTCGCGCTCGGGACGTCGAGCGTGCGGGTCGTCGAGCGGATGCACGGGCGGTCCCGCAAGCGCGCCGTCACGACGATGGCCGAGAGCGCGCAGGCGCTCCGGGCCCTCTTCCGCGGCGAGGTCGCCGACTTCGCGGGGGAGACCGTCTCCACCCACGGGTACCGGCTGCGTCTCGACCCGCCCGGCGGGCCGATCACCCTCGCCGCGTTCGGCGACCGCGCGATCGCAGTCGCCGCCGCGCACGCCGATCGCATGGTGCTCGACCTCGTCTCCCCCGAGCAGGTCCGGCACTACCGCGCCAAGCTCGACACCGCAGCCCGGCAGGTGGGCCGGCCCGCGCCACGGCTGGCGGCGTGGCTCCCCGCGGCCGTCGACCCCGGCCCGGAAGCCCGGACGCAGGTGCTGCAGAGCCTGGTCGGCTACCTCGAGGTGGCCGGGTACGGGGAGATGTTCGCCGCCGCGGGCCTCGGCGAGGCGGTGCAGATGGCCGAGGTCGGCGCCACCCGTGACGAGCTGGTCGCCGCGATCCCCTCGGCCGCCGCGGACCGGATCGGACTGGTCGGCGACCTCGCCTCGGTGCGCGAGCGGCTCGCCGCCTACGCCGACGCAGGCCTGGACGAGGTGGCGCTCGTCCCCGCCACGGCAGGTGACCCCGGCGGGGAGCGGACCCTCAGCGCTCTCGCGGCTTGCGCGCCTCGATGAGGTACCGGGTCGAATGGGCCACGAACGGGCCATCGGACTCGATCAGCTCGTGCAGCTCCCGGAGCCGATCGCGGTAGGCCTCGACGGTGAACCCGGGGACCATCCAGATCACCTTCCGCAGGAACCACGCCACCGCACCGACGTCCCGGAACTCGATGCGCAGGCGCGCGATCCGCAGGTCGACGACGTCCAGGCCGGCAGCGCAGGCGTCGCTGCGCGCCCGATCGGGATGGCGGCCGTTGCGGATCTTCTCGGGCAGCGGCCCGAGGAAGTACTCGACCAGTTCGAACACGCTCGCCGGCCCGACGTGCTGGGCGAGGTAGCTCCCGCCGGGCCGGAGCACGCGAGCGATCTCCTCCCACCACACCGTGACGGGGTGGCGGCTGGTCACCAGGTCGAACGCGGCGGCGCCGAACGGGAGCGGCGGCTCGTCGGGGTCGGCGACCACCGCCACGCCGCGCGGGTGCAGCAGCTGCGTGGCGTGCGCGACGTTCGGTGGCCACGACTCCGTGGCCACCATCAGCGGCGGGTACGCGGGCACCCCGGCGAGCACCTCCCCACCGCCGGTCTGCACGTCGAGGGCGGCCGACACCCGCGGCAGCCGCTTCGCCAGCAGACGCTGGTAACCCCACGGCGGTCGTTCCTCGGTGGCACGTCCGTCGAGCCAGGAGAAGTCCCAGCCCTCCATCGGGGCCGCCTCGGCCTCGGCAACGAGATCGTCGAACGTTCGGTGCACGCGGCATCCCTACCGCATCCCGGGGCGTGCGCGCCGGGGACATCGGCGCGCTATCCGTGCAGCGTCGCCAGGGTCAGCACGTACGGGACGTCGATCACCAGCTCGGCGTCCGATGACGACTCGGCGACGAGCATCTCCGTGAGCGCCCTGCGGGCGGCGTCCCACCTGCCATCGGTGCGCAGCTCCTCCACCGCCCATGCGAGCGGGCCGAACTCCGGCAGCGCGTCGAGCAGGGCGTCGGCCGACGGCCAGCGGACGGTGACCGTGCAGGCGGTCGTCTCCACGGAGACCGGGAGATCGGCGAAGATCGACCGGACGGCGTCCGGGTCGGCCCAGTCGGTCGGCATCGGGCCGGGCTCCTCGTTGGCCTGATGGTTGGGCTCTTCGTCCACGGCCAGGAGTCCGAAGACGATTCCACCGATCTTCGAGTACACCGAGTCCGGGCTCCACGCCGTCGACGCGATCGCCCCGCCGGGACGGCAGACCCTCACGAGCTCGGCGGCCATGGCCCGCTGATCGGGTGCGGCCATCGCACCGAAGGTCGAGAGCACCCGGTCGAAGGACCGGTCGGGGAACGGCATCGCGGTCATGTCCGCCTCGACCCATTCGATGCGCACCCCAGCCGCGTCCCCGCGGCGACGGGCGATCGCCAGCAGCTCGGGAGTGAGATCGAGCCCGGTGACGCGACCCCCGGCGCGCGCGGCGGCGATGGCCGTCGGACCGTGCCCGGTGGCGACGTCCAGGACGTCGAGCCCCTCCACTCCGACCACGGCGACGAGGTTCGTACCGACCTCGGAGAACCGGTCCCCCCAGCTCGCGTAGTCACCGACCGCCCACACAGAACATTCCATGCGAGCTATATAACCACGAGAGGATTTATCGTGGGCGGCCGGCCGGCCGACAGCAATCCACGGCACACGGGGTGCCGTTCACGGTGCAGCCCCCGGCCGGCACGTCGCCGAGCGACAGCGGGGCGGCGTCGTGCAGGTGCTCGGCCACGAGCTCGGCCACCATGTCGGCGAACCGCGGGTCCGGCCCGGCCGTCGCGGCGCGGGCGAACCCCATGCCCAGCTCCTCGGCGCGCTCGCGGGCCTCCGTGTCGAGGTCCCAGATCACCTCGACGTGGTCGGACACGAACCCGATCGGCGCCACCACCACCGCGTGCACGCCACGGGCGTGCAGGGCGTCGATGTGGTCGACGATGTCCGGCTCCAGCCACGGCACCTGCGGCGGCCCCGAGCGCGACTGCCACACGACGTCGTACTCGGAGACGCCCAGCTTCGCGGCGACCAGCCGCGAGGCCTCCGCGATCTGCCGCGAGTACCGGTGGCCGCCTTCATCCGGCGGCCCGGCCGCGGCGTCGGCGGCGACGGGCACCGAGTGGGCCGTGAACACGATCCGTGCGGCGTCCCGCTGGTCCTCGGGCAGCGTCGACCGCGCGGCACGCACCGCGTCGGCGTTCGCCGCGACGAAGAGCGGGTGGTCGAAGAAGTGGCGGAGCTTCACCAGCTCGGGGGCGCGCTCCCCCACCGCCTTGCGGGCGCGGGCGATGTCCTCCTGGTACTGCCGGCAGGCCGAGTAGCCGCCGTAGGCACTGGTGGCGAACACGAGCCCGCGCCGCACGCCGTCGCGGGCCATCTCCGCGACCGTGTCCTCGACCATCGGGTACCAGTTGCGGTTGCCGAAGTACACGGGCAGCTCGATGCGCTCCCGGACCGCCGAGATGATCTCCCGGTTGCGCGCGTTCAGCGGGCTGACGCCGCCGAAGTGCTGGTAGTGCTCCTCGACGGCGTCGAGGCGCTCGGCCGGCACGCCGCGCCCGCGGACGACGTTCTCGAGGAAGGGGCGCACGTCGGCCGGCCCCTCCGGGCCGCCGAACGACAGCACCAGCAGGGCGTCGAACTCGCTCACAGACGCATTAGACACCTATGGCGTGGAAGCCGCCGTCGGCCCACACCATCGAGCCGGTGGTGGCCGGCATCCAGTCCGAGAGCAGCGCGCAGACGGTCTTCGCCACCGGCACCGGGTCGTTGACGTCCCAGCCGAGCGGCGCACGGCCGTCCCACGCGTCCTCGAACGCGGCGAAGCCGGGGATCGACTTCGCCGCCATCGTCCGCACCGGCCCCGCGGCGCACAGGTTGACCCGGATGCCCTTCGGGCCGAGGTCGCGGGCCAGGTAGCGGGTGACCGACTCCAGGGTCGACTTCGCCACGCCCATCCAGTCGTAGGCAGGCCAGGCCTGGCGGTTGTCGAAGTCCATGCCCACGATGGAGCTGCCCGGGCCGAGCAGCGGCAGCAGCGCGGTGGACAGCGACTTGAACGAGTAGGCACTCACCTGGATCGTCTGCGCCACGTCCTCCCACGGCGCGTTGAGGAACGCACCGTCACCCAGGCAGGACGCAGGCGCGAAGCCGATCGAGTGCAGCACCCCGTCGAGCTTCGGGTCGTCGCCAAGGTGCGGGGACACGCGGTCGACGAGGGTGTCGAGGTGCTCCTGGTTGGCCACGTCCAGCTCGACGACCGGCGCCGCCTGCGGCAGCCGCTGCGCGATCCGTTCGACGAGCTTGAGCCGGCCGAACCCGGTGAGCACCACCTGCGCGCCCTGCTCCTGCGCCACCTTCGCGACGTGGAAGCCCAGTGAGGCGTCGGTGATCACACCGGTGATGAGCAGGCGCTTGCCGTCGAGCAGTCCCATGGAAGCCTTCCAGGTAGATGGTGTCGGGTCAGTGGCCCATGCCGAGGCCGCCGTCGACGGGGATGACCGCCCCCGTGACGTACCCGGCGCCGTCCGAGCCCAGCCACGTGACGGCGGAGGCGATCTCGTCGGCGCTCGCGTACCGGCCGAGCGGCACCTGGCCGAGGATCTCGGCCCGGCGGGCATCGGGCAGGGCGCGGGTCATGTCGGTGTCGACGAAGCCGGGCGCCACGACGTTCGCGGTGATGCCGCGCGAGCCCAGCTCACGGGCGATCGAGCGGGCGAGGCCGACGAGACCGGCCTTCGACGCGGCGTAGTTCACCTGGCCCGCGGAGCCGGTGAGGCCGACGACGCTCGAGATGAAGATCATGCGTCCGGACTTGGC
The DNA here is from genome assembly GCF_006717045.1 of Pseudonocardia cypriaca. Lineage (NCBI taxonomy): Bacteria > Bacillati > Actinomycetota > Actinomycetes > Pseudonocardiales > Pseudonocardiaceae > Pseudonocardia > Pseudonocardia cypriaca. The sequence continues at coordinate 3,168,683 of NZ_VFPH01000001.1, forward strand.
CCTGAGCATGCCCCGGGAGGCGCGCTTGGCCACGCGGTACGCGGCGGTGAGGTTGGCGTCGATGACGCGGGTGAAGGAGTCCTCGCTCATGCGCATGAGCAGCGTGTCGTCGTTCATGCCGGCGTTGGAGACGAGGACCTGGACGGGCCCGTGCTTCTCCTCGACCTCCTTGAACGCCGCATCGACCGCTTCGGTGTCGGTGACGTCGCACTGCACCGGCAGCAGCTCCCCGGGCAACCCGTCGGCGCCGCTGCGGTGGGTCACCGCCACCTGGTCCCCCTGCGCCGCGAACGCCTTCGCGATCGCCAGCCCGATCCCGCGGTTGCCTCCGGTCACCAGCACGCTGCGTCCCACGCGCCCACCCTATGGGGCGCGCCCGCACCGGAGCGACCCCGCCTCGCCGCTCAGATCAGGTAGTCGCGCAGGCTGCGCGCGCGGGACGGATGGCGCAGCTTCGTCATCGTCCTGGCCTCGATCTGCCGGATCCGCTCACGGGTGACGCCGTGGACGCGGCTGATCTCGTCGAGGGTGTGGGGCCGACCGCCCGTGAGACCGAACCGGAGGCGGACGATGCTGGCCTCCCGGTCGGTCAGCGTCGTGAGTACCGCCCTGATCTCGTCCTGGAGCAGGACCTCGATCGCGGCGTCCGCGGCGACGACGGCCGCGGTGTCCTCGATCAGGTCGCCGATCGACGCACTGCCGTCGGGCCCGATGGTGGCGTCGAGGGAGACCGGGTCCCGCGCGAGCCGCTGCATCTCCTCGACCTGCTCCGGCGTCATCCCCAGGTCTGCGGCCAGGTCGGCGGCGGTGGGCTCGCGCCCCAGCTGGACGAGCAGCACGCGGCGCTGCCGCTCGAGCTTCATCACCAGCTCGGCGACGTGCGTCGGCAGGCGGATGGTGCGGCGCTTGTCGGCCATGGCGCGGCTGATCGCCTGGCGGATCCACCAGGTGGCGTAGGTGGAGAACTTGTAGCCCTTGGCGTAGTCGAACTTCTCGACCGCGCGGATCAGGCCGATGTTGCCCTCCTGGACGAGGTCGAGGAAGGCCATGCCGCGCCCGGCGTACCGCTTGGCCACCGACACCACCAGCCGCAGGTTCGCCTCCAGCAGGTTGATCCTCGCGCGGTCCCCGTCGCGGGCGAGCCACTGCAGGTCGCGCTGCGAGACCGGCACGCTCTCGAGGTGGCCGTCCGGGTGGTCGAGCCGCTGGGTGGCGTAGAGCCCGACCTCGATCCGCTTGGCGAGCTCGACCTCCTCCGCGGCCGTCAACAGGGCGACCCGGCCGATGCTCTGGAGGTAGGCGCGGACCGGATCAACGGCCGCCCGGGACTCGGCGGGCCTGCTGGACAGGGCGCCGGTCACGGTGTCTGCCGGTTGTAGACCGCGTCGAACGCGACCGCGGTCATCGACCGGGTCATCTCCCGGAAGAGCGCGAGCGCGTGGTACTTGTCGCCCACATCGGGCTTCTCGCCGGATCGCCGCACGTCCTGCCAGAGCGCCTCGACGTAGTCCAGGAGCGCCTGGCGGGCCTCGAGCTGCTCCACTCGAGCACGCTCGTCCATCCTCGTGAGCCGCGCGCTGTCGAGCGAGGCGAAGGACTCGATGACGTCCTCGGGAAGCTGCACGCGCGTCTCCTGATCGTAGCGCTACACCAGAGACGCTACGCTGTAGCGCCAGGTTCCTCAACGCACGGGGGTGAGATGACCACCGACACACACGGTCGTGTCCGACGGCGACCGGCGCTGACGCGCGACGAGGTACTCACCACCGCGTTGCGGCTCATCGACGCCGACGGCGTGGACGCCCTGTCGATGCGCCGCATCGGCAAGGCGCTCGACCGCGACCCGATGCGCCTCTACCGGTTCGCGTCGAGCAAGGAGGAGCTGCTCGACGGCGTCGTCGAGCTCGTACTCGGCGAGCTGCGCATCCCCGTCACCGACGGCGCGAGCTGGGAGGAGGTGCTGCGGGCAACCGCGCGCAGCTTCCGCAACATCGCGCTCTCCCACCCCCACGTCGTGCCGCTGCTGGTCACCCGGCCGCTCGCCACCCCACTCGCACTGCGCCCGCTCGGCACGCTGCGCCCGCTGGAGCAGCTGCTCGAACTCCTCATAAGTGCGGGCTTCGACCGGCGCGGCGCCCTGCACGCCTACCGGCTCTACACGGGATTCCTGCAGGGCCACGTGCTCAACGAGCTGCAGGAGCGCGTGCACGACCCCGACGAGACCGACGACCTGCTCCGGCTCGGGCTCCACCGGCTCCCCGTGCGGGAGTTCCCCCGGATCCGCTCACTCGCCGCCGAGCTCGCCGCCTACGACGGGCTGCAGGAGCTCGACGAGGGCCTCGACGTGGTGATCGGCGGGCTGCGCCGCCAGCTGGACGCGAACACCGAACGTCCGCAATGACAGGAGCCCGCCCCCGAGACGGGGACGGGCTCCGGTCAGAGCAGGTGAATCAGATGACGCGCACGCCGGTGGCCTGCGGGCCCTTCGCGCCCTGGCCGACCTCGAACTCCACGCGCTGTCCCTCTTCGAGGCTGCGGAAGCCGCCGGCGTTGATCTCCGAGTAGTGCACGAAGACGTCAGCGCCGCCGCCGTCGGTGGCGATGAAGCCGAAGCCCTTCTCGCCGTTGAACCACTTCACAGTTCCCTGTGCCATTTCTGCTCCTCGCAGGTTGAGGGGCCCGCCACGTGCGAGCCCGGCCGAGCTCGGTGGTGAGAGGGCGGCGTCCTTGTGACGCCGCATCCCATCGCCTCGAGTCAGATCCCTGCGTGCGTAAGACACGAACACGGAAACCGAACGACCTGTTGTAGTCAACCATGGAAGCCCCGGACATGTTCCACCGAGTGCCCGCGACACGCCGTCAGGGCAGCCGGCGTCCCAGGGCGATGCCGGCACCGAGGCCCACCACCAGGAGCAACGCGCCCCCTGCCAGCCACGGCCTGCTGACGTCGACCCGCCGGACCTCGTAGCCGATCTGGTCCGACAGATCGGCGTACACCTGCCGCAGCTCGCTCTCGCTGGCCGCCGTGAAGAACTGGCCACCGGACAGTTCGGCGATCTGGCGCATCGACGCGTCGTCGACGGCCACGGGCGTGCGCTCCCCCGGGTTGATCTCGATCGTGCCGTAGTCGGTGCCGAAGGAGATCGTGGACACCGGGATCCCGGCCTCCGCGGCCGCGCGTGCCGCGGTGAACGCCCCGCGCGGCTCCTCCTCGGGCATCACGCCACCGGGAACGGTCTGCTTGCCGTCGCTCATCAGCACGATCCGTGCCGGCGGCGGCCCGTCCGCCCCGGCCCCCGCGATGGCCTGCGAGAACGTCTCCACCGACTGGATCGCCGCGAAGATCGCCTCACCGGTGGCGGTCGACTCCGACAGCTTCAGCCCGTCGACCGCCCGCTTGACCGGCTCCCGGTCGACGGTGGGCGACACCAGCACCGCGGCCGTGCCGGCGAACGACACGAGGCCCAGGTTGATCCCGGGCGTCAGCTGTTCGGCGAACGCCTTGGCGGCGACCTGCGCGGCCGCCAACCGGTTCGGCTCCACGTCGGTGGCCTGCATCGACAGCGACACGTCCACGACCAGCACGACGGTGGCCCGGTTGCGCGGCACCCGTGCCTCCGCCTGCGGGCCGGCCAGCGCGATGGTGAGCACGGCGAGCGCGGCGACGAGCGCGGCCGCGGGGAGGTGCCGGTACCAGCCCGGCCGCTTCGGGGCGACCCGGTCCAGCAGATCCAGGTTGGTGAAGCGGATCGTGTCGCGGCGGCGCCTGCGCAGCAGCAGCACGTAGCCGACCAGCAGCACCGCCACGACGACGAGCAGCAGCAGCCACCACGGGTGCGAGAACATCTACCGCCCTCCCGACCATGCGCGCTTGCGCGCGAGGACGAATCGCACGACGTCGGCGATCCAGTCCGAGTCGGTGCGCAGCGTGAGGTGCGCCGCCCCGCACCGGCGCAGCGCGGCCGCGACCTGCTCCCGGTGCTCGGCCGCAGCGGCCGAGAACTCGCGCGCCAGCAACGGCGTGATCGTCACCTCCCGCTGCCGCCCGGACTCCGGGTCGGCCAGTACGACGGTGCCGACGTCGGGCAGCTCCAGCTCCCGCGGGTCGAGCACCTCGACGGCGAGCAGCTCGTGCCGTGCCGACAGCGCCCGCAGCGGGCGCTCCCAGTCCGGCTCGCCGAGGAAGTCGGAGATCACGACCGCGAGCCCGCGGCGACGCGGCGGGCGGCGCAGCTGCTCGACGGCCGCCGCGAGGTCGCCGCGGGTGCCCTCGGGCGCACGCGGGGTGGTCGCTACGCGCCGCAACATGCCCTGGGCGTGGGCCAGGCCACCGCGAGCCGGGATGCGGACGAGCTTCTCCCCCGTGGCGACGAGCACACCGATCCGGTTGCCGCCGCCGCGGGTGAGGTGGGTGACGGCGCCGAGCGCCGCGATCGCGAGATCGCGCTTCTCGCAGGTGGCGGTGCCGAAGTCGAGGCTGGCGGACAGGTCCATCACGACCCACGTCTCCAGCTCGCGGTCGGCCATCGTCTCGCGCACGTGCGGCGACGTGGTGCGGGCGGTGGCCGCCCAGTCCATGTGCCGGACGTCGTCGCCCGGCACGTAGAGCCGCGACTCGCCGGGCTCGCTGCCCGGTCCTGGCACCAGCCCGAGGTGGTTGCCCTGCAGCAGCCCGTCCAGTCGGCCGCGCACGGTGAGCTCCAGCGTGCGCAGCGCGGCCTCCATCCGGCCCTCGCGGAAGGAGGGTGGGGCCGAAGGCGCGTGGCGGCGCCCCGGCCCGGAACCCCCTTCGGTGTCACCACCCTCGGGAGGGCCGTTCTCGCGGACGTCGGGCCGGCTCACGCCGAGCTGCCCGCCGGATACGGCGCGGGGCCGCTCTGCGGCCGGGCGGTGACCTGCGGCAGCGGCACCGTGGCGAGCACCCGGGAGATGATGTGATCCATCGGCACCTGGTCGGCGACCGCGTCGTAGGACAGCACGAGCCGGTGGCGCAGCACGTCGGGCCCCACGTCGAGCACGTCCTGCGGCAGCACGTAGTCGCGGCCGCGGATCAACGCGAGCGCGCGCGCCGCCGCCACGATGCCGAGCGTGGCGCGCGGCGACGCACCGTAGGACACCCAGTTGGCGATGTCGGACAGGCCGTGCTCCCCCGGCGTGCGGGTGGCGACCACGAGGCGCACCACGTAGTCGACGAGCGCGTGGTGCACGAACACCCGGGTGGCCACCTTCTGCAGCCGCGTGAGCTCTACGGGGTCGATCACCTGCTGGGCGACGGGCGGCTCGGCGCCCATCCGGTAGACGATCTCCCGCTCCTCCTCGACGCCCGGGTACTCGACGATGATCTTGAAGAGGAACCGGTCGCGCTGCGCCTCGGGCAGCGGGTACACGCCCTCGTTCTCGATGGGGTTCTGCGTGGCGAGCACCAGGAACGGGTCGGGCATCGGGAACGTCTGGCCGCCGATCGACAGGTGCCGCTCGGCCATCACCTCGAGCATCGCCGACTGCACCTTCGCCGGGGCGCGGTTGATCTCGTCGGCCAGCACGAAGTTGGCCACCACCGGGCCGAGCTCGACGTCGAACTCCTCGCGCCCCTGCCGGTAGATGCGGGTGCCGAGGATGTCGGCGGGCACCAGGTCCGGGGTGAACTGCAGGCGCGAGAACGTGCCTCCCACGACCTTCGCGACCGTCTCGACCGCAAGGGTCTTCGCGACGCCCGGCACTCCCTCCAGGAGGAGGTGGCCGCGGGCCAGGAGGCCGACGAGCATCCGCTCGACCAACCGGTCCTGACCGACGATCACGCGCTTGATCTCGAAGACGACGCGCTCCAGGCGCTCCCCTTCGCTCGCCGGGCTCGGGACGGACTCCTGCACGCTCACGGGCCCATCCCACCCTGCGGGCCGTGAGACGCCGGTGAACCGGCGCTTCCGCCGCCGTTGCCCATCGCCGCGCCAGCGGCGGATGGTCAACGAAAGGTGGACGATCGGAAGGCGTCAATGATTCATTGACATGAGAGAGGATGGCACGCATGCCGGATGCTCAGGTGGTCGTGATCGGAGTGGCCAGCAGTGCGGGTACGCACCACGCGGGCCAGGACCAGGCCCCTGCGGCCTTGCGAGCCGGCGGGTTCGTCGAGCGGCTACGGGCCGCAGGCGTGACCGTCGAGGACCGTGGCGATCTCCTCCACGAGGTCTTCACCGCCGACGAGATGGGCTCCACGGCCCGCAACCTGAGCGCGGTCGCCCGCGTCGCGCGGGCCGTGGCCGACGTCGTCGACGCGGTGCTGGCCCAGCACGCGCTACCGCTGGTGCTGGGCGGCGACTGCACCATCACCCTCGGCGTCGTCGCGGGCGCCCAGCGCCGGGACCGCACCGTCGGCCTCCTCTACCTCGACGGCGACGCCGACCTGGCCACCCCGGAGACGACCGGGAGCGGCGTGCTCGACGCCATGGGCATCGCCCACCTGCTCGGCCTCGCCGACACCGAGCTGGCCCGCCTGGGCGCCGGTCCGCCGATGCTGACCGACGAGCGGCTCGCCCTCATCGGCTACGACGAGACCGATCCCGAGACGTTCAAGGCCGACGTGCTGCACAACCGGCCCGACCTGGTCCGGTTCGCCGACCACCAGGTCCGCGCCGATCCCGCCGGCTGCGCGCGGGCAGCACTGAACGCGCTGCGGCGACACACGTCGAGCCTGGTCGTCCACTTCGACGTGGACGCCGTGGACTCCCGGGACCTGCCGCTGGCCAACTTCCCCCACTACGGCACCGGGATCTCCCTCGCCGCGGCAGGCGAGGTGCTGGCCGTCCTGTGCGGCGCACCGACGCTCGCCGCCGTCGTCCTGACGGAGGTCAACCCCAGCTACGACCCCACCGGCCACCAGCTCACCCGCTACCTCGACACCGTCACCGGCGCGATCACGCGCGGCCTCGCAGGGCGGTGACGGACGGCCCGCCTGCTGAGAGCACGCGCGCCGCCTGGGGCAGCAGCCCTCTCGTGCGCATCGGGACCACGCGCACGTTCCCGCCGGTGTAGGGCGCCTCGATGCCCATCGCCGCGTCAGCGGCGGATGGTCAACGAAAGGCGGACGATCGGAAGGCGTCAATGATTCATTGACCTATGAGAGCATCAGGGCGGCCCGAAACGGGGGGAACCGACATGCGCCGAGACCTGGACGACGCTGCTAAACGGCGCCTCCACCGCCTGCACCTCGACTCCCGGGCACTGATCGACCTGTTCGCCGACCGGCTCACCGAGCAGCAGCTCAGATGGTCGAGGGAGTTCAGCGGTGTCGGCGAGTGGGGCGAGCTGGTCGAGGGCTTGTGCGCTTACCTCGTCAAGGGCCGGCTCCCGGTCACCCCGGCAGAGCGGGACGCCCTGGCTGCCGTGCTGGCGCAGTTCACCCGCCCCAACCCGGACTACAGCTACATCGACGACCCCGAGGGGACCCTCGCGGCGCTCACGGTCCGGGGACCGGCCATCCGGATCGCCCGGCTCTTCGACGGCAAGGACACCAACGACGATTGGACCTTCGACCCTGGCCGGCCACGCATCACCGACCCTGCCGAGCTGGCCGGGATCGTGGATTTCCTCCGCTCAGGCACGATCATCGTGCGCATCTCCGGCCTGGACCGCGACCGCCTCGACCCGACCCGCGGCGAGGCGGTCCCGCTGTCCACGATGACCGACGGCGAGTGGATCTGGAGCGACGGGCTGCGCTACTACGTGCAGACGCACCGGATCGCGCCCGAGCCGGACTTCCTCGCACACATGGCCGCCCACGACTACGTCGCCCCGCAGCCGGACAAGGCCGCCCGGCAAGCGGCGCTCGAGCACCTGCGGAACCAGTAGGAACGCCGCCAGGGCGCAGGCGGCCGGGCTCAGAGCACGCGCGCCGCCTGGGGCAGCAGCCCTCTCGTGCGCATCGGGACCACGCGCACGTTCCCGCCGGTGTAGGGCGCCTCGATCATCCGGCCGTTGCCGACGTACATCGCGACGTGGTGGATCGGGGCGCCCGGGTTCTGGTAGAAGATCAGGTCGCCCGGGCGCACATCGGAGACCGGCACCCGGTCACCTGCGTGGAACTGGTTGCGGCTCACCCGCGGCAGGGAGATCCCGACGCCACTGAAGGCGTACTGCATCAGGCCGGAGCAGTCGAAGCCGACGCGGTTGAGCGGCGACCCGAACGCGTCGGGGATACCGGTGCTCGGGCCGCGGCCGTTGCCGCCGCCCCACACGTACTGCACCCCGATCTGCGACATCGCCCGGTCGATCACGCGCCGCACCGCGGCACCGCCCCGCAGGCTGTCCGCGCGCCCCTCGACGGCCACACGCGCAGCGGCGGCGTCCCGCTCGGCCCGCTCCCGCGCCGCGCGCTCCTCCGCCATCCGCCGCTGCCAGTCGTCGAACCGCTGGCGTTGCGCGCGCAGGCCCGCGTCGGCCGACTGCGCCGCGTCGAGCTGCCGCTGCACGCCCGCCCGCTGCGCCGCCACCTGGGCCAGCTGCTCCGCCTGGGCGCGGGCGGCCGCCTGGGCGACCGCAACCGCCTCGTCCGCAACCGCCTTGGCCGCCCTGGCCGCGGCCTCGGCCTTCTTCGCACCGTCCAGGGCCGCCCGTGCGGAGGAGTCGGCGTTGGCCTTGTCGACGCGCGCGCGTTCCAGACCCTCCTGGGCCTGAAGCTGGGTGCGCGCGACCAGGTCGGTGTACTCGGCGCGCGCCAGCAGGTCCTCGGGGCTCGTGGCGTCGGTGATCAGCCCGAGCGGCCCCGCGTCGAGCCCCTGCAAGTAGGTGCTGGACACGATCTCGTCGAGCCGGGACCGCGCCTGGTCGATCGCGACCGTAGCGGCCTGCGTCTCGATCCGCGCCGCCTCGGCCCGCCTCTTCGCCGCCGCCGCGGCGTCCTGCGCGGCCTGCAGGTCCACGAGCGCCGCCTCGGCGGTCTCGCGCTGCGCCGCGAGCGCCGCCTGCAGATCGTCGGTCATGCTGTCGAGCTCGGCGAGCTCGGCCGTCAGCCGTGCGACGTCACCGGCACGCGCGTTCACGGCCTCCCGGCTGTGCCGCAGGTCGTCGTCGCTGGGGTTCGGCGGTGGTGCCGGCTGGGCCAGCGCCGTGCCCGTTCCGCTCAGCGCTCCACCCAGTACGGCCACCAGCAGGGCCAGCACGAGCGTGCGTCGATTCCGCACGAGCCGCACGAGACCGACCTCCTCCGTCGCGCCAGTGATCGTCGTGTAAGTGATCTCTGCGAGCGCTCGCACTGTGCCATTTCCACCGCGGATGCACCCGGCGCCACACCCGCAACGGGCGCAACTTCCACCACATCGGTGTACGGGGAGCGGGGCTCGACGCGATAGCAGGACAAGCGTACTGTTTGGGGTGCGGGGCCTGTCGTACCGCGGAGGTGTCGGTGCGCGAGACTCCGGGCAACCCGAACCAGAGCGCCCACCACGCCAGGAGGACTGTTCACTCATGAGGGAGCGCAGCGACCGAATCATCGGCACAGCCAGCGCGAATGCGGCGGCCGAGCGCAGCGAGGTCGGCGAATGAGCACCGACAGCTTCGGAGCGAAAGGGACCATCCAGGCCGGCGGGTCGGAGCACGAGATCTTCCGGCTGTCCGCCGTCGAGGGGGCCGAGCGCCTCCCGTTCAGCCTCAAGGTGCTGCTCGAGAACCTCCTGCGCACCGAGGACGGCGCCAACGTCACCGCCGACCACATCCGCGCCCTCGCCAACTGGGACCCCTCGGCCGAGCCGGACACCGAGATCCAGTTCACGCCCGCGCGCGTGGTGATGCAGGACTTCACCGGCGTGCCCTGCGTGGTCGACCTCGCCACCATGCGGGAGGCCGTCACCGAGCTCGGCGGCGACCCGGCCAAGGTCAACCCCCTCGCCCCCGCCGAGCTGGTCATCGACCACTCGGTGATCATCGACGTCTTCGGCCGCCCGGACGCCTTCGAGCGCAACGTCGACTTCGAGTACCAGCGCAACAAGGAGCGCTACCAGTTCCTCCGCTGGGGCCAGGGCGCGTTCAGCGAGTTCAAGGTCGTGCCGCCGGGCACCGGCATCGTGCACCAGGTCAACATCGAGCACCTGGCCCGCGTCGTCATGACCAGGAACGGCCAGGCCTACCCCGACACGCTCGTGGGCACCGACTCGCACACCACGATGGTCAACGGCCTCGGCGTGCTCGGCTGGGGCGTCGGTGGCATCGAGGCCGAGGCCGCCATGCTCGGCCAGCCCGTCTCGATGCTCATCCCCCGCGTGGTCGGCTTCAAGCTCACCGGCGAGATCCCGGCGGGCGCCACCGCCACCGACGTGGTCCTGACGATCACCGAGATGCTGCGCAAGCACGGCGTGGTGGGCAAGTTCGTCGAGTTCTACGGTGAGGGCGTCGGCGCCGTGCCGCTCGCCAACCGGGCCACGATCGGCAACATGAGCCCCGAGTTCGGCTCCACCGCGGCGATCTTCCCGATCGACGAGGAGACCGTCCGCTACCTGAAGTTCACCGGCCGGCCCGACGCCCAGGTCGAGCTCGTCGAGGCCTACGCCAAGGAGCAGGGCCTCTGGCACGACCCGTCCCGCGAGGCCGCCTACTCGGAGACCCTCGAGCTGGACCTGTCCACGGTCGTCCCCTCGATCGCCGGGCCGAAGCGGCCGCAGGACCGCATCGCCCTGTCGGAGGCCAAGGAGGCGTTCCGGGGAGCCATCGTCGACTACGTCGACCACGGCGCCGACGACCCGGACGACGCGGCGGGCGCGGTCTCCTCGGTCGACGAGTCGGTCGAGGAGACGTTCCCGGCCAGTGACCCGGCCAGCCCCAGCGCGCACGGCAACGGTGACGGCGGGAAGCCGCGGACCGCGGTCTCCGCGGCCGCCGGCGCGACGGGCCGCCCGACGAAGCCGACCCTGGTGACGACGGCGGACGGAACGTCCTTCGAGCTCGACCACGGCGCCGTCGTGATCTCCTCGATCACCTCGTGCACCAACACCTCGAACCCCTCGGTGATGCTCGGCGCTGCGCTGCTCGCCAAGAACGCCGTCGACAAGGGCCTCGCCGTCAAGCCGTGGGTCAAGACGTCCATGGCGCCGGGCTCCAAGGTCGTCACCGACTACTACGAGAAGGCCGGCCTCTGGCCGTACCTGGAGAAGCTGGGCTACCACCTGGTCGGCTACGGCTGCACCACCTGCATCGGCAACTCCGGCCCGCTTGCCGAGGAGATCTCGGCCGCCGTCAACGAGGCCGACCTCGCGGTCGTGTCCGTGCTGTCGGGCAACCGCAACTTCGAGGGCCGGATCAACCCCGACGTCAAGATGAACTACCTGGCCTCGCCGCCGCTGGTCATCGCGTACGGGCTCGCCGGCACGATGGACTTCGACTTCGAGACCCAGCCGCTCGGCCAGGACACCGACGGCAACGACGTCTTCCTGCGCGACATCTGGCCCTCGCCGCAGGACGTGCAGACGACGATCGACAACTCGATCAACCAGGCGATGTTCACCAAGGACTACGCCGACGTCTTCGCGGGCGACGAGCGGTGGCGCTCGCTGCCCACGCCCGAGGGCGACACCTTCGAATGGGACCCCGAGTCCACCTACGTCCGCAAGCCCCCGTACTTCGAGGGCATGCAGCCGGAGCCGTCGCCGGTGCAGGACATCTCGGGCGCCCGGGTGCTCGCGGTGCTCGGCGACTCGGTCACGACCGACCACATCTCCCCCGCCGGCTCCATCAAGGAGGACACGCCGGCCGGGCAGTACCTGCGCGAGCACGGCGTGGAGAAGCGGGACTTCAACTCCTACGGCTCCCGCCGCGGCAACCACGAGGTGATGATCCGCGGGACGTTCGCCAACATCCGGCTGCGCAACCTGCTGCTGGATGGCGTCTCGGGCGGCTACACCCGGGACTTCACCCAGGACGGCGGGCCGCAGGCGTTCATCTACGACGCCGCGCAGAACTACGCCGCCCAGGGCACTCCCCTGGTCGTACTCGGCGGCAAGGAGTACGGCTCCGGCTCGTCCCGCGACTGGGCGGCCAAGGGCACCGCGCTCCTGGGCGTCAAGGCGGTCATCGTGGAGAGCTACGAGCGCATCCACCGCTCCAACCTGATCGGGATGGGCGTGCTGCCGCTGCAGTTCCCGCAGGGGGAGTCGGCGAGCTCGCTGGGCCTCGACGGCACCGAGACGTTCGACATCAGCGGGGTCACCGCCCTCGACGAGGGTTCGACGCCGCGGACCGTGCACGTCACGGCCACCAAGGAGTCCGGCGAGAAGATCGAGTTCGACGCCACCGTCCGCATCGACACGCCCGGCGAGGCGGACTACTACCGGAACGGCGGGATCATGCAGTACGTCCTGCGTGGCATGCTGCGGAGCTGACGCTCCTCCCGAAGCCCCCGCCCGCTCCCTGGGCGGGGGCTTCTTCGTACCGCCCAGATACTCGTCTGCGTATACTCGCGCACGAGTAAGGGAGGTTGGATGGCCCGCAAGGTGCGCAACCTGCTCGGGCTCGCCGTGCTCGCCGCCGTCGCCGAACGGCCGATGCACCCCTACGAGATGGCCACCGTGATCCGCGAGCGCGGCAAGGAACGAGACATGGGCCTCAAGTGGGGCTCGCTCTACACGGTGGTGGGCAACCTCCACCGCCACGGGTTCATCGAGGTCGCCGAGAACGCCCGCGACGGTGCTCGGCCGGAGCGCACCGTCTACCGGATCACCGGCGACGGCCGCCGCGAGCTGCAGGACTGGGTTCGTGAGCTCATCGCCGTGCCCGTCCACGAGCCGCCCCGCTTCGAGGCCGGGCTCTCCGTGTGGGTCGCGCTCGACCCCGACGAGGTCATCGGGCTGCTGCGACAGCGACTGGCCCGGCTCGACGAGGAGAACGCCGCCCAGCGCGCAGCGCTCGAGGCCCACCGGCGGCAGGTCCCCCGCATGTTCCTCGTCGAGGCGGAGTACGACCTCGCCCTCCGCGAGGCCGACGCCGAGTTCACCCGCGGGCTGCTCGACGAGCTGGCGCGCGGCGCCTTCCCCGACCTCCGGCAGTGGCGCGACTGGCACGCGGAGGGAGGAGACCTCACCGGCAACTGAGAGAACGGCCCCGGCGGGTGCGGCAACACCGCGCCGGGGCCTCCTACCCCGCACCGAACCGCGGACGGGCACCGGCCACGAGGTGGCACTGATCAGGATAGCCGGGGCTCCTCCGTCGTTCGGGCATGCACGCATCCCGAGAAACGGAGCAGTCATGACCGACATCCGCCCGTACCGCCCGCAGGCACCGGGCATGGAAGGCCCGATCGCCCGCTGGTACGCCCGCATCCGCGGCACCGCGACGCAGCTCGCCACCGTCCGGGCGCAGGCCGCCGCCCTGACCGCCGGCCTGCCGCAGGACGCCCGCGTCCTCGAGGTCGCCCCCGGGCCCGGCTACCTCGCCGTCGAGATGGCCCGCTTCGGGTTCGACGTCACGGGCGTCGACCTGAGCGCCACCTTCGTCCAGCTCGCCACCGATGCGGCCCGCCGCGCCGGCGTGGAGGCCCGGTTCCTCCGCGCCGATGCCGCCGACCTCCCCCTGCCCGACGCCTCGGTCGACCTGGTGGTCTGCCAGGCCGCGTTCAAGAACTTCGGACGCCCCGTGGCCGCGCTCGACGAGATGCACCGCGTGCTCCGCCCCGGCGGCACGGCGGTGATCGGTGACATGAACCGCGACGCCACGGCCGCGGACATCCACCGTGAGGTCGCCGCCATGGGACTCGGACGCCTCAACACCGCGTTCACGCGGATGGCCCTGTCCGGCCTACGGCGGCGCGCCTACGCGGCCGACCACTTCCGTGTCACCGCAGCGGCGAGCGCCTTCGGCTCGTGCGAGGTGCGGGTCGACGGCCTGAGCCTGGAGGTCCGCCTCTCCCGCACCGCCTGAGTCTCCCGTTGCGGCAAAGCCACTTTCCGGCAACGCCGCTTCCGGAAAGTGGCTTTGCTGCAACGGCTTCACCTCACCCTCCCCGTGCTCCTCCCCCGGCCGCCGTGGTCGTCAACGATCCGTTGTCGATCCGATGGCGTCAATGAATCGTTGACAGAATGTACGGACTATCGTCCGAGCCGTGACCATCGCGCTCGCCGGCCTCGCCGTGGCAGTCGGAGCGCTCGTACAAGGGGCCGTCGGGTTCGGGCTCGCGCTCGTGGCCGCCCCGTTCCTCGCGATCATCGATCCGCGCCTGCTGCCCGTGCCGATGCTGATCCTCGCCACGGCACACGCGATGCTCGCGCTGCGCCGCGAGTTCCGCCACGCCGACTGGACCGGCGTCGGCTGGGCGTTGCTCGGCCGCCTCCCGGGCATCGCGCTCGGCGTGCTCGCGGTGGCGGTGCTGCCGCCGCGCTGGTTCGCGGTGGCGGTGGCGATCATCGTGCTGACCTGCGTGGCGCTCTCGGTGGTGCGGTGGCGCCCCCGCCCCACCGTGCCGGCGCTGCTCGTGGCCGGGATCGTGTCCGGCGCGGGCGGCACCGCGTCGTCGATCGGCGGACCACCGGTCGCGCTGCTCTACCAGGACGCGCACGGCCCCCGGGTACGCGCCACCCTCGGCGCCTACTTCGCGGCGGGCTCGCTGCTCTCCATCGCAGGCCTGCTCGTCGGCGGCCAGGTCGACGCCGACGCGCTCCGCGCCGCCGCCCTCCTGGCGCCGTTCATGATCGTCGGCTTCCTACTGTCGAGCCCGGCCCGCCGCCTCCTCGACCGGGGCTGGACCCGCCCCGCCGTGCTCGCCCTGGCGGCAGGCGGCGCGCTCGCCCTGCTGGGCCAGGCCGCGCTCGCCTGACTGTGAGGATGGTGAAGCTGGCTCAGTGACAGTGGGCTGGTGATGACAGCAGCAGGTGTGGCTCTTCGCCTGACTGGCGTGATGCCCTTGATCCGACTTGTCCGCCTGTTGCTGTCGGCACCGGCCCGGCCGGAGTAGCTGGCTTGATCAGGAGCATGACCGCCAGTAGCCGCTGGCGTGTCCCGTCACAGTCCTGCCGACTCCGATCCGGACCGGACCTCACGTCCCTCCAGGTCAGGAGAACGCGTTGTCCATGCTCGCAGAACTGGTCGAGCTCGTCATCGGGGTCGACACCCACACCGACACCCACACCGCGGCCGTGGTCGCGACCGATACCCGCGCCGTGCTGGCCACCGCCACGGTGAGCGCCGACGAAGACGGATACGCCGAACTCGTCGCGCTGGCCGAGGCCCACGGCGGGCTGCGCGGCTGGGCGATCGAGGGCACCGGCGGCTACGGCGCCGGCCTGGCCCGACACCTCGACCAGCTCGGTGAGCTGGTCGTCGAACTTGACCGGCCGGTCCGCCCCGCCCGCCGAGCCGGGGCAAAGTCTGACCCGATCGACGCCGAACGCGCCGCCCGCGACGCGCTCGCCCGCACACGACTGGCACAGCCCAAGACCGGACCCGAACGGGCCGGCCTGCAGATCCTGCTCACCGCACGCCGGGCCGCGGTCGCCGCGGCCAGCACCGCCCAACGCCAGCTGCGCGCACTGGTGATCACCGCCCCGGAACCGGTCCGGGCCCGGTTCCGCGGCCAGACCACCCGCGACATGCTCACCACCGCCGCGCGGCTGCGACCGGCCACGGCCAGCGCCGACGTGCACACCTTCACCGCCCTGTCCACACTGCGGGCACTCGCCCGCCGGGTCCGCGCCCTGGAAACCGAGGCCAACGAGCACGAACGGGCGATCCGAGCAATCGTGCGCGCGTGGCGACCGGATCTACTCACGCTGTCCGGGGTCGGCCCGATCAACGCCGCGACCGTGCTGACCGCCTGGTCGCATTCCCGGCGGTGCCGCAACGATGCCGCGTTCGCGATGCTCGCCGGCGCCGCCCCGATCCCAGCCTCCTCGGGTAAAACGGTGCGCTATCGGCTCAACCGCTCCGGCAACCGCCAACTCAACCGGGCCCTGCACAACATCGCGCTGTCCCGGCTGCGCTACGACCCCGACACCCGCGCCTACGCCGACCGTCGCCGAGCCCAGGGCAAGACCGACCGCGACATCAAGCGGTGCCTCAAGCGCTACATCGCCCGCCAGCTCTACCGGCAGCTCGAATCAGGCGCCGCAACGGCTTGACGAACCATAGGAGCGTCGCTGCCGGGCCCCGACTCGCAGTCACACGCCGCCGGAAACGGGGTGCGCGGGCACCCCGTTCCGGGCCGCCTCAGGACTGTTCCTGCGCCCGCCGCCACTCCTCGTACTCCGGGCGCGCGGCGTCCGACAGCGGGTAGTACCGCTGCAGGTCGCCCCCCTCGGCGAGCTTGATCCGGGAGAACTCCTCCCACTCGGCGTGCTCGCCCGCCACCTCGAGCAGCTTCGGAGCCAGCGCGATCGGCACGACAACGGCACCGTCGTCGTCGGCCACGACGATGTCGCCCGGCACCACGACGGTGCCGCCGCATGCGACCGGCACGTTCACCGCGGTCGGGACGATGTTGGTCTGCGTGTGGAAGTTGGGGGTGGTGCCGCGCAGCCACATCCCGATGCCCAGCTGGGACGCGTCACCGAAGTCGCGGATGCAGCCGTCGACGACGATCCCCTTGCCCCCGCGGCCCGCGAAGTAGGTGAGCATCATCTCGCCGAAGATCCCGCTGGTCATGTCCCCGCGGGCGTCGACGACGACGATGTCGCCCGGCTGCGTGTGGTAGAGGACGTGACGGTGCAGCTGCCGCTCCGGCTGGCTGTACTCGTCGACCGGGTAGAGGTCCTCCCGCTTCGGCAGGCACTGCAGGGTGAGCGCCGGACCGGCCACGCGCCTGCCGGGCGTCCGGCACACCGGGCCCGCGATGTGGGCGCTGCGGATGCCGAACTGCTTGAAGAGCTCGCTGCTGGCCGTCGCACTCCCGATGCGCTCCAACCCGGCCACGAGCTCGGGGTCGGGACGAACGATGTCGGGTGTCTCCACCATGTGGTCTTCTCGCCTCCTGCGCTGCAGCGGCCTGCCGCGGCGCGTCCACCACCGGTCCGGGGGCCGGTGGCCGTCCCGGCCGCGGGTGCCCGCCGGACGATCTCCGTGTGGTCCGACCTTCGCCGGACCACGTCCCGCCCGTCAATGGGCGGCGCCACGAGGACCATTCGACAACCGAATGCCTGTATCCGCCCCGCCGGGTTGAAGGCCTCGCAGCGCCCGTCAGCCCGGGTGCGTGGGATCGACCCACGGCACGTGCTCGGGCTCCGCGGCACCCTCGATGTCGAGGTTCACCACGATCGGTTCCTGCCCGCTGCGCGTGAGCACACATTCGAGCGGCTCGTCGTCGAGGGCGTTGATCTCCTGGTGCGGCACGAACGGCGGCACGTAGATGAACCCGCCCGGCCCCGCCTCCGCGGTGAACTCCAGCCGCTCGCCCCACCGCATCCGCGCCCGTCCGCGCACCACGTAGATCACGCTCTCCAGCTCGCCGTGGTGGTGGGCACCGGTGCGCGCGCCCGGGTGGATCGTGACCGTGCCGGCCCACAACTTCTGCGCACCCGCCCGCGCCGCGGTGATGGCGGCGGCCCGGTGCATCCCGGGCGTCTGCGGGGTGTTGGTGTCGAGCGCGTCGCCCGGGATGACCCGGACCCCCTCCGCTCGCCAGTCCCGGCCGGGTGAAGGCGTGCTCATGCCCCGAGACTAGTGGCGCCCGCTCAGCCGGCCATGTCGGTGAGATCGGCGAAGACATCCTCCGTGGTGACCGTCCAGTCGTCGATCCCGTCGCCGAGCAGGGCGACCAGGACGACGGCGCCGTCGTCCCACCGCGTGAGACTCACCGGGAAGACCGACCGGAACAGCGCGATCGCCGCGCTGTTCTCACGCAGCACGCGGGCGGCCAACCGCCGCACCCCGACGGCTCGCGCCCGCGCGGCCACGGCGTTCACGAGCAGTCGCCCCACTCCGCGCCGGTGCCATGCGTCCACCGTGGAGACAGCGATCTCCGCCTCGCCGGAGTTGCCACGATCCCGCGCCATGCGGGCGATCCCCACCGGCGTGCCGTCGTCGGCCTCCGCCACCAGGGCTATCCGGTCGCGGCCGTCGACGTCCAGCAATGCGCGGCGCATGTCTGCGCTCAACGCGGGAAGGGGGACGTGGAACCGCAGGTAGCGGCTCTGCGGCGAGAGCCCCGCCATGAGCGCGTCGAGCAGATCGCCCTCGTCGCCGCGCAGGTCGCGCACGACGACCCGCCCCCCGACTGTCGCGTGGTGCCGAGCCATCGTGTCCTCCTGCTGCCTGCGTTCGCGATGCAGCAGACAGTGGGACGCGAGGCATCGGCAGAGCTTCGACGCCAGTGAAACGGCCTGGTCGTGACCTCACACGGCGGTGGCGAGGGTGAGGGCCATCCGCTCGTCACGGTCGGCCCAGCTGCCGACGACGCGGAAGCCGGCCTCCCCCAGCATGTTGCGCACCCCGGACGGCCGGAACTTCGCCGACACCTCCGTGCACATCTCCTCCCCCGCCGCGAACTGGACGGTGAGATCCAGCTCGGCCACGGTGACCGTCATCGCCCGCCGTGCGACCAGGTGCATCTCGATCCACTCGTTCCCGGCGTCCCACACGGCTTCGTGGTCGAACGCGTCGACGTCGAAGTCGGCACCCAGCTCGCGGTTGAGCACGTGGAGCACGTTGCGGTTGAACTCGGCGGTGACGCCGGCCGCGTCGTCGTAGGCGGGCACGAGCACCGCCGGGTCGACGACGAGCCCGGTGCCGAGCAGGAACTGCTCCCCCGGCCGCAGCGCCGTCCGGAGCGCGCGAAGGAACGCCGCGCGCTCCGGCGGGAGCAGGTTGCCGATCGTGCCGCCGAGGAACGCGACCATCCGGTGCCCTTCGGACGGCAGCCGGTCGAGGTGGGCGGTGAAGTCGCCGACCACACCGTGCAGCTCCAGCCCCGGGTAGTCGGCCGCCAGCGCTGCCATCGCCTCCCGCAACGCGGACTCGCTCACGTCCTGCGGCACGTAGCGGCGCAGCGACTCCGCGCGGCGGAACGCGTCGAGCAGCAGGCGGGTCTTCGCCGACGACCCCGACCCGAGCTCGACGATCGTGTCGGCACCCGAGGTGATCGCGATGGCGTCGGCGGTGCGCTCCAGCAGGGCGCGCTCCGTGCGGGTGGGGAAGTACTCGGGCAGCTCGGTGATCTGCTCGAAGAGGACGCTGCCGCGCGCGTCGTAGAACCACTTGGGCGGCAGGTACTTCGGAGCGGCCGTGAGGCCCGCCCGCGCGTCGGCGCGGAGGGCGGCATCGGCGTCGGCGCCGGTGAGGTGGATGTCGAGCAGGGCGGTCATCGAACTCCCTGGGTCGTGGGCAGCGCGGGTGCGGCGGCCAACGGGACGCATCGGTGGATGCCGGGCGCGGCCGTGACGAGGTGCCGGTCGGGCACCGGACGCCAGCCCGGATCGGGGTCGAGTGGTTCGGAGACGACGAGCACGCTGTGCTCGTCGGTGCGGATGCAGAGGGCGTGGTCCCAGGCCGTGGCCCAGATCCCGGTGCCGTCGGTGAGCAGCAGGTTGAGCCGGGACCCGGGGGCCGCGGCGGCCACCTCGGTGACGACGCCCGCCAGGGCGTCGCCCGGGTCGTCACCTGCCCGCAGGCGGTGGCGCACCAGTGCCCACAGCAGCGCCGCGTCGGTGGGCGCGTCGAGGGTGAGCAGGTCGGTGACGGGCAGCGCGGCAGCGAGGGCCGCCACCGAGTGCGGCCAGCCGCGGACAACACCGTTGTGGCTGAACAGCCACCGCCCCTCCGCGAACGGCGCCGCGGCGGTCTCGACGATCGGCATACCGACCGTGGCGGACCGGGCGGCGGCCAGCATCCCGCCCGAGCGGGTGGCCGCCGCGACCGAGGCGAACGAGGTGTCGGTCCACATCGGCTGCGTGCTGCGGTAACGCGCGGCCGGCCCGCCCGGCTCCGGGTACCAACCGGCGCCGAACCCGTCGGCGTTGACCGTGCCCCCGCCCCGCATGTCGGCGGGCGCGTAGCTCTGGTGCAGCAGCGAGTGGACGGGCTCCAGCACCAGCGAGGCCAGCGTGACCGGGGGGCCGACGTAAGCCAGGTGTCGGCACATCCGTCAGGCCGACCCGTCCTCGGGGCGAGGATCCCTTGCGCACCGGAACCCCGCGAAGATCTGCCGGCGGATCGGGTGGTCCCAGTTGCGGAACGTGGCCCGGATCGCCGCGGGCGCCGTGCCGAACGAGCCACCGCGCAGCACGCGGTAGTCGCCGCCGAAGAACACCTGCGAGTACTCCGGGTACGGGAACACCTCGAAGCCCGGGTACGGGTGCCAGCCCGAGCTCGTCCACTCCCAGACGTCGCCGATCAGCTGCTGCACCCCCAGCGGCGACGCCCCGAGCGGGTGGGCACCCGCCGCGGCGGGCTGCAGGTGGCGCTGGCCGAGGTTGGCGTGGGCGGGCGTGGGGTCCTCGTCGCCCCACGGGTAACGCCGCGAGCGCCCGGTGGTCGGGTCGTGCCGGGCGGCCTTCTCCCACTCCGCCTCGGTGGGCAGCCGCTTGCCCACCCAGCGCGCGTAGGCCTCGGCCTCGTGGAAGCAGACGTGCACCACCGGCTCGTCGGCGCGCAGCGGCTCCACCACCCCGAACCGGCGCCGGTACCAGGTGCCGGAGGCGTCGCGCTGCCAGAACTGGGGCGCGACGAGCCCCGCCGACACCCGGTGGGCCCAGCCCTCGTCGCTCCACCACCGCGGGTCGTCGTAGCCACCGGCGTCGACGAACGCGGCGTACTCGGCGTTGGTGACCGCGGCGGTGTCGATCACGAACGCAGGCACGTCGACGACGTGCGCGGGCCGCTCGTTGTCGAGCGCCCAGGGTTCGGTGGACGTGCCCATCGTGAACGGCCCGCCCGGCACCAGCACCTCGCGCGCCGCCGGGGGCCGCCCCGCCGGTGGTGCCGGCGCCTGCAGCACGGGCGCGCCGGCACGCAGCTGGTGGGTGGCGAGCATCGTCTCGTCGTGCTGCTGCTCGTGCTGCACGATCATCCCGAACGCGAACCCGTGCTCCACAAGCCTGCGACCGGTGAGCGGGGTGCGCTCCAGCGCGTCGAGCGCCTTGTCGCGGACCTCGGCGACGTAGGTGCGGGTCTCGGCGGGGGTGAGCAGCGGCAGTGCGACGCGGCTCGAGCGGCTGTGCTGGAACGCGTCGTAGAGCCCGTCGATCTCCGGGCGCAGCGGCTCGCGCCCGCCGACGTCACGCACCAGCCACAGCTCCTCCTGGCTGCCGATGTGGGCGAGGTCCCAGACCAGCGGGGACATCAGCGGCGAGTGCTGGGCGACCAGGTCGGCCTCGTCGACGGCCTCGGTGAGGGCGGTGCTGCGGGCCCGGGACTCGGCGAGCAGGCCGGCCACGCGGCTGCGCAGCTCCTCGCCGGTGGTTGCGGTATCGGGGGTGGTCATGAGATCGCTCCCTCCGGGACGTCCGGATCGTCGGCGGGACATCGCCCGCGGAGTACTTGTTGCTCGTGCATGGCGATGAGGTCGTCGACCACCCACTGCGGGGCGCCGACAGCCGGCAGGCGGCCGATCGCCAGCTCGAACACGCGCGCGGCGGCGCGGGCGAGCACGCGGTCGGCCAGACCGTGGCGGGCCCCCGACGTCCAGCGTCCGGCGGCGGGTGCGCAGGCCGCGCGCACCTGGTCGATCGTGGCGGTGTCGGACAGCAACGCCACCAACACCGCGACCGGAAGCGCCCAACGCCGCCCCGGCTGGGCGTCGACGTAGCGCACCTCGAGGTGGCCGTGCGGGCGGACCGGCGGGAACAGCGTGGTGATGTGGTAGTCGAGATCGGCCGTGGTGGGCGGCTCCGGCAAGGCGCCGCGCACCCAGTCGGCGAACGTGATGCCGCGCGGCACCAGCCACGGGCCCGGCCTGCGCACGGCCAGCAGCGGCGTGTCGAGCACCCGGCGGGCCCACCCCGCCGTCGGGTCGGCGCCGCTCGTGTCGCCCGAGGGCGGTGGCGCGGTGCGGGCCGGGTCGGCGTTCTGCCAGCACGCCCAGCGGGACGACTTCCAGCCGGTGCGCCTGCCGTGCAGCGTGGGCGAGTTGGCGAACGCGGCGAGGAGCACCGGACCCAGCGCGTGCAGCACGGCCCATCGGGTGCCGACGTCGTGGGCCTCGCCGGCGTCGACGCACACCTGCACGGCAGCGGTGGAGCACATCGCGCTGCGACCGGACGGGCCCCGGCGGTCGAACGACTCCTCCATCGCCTGGTAGCGCGGCAGCTGCAGGATGCGACGGGGCGAGCGGATCGCGTCGGTGGCGCGGGACATCGGATGGAGCCCGACGGCGGCGAGGCGCTCGTGCAGCGTGGCCGTGTCGGCGCTGACGGCCTGCAGGAGGGCGGCGAGGTCAGGGCTCGGCGGGCTGGCCAGTTCGATCTGGCCGCCGGGTTCGACCGTGACGGTGGAACCGGAGGGAAGCGCTTCTGCGGGGGACGAGGGGGACAGGCTGGACGGGGCGTGCGGGCCGAGTGCCGCGGCGAGTGCAGCGGCGTCCAGCGCCGACCGCGGCTCGGGCGGGCGGTTCAGCAGCCACTCGAGCTCGACGCCGACGAGCCGCGGCGGACCGTGCTTGAAACACACGGACCCGACGTGGGTCTCCGCGTCGGCGCAGTCGCGCAGCACCGACGGCCCCGCGTCCGGGGCACCCGTTCCCGGTCCCGAGCCCTGTGGCGGGATCGCTACCGTGATGACCTTCTCCGACATGCAAGCGACGCTACCCCCGGACCCCGACGTTTTCGGGTGACGAGAATCTGACGGCTTCGCAAGCCGTACGTACGGCTGGGGATGGCGGTATCGTCGCCCCGGTGCCCAGGGTCAGCACCGACCACCTGGCAGCGCGGCGGCAGCAGATCCTCGACGGCGCCCGCGGCTGCTTCGCCCGCCACGGCTACGAGGGCGCCACCGTCCGCCGGCTGGAGCAGGCCACGGGCCTGTCCCGCGGAGCCATCTTCCACCACTACCGCGACAAGGAAGCGCTGTTCTTCGCCCTCGCCGAGCAGGACGCCGAGCGGATGGCCGACGTGGTGGCCGCGCAGGGCCTCGTGCAGGTGATGCGGGAGCTGCTCTCCTCGCAACAGCCCCTCGACGCCGGATGGGCGGGCTCCTTCCTCGAAGTCGCGCGCCGCGGCCGCACCGACCCCGGCTTCCGAGCCCGCTGGCGCGCCCACGCCGAGGCCCTCACCGCCGCCACCGAGCAGCGCCTCGCCCGCCAGGCCGCCGCCGGCACCCTCCGCGACGACGTCCCGGTGCCCGTGCTGGCCCGCTACCTCGAGTTGGTGCTCGAAGGGCTGGTCTCCCAGCTGGCCATGGGCCTGCCGGCCGACCACCTGGAGCGCGTGCTCGACGTGGTGGAGGGCTCTGTCCGGCGGAGGTGATGCGCCACCGCGCACGCGGCCTGATCTCTTCCGTCGACGCCGCTGGCACGGTCTTCAGTGGCGCCGGGCCCTGTTAAGAACACCCGTCACCAGGCCTTCGGTGGCACCGCACCCTGTCTAGGCCATCTCCCACCAGGCCTTCATCGGCGCCACCCTCGTCCGGGCCGCCTCCCACCGGCCTTGATCGGCGTCACGCCGGTCTAGGTCGACCTCTCACCGGGCCTTCGGTGGCGCCGCGCATCGTGCGGGGCCGCCCCTCACGCCTCAAGGGCGCTGCGCGTCGCTGCCGCGATCGCTTCGCGACCCTTGACCCGCGAGCCTCTACGACCCCTCCGGGCCCGCTTCGCGGGCAGGCCCACGGCCAGCCCCTTCGGCGCGCGGCGCCACCGAAGGCTGATCCCACCCCACGATCAAGGCTTCGCCCCCGTGGAAACGGGCAAACGGCCGGGAGTGTCGGTCGCACACCGACTTCGGTGCTCACACACCGACTGCAGTCGGTGTGCGAGGGCAGAAGTCGGTGTGCGAGAGCAAGCAGACGCCCGAGACCGGCCTCCTGGCGGCGCCGCACGCCGAAAGGGGCAGGCACGGGGCCTGCCCGCGAAGCGGGCCGGAAGAGGCCGCAGAGGCTCCCAGGTCAAGGGGCGCGAAGCGATCGCGCAGCGACGCCGAAGGCGCCCTTGAGCTGTGAGGGGCGGCCCCGCACAATGCGCGGCGCCGCCAGGAGGCCTTGTCGCCCGACCCACTCACGATGCACAGCCCGCGCGGACATCGGAGCCGATCCGGGGACGCTCACCCGACGAGGTGCTCCTCCCGGTGCCGGGCGGTGCACCCCGGGATCCCGCACTCGACACCCTCCCCGTCCGGAACGAGCGCGAACTGCGTCCGGTACAGCTGCGCGTAGCGCCCGTCGAGCGCGAGCAGCTCGTCGTGGGTGCCTCGTTCGACGATCCGGCCCTGCTCGAGCACCGCGATCTGGTCGGCGGCGCGGACCGTGGACAGCCGGTGCGCGATGACGATGGCGGTCCGGCCGTCGAGGGCCTCCGCCAGTGCCTCCTGCACCGCGGCCTCCGACTCGGAGTCGAGGTGGGCGGTGGCCTCGTCGAGGATCACCACGCGGGGCCGGGCGAGCAGGAGGCGGGCGATCGTCAGGCGCTGGCGTTCGCCGCCGGAGAGCCGGTAGCCGCGCTCCCCCACCACCGTGTCGAGACCGTCGGGCAGCGAGTCGAGCAGGTCGCCGAGCCGGGCGCGGTGCAGCGCGTCGACGATCTCGGCGTCGGAGGCGTCCGGGGCGGCGTAGCGCAGGTTGGCGCGGATCGTGTCGTGGAACAGGTGCCCGTCCTGCGTGACGACGCCGACGGCGCCGCGGAGGGAGGCGGAGGTCAGGTCCCGCACATCGATGCCGGACAGCCGCACGGAGCCGGCGTCCACGTCGTAGAGCCGCGGGACCAGCGAGGCGAGCGTCGACTTCCCGGCGCCCGACGAGCCCACGAGCGCCACCAGCCGCCCCGCGCCCACCTCGAGGTCGACGTCGTGCAGCACCTCCTCGCCGCCGCGGGTGTCGAGAACGGCGACCTCCTCGAGGGAGGCGAGCGAGACCTGGTCGGCACTCGGGTAGGCGAAGCGCACCCCGGACATGCGGACGTCGACGGGCCCGTCGGGCAGCGCGACGGCGCCGGGCCGCTCGCTGATCATCGGCTTCAGGTCGAGCACCTCGAAGACCCGCTCGAACGACACGAGCGCCGTCATCACGTCCACGCGGGCGTTCGCGAGCGCGGTCATCGGCGTATAGAGGCGGGTGAGCAGCAGGGCGAGCGTGACGACGGTGCCCGGCTCGATCCGGCCGGTGACGGCCAGCCAGCCGCCGAGCCCGTAGACCAGCGCCTGGGCGAGCGCGGACACCAGCGACAGCGCCGTGACGAACACGCGGGACACCATCGCCGTGCGCACGCCGATGTCCCGCACGCGCTCGGCCCGCTCGCCGAACTCGGCGGCCTCCTCGTCCGGCCGGCCGAACAGCTTCACGAGCGTGGCGCCGGGGGCGGAGAACCGCTCGGTCATCTGGTTGCTCATGCCGGCGTTCAGGTCCGCGGCCTCGCGCCGCAGGTCGGCGAGGCGGCGCCCGAACCGGCGCGCGGGGATCACGAAGATCGGCAGCAGCACCAGCGCGAGCAGGGTGACCTGCCACGCGAGCGAGATCATCACGGCGAGTGCGAGCGCAAGCTGGATGCTGTTGCTCAGCACGGTGGCCAGCGTCGAGGTGATCGCCGACTGGGCCCCGATGACGTCGTTGTTCAGCCGGCTCACCAGCGCGCCGGTGCGGGTGCGCGTGAAGAACGCCACGGGCATGCGCTGCACGTGCTCGAAGACGGCCCGGCGGAGGTCGACGATCACGCTCTCCCCCACACGGGAGGAGTACCAGCGAGAGGCCAGCCCGACGACGGCCTCGACGATCGCCAGAGCCGCGATGCCCGCGGCCAGTCCCAGTACGGTGACGGTCGCGACCGACACCTCGCCGCCCGCGACGATGGCGTTGACCACCCGCCCGGCCAGGACGGGCGTGAGCACACCGACCGTGGCCGAGACGACCGTGAGCAGCAGGTACGCGAGCAGCCGGCTGCGGTGGGGGCGGGCGAACGCCCAGATCCGCGGGATCGTGCCCTTCTTGATCGATTTCGGCGCGTCGGCGCCGCGCACGACCCCGCGCAGCATCCCCATCGGCCGATCCATTCGCGGCCCCCTTCACTTACACCGTTGCAACTCAGGTTCCAACACGCTGAGGACGCTCTCTACTCCCGGGCTCGTACTACGGTCGGCAGACCCGTCTGACAAGGAGTCGGCCATGCCACTCGACCCGCCCGACCGGGCCGCACTCGATGCCACCGCGAAGCGCTACGGTCTCGGCCTCTCCGAGTCCGACGTCGAATCGTTCGGCCCGTTCGTCCACGGGCTGCTGTCGTCGTGGACCGTGGTGGAGGAGCTCTACCGCGAGTCCGCGCCCGTCGCACCCGAACGCGCGTGGCAGCGCCCGGGGGACGCGGACAACCCCTACGGCGCCTGGTACGTCACCACCGAGATCACCGAAGGCGGGCAGGGCCCGCTGGCCGGGCGCACCGTCGCGGTCAAGGACAACACCGCCGTCGCGGGCGTGCCGATGATGAACGGCTCCCCGTACCTGGAGGGCTACGTCCCGCGGCGCGACGCCACCGTCGTCACCCGCCTGCTCGCCGCGGGCGCCACCATCGCTGGCAAGGCGGTCTGCGAGGACCTCTGCTTCTCCGGAGGCTCGCACACCTCCCGCCCCGCCCCGGTCCGCAACCCCTGGGACGAGGGCCGCTCGGCGGGCGGCTCGTCCTCCGGGAGCGCCGCGCTGGTGGCCGGCGGCGTCGTCGACCTCGCCACCGGTGGCGACCAGGGCGGATCGGTCCGCATCCCGGCGGCGTACAGCGGGATCGTCGGGCACAAGCCCACATACGGCCTGGTCCCCTACACCGGCGCGTTCCCGATCGAGCAGACCATCGACCACCTCGGCCCCATGACCCGCACGGTGGCCGACGCGGCGCTCATGCTCTCGGTGATGGCCGGCACTGACGGCCTCGACCCCCGCCAGCCGCGCGACCTCGTGCCCGACGACTACGTCGGCGCCCTCGCCCGCGATGCGCGGGACATGCGGGTCGGTGTGGTCACCGAGGGCTTCGGCCACCCCAACTCCGAGGCCGAGGTCGACGACGCGGTGCGCGCGGGCATCGACGTCCTGCGGGGCGCCGGCCTCACCGCCGAGGAGATCTCGATCCCGTGGCACGCGCACGGCGCCCGCATCTGGGACGTCATCGCCACCGAGGGGGCGATGGTCCAGATGGTCGACGGCAACGGCTACGGCATGAACTGGGAGGGCCTCTACGACCCCGAGGTGATCGAGCACTACGGCCGCAGCTGGCGGGCCGACGGCAGCCGGTTCTCCGAGACCGTGAAGCTCGTGCTGCTGGCGGGCGGCCACGCCGTGGACCGCGGGCACGGCAGCTTCTACGCGATGGCCCGCAACCTCGTGCCGCGGCTGCGCGCGGCCTACAACGAGGCCCTGGCCAGCTACGACGTGCTCGTCATGCCGACCCTGCCGCTGCGCGCCACCGCCCTGCCGGCACCGGACGCGCCGCGCGAGGAGGTGATCCCGCGTGCGCTCGAGATGATCGCCAACACCTGCGTCACCGACGTGACGGGCCACCCGGCGTGCTCCGTGCCCGCCGGGTCTGCGGGCGGGCTCCCGGCCGGCATGATGATCATCGGGCGGCACTTCGCAGACGCCGACGTGCTCCGCGTGGCCCACACGTTCGAGCAAGCGGTCGGTGGCTTCGCGGCGCCGCAGGCGGCGGCCGCCCACACCTGATTCCGACCAACGGCGCGTTCGTCGGAACCTATCCGACGAACGCGCCGTTCGTCGGAACCGGGCCGGGGCGGGGCGGCGGGTTCAGCCTTCGCCCGCCGCCAGCGAGCGGATCCGGCGCAGCTGGGCGGCGCGTTCGGCGGCCAGTGCCGCCGCGGGGTCGGTGCCCTCGGCCACTCCGGCGAGCAGGCCGAGTGTCTCCGCGGCCGCCTTCGGCGGTGCGGCGACCAGGGACGCGACGCTCGCGTCGACGGCGGCGTCGAGCTCGGCGGCGGGCACGGCGCGCAGCGCGAGGCCGATCGCGACGGCCTCGTCGGCGCCGACCCGCCGTCCGGACAGGCAGATGTCGACGGCGCGGGCGTACCCGACCGCGTGCACGAGCGGGTACGTGCCGCCGAGGTCCGGGACGATGCCCAGACCGGTCTCGGCCATGCAGAACTGCACGTCGTCGGCGACGATGCGCAGGTCACAGGCCAGCGCGAGCTGGAAGCCGGCGCCGATGGCGTGGCCCTGAACCGCAGCGACGGTGAGCCGGGCGGGTTCACGCAGCCACGAGAAGCCCATCTGGAAGGCCGCGATCGTGGTGTCGGCCTCCTCGTCGGACAGCGCGGCGAGGCCGGTGATGCCCGGCTGGCCGTCCACCTCGGGAGCGGCGAAGAACCGCCTGTCGAGACCGGCGGAGAATGCGCGGCCGGCACCGCGCACCACCACCACGCGTACCTCGGGGGGCAGGGACTCCCCGATCGCCCGGAGCGCCTCCCACGTGAGCGGGGTCTGCGCGTTCAGCACCTCGGGTCGCGCGAGCGTGATCGTCGCCCGCGGACCGTCGACGTCGAGCGCCAGCCCGCCGCGCTTGAGGAGCTCCGGGTCGATCGCCGCCGTCGTCATGACGGCAGGTTACCCCGGGGTAGGAACCGCTTCGCGCCTACTTCTTCTTGGTACGAGTGGCCCCACCGCGGCCGCGCAGCGTGACGCCCGTCTCGGACAGCACGCGGTGCACGAAGCCGTAGGACCGGCCGGTCTGCTCGGCGAGCGCGCGGATGCTTGCGCCCTTCTCGTACTTCTTCTTCAGGTCGGTGGCGAGCTTGTCACGCTGGGTGCCGGTGATTCGAGCACCCTTCTTCAGGTCGGCCATGACACCTGATCTCCTTCGCCCACCTGCGCGGACCGCAGGCAGATCGTTTCCGGCTCCCCCCGGTGCGGCAATGATCGTCCACCGAAGTACCCCGTGCCAGGAGATCCACTCAGTGATCGGCGAACGGTTGGGCCGAATGGATCACGCGTACGGGTGATCATTGCCGCAACACGCACACCCGAACGTCACCCCGTCGCCACCTGCACGTCACCCTGGGAGCCGAGCAATGATCGGTTGGAACGTTTCGGGTCGACCACTCCCGCCGCAGGTCCGAGCGGTGCAGCCCGATCGGGTGGCCGGACACGCCGGGAGAAATCGCCCGATCAGGCCAACTGCACGAGCTCGAGATAGTCGGCGGACCAGTGGTCCTCCGTGCCGTCGGGCAGGACGATGACCTTGTCCGGGTCCAGCGCCTCGACCGCGCCCGGGTCGTGCGTGACGAGCACGACCGCCCCGCTGAAGCGGCGCAGGGCGTCGAGCACCTGCTCCCGGCTGGCGGGGTCGAGGTTGTTGGTGGGCTCGTCGAGCAGCAGCACGTTGGCCGCACTGGAGACCAGCCCGGCGAGCGCGAGGCGCGTGCGCTCACCGCCCGACAGCGTGCCGGCGGGCTGCGACAGCTGCTCGCCGGAGAACATGAACGCCCCCAGCAGCGTGCGCAGCTGCTGCTCCGGGGTGTCCGGCGAGGCGTGCCGGACGTTCTCCCAGACCGTGGCCTCCATGTCGAGGGTGTCGTGCTCCTGGGCGAAGTAGCCCGTGCGCAGTCCGTGGCCCGGCACGACCCGGCCCGAGTCGGGTTTCTCGGTGCCGGCCAGCAGCCGCAGCAACGTGGTCTTGCCGGCACCGTTGAACCCGAGCACCACGACCTTCGTGCCGCGGTCGACGGCGAGGTCGACACCGGTGAAGACCTCGAGGGACCCGAACGACTTGGACAGCCCCTCCGCGGTGAGCGGGGTGCGCCCGCACGGCGCCGGGTCGGGGAAGCGGATCCGCGCGACGCGGTCGGCCTGCCGCTCGGGCTCCAGCCCCGCGAGCAGCTGGTCGGCGCGGCGGGCCATGTTCTTCGCCGCCACCGCCTTGGTGGCCTTCGCGCCCATCTTCGCCGCCTGCATGTGCAGCGCGGACGCCTTCTTCTCGGCGTTGGCGCGCTCGCGGCGGCGGCGCTTCTCGTCGGTGGCCCGCGCCTCCTGGTAGCGCGCCCAGTTCATGTTGTAGACGTCGACCTCGCCGCGGGTGGCGTCGAGGAACCACACTTTGTTGACCACCGCAGCGAGCAGGTCGGTGTCGTGGCTGATCACGACGAGCCCGCCCTCGTGGGAGGACAGGAACGAGCGCAGCCACGTGATGGAGTCGGCGTCGAGGTGGTTGGTGGGCTCGTCGAGCAGCAGCGTGGTGGCGCTCTGGCTGCCGCCGTCGGACGCGGCGAACAGGATGCGGGCGAGCTCGACGCGGCGGCGCTGACCACCCGACAGCGTGACCATCGGCTGACCGAGCACGCGCTCCGGCAGCCCGAGGTGGGTGCAGATCCGGGCGGCGTCGCTCTCCGCCGCGTAGCCGCCGAGCGCGGCGAACCGCTCCTCCAGCCGGCCGTACTCGCGCACAGCCTTGGCGTTCTCCGCGCCGTCGACCAGCTCGGCCATGGCGGTCTGCGCCTTCTCCATCTTGCGCAGCAGCGTGTCCAGGCCACGGGCGGACAGCACGCGGTCGCGGGCCGGGACCGACAGGTCGCCCTCGCGGGGGTCCTGCGGGAGGTAGCCGACGGGACCGGTGGAGGTGACCGAGCCGCCGTACGGCTCACCCTCGCCCGCGAGCACCCGCATCGAGGTGGTCTTGCCCGCGCCGTTGCGGCCGACGAGGCCGATGCGGTCGCCGGGCTGCACGCGCAGGGTGGCTCCGGACAGCAGGATCCGGGACCCGGCGCGCAGTTCGAGGTCGGAAGCGGTGATCACGAGAAGGACTCCAGGACGAGCGGAAGGGGCGGTGCGCAGGAAGAGGTGCTGCCGCCGCTACTCGATCCGGACCATGATCACCCTTCTAGAGTACCGGCCGGGTCGAACGAATTCGGGCAGTAGGGTCGCCTGCATGACCGACGTCACCGCCGACAGCGTTCATGATCTTGCCGGTCGCGGCGCCATCGTCACCGGCGCGAGCCGCGGCATCGGCTTCGCCATCGCGCGCGAGCTGCTCGCCATGGGCGCCTCGGTGACGATCACCGCACGCAAGCCGGACGAGCTCGCCGCGGCCGCCGAGCAGCTGGCGGCGGGCGCCGACCCGTCCCGGGTGCTCGCCCTCCCGGGCAACGCCGGGTCCGCCGAGGCGCGTGAGGAGGCCGTCGCCCGCACCGTCGAGACGTTCGGCAACCTCACGATCCTCGTCAACAACACGGGCATCAACCCGACCTACGGCCCTCTCATGGACGCCGACCTCGACGCCGTCCGCAAGACCTTCGACACCAACGTCGTCGCGGCGCTCGGGTTCGTGCAGCTCGCCTACGCGGCGTGGATGCGCGAGCACGGCGGCGCGATCGTCAACCTCGCCTCGGTGGCCGGCATCCGCTCCTCTGGCGTGATCCCCGCGTACGGGGCGTCGAAGGCAGCGCTCATCCGGCTCACCGAGGAGCTGGCGTGGCAGCTCGGCCCGTCGATCCGCGTCAACGCGGTGGCGCCTGCGGTGGTGAAGACGAAGTTCGCCACCGCCCTCTACGCCCACGACGAGGAGAAGGTCGCCGACGCCTACCCCATGAAGCGCCTCGGCACGCCCGAGGACGTGGCCCGCCTGGTCGCGTTCCTCGTCTCGGACGCCGCGTCCTGGATCACCGGCGAGACGGTCCGCGTGGACGGGGGCATCCTCGCGACCGGTTCCCTCGGATCCGCCTAGGAGGGTCCTGAACAACTCAGGCCGTAGCGAGCTGCGTCCAGGTGGTGTCCTCGCAAGGCGGACGATCGGGCCGATACCGCTGTTGTATCGGTGCGATCGTCCAACGCGGCGAGGGCGCCGCCTGGGCGCCGCGCAGTAGGTCTGAGTTGTTCAGGGCGCTCCTAGAGCACCACCGCGTCCACCCACAGCCGCGCGGAACGGCCGGTGAGCACGTCGAGCAGCGCGCCGGCCTGCCCGTCGGTGAGCGAGGCGACGTAGTCGACCACGGCCCTGCCCCGCGCCAGGGCGTCCACATCGGGGTCGGGGCCGAGCCGGTCCTCCGAGGCGAGCCCGCGGTACTCCTCGTGGGCGAGCGCCACCAGGTCGTGCAGCCGGGGCGGGAGGCGGACCTCGTCGTCGCCCGTGAGCCAGTCGGCGAGCGCGCCGACCAGCCCGGTCAGCACCGTCGCCTGGCCGCGCTGGTGGGACGCGAGGTCGGCACGCCGCAGCACGAACCGGTGGTGCACGAACTTCAGCACAGCCACTTCGTGCCACTGCGCCGTGGCGAGGGCGACCGGCGCGGCCCGCACCGGCGGGTTGGGCAGCACCCGCACGCCGGCCACGAGCCGGGCCGTCCACCGCGCCGAGAACTCCGCGACGGCCCGCTCCGCGGCCATCGACCCGTCGAACGGCACGGCGAGCAGCCCGTCCGCCAGCTCCTCGCGCACCACGGCGACGGCGGCGGCGAACGCCTCGTCGTCGAAGGCCCACGCGTCCTTCGCGTGCAGCCGCCTGCGCAGCCGCTCCAGGTCGGTGCCCGGGCGCAGCGGCCCGAGCGCGGACGGGTCGGCCGCTGCGAGGCCGGTGCGGTCGCGCAGCCAGCCGCCCAGCTCGGCCGCGACGCCCGGCTGGGCGAGCACGCCGACCCGGTGGAAGTCCTCCAGGTCGTGGATCGCGTACGCGACGTCGTCGGCGGTGTCCATCACCGCGGCCTCGACGGTCTGCTGCCAGTGCCCGACCGCGCCTGCGACCGCGTCGCGGCTGTCGACCAGGTCGTCGAGCTCGGTGAGGTAGGCCGAGAACTTCGCCGACCCGGCCTCGGGCGCGCCGGGCAGCGGGCCCGCGCCGCGCGGCGGGGTCGGCGCCGTGCTCGGATGCGGATCCGGGTGGCCACGGCGGGCCCACGGGTACTTGAGCACGGCCGCCCGGACGGCCGCGGTGAGGTCGAGCCCCGCGCCGCCGGGGCCGTGCAGGTCGATGGTGGTGATCACACGGAAGCTCTGCGCGTTGCCCTCGAACCCGTCGGGCAGCCCGAGCCGCTCGCGGCCGAGCCGGTCAAGGACCTGCTCTCCGAGGTGCCCGAACGGCGGGTGCCCCAGGTCGTGGGCCAGCGCGGCCGCCTCGACGACGTCCGGGTCGCAGCCGCCGAGGCCGTCGAGGAACGGGCCGTGCTCGGCGGTGAGCCGCTCCGCGATCGCCCTGGCCACCTGTGCGACCTGCAGGCTGTGGGTGAGCCGGTTGTGCAGCAGCAGGCCACTGCCGGTCGGGCTCACCACCTGGGTCACGCCGGCGAGGCGGGCGAAGTACGGCGACGCCGCGATGCGGTCGCGGTCCACCCGGAACGGGCTCGCGGCCAGGCCGGCCCCGGTCTCCCCCACCCCGGAGCGCCGTGCCGCACGCGCGGACGGGCGGAGGGGTTGGTCGAGCACGGAGTGATCCGCCACAGCCGCAGGCTAGTGCGCCGGGTCCGGCAGACCCCGCAGGGAGGTTCAGGAAAGCCACTTTCCGGGCCTTGCAGGACAGCAAAGTGGCTTTCCTGAACTTCGCCGAAGCCCCCGGCGGGCAGGATGCTCCGCGTGCACTCCGATCCCGACGTGCTCGTCGTCGGCGCCGGTCCGGCGGGACGGGCCCTCGCCGCCGCGGTCGCGGAGCGCGGGTTGCGAACGGTGCTCGTCGACCCGGCGCCCCATGCGCCGTGGCGGGCCACCTACGGCAGCTGGGCCGCCGAGCTGCCGGCGACGCTCCCGCCGTCGGTGATCGCGGCCCGGGCCACGGGGCGGGCGATCGCGCTCTCCGAGCACGAGCTGGGCTGGGAGTACGCCGTTCTGGACGTCCCCGCGCTGCGCGCCCACCTGGACGGCGAGCTGGCTCGGCACGGGGTACGGATCCGCCGGGACCGTGCCGCCGGGTGGGCGTCCGGCGCCGTCCGGCTGGCCGGTGGGAACGAGCTGCGGGCCGCGGTCGTCGTGGACGCGGGCGGGCACCGCCAACCCTTGCGCGCCGGTCCCGGGCGGCGCCGGCCCGCCGCCGAGCAGACGGCTGCGGGCGTGGTCGTCGACGAGGCGGTGGCCGCGCCGCTGGTCGCGCCCGATGAGGCGCTGTTCATGGACTGGCGCCCGGACCACGGTGAGGACGGCTGGCCCACCTTCCTCTACGCCGTCCCGCTCGGCGGCGGCGCCGTGCTGCTGGAGGAGACCTCGCTCGCCCGCAGGCCCGGCCTGCCGCTGCCGGTGCTGCGCAGGCGGCTGCAGGCGCGGCTAGCCCGGCACGGGATCGCCGTGCCCGGCGGCGCGGCCACCGAGTCCGTCCGGTTCCCGGTCGACTCGCCGCGCCACCGCACCCCGGGGGTGCTCGCCTTCGGCGCCGCGGCCCCACTCGTGCATCCGGCGAGCGGGTTCTCCGTGGCCACGTCGCTGCGGCTCGCGCCGGCCGTCGCCGACGCGATCGCCGCGCACCTGCCGGCCGGGTCCACCGGGGCGCTCGCAGCCGCTCGGTCGGCCGTCTGGCCGCCCGGGTCGGGTGCCGTGCACCGGTTCCGCCGGATCGGGCTCGAGGCGCTGCTGCGGATGCCGCCCGCCGAGGTACCGGCCTTCTTCGAGACGTTCTTTGCGCTGCCGGCCCGGCACCGCTGGTGCTACCTGGCGGAACGCGCCGACGTCCCCGGCACCGCTGCCACCATGCGCTCCCTCTACGCGCGGGCCGGCTGGCGGATGCGCGCTCGGCTGATCGCACCAGCGGTGCTTCCCCCGACCAGGGGGTGGTGGCCTGCGCGGCCTCGTCACTACCAGCGGTAACCTCCTGCCCACGTTCCCCGATGCCGGAGGCCTCGCATGCCCGCCTACCGCACGATCGTCGTCGGTACCGACGGCTCCGCCACGTCGTTCAACGCCGTCGACCGCGCCGCCGCCGTCGCCGCCGACACCGGCGCCGAGCTCGTCATCGTCTGCGCCTTCACGCCCCCGTCCCGGGAGGACACGGCAGAGGCCGAGGACGCCCTCAAGGACGAGGCCTACCTCGTGGTCGGCTGGACACCGGCCGAGGAGACCCTGCGCTCAGCCGAGGAGCGCGCCACCGCAGCGGGCGCGCGCAACGTCCGGACGCTCGCCGTCGACGGCCCGCCCGTCGACGTGCTGCGCAAGGCGGTGCGCGACGTCGGCGCCGACCTGCTCGTGGTCGGCAACCGGGGCCTCAACACGCTCAGCGGGCGGCTGCTCGGCTCGGTCCCGTCCGACGTGGCGCGCCGCGCCGGCATCGACGTGCTGATCGCCCACACGACGTGACGTGAGCGCCGAGAGCACTCCGGAGACCCGGCCCGAGGACGCCCTCGAGGAGCTCATCCTCGGCGCGCCGAGGCGCTACACGCGCCGGGAGGTCATCGAGGGCGCCGAGATCGACCTCGAGACCGGGCGGCGGCTGTGGCGCGCGCTCGGTTTCGCCGAGGCGGGCGACGACGAGGTCCTCTTCACCGAGCGCGACCTCGACGCCGTCCGCCTGATGAGCCGGCTCACCGACGCCGGGGTGCTCGCCCCCGACGTGCGCGAGGCCGTGGCGCGGGCGATGGCCCAGTCGCTGTCGGGGCTCGCGGAGTGGCAGGTCGGGATGCTCGTGCGCGTGATGGAGGGGCAGGGCGGCGAGGTCACGCCGCAGGGTTCGCGCGAGATCGCCGCCGCCGTCCTGCCCGCTCTGGAGGAGCTGCAGAGCTACGTGTGGCGCCGGCACCTCGCAGCGGCCGTCCGCCGGATGGTCGTGGCGGCGGGCGCAGGCGACGAGGACGGCACCTGGCCGCTCGTCGTCGGCTTCGCCGACATGGTTGGCTTCACCCGCACCACCCGCCGCCGCTCGACGGCCGAGCTGAGCGAGATGATCGAGCGCTTCGGCTCGACCACCACCGAGGTGATCGCCGACGGGCACGGGCGGATCGTCAAGACGGTCGGCGACGAGGTGCTCTTCGTCGCCGACGACGTCGCGGACGGCGCGGCCATCGCGCTCGCCCTGCAGGACCGCGTGCGCGCCGAGCCCGCGCTGCCCGAGCTGCGGATCGGGCTGGCCGCGGGCCCGGTGCTGGTGCGCTACGGCGACGTCTACGGTGAGATCGTCAACATCGCGGCCAGGCTCACCGCGCACGCCCGTCCCGGCAGCGTGCTTTCCGACCGCGGCGTGGCCGAGGCCCTCGCAGGCGACCCGCGATTCGCCCTGCGGCCCCTGCGCTCGGTGGCCGTGCGCGGCTACCGGCACCTGCATCCGTGGCGGCTGGAACGAGGCGCGGCGGTCTGACGGTCAGGGCCTGCCGGTGACGTGCGAGACCACCAGCTCGGGCACCGGCTCGTCGCCGCCGGTGGCCTTCGCGGGGACGTCGAAGACGCCGAGCACCAGCTCACCGGTCTGCATGTACTCCATCGCCGCGACGAACTCCGGCTGCACCATCCGGCGCGCGATCTCGTCCGGCTCCAGCTCGGCCACCCGCGTCTGGATCCAGTAGACGTTGCCGAACGGGTCGCGGACGCGGCCCACGCGGTCGCCCCAGAACATCTCGGTCATCCGGTGCAGCGGGGTCGCACCCGCGTCCACGGCCCGCTGGTAGGCCGCGTCGCCGTCGGGCAGGTAGAGCCGCAGGAAGGCCGGGGTGTGGGGCCACTCGGGGCTCAGCACGTCGAACAGCATCACGACGGCGTTCCCGATGCGGACCTCGGCGTGGCCGATGCCGGGTCCGTTCGGGTTCTCCACCCTGGCCAGCTCCTCGGCGCCGAACGCCTGCTCCAGGAACTCGATGAGGCCCGCGGTGTCCTTCGAGATCATCCACGGCGTGACGGTGGTGTAGCCGTCGGGGACGGGGTTGGTCGCTTCGGTCATGCCGCGAACGCTAGGTGGCGTGTAGGTCAGGTCTTGGCACACATTGCTGGCATTCTTCCTCCGTGAGCGACACCCCGGCCCGCCTCCTCACCCTGCTCTCGCTCCTGCAGACGCCGCGCGAGTGGCCCGGCAGCGAGCTGGCCCGGCGGCTCGAGGTGAGCCTGCGCACGGTGCGCCGTGACATCGACCGCCTGCGCGACCTCGGCTACCCGGTCGAGGCCACCATGGGCGCCCTCGGCGGCTACCGCCTCGTCGCGGGCGCCGCGATGCCGCCGCTCCTGCTGGACGACGAGGAGGCGGTCGCCATCGCCGTGGGGCTGCGCACCGCCGCGGGCCAGGCCGTCACCGGCATCGACGAGGCCGCGGTCCGCGCGCTCGCCAAGCTGGAGCAGGTGCTGCCGTCCCGCCTGCGGTACCGGGTGAGCGCGCTCGGCGCCGCCACCGTGCCCGCGCCGGACGCATACGCCACCCCCGTCGACCCGGCGCACCTCACGGCGCTCGCCGCCGCGATCACCAACCGCGAGCGGGTGCGGCTGCGCTACACCGCGGCCGACGGGGCCGGGTCGAGGCGGCACGTCGAGCCGCACCGGCTCGTCCCAGCCGGGCGGCGCTGGTACCTCGTGGCCTACGACCTCGACCGCGACGGCTGGCGGATCTTCCGCGTCGACCGGATCGACGGTCCGCAGCCGACCGGAGCGCGGGCGGCTCCACGGGAGCTGCCCGCTCCCGACGCCGCCGCCTACGTCACCGACAAGCTGTACTCGGGCGTGCCCGTCCACTCCGCGGTCGCCACGCTGCACGCCCCCATCGAGCAGGTGCGCGGCCGGCTCGGGTACGCGCCCGCCGACCTCGAACCGATCGACGAGGGCACCTGCCGGCTGCGCAGCCACACCGACACCCTGGAATGGCTGGCGTTCGCGCTGCTGCGGCTGGACTGCGAGTTCGAGGTGCACGAGCCGCCCGAGCTGCGCGAGCACCTACGCACGCTGGCCGGACGCCTCGGGCGCGCCACCGCCTGACATACGCACGCCGACGCCCTCCGCGCCGCTCACGACCAGGGTGTTCCGCCCCGGCGCCGCCACCTGCAGCTCGGCCGGCAGCACGATGTGACGGGCCGGCTCCGCGGAGCCCTGCAGGCGTTCGTGCACCAGGCGCGCCGCCCGCCTGCCCATCTCCCGGGTCGGCAACCGGGCCGAGACCACCGACAGCGGGGAGACCGCGTCGGGGATGGACTGGTCCATGCTCGCCAGCTCCATCGAGCCCGGGACGCCGACGTCCATCGCCAGCAGGTCGGACACGGCGATCGCGAGCGTGGGCGCGTTGCCGAACAGCAGCGCCGTGAGCGGCTCGCCCGACTCCAGGAGCGCACGCAGCCTGCGCTGCCGGCCCGCCGGGTCGAGGCGCGAGAAGGGGCGCAGCGCCGACCGCTCCGGCAGCTCGGGCAGCCCGCGGTCGCGCAGCGCGCGCCGGTGGCCTGCGAGCCGGTCCCGCACGCTCGTCACGTCGGTCTCGCTCCACAGCACGCCCATCGACCGGTGCCCGCGGTCGATCATCGCCGTGGTGACGTCGTAGCCGACGGCGAAGTCGTCGAAGAGCACCGCGTCCGTGGGGAGGCTCGGGAGGTACCGGTCGACCAGCACCGACACGACTCCGGCGCGCCGCAGCTCCTCCACCACCCCCGCCGCGGTGGACCGGTCGTGCGCGAACAGCACGACGGCCTGCGCCCGTCCCGCCGCGATCGCGCGCAGCACCTGCTCCTCGTGGGCCCGGCTGCGGGTGTGGGCGACCATGAGCTGGTAGCCCAGCGCCGCGGTCTCGACCGACAGCCCCGAGAGGAGCTCGGCGTCGTGCACACCGGCGCGGCGATCCGGGCTGACGTAGGCGATGGCAGGCGGCCCCGACGGCGCGGGAAGGCGGGAGGTGCCGCGCTCGGCCACGAACGTTCCCCGGCCGCGGCGGCGGACCACCACCCCGTCGGTGACCAGCTCGTTCAGCGCCCGGACCGCGGTGGTCGTGGACACCCCGAAGCGTTCGACGATCTCCCGCTGGGTGATGAACGGCTCGTCCGGGGAGAACTCGCCACGGCTGATCGCGTCGAGCAGCTCCTGCTTGACCCACGCGAACAAAGCCACGCCGGAAGGCGGCTCACCCGTCCCAGATGCCATCCCTCGCACGTCCTCCTCGTCGCCGGACGGCGCTCAGTATTGACGCATTAAAGCGTTGAATCTAGGTTCCTGCTCCACACGATGGATTAAAAAGGCTCGACGAGGAGTCCCTGCATGCACGACGACCGCGTCCTGATCGAGCGGCGCATCGAGCGCATCCTGCGCGAGCGGCTGCGACCGGCGGTCCACGGCTCGGCCGTCCCCCTCGGCGTCGAGATCTGGCACGCGCCCGGCGAGCCGGTGGCCGTCGCCGAGGCGCTCCAGGCGCCCTTCCGCCCGGCCGGGGTGGGAGAGGCGTGGGGCCCGGCGTGGGGCACGAGCTGGTTCCACCTGACGGGGTCGGTCCCGGCCGAATGGGCCGGCCGCACCGTCGAGGCCGTGATCGACCTCGGGTTCGCCGTCGACCGCCC
Source organism: Pseudonocardia cypriaca (assembly GCF_006717045.1). NCBI lineage: Bacteria > Bacillati > Actinomycetota > Actinomycetes > Pseudonocardiales > Pseudonocardiaceae > Pseudonocardia > Pseudonocardia cypriaca. Next base: position 3,208,117 of record NZ_VFPH01000001.1, read on the forward strand.
CGGGTTCTCCGCCGAGGCGCTCGTCCACCGCCCCGACGGCACCGCCGTCAAGGGGCTCAACCCGACCAACACCTGGCTGCGGATCGCCGGCAGCGCCCAGGGTGGGGAGCCCGTCGACCTCTACGTCGAGGCGGCGGCCAACCCGCTCGTCGAGGGCGTGGGCACGCCGCTCGGCGAGGTCGGCACGGCCGGCCCGGACACCCTGTACCACCTGCGCCGGGTCGTCCTCGCCGTGTTCGACGAGCCGGTGTGGGAGCTCGTGCAGGACGTCGAGGTGCTCACCGAGCTCATGCACGAGCTGTCGGTCGGCGACCCCCGCCGCTGGAACATCCTGCGCACCCTGCAGGGCGCCTTCGACGTCCTCGACCTCCAGGACGTCTCCGGCTCCGCGGCCGCCGTCCGCGCGGCGCTCGCGCCCGCGCTCGCCGTCCCCGCCACCGCGAGCGCCCACCGGGTGAGCGCCGTCGGGCACGCCCACATCGACTCCGCGTGGCTGTGGCCGCTGCGCGAGACCGTCCGCAAGGTGGCGCGCACCGCGTCGAACGTCCTGACCCTGATGGACGACGACCCGGACTTCGTCTTCGCGATGTCCTCGGCCCAGCAGTGGGCGTGGATGGAGGAGCACCGCCCCGACGTGTGGGAGCGGATGCGCAAGAAGGTGGCGGAGGGCCAGTTCGTGCCGGTGGGCGGCATGTGGGTGGAGTCCGACACCAACATGCCCGGCGGGGAGGCATTGGCCCGCCAGTTCGTGCACGGCAAGCGGTTCTTCCTCGACAAGCTCGGCGTGGAGACCGAGGAGGTGTGGCTGCCCGACTCCTTCGGCTACAGCGGCGCGCTCCCCCAGCTCGTGCGCCTGTCGGGTTCCCGCTGGTTCCTCACCCAGAAGATCTCGTGGAGCCACTTCAACCGCTTCCCGCACCACACGTTCTGGTGGGAGGGCCTCGACGGCACCCGCGTCTTCACCCACTTCCCGCCGGTGGACACCTACAACGCAACGCTCTCCGGCGCCGAGATGGCCCACCTCGTGCGCAACTTCGCCGACAAGGGCCTGGCCAACCGGTCACTGGTGCCGTTCGGGCACGGCGACGGCGGCGGCGGGCCCACCCGCGAGATGCTGGCGCGGGCCGCGCGGCTGCGCGACCTGGAGGGGTCGCCGCGGGTCGAGGTCGAGCACCCCGCCCGGTTCTTCGCGAAGGCCTTCGACGACTACCCGGAGGCGCCGGTCTGGGTCGGTGAGCTGTACCTGGAGACCCACCGCGGCACCTACACCAGCCAGGCCGGCAACAAGCAGGGCAACCGCCGCAGCGAGCACCTGCTGTACGAGGCCGAGCTGTGGGCGGCCACCGCCGCCGTGCGCACCGGGCACCCGTACCCGTACGAGGACCTCGACCGGATCTGGAAGTCGGTGCTGCTGCACCAGTTCCACGACATCCTGCCCAGGTCGTCGATCGCCTGGGTGCACCGCGAGAGCCGGGAGACCTACGCCCGGCTGGCCGCCGAGCTCGAGGAGATCATCGGCGCGGCGCAGCGAGCGCTCGCCGGCGACGGCAGGTCCGGCGGCGAGGTCGTGTTCAACGCGGCCCCGCACCCGCGCGCCGGGGTTCCGGCCCGCGGGGCGGCCCGGCCGACACCCCCTGCTCCGGCCACCCGCACAGTGCTGATGGCCGACCCTGCAAGCAGGTCGGCGGCCGCCGACGGCGGGTACGTCCTGGACAACGGTCTCGTCCGGGCCACCGTCGACGCGCGCGGGCTGCTCGTGTCCGTCGTCGACGTAGCGACCGGGCGGGAGACCATCGCCCCCGGCAGCCCGGGCAACCTGCTGCAGCTGCACCCGGACCTGCCCGCGCAGTACGACGCGTGGGACGTCGACCACGCCTACCGGCGCACCGTCACCGACCTGACCGAGATCGAGACCCTCGAACCGGAGGGGGACGCCGCCGTGCGGGTGGTGCGGCGGTTCGGCCGCTCCCGGGTGACGCAGGTGATCTCCCTGCCGCCGGGGGCGGGCCGCGTCGACCTCGACACCGAGGTCGACTGGCACGAGGCCGAGACGTTCCTCAAGGTGGCGTTCCCCCTCGACCTGCGCGCGGAGCGGTCGGCGGCGGAGACCCAGTTCGGCTACGTGTACCGGGCGACCGACACCAACACGAGCTGGGAGGCCGCCAAGTACGAGATCTGCGCGCACCGCTACCTGCACGTCGGCGAGCCCGGCTTCGGTGTCGCGCTGGTGAACGACTCGACGTACGGGCACGACGTCACCCGCGACATCCGGTCCGATGGCGGCACGACCACGACCGTGCGCCTGTCACTGCTGCGCGCGCCGCGGTACCCGGACCCGGAGACCGACCAGGGCGTGCACCGGATGCGCTTCGCCCTCGTCCCGGGCGCCGATCTCGCCGACGCCACGCGCGAGGGCTACCGGCTCAACGTGCCCGAGCGGCGGGTGCCGGGCGACGCCGAGGTGCAACCCCTCGTACTGGCCGACCACGACGGCGTGGTGATCTCGGCGGTGAAGCTGGCCGACGACGCGTCCGGCGATGTGGTCGTGCGCCTCTACGAGGCCGTCGGCGCGCGGGCGGCGGTGCGGCTGGACGTCGGCTTCGCCGCAACGGCGTGCACCGAGACCGACCTGCTCGAACGACCCATCGGCGGCGGGCACACGTCCGCCGGTGGCCCGGTCGATCTAACCCTGCGACCGTTCCAGGTCGTGACCCTGAGGTTCTCCCTCCCGGGCGGGGATCAGCAATGACGCCCGGACGTCATCACCAACGGCGGGAAGACGGAGGTAGCCCGGTGTCGAGTAGCGCGGTGTCGAGGAACCCAGTGGCAACCAGTGGAAGACGGCGATGGCGTGCGGCGGGTGCGCTGGCCGCGGCAGGTCTCATGACCGCGGTGCTCGCCGCGTGCGGCGGTGGCGGTGAGTCCGAAGGGTCGACCGTGACGGTCACCTTCCGGCAGTTCGGCAACGACCGCGTGATGGAGAACTTCCTCAAGGACGCCAAGGCCGAGTTCGAGCAGGCGCACGCGGGCACCACGATCGACCTCCAGCCCATCGTGGCGTCCAACGACGACTACTCCACGAAGCTGCAGCTGCAGATGCGCTCCCCGCGCACGTCGCCGGACCTCGTCTACGAGGACACCTTCCTCATCAACTCCGACATCGAGGCCGGCTACCTGCGTCCCCTCGACGAGTACATCTCCGCGTGGCCGGAGTGGAACAACTTCGTCGACACCGCCAAAGCCGCCGGCCGGGCGCTCGACGGCAAGACGTACGGCATCCCGACCGGCACCGACACCCGGGGGATCTGGTTCAACAAGGAGATCCTCGCGCGCGCGGGACTGCCCGCCGAGTGGCAGCCGACCACCTGGAACGACCTCCTGACGGCGGCCCGGGCGATCAAGGCGGCCGTACCCGACGTCATCCCGCTCAGCATCTACGCGGGCACGCCGCTGGGTGAGGCGGCTTCGATGCAGGGCTTCGAGATGCTGCTCTACGGCACCGGCGACACCCTGTACGACCACGCCAGCCAGAAGTGGGTGGTCGGCAGCCAGGGGTTCAAGGACGCCCTGCAGTTCCTCCAGACCGTCTACTCCGAAGGTCTCGGCGCGACCCCGCAGCAGGTGCTGAACCCGAACTGGAACGACACCGTCGCCCAGGAGCTGATCCCCAAGGGTGGGGTCGCGATCGCCGTCGAGGGCTCGTGGCTGTCGAACAACTGGCTGGAGAGCGGCGCGAACCCCTGGCCGCAGTGGAACACCGTCATGGGCTGGACGGCCATGCCGACGAAGGACGGCCAGGCGCCGGGCAAGGTGAGCATGTCGGGCGGCTGGACGTGGGCCATCCCGCAGAACGCCGACAACCCCGACGCGGCCTGGGAGTTCAGCAGGTTGCTGAACGACAAGGCGCACCAGCTGAAGTTCGCGATCGACGAGGTGCAGATCCCGGTTCGCAAGGACGTCACGGCCGACCCGACCTACGCGCAGGCCAACCCGTCCAACGAGTTCTTCGCCTCGCTCGTGCCGATCACGACCTACCGGCCGGCGTACGCGGTGTACCCGCGCATCTCCAACGAGATCCAGGTCGCCACGGAGTCCGTGATCACGGGATCGGCCGACGTCGCGACGGCGGCCGGCCACTACGACAACCAGGTTCGGACCATCGCAGGCGACGCGGTCGTCGCGGCAGCGGGTTCATGAGCACCCTCACGGTCGGCCCGGGGCGCGGCGGCACCCGCCGCGCCCCGGCGCCCGTTGCTCTGATGCGCGGCCTGCCACTGGCACCCGCCGTCTTCCTGCTCGGGGCGTTCCTCGCCTGGCCGGTCGTGTACTGCGTGTGGGCGGCGTTCACCGACATGGCCCTGACCGGCGCGTCCGGGGCGGACTTCGTCGGGTTCGAGAACTTCACGCGGGCGTTCACGAGCGCCGAGTTCCACCAGTCCGTGTTCCTCACCGTGGTCTTCACGGTGCTGTCCGCGATCATCGGCCAGAACGTGCTCGGGATGGTGCTCGCCCTGCTGATGCGTTCCGGGCACCGGGTGGTGCGCGCGGTCGTCAGCGCGATCGTGATCGGGGCGTGGGTGCTGCCCGAGGTGGTGGCCGGCTACCTGTGGATGGCTCTGCTCGGCGACGGCGGCTCGCTCAACGAGATGCTCGGCGCCGTGGGCCTACCGCCGCAGAACTGGCTCTACACCGCGCCGATCCTGGCCGTCTCGATCGCCAACGTCTGGCGCGGCACCGCGTTCTCGATGCTCGTGTACTCCGCCGCGCTGTCGGAGGTGCCGAAGGAGATCGAGGAGGCCGCCACCGTCGACGGGGCGGGCCCCGCGCGCAGGCTCTTCTCGGTGACGCTGCCGATGGTGCGCCGGTCGATCGCGACCAACCTCATGCTCATCACGCTGCAGACGCTCTCGGTGTTCGGCCTGATCTGGACGATGACCCGCGGCGGTCCCAGCAACCAGAGCGCCACCCTGCCGATCTACGCCTACGTGCAGGCCTTCCAGTTCTCCGACCTCGGCTACGGCACCGCGCTGGCGCTGGTCCTGCTGCTCATCGGCGGGGTCTTCTCGCTGATCTACCTGCGTGCCCTGCGACTCGGGGAGAGCATGACATGACGACCGAATCGCCCGCGGTACCCGCTCCCCCTGCGGCGCCGGCCCTCGCCGGCGCTCGCCGGGCCGCACGCGGCCGCCGCTCGTCCCACGTGGTCGGCAAGGGCGTCGTCAACCTCGTCCTGCTGCTGATCGCGGCCTGCTTCGTGGTGCCCCTGCTGTGGGTCGTACTGGCCGCGTTCGACGAGTCGGCGGGCCTGTCGGTGTCCTGGCCGCAGCCGTGGTCGCTCGGCAACTTCGAGGCCGTGCTCAACACCGACACGACCTACCGGCCGATGCTCAACGGGTTCATCCTCTGCGGCGGCGCCACGATCATCACGATCGCCGCCTCGGTGCTGGCGGCGTACCCGCTCTCGCGCTACCAGAGCCGGTACAAGCGACCGTTCATGCTCACGATCCTCTTCACGACCGGTCTCCCGATCACCGCGATCATGGTGCCGGTGTACGGCATGTTCGTGCAGGTCGATCTCATCGACACCTACCTGGGCACGATCCTGTTCATGGCGACCACCTCGCTGCCGATCTCGATCTGGCTCACGAAGAACTTCATGGACGCCGTGCCGATCGAGCTCGAGGAGGCCGCCTGGACCGACGGCGCCTCCCCGATGCAGGCGCTGCGCAGGATCGTGCTGCCGCTGATGTGGCCGGGGATGTCGGTGGTGGCGATCTACACCTTCATCCACCTGTGGGGGAACTTCTTCGTCCCCTTCATCCTGCTGCTGTCCAACGACAACCTGCCGGCGTCGGTCAGCATCTTCACGTTCTTCAGCCAGTACGGCCAGGTGGTCTACGGCCAGCTCGCGGCGTACTCGGTGATCTACTCGCTACCCGCGCTGCTGCTGTACCTCGTGCTGTCGCGCCGCCTGGGCGGCGCCTTCGCGTTCGGCGGAGCGGTGAAGGGCTGAGAGCCGGCCGGCGGGAGTTCAGGAAAGCCACGTTCAGGGCTTTGCAGGCCCTGAACGTGGCTTTCCTGGACCTGGCGCGCCGGAAGGGCCTCCGGCCAGCGCAGCCAGCACCGCCCCGACCGCCGGCACCCGTTCGACCCCGGGGCGGTGGAGCACGCCGACCGTTCGCGGGGCGAGCGCGGGGTCGGGGTGGGCGCGCACGCCGTCGAAGGTGGTGGCGCGCAGCGCCATCTCCGGCAGCAACGACACCGCGAGCCCGCGGGCGACGAGCGCCTGCACGGCGACGTAGTCGTCGGTGACGTGCCGGATGTCCGGGGTGAAGCCGGCTGCCGCGCACGCGGCGAGGAGGTTGGCGCGGCAGCGCTCGCACCCCGCTGCCCACGCCTCGTCGCGCAGGTCGGCGAGGTTCTCGACGCCGGGGTGCGCGGCCGGGAGCACGATCCGTACCGGGTCCTCGGTGAGCGGCAGCCAGGCGAGGTCCGGCTCGTCCCCCTGCCCCGGGTAGCGGAACGCCAGTGCGAGGTGCACCGCGTTGGACCGCACGAGAGCGGCGGCCTCCGGCGGCTCGGCCTCCTCCACCCGCAGCTGCACGCCGGTTCCGCGTTCGCGCAGCTCAGCGGCGACCGCTGGGACGACGACCGCCGCTGCTGAGGGGAACGCCGCCATCCGCACGGTCCCCCGGCGCAGCCCGACCAGCTCGTCGATCTCCTCGCGGGCGGAGCGCAGCGCGGCGTCGACGGCGTCGGCGTGGCGGAGTACCGCCGCCCCCGCCTCGGTCGGAACGACGCCGGTCGGGCCGCGAACCAGCAGCGGTGTACCCGCCTCGCGCTCCAGCCCGGCGAGCTGCTGGCTCACCGCGGGTTGCGTCCAGCCCAGCTCCCGCGCGCCCGCGCTGATCGAGCCGGCGCGCACGACCGCGCGGAAGGTGATCAGCCGCCTCGGGTCCATGGCCATAAGCATGGCCGATGGATCCTGCAAGGAGAACACGGCTTCCTATGGCTCCGGGTCGGCCGCACGATGGATCGCATGAAGCGGATCGGTGTCATCGGCGGGATGAGCTGGTACTCGACGGCGGAGTACTACCGGGTGATCAACGAGCGGGTGCAGGAGCGGCTGGGCGGGCACCACAGCGCCGACCTGCTGGTGCACTCCCTCGACTTCGCCGAGATCAGGCAGTGCCAGATCGACGGCGACTGGGAGCGGGCCGGGAAGATCATGGGAGCGAGCGCCGCCGGCCTCGTCGGTGCCGGGGCCGAGGTGGTCGTGCTCGCGACGAACCTCATGCACAAGGCGGCGGGAGCGATCGAGGAGGCGATCGCAGCCTTGCCTGTCACAGCGCCGTTCCTGCACATCGCGGACGCGGTGGGCCAGGAGGCGGTGCGGCTGGGCGCGCGGCGGATCGGCCTGCTCGGCGCCGGCGCGGTCCTGGCAGAACGCTTCTACGCCGAGCGGCTGGCCCGGCACGGTGTCGAGGCACTGGTGCCAGGGGCGCAGACCCGCGCCCGGCTCGACGAGATCATCTTCGGGGAGCTGACGGTGGGCGAGGTCCGCCCGGAGTCCCAGGCCGACCTGCGAGCGGCCGTCGAGGCGCTCGCCGAGGACGGCGCCGAGGCGGTGGCGCTGGCCTGCACGGAGCTGGAACTGGCGATCACGACGGCGGAGGTCCCGCTGATCGCGACGGCCCGCACCCACGCGCGGGCCGCGGCCGATGCGGCACTGGCGACGTGATCAACCGACTTCGCACACCGAGCCCCCACTCCGCACAGGGCGGGCCTTGTGCGAGGTGAGGGCTCGGTGTGCGAAGTGGCTCAGACGCGGAAGCCGAGGGCGCGGAGCTGCTCCCGGCCCTCGTCCGTGATCTTGTCGGGGCCCCATGGCGGCATCCAGACCCAGTTGATCTTGATGTCGTCCACCAGGCCCGGCCCGATGAGGGCACCCCTGGCCTGCTCCTCGATGACGTCGGTCAGCGGGCAGGCCGCGGACGTGAGCGTCATGTCGATGGTGGCGACGCCGTTCTCCGCCTGGATGCCGTACACGAGGCCGAGGTCGACGACGTTGATGCCCAGCTCGGGGTCGACCACGTCCTTCATGGCCTCCTCGAGGTCGTCGATCGAGACCTCACCGGAAGGCGGTGCCGGCGGTTCGGGCATCCCGGCCGCGCCGCGCACGACCTCGTCCGTCTCACTCATGTGTGTGCCTCCTCCGGCTCGACGGTACCCGCCGCGCCGTTCTGGGGACCGGTCTCGGCACGAGCCACGGCGTCCTTGAACGCCATCCACCCGAGCAGTGCGCACTTCACGCGCGCCGGGTAGCGGGCCACGCCGGCGAACGCGACGCCGTCACCGAGCACGTCCTCGTCCGGTTCGACCTGGCCGCGGCCCTGCGCCATCTCCTGGAACGCGGCGAGGACCTCGCGCGACTCCGCGACCGACCGGCCGACCACGAGGTCGGTCAGCACCGATGCCGAGGCCTGGCTGATCGAGCAGCCGAGGGTCTCGTAGGAGACGTCGGTGACCTTCTCGCCGTCCAGCTTGACCCGGAGCGTGATCTCGTCGCCGCAGGTCGGATTGATCTGGAAGGACTCGGCGTCGAACGGTTCGCGCAGGCCGGCGCCGTGCGGCGACCGGTAGTGGTCCAGGATGATCTCCTGGTACATCTGCTCCAGCTGCATCCGTCAGCTCACCCCGAAGAACTCGCGGGCCGCACGCACACCGTCGATCAGCGCGCCGACCTCGTCGGGGGTGTTGTACACCGCGAACGACGCGCGCACGGTGGCCGCCACGCCGAACCGCCGGTGCAACGGCCACGCGCAGTGGTGTCCCACCCGTACGGCGACACCGCGGTCGTCGAGCACCTGGCCGACGTCGTGGGCGTGGATGCCGTCGACGACGAACGCGACCGTGCCGCCGCGCTCCTCGAGGGAGCGGGGTCCGACGACCCGCACGCCGGGGACCTCGGCGAGCCCGTCGAGCGTCGCACGGGCGAGCGCGAGCTCGTGGGCGTGCACGCGGTCCATGCCGACGGCGGACAGGTAGTCGACGGCGGCACCGAGGCCGACGGCCTGGGACGTCATCGGCACACCCGCCTCGAACCGCTGCGGCGGCGGGGCGTAGGTGGAGCCCTCCATCCGCACCAGCTCGATCATCGACCCGCCGGTGAGGAACGGCGGCATCGCGGCGAGCAGCTCCGCGCGCCCGTACAGCACGCCGATGCCGGACGGGCCGAGCATCTTGTGGCCGGAGAACGCGGCGAAGTCGATGCCCAGGTTGGTCAGGTGCACGGGCATGTGCGGCACGGACTGGGCCGCGTCGAGCAGCGTGAGCGCACCGACCGCCTGCGCGCGCCGCACCAGCTCCGCGACCGGCAGGACGGTGCCGAGCACGTTGGACTGGTGGGCGAACGCCACCAGCTTGGTGCGTTCGGTCAGCTCGATCGAGTCGAGGTCGAGCCGGCCCTCGTCGTCGACGGAGTACCAGCGCAGGGTGGCGCCGGTGCGCCGGCACAGCTCCTGCCACGGCACGAGGTTGGCGTGGTGCTCCAGCTCCGTGATCACGATCTCGTCGCCGGGCCCGAGCGCGAACCGCTCGGTCTCCGGGCCGAGGCCGGTGCGCACCGACGAGTTGCTCATCGCGTACGCGACGAGGTTGATCGCCTCGGTGGTGTTCTTGGTGAACACCACCTCGCCCGGGTCGGCGCCGACGAACGCGGCGATCCGCGACCGCGCCGACTCGTAGGCGTCGGTGGCTTCCTCGGCGAGTTGGTGGGCGCCGCGGTGCACAGCACCGTTGTGCTGCTCCAGGAACGTCCGCTCGGCGTCGAGCACCTGCCGGGGACGGTGGGAGGTGGCGCCCGAGTCGAGGTAGACGAGGGGCCGCCCGTCGCGGACCGTGCGGGTGAGGATCGGGAAGTCCGCCCTGAGCTTCCCGACATCCAGCCCCGCGAGCTGAGGAGCCTCGAGCGCGGTCATCAGACCGCCGCCTCGGCCTTCCCACCCGTGAACCGCACGTACCCGCTGCGCTCCAGCTCGTCGGCGAGCTCGGGGCCGCCGGACTCGACGACCCGCCCACCGGCGAACACGTGCACGCGGTCGGGGCGGATGTGCTGCAGGATCCGGGTGTAGTGCGTGATCAGCAGCACGCCGGTGTCGGCGCCCTCGCGGTAGCGGTTGACGCCCTCGGACACGACGCGCAGCGCATCGACGTCGAGGCCGGAGTCGGTCTCGTCGAGGATGGCGAACTTCGGCTTGAGCAGCGCGAGCTGCAGCACCTCGTGGCGCTTCTTCTCGCCGCCGGAGAAGCCCTCGTTGACCGAGCGCTCCGCGAAGTCCGGGTCGATGTCGAGGTCGGCCATCGCGCCCTTGACCTCCTTGACCCAGGTGCGCAGCTTCGGGGCCTCGCCGCGGACGGCCGTGGCCGCCGAACGCAGGAAGTTGGCCATCGACACGCCGGGCACCTCGACCGGGTACTGCATGGCGAGGAAGAGGCCCGCGCGGGCGCGCTCGTCGACGGGGAGCTCCAGGAGGTCCTGGCCGTCGAGCGTGACGCTGCCCGAGGCGATCTGGTACTTCGGGTGGCCGGCGATCGCGTAGGCGAGCGTGGACTTGCCGGACCCGTTGGGGCCCATGATCGCGTGGGTCTCGCCGGTGCGGACCGTGAGGTCGACGCCCTTAAGGATCTCCTTGGCGCCGTCGTCGGTCGCGACCGAGACGTGCAGGTCCTTGATCTCCAGGGTGGACATGTTCTGTGAACGCTCCGTGGTGGTGGGGTCAGGCGCCGGTCACTGCGAGCTCGGCCTCGATGGCCGCTTCGAGGCGCTCGCGCAACTCCGGCAGGGTGATCTTGGACAGGATCTCGCCGAAGAAGCCGCGGACGACCAGCCGGCGCGCGACGTCCTCGGGGATGCCGCGGCTCTGCAGGTAGAACAGCTGCTCGTCGTCGAACCGGCCGGTGGCGCTGGCGTGACCGGCGCCGGCGATCTCACCGGTCTCGATCTCCAGGTTGGGCACGGAGTCGGCGCGGGCGCGCTCGGTGAGCACGAGGTTGCGGTTGAACTCGAACGTCTCCGTGGCCTCGGCAGCGGCCCGGATCACGACGTCACCGATCCAGACGGTGTGCGCCCCGTCGCCCTGCAGCGCGTTCTTGTACAGCACGTCGGAGCGGCAGTGCGGCACCGAGTGGTCGACCAGCAGGCGCTGCTCCAGGTGCTGGCCGGCGTCGGCGTAGCCGAGGCCGCGCAGCTCGGCGTCGCCGCCGGGACCCGCGTAGGAGACGGTCTCGCTGACGCGCACCAGGTCGCCGCCGAGCGACACCGACGTGGAGCGCAGCGTTGCGTCGCGGCCCACCGAGTAGTGGCGCGCGCCCACGTGCACGGCGTCGTCGGCCCACTCGTCGGTGACGACGAGGTCCAGTCGCGACCCGTCGGCGAGCACGACCTCCAGGTTGTCGGCGACCGTGCCCGACCCGCGGTGCTCGATCACGACGGTGGCCTGCGTGTGCCGGGTGGTGCGCAGCTGCAGGTGCCCCGCGGCGGTGCGCCCCTCCCCCGGCCCGGTGACCGTGATCGTGACCGGCCCCGGCGTGCCGTCGACCGTGACGACGACGGCCTCGCGGAACGCCGACCACGCCGCCGCGGCGACCCGGTCGGCGGGAACGCCGCCCTCGCCGAGCCGCGGGTCGTCGCGGCCGACGGTCTCGACCGTGACCCCCTCGACGGTGGACACCGCGACATCGGTGGCGGTGTCCAGCGACGCGGTGCCGTCGTGCAGGCCGCGCAGCCTGCGCAGCGGGGTGAACCGCCAGTTCTCCTCGCGCCCGCCGGGCACCTCGAAGGCCTCGACGTCGTAGGAGGTGAAGCGATCGATCGCCGATGCGATCGGCGCCTCACCCTGGCCCTTCTTCGCGCCCTTCAGCTCGGGTGCGAGGCCGGCAACTTCTGGAGCCGTCATCCGACAGCGCCCTCCATCTGCAGCTCGATCAGTCGGTTCAGCTCCAGCGCGTACTCCATGGGGAGCTCGCGCGCGATGGGCTCGACGAACCCGCGCACGACCATGGCCATCGCCTCGTCCTCGGTGAGACCCCGGCTCATCAGGTAGAAGAGCTGGTCGTCGCTCACCTTGGACACGGTGGCCTCGTGACCCATCGTGACGTCGTCGGTGCGGACGTCGACGTACGGGTAGGTGTCGGAGCGGCTGATCGTGTCGACCAGCAGCGCGTCGCACTTCACCGTGGAGCGGCTGTGGTGGGCCCGCGGGTTGACCTGCACGAGCCCGCGGTAGGACGTACGGCCGCCGCCGCGCGCCACCGACTTCGAGATGATCGTCGAGGACGTGTGCGGTGCGAGGTGCACCATCTTCGCGCCCGCGTCCTGGTGCTGGCCCTCGCCCGCGAACGCGATCGAGAGAACCTCGCCCTTGGCGTGCTCGCCCATCAGCCAGACGGCCGGGTACTTCATGGTGACCTTGGAGCCCAGGTTGCCGTCGACCCACTCCATGGTGGCGCCCTCTTCGGCCTTGGCCCGCTTCGTCACCAGGTTGTAGACGTTGTTCGACCAGTTCTGGATGGTCGTGTAGCGGCAGCGGCCGCCCTTCTTCACGACGATCTCGACGACCGCGGAGTGCAGCGAGTCGGTCTTGTAGATCGGCGCGGTGCAGCCCTCGACGTAATGCACGTAGGCACCCTCGTCGACGATGATCAGCGTGCGCTCGAACTGGCCCATGTTCTCGGTGTTGATCCGGAAGTAGGCCTGCAGCGGGATGTCGACGTGCACGCCCGGCGGCACGTAGATGAACGACCCGCCCGACCACACCGCCGAGTTGAGTGCGGAGAACTTGTTGTCACCGGCCGGGATGACCGAGCCGAAGTACTCCTTGAACAGCTCCGGGTGCTCGCGCAGGCCGGTGTCGGTGTCCAGGAAGATGACGCCCTGCTGCTCCAGGTCCTCGCGGATCTGGTGGTAGACGACCTCGGACTCGTACTGCGCAGCGACGCCCGCGACCAGCCGTGCCTTCTCCGCCTCGGGGATGCCCAGCCTGTCGTAGGTGTTCTTGATGTCCTCCGGCAGCTCCTCCCACGAGGTGGCCTGCTTCTCGGTGGACCGCACGAAGTACTTGATGTTGTCGAAGTCGATGCCCGACAGGTCGGCACCCCAGCGCGGCATCGGCTTGCGCTCGAACAGGTCGAGCGCCTTGAGCCGGAAGTCGAGCATCCACTTGGGCTCGTTCTTCATCCGCGAGATGTCGGCAACGACGTCCGCCGACAGCCCACGGCGGGCGGAGGCGCCTGCGACGTCGGAATCTGCCCAGCCGAAGTCGTAGCGGCCGAGTGTCGCGAGCGTCTCCTCCTGGGTGAGTGCCTCAGGAGTGGTGGTCATGCGTCCTCCCTGCGGACGGTTGTGGTGGGCTCGTGCTTCCGCCGGAAGTCGGGAGCGTCCAACGGAACGTGCGTGGTGCACGCGGAGTCGCCGCGTGCGATGGTGGCAAGCCGCTGCACGTGCGTGCCGAGCAGGGCGGCGAAGGCCTGGGTCTCGGCCTCGCACAGCTCGGGGAACGCCGCGGCGACGTGGGCCACCGGACAGTGGTGCTGGCACAGCTGCACGCCGGTGCGCGACTCGCGGGCCTGCGCCGCGTACCCGCGGGCCGTGAGCAGCGCGGCGAGGGCTTCCGCCTTCGCGTCGGGCCGGGACGCCGCAGCGACCTGCTGGGCCCCGGACGCGAGCAGCGCGTCGACCCGGGTGCGGGCGAAGCCGCGCACCGCGGCCTCGCCGCCGTGCTCCGCGAGGTACTGCAGCGCGGCAACAGCCAGCTCGTCGTAGCCGTGGCCGAACCGGGCCCGGCCCGCGTCGGTGAGCAGGTACTGCCGAGCCGGGCGGCCCCGCCCGCGCGGGCCCCGCCGGGGTGCCTCGCGGGCATCGGCCTCGCCGTCGGCGATCAGCGCGTCGAGGTGGCGCCGGACGGCCGCGGCCGACAGCTCCAGCTCCGCGGCGACCGCCGCCGCCGTGATCGGACCCTGCTCCATCAGCAGCCGGGCCACGGCCTCGCGCGTGCGGCCCTCACCGGCCGACGCGCCCTCCGGGGGGCGGACGTCGACCGGCACGGCGGGCCGGGCGCTTTTCACAACACCAGTCTTGCGTATATCCCTCGCCAGGGCAAAGGCGGCCCCGCCCGAGGTGAGGACCCTCACGCGGGCCGTCCGCTCGGGGTAGCCGCAGGTCGGGCGGGGGATCTCCCCCCGATCTCCCGGTGGCTGGCCGGATTGATCACCCCGGCCCGGTTCGTGACGCTGCTCACGTGCGATTCCGGGTTGTGCTCGTCCTCGTCGGCGTGCTGGTCAGCGGCCTCGTGACGGCCGGCAGCGCCTGGGGCGCTCCGCCGAGCACGCTCGATCCCGGCGCGGTCCGGGCCTTCCTGGACCGCGAGGTGCCCGAACAGCTGCGGCTGCTGCAGCTGCCCGGCGCGTCCGTCGCCGTCGTGGCAGGCGGGAGACAGGTGTTCGCCGGGGGCTACGGCACGGCCGACCTGGGCACCGGTCGCCCGCTCGACGACCGCACCCCCGTCCGGGTCGACTCGATCAGCAAGGTGTTCGCGGCCACGGCGGTGATGCAGCTCGTCGCGCGCGGCGAGCTCGACCTGCACCGCGACGTGAACGAGCACCTCGCCGGCTTCCGGGTGCCGGACACGTATCCCGGGCAGCCGGTGACCCTGGCCCACCTGCTGACGCACACCGCGGGCTACGAGGAGCGCAACACGGGCAACGCGGGCGCGGCCCGGCAGCCGCTGGGCGACTACCTCGCCACCCACCAGCCGGCGCGGGTCCGGCCGCCCGGGCTGCTGCCGTCCTACTCCAACTACGGCCTCGCCCTCGCCGGGCACGTCGTGGAGCTGCGCGCGGGAATGCCGTTCGAGCGGTACGTGGAGGAGAACGTCTTCGGCCCGCTCGGGATGGAGCGGAGCACGTTCGACCAGTCGGCGTCCCACCCGCTGCGGGCCGAGGCCGCCCGCACCTACCGGCCGGACGGCGCGGGGAACTCCCCGGTCCCGCCGTCGTACGACTTCATGGCCCCGGCCGGTTCCGCCATCGCGTCCGCCTCCGACATGGCCCGGTTCATGCTCGCCGAGCTGCGGGGCGACCCCCGGCTCCTGGACGACGGCCCGCTCCGCTCGATGCAGGACCAGCAGTTCGCCGTCGACCCCCGCCTGCCCGGGATGGGGTACGCGTTCCAGCACGGCGTGCTCGGCGGCCACCGGATGTTCGGGCACGACGGGGACGGCTTCGGCTCGCACTCGGTGATGGCCCTGTTCCCCACCCTCGGAGTGGGGGTGTTCGCCGCGGTGAACGGCGACGGCACCGACATCGGCGGTTCCGCCGGTCTCCACGAGCTGGTCCGCCGGTTGGCCGACGAGCTCCTCCCGCCCGGACCGATCGGCGTCTCCACGTATCCGGAGGTGGACGCCGCACCGGCCGCCGAGCTGGCAGGCAGCTTCCGCTACGCCCGGATCAGCACGTCCGACCCGTCCCGCCTGCTCGCGAGGGTGCTCGCGGACGTGCAGGTCGAGGCCGCCCCGGACGGTTCGCTCACCACCGTCGGGCCGGTGCTGTACGAGCTGCCCGGCACCGTGCGCTGGGTTCCGGTCGGAGAGCGCCTGTACCGCGCCGACGGCCGCGCGGACCTGCTCGCGTTCGGCCCGGGCGGGGCGCACCTCGCCAGCGGGGACGACGCCACCGTGGCCTGGGAACGCGTGGGGTGGTGGCAGGGCACCACCCTGCACCTCGCGCTGGCGCTCGGCGCCGCCGTCGTCCTGCTGACGACGCTCGCGTGGCCGGTGGCCGCGCTCATCCGCCGTCGACGGGCGGACGCAGGTCCCCCACTCCTCGCCAGGTGGCTGGCCGGGGCGATGGCCCTGCTGCTCATGGTGTTCCTGGCGTTCGCGGCCTGGCTGGCGAACCCGCTCGACCGGTTCCTGGACGCGCTCATCGGCGACACCGCGGCGCTCGCAGTGCTGTGCGCGCTGCCGACGCTCGCCGCGGTCTGCGCGCTCGGGGTGCTGGTGTCGGCCGCGCTCGCCTGGCGCCGCCGGTGGTGGTCGACGGCGGCCCGGCTGCACTACACGGTGGTCGCGCTGGCCGGGATGACCTTCCTGGCCGTGGCCTGGGAGTACAACTTCGTCACCCTGCCGGGTGCGTGACCCGGCCGAACACGTCCGGCCACGTGGTGACGAACCGGCGGGCGGCACTGGATACGCTGGCCCCCATGGTCGCCCGGGAGCTGGACACCGCAGAGGCTGCGGTGCTCGCCCCTTCCCGCGTGCGCGACCCGAGCCGGATGCCCCGGCTCGTCGGGCTCACCGGCACCCTCCTCATGGCGGCCGGTGGGCTCGGGGCAGGCGCGCTGCCGGTGCCCAACCCGGTGTTCGGGCTGCGGCTGCTCGGCCTGCCCAGCCGCAACACCACCATCGCGATCGCCGTCACCTACACCGGCATCTGCCTGCTCGTGCTCGCGTGGCTGTGGGTCGGCAAGATGCTGCGCGCCCGCGGCGCCGTACCGCCTGCGCCCACGCCTGCGCAGCTCGCCCGCACGGCTGTGATGTGGGCGGTGCCGCTCGCGCTGGCACCGCCGCTCTTCTCCCGCGACGTCTACAGCTACCTCGCCCAGAGCGCCACCCTCGCCCGCGGTCTCGACCCGTACGTTCTCGGGCCGGCCGAGGCGCTCGGCGTGGACGACCCGCTCACCCGCAGCATCCCCACGATCTGGCGCGACACCCCCGCGCCGTACGGCCCGCTCTTCCTGATCATGGGCCGCGGGATCACGGCGCTGTCGGGCAACGACATCGTGCTCGGCATCTTCGAGTACCGGTTGCTCGCGTTCGCCGGCCTCGGCCTCATGGTGTGGGCGCTGCCGAAGCTGGCCCGGCGCTGCGGGCTCGACACCGGCCTCGCGATGTGGCTGGGCCTCGCCAACCCCCTCGTCCTGTTCCACCTCGTGAGCGGCATCCACAACGAGGCGCTCATGGTCGGCCTGATGCTCGCCGGCTTCGAGATCGGGCTGCGCGCCGGGGACCGGCTGCTCGACCGGAACCTCCTGGTGGGCGCGCTGCTCATCATCGCGGCGTCGGCGATCAAGCTCCCGGCCATCCTCGCGCTGGGCTTCCTCGGGATGGAGTGGGCCCGCCGCCGGGGCGGCCGCATCGCCCACGTGGTGCCGGTCGCCGGGCTGTTCAGCCTCCTCTCCGTGGTCTGCTACCTCCCGTTGTCGGTCGGCACCGGCGTCGGGCTCGGCTGGTTGAAGACCCTCGACATCCCCCAGCTCATCCGGAGCTGGATGTCGGTCACCACCGACCTCGGCATGATCGGCGGCCAGGTCGGCATCCTGGCCAGGCTGGGCGACCACACCGACGCCGTGCTCGCCGTGTCCCGCAACATCGGCCTGGCCGCGTCGGCCGTGCTCGTCGTGATGCTGCTGTTCGCCGTGCTGCGGGGCCGCGTCGAGCCGATCACCGGCATGGGCACCGCGCTCGGCGCCGTGGTGCTCCTCGGCCCGGTCGTGCACCCCTGGTACCTGCTGTGGGCCGCCATCCCGCTCGCCGCCACCCGCGGCCTGCCGCGCTACCGGCGCGCCGCGCTCGCCGCATCGGCCGTCCTCGCGCTGCTCGTGCCGCCCACCGGGGCGGACTTCCAGTTCCGCGCGTTCCAGCTCCCCCTGTCGATCATCGCCGGCATCGGGATCCTGCTGGTCATCCTGCTCGTGCTGCGCCACCACCTCGCTGGCCAGAGCGGCCACGACATCGACGTGCTGCCCGGCCGCTCCCCCGTCCCCGTGCCCGAGACCACGCCTTAAGCTCGACGATCGTGAGTACCGCGCGGTCGATGGACGGGCCGCCCGCCGTTCAGGTCCGGGGCCTCGTCAAACGCTACGGCCGCACCACCGCGGTCGACGGGCTCGACCTCGAGCTGCACGCAGGCTCCGTCCTCGCGCTGCTGGGGCCCAACGGCGCGGGCAAGACCACCACCGTCGAGGTCTGCGAAGGCTTCCTGCGCGCCGACGCGGGCGAGGTGCGGGTGCTCGGCGTCGACCCCGCCGGTGCCCCGGACGCCCTGCGCGCCCGCATCGGCGTGATGCCGCAGGGCGGCGGCGCCTACCCGGGCGTGCACGCCGCCGAGATGCTGCGCCTGGTCGCCGCCTGCTCAGCACACCCGCTCGAGGTCGGCTGGCTCTCCTCGGTACTCGGGCTCGACTCCTGCGCCCGCACCCCGTACAAGCGGCTCTCCGGGGGCCAGCAGCAGCGGCTCGCCCTCGCGTGCGCGATCGTCGGCCGCCCGGAGCTGGTGTTCCTCGACGAGCCGACGGCCGGGATGGACCCGCAGGGCCGCCTGCTGGTCTGGGAGCTGATCCGCGCGCTGCGTCGCGACGGGGTGTCCGTGCTGCTCACCACGCACCTGATGGAGGAGGCCGAGGCGCTCGCCGACCACGTCGTGATCGTCGACGGCGGGCGGGTCGTCGCCCAGGGCTCCCCCGCAGCGCTCACCGCCACCGGCGGCCAGCAGGAGCTGCGCTTCCGCGCGCGGCCCGGCATGGACGTCGCCGAGCTGGCCGCGGCGCTCCCCACCGGGTACGGCGCCGACGAGCCCGTCGCCGGGCGCTACGTCGTGCAGGGCCGCATCGACCCCCACGTCCTGTCCACCATCACCTCCTGGTGCGCCGCCCAGGGCGCGCTCGCCGACGACGTGCAGGTCGCGCGGCGCAGCCTGGAGGACGTGTTCCTGGAGCTCACCGGGCGGGAGCTGCGCTCATGACCCCACCGCTGTTCCCGGCCGGCACGTTCACGCCCCGCCCCGGCCCAGGGGCGCCCCTGCGGATGCTCGCCGCGCAGTCGGCCACCGAGCTGCGGCTCGCGCTGCGCCACGGCGAGCAGGTCCTGCTCACGGTGCTGATCCCGATCGTCCTGCTGGTCGGGCTCACCCTGCTGACGGTGGTGCCGCTGCCGGAGCCGCGGGTCGCCACGGTGGCACCGGGGGTGCTCGCGCTCGCCGTGATGTCCACCGCCTTCACCGGCCAGGCGATCGCCCTCGGGTTCGACCGCCGCTACGGCGTGGTGCGCAGGCTCGCCGCCACCGCGCTCCCCCGCTGGCTGCTCGTGGCCGGGCGGCTCGCCGCCGTGCTGGGCGTCGTCGCCGTCCAGATCGTGGTGCTGGGCGCGATCGCCGCCGCCCTCGGCTGGCGGCCCGCGCCTGCGGGCGTCGGCTGGGGTGTCCTGCTGGTGCTGCTGGGCTGCGCCGCCTTCGCCGCGCTCGGGATCCTGCTCGGCGGCTCATTGCGCGCCGAGATCACCCTCGCCGTGGCCAACCTCGCCTGGTTCGTGCTGCTGCTCGCGGGCGGCATCGTGATCCCGCTCGACCAGCTACCCGGCCCGCTCGCCGCGGTGGCCGCGGCGCTGCCGTCCGGCGCGCTCGCCGAAGGCCTGCGCGACACGCTAGCCACGGGACGGCCGCCGACAGCGGGCGCCGTGCTCGTACTGCTCGCCTGGACGGTGGCGGCCGGTTCCCTCGCGCTGCGCACAGTCCGCCTGCGCTAGCCGGACCGATACCCGCGATCTCGACGGGCATGATCCGCCGTCGAGTATCAGCGCGACTTCGGGTCGTCGTCCGGCTGCGTCTCCTTGCCCACGGCCTGCGCGAGCTCCTCGGACGGAGCCGCCCGCCACCCGATGTGCGCCTCGCCGCGGAAGCGCTCGACCAGGTGCGGGTAGTGCAGCTCGAACGCCGGGCGCTCCGACCGGATCCGCGGCAGTTCCGTGAAGTTGTGCCGCGGCGGCGGGCAGGACGTGGCCCACTCGAGCGAGTTGCCGAAGCCCCACGGGTCGTCGACCGTGACCACGCGGCCGAAGCGGTAGCTGCGGAACACGTTCCAGACGAACGGCAGCACGGAGGCCCCCAGCACGAACGCCCCGATCGAGGACAGCGCGTTCAGCGCGTTGAACCCGTCGCCCGGCAGGTAGTCGGCGTAGCGGCGGGGGAAGCCCTCGTTGCCCAGCCAGTGCTGCACCAGGAACGTCAGGTGGAACCCGACGAACGTCAGCCAGAAGTGGACCTTGCCCCACGTCTCGTCGAGGAACCGGCCGGTCATCTTCGGGAACCAGAAGTAGATCCCGGCGTAGGTGGCGAACACGATCGTGCCGAACAGCACGTAGTGGAAGTGCGCCACCACGAAGTACGTGTCGGACACGTGGAAGTCCAGCGGCGGTGAGGCCAGCAGGATGCCGGTGAGGCCGCCGAACAGGAACGTGGCCATGAACCCGACGCTGAACAGCATCGGCGTCTCGAACGTGATCCGCCCGCGCCACATCGTGCCGATCCAGTTGACGAACTTGATCCCCGTGGGCACGGCGATGAGGAACGTGGTGATCGAGAAGAACGCGAGCAGCACGGCGCCGGTGGCGAACATGTGGTGGGCCCACACCACCGAGGACAGCGCGGTGATGGCGATCGTCGCGA
Source organism: Pseudonocardia cypriaca (assembly GCF_006717045.1). Taxonomy (NCBI): domain Bacteria; kingdom Bacillati; phylum Actinomycetota; class Actinomycetes; order Pseudonocardiales; family Pseudonocardiaceae; genus Pseudonocardia; species Pseudonocardia cypriaca. The sequence continues at coordinate 3,228,613 of NZ_VFPH01000001.1, forward strand.
AGACCATGCCGTTGTAGCCGAAGAGCGGCTTGCGGCTGAACACCGGGATGACCTCGGTGACGATGCCGAAGAACGGCAGCGCCACGATGTAGACCTCGGGGTGGCCGAAGTACCAGAACAGGTGCTGCCAGAGGATCGCGCCGCCGTTGGCCGGGTCGAACACGTGGGTGCCGAAGCGCCGGTCGGCCAGGATCCCGAACAGCCCGGCCGTCAGCACCGGGAACGCGATCAGGATCAGGATCGCGGTCGCGAGGATGTTCCAGCAGAAGATCGGCATCCGGAACATCGTCATGCCGGGCGCCCGCATGCAGATGATCGTCGTGGTGAAGTTGACCGCGCCGAGGATCGTGCCGAGCCCGGACACGATGAGGCCGACGGCCCAGAGATCACCGCCGCTGCCCGGCGAGAACGTCTCGTTGTGCAGGGGCGCGTAGGCGAACCAGCCGAAGTCGGCCGCGCCGCCCGGGGTGAGGAACCCGGACATCACGATGAGCCCGCCGAACAGGAACAGCCAGTAGGAGAAGGCGTTCAGCCGCGGGAACGCGACGTCCGGGGCGCCGATCTGCAGCGGCACGATGTAGTTCGCGAACCCGAACAGGATCGGCGTCGCGTACAGCAGCAGCATGATCGTGCCGTGCATCGTGAACAGCTGGTTGTACTGCTCGTTCGACAGGAACTGGAGGCCGGGCACCGCCAGCTCACCGCGGATCAGCAGGGCCATCGCCCCACCGACCATGAAGAACACGAACGACGTGACCAGGTAGAGGATCGCGATGTCCTTGGGGTCCGTCGTCCGCAACATCTTCGCGAACGTCGCGCCCTTCGGCGTTCTGCGGGCCGGGTACTGCGGTGCGATCGGTTTCGGCTCGACGGCGGTCATCGCGGCCTCCCTGCGTTGGGCTGCACGGACGACGGTAGGACTCCGCGGGCGACCTGTCAGCCCCTGATCGACGGGTGCCCCGAAAGCGCCGCCCCACGCCTCGGAAACGCGGTCTTCTACGATGTGTCGATGACCCGCTCCACCCTGCTCGACCGCCTGCCGGCCGTCACCCCGGCGGTGATGCGGGCACTCGCGATCGCCGCGGTGGTGGCACAGGCCGGGATCGCGGTGACCGGGTCGATCGTGCGCGTCACGGGCTCCGGGCTGGGCTGCCCGACCTGGCCGGAGTGCTTCCCCGGCAGCCTGGTGCCCACCCCGCACCCCGAGGTGGAACCCCTCACGCAGTGGATCGAGTTCGGCAACCGGCTCCTCACCGGGGTCGTCGTGCTCGTCGCCGGCGCCTGCCTGCTCGCGGCTCTCGGCACCCGCCCCCGCAGGCGGCGGCTCACCGCTCTCGCGCTGGTCCAGCCGCTCGGCGTGGTCGCCCAGGCGGTGATCGGCGGCGGCGTGGTGCTGCTGGGGCTCGTGTGGTGGAGCGTCAGCGTCCACCTGCTCGTGTCGATGGTCCTGGTCTGGCTCGCGATGCAGCTGGTGGCGGCCGCCTCCGACGGCGCAGGGCCCCCGCGGCGGCTCGTACCCGGTGCCGTGCGCGGGCTGGCGGCGACGTCCACCGCGCTGCTCGCCGCGGTCCTCGTCGCCGGCTCGTTCGTCACCGCCGCGGGTCCGCACGCGGGCGACGCGCAGACCCCCCGGCTGCAGGTGGCGGTCCAGTCCGCCGCGCAGGTCCACGCAGATCTCCTGTTCTGCTACCTCGGCCTGCTCGTCGGGCTGGGCTTCGCGCTGCGCGCCGTCGCCGCGCCCGGCCGGGTGCTGCGCCGCTACGCGGTGCTCGTGGGGGTCGTCGTCGCGCAGGGACTGCTCGGCGGGATCCAGTACGCGCTGGGCATCCCCGAGATCCTCGTCTCGCTGCACGTGCTCGGCGCCGCGCTCGTCACGGTCGCGGCCGCGGCGCTGTGGGCCACGCTCACCGAGCGACCGGCGCTTCCCGCGCCCACCCCCGCCCCGGCGCCCGCGCTCGCCGACCGCGGGGCATGATCGGCCCGTGCGCGCGATCCAGATCAGCTCGGCAGGTGGCCCCGACGTCCTGACGTCCGTCGAGCTGCCGGACCCGCAGGCCGGGCCCGGCACGCTCCTCGTGGAGGTGGCCGCTGCCGGCGTCAACTACATCGACACCTACCAGCGCGAGGGCATCTACCCGATGTCGCTGCCGTACGTACCCGGCCTGGAGGGCGCGGGCCGGGTGCGCGCCGTCGGAGAGGGCGTCACGGAGTTCGCGGTGGGCGACCACGTGGCGTGGTCGGAGACCCTCGGCAGCTACGCCGAGCTCGTGGCCGTCCCCGCCGACAAGGCCGTAGCCGTGCCCGACGCCCTGTCCGACGAGGTCGCGGCCGCCGCGCTGCTGCAGGGCATGACGGCCCACTGCCTCGTCACCGACTGCCACCCTGTGCAGCCCGGCCAGGACGTGCTCGTCCACGCGGCGGCGGGCGGGCTCGGCCTGATGCTCACCCAGCTCGCCACCGCGCGCGGGGGCCGCGTGATCGGCACCGTGTCCACCCCGGAGAAGGAGGAGCTGGCACGCGGCGCGGGGGCCGCCGAGGTGATCCGCTACACCGAGGTCGACGACCTCGCGGCCGCGGTCCGGGAGGTCACCGGCGGCTCGGGCGTGCACGTCGCCTACGACAGCGTCGGGGCCACCACCTTCGACGCGAGCCTCGCCGCGCTGCGCCGCCGCGGGATGCTGGTGCTGTGCGGCGCCAGCAGCGGGCCCGTGCCCCCGGTCGACCCGCAGCGGCTCAACGCCGCGGGCTCGGTGTACCTCACCCGCCCCAAGCTGTTCGACTACACCGCCGGCCGCGACGAGCTCACCGCCCGCGCCGCCGCCGTCTACACGGCGGTGGCCGACGGCACCCTCGACGTGCGGATCGGCCACCGCTACCCGCTGGACGAGGCCCGCACCGCGCACGAGGACCTGCAGGCCAGGCGCACCACCGGGAAGCTGCTGCTGATCCCCTGACCTCGACCGTCCGATCCCACCGACGGACCGGCCGACCTGTCCGGAAGTGGAGTCCGCGCACCCGGGCCTCCGGGATGGGCCGTGTGGCTGTCTTGTGACCTCGACCCACCGCGAGTAGGACCGCCGCGGTGCTGAACTCGGTCATGTCCATCACGCGGGCCGGTGGCCGGCTCGGCATCCCCGGCCTCTACGTCACCGGCGACCCGGGTGCCGCAGATCCCGACGCGAAGGAGGGCACGCTCAAGGTCCGCCTCGGCCTGGGCTGGGCGAAGAGCCATTCGTTCACCACCGGCCAGTGCCCGGTGCTGAAGTACAACCGCAGGCTGATGATGAGCATCCTGCACGGCAAGGCGCAGATCGCGAAGGCGGTCAACGCCACCGTCATCCCGCTCGACGACGCCCCGCGCGGCTACCAGGAGTTCGACCAGGGCGCGGCACGCAAGTACGTGCTCGACCCGCACGGGATGATCTCGGCGTAGCGCCTTGATGCGTGCATATCGCACTCACATGGTGTGCGATATGCACGCATTCGTCCTCCTGCAAGCCGCGTGGCACCTTCCTGCTCCCCGACGGCAGGAAGCTGCCGGCCGGTGTCATCCGGCGGGTGCGGCGACGGCGTCCTCCACGACCGAGAGCAGCGCCCGGCGGTCGGGTCCGGGCAACGGGTACTGGGGCGCACCACCGCCGGCCGCCAGTGCGCGCTCGGCCGCACCTGGCCGGCCGAGCACCTCGGACGGCAGCGTGAGCATCGACGCGATCTCCAGCGCGTCCCGCAGCACGTCGGGGTCGCGTCCGGCGCCTGCCACCAGCGCCTTCCCCACTCTCCCTGCCGGGTCAGCGGGCGGGCTCGGCACGCCCGCCCGGTCGCGCTCGATCTCGGCGAGCCGGGTGCGGTCGGCCGCGATCGTGGCCCGGTACCAGGGTTCGAGCAGCTGCGCCGTGCTGTCCCACCACCGCCGGGCAAGGGCGGCCGGCGCGTCGTCGGTTCGCAGCAGGTCGCGCAGGAGCACGGCGTGCCACAGGGCCGTGGACGTGCCGCGCCCGAGCGTCGGGTTGGTGCACGACCACGCGTCGCCGACCGCGACGACGCCGGTGACGACGGGCTCCCCCTCGCCATCGGGCCCGGCGAAGCGCCGGATGCGGTCCTCGATGCCCGCCATGACGGCGACGCCGTCGTCGATCGGATCGGCGTCGAGCCAGTGCGCCACGAGTGGGTAGCTGCGCACCGCGGCGCGCCAGCGGTCCGGGTCGCGCAGGGCGCGCAGCTCCCGGTCGCGTGAGCCCGCGATGATCGTCACCGACCAGGTGTTCCGGTCGGCCGGCAGGGTCAGGAGCGAGACCGAGTCGTACTGCTGGTTCAGCGATCCGAGCTGGGGCGGCAGGCCGTCGGGGCTGTGGAAGTGCCGCCCGTAGTACACGAAGCCGCACTCCTCGCGCTCCTCCACGACCCCGGTGACCCCGGCCGCGGCCAGCAGGTCCGGCAGAGCGGAGCGCCGGCCGCCCGCGTCGACGACCAGGTCGGCCGCGAGCACCTCCCCCTTCCCGGTGACGACGCCCGCGACGTGCGGCACGCCGGCGAGGTCCGAACCCGCGGTCAGGAGGCTCCGCACGGCCACCCCGCGACGGACCCCGACGCCGGGCTCGGTCGCCGCGGCCTGCGCGACGACGGCCTCGAGCACGGGACGGCGGGCGGTGAGGACCGCGAACCTGTCGTCGTCGGCGCGCCGGCCGCCGGTCACGGTGTCCGGGAGCTGCGCCACGACGTCGTAGCGGGCGGCGCCCGCCGCGACGAGCGCCGCGGCGACGTCCGGCAGCTCCGCCTCGAGGAGCCGCCGGAACCTCGGGAGCATGTAGTGCGGCAGCCGGAACTGCGCGCACCCGCGCCGGTCCCAGTGCCCCCATGCGTCCTGGGGCACCGGCGGCGGCGCGGGGTCACGCTCCAGGACGGTGACGTGGTGACCGTCCCTGGCCAGGAGCATCGCGGCACACAGGCCGCTCATCCCGGCCCCGATCACGAGGACATGGCGGCGGGAGTTCGACACGCATCGAGGAGCGCGCAGCAGCGCGCGTGATACGTCCGGCCGGCTAGAACGCGAGGACCGGGAGTCCGATCGCCGCGTCCACCGCGATCGCGGCGAACAGGCAGCAGAGGTACACGTTCGAGAGGTGGAACAGCCGCATGGGGCGCGTCTCCACCCCGGCGAGCACGCCGCGGTGCAGGCGGTGGGCCTGCAGGACGAACCAGGTGCCGCCCAGCGCGGCGACGGCGGCGTAGATCCAGGACGTGGCGGGGAGCAGCAGGAGCGACCACGCGGCCATCACCCACGAGTAGATGACGATGCGCCGCGACACCTCCTCCGGCGGAGCCACGACCGGCAGCATCGGGACCTTCGCCGCCGCGTAGTCCTCCCGGTAGCGCATGGCGAGCGCCCAGAAGTGCGGCGGTGTCCAGAAGAAGATCACACCGAACATCACGAGCGCGGGCCATCCGACCGAGCCGGTGACCGCGGCCCAGCCGATCACCACCGGCATGCAACCCGCCGCGCCGCCCCACACGATGTTCTGAGAGGTGCGGCGCTTCAGCAGGAGCGTGTAGACGAGCACGTAGAACGCGATGGCGCCGACCGAGAGGCCCGCGGCCAGCCAGTTGGTGGTGAGCCCGAGCCACACCGCCGACAGCGCGCCGAGGACGAGGCCGAACACCAGTGCGTGCCGGGTGGGCACCTGCCCCTTCGCGAGCGGCCTGCGGCTGGTGCGCTTCATCACGGCGTCGATGTCGGCGTCGACCACGCAGTTGAGGGCGTGGGCGCTCGCGGCGGCCATCGCGCCGCCCACCAGCGTGGCGATGATCAGCCACACCGACGGCACCCCGCGCTCGGCGAGGAACATCGCCGGCACCGTGACCACGAGGAGCTGCTCGATGATCCGGGTCTTCGTGAGCCCGAGGTAGGCGCGCACGGTGTCCCGCAACCGCTCCCAGCCGCCCCGCCGAGCACCGGCGGAGCCCTGCTCGGGGTGGCCCGGGCGGGACACGGGCAGAGTCACCGGCACAACCTCGATCCGCGTGGTGGGGAACTCGGCGGAACCCGAGTTCTACGGCTTGTCGATGGTAGCCCGGGGCATGCCGGCCCCCTCGGCCGGGTAGACCCGTGCGGACCGGCGGCGCGAGATCACACGCGGCCGTGCGAGGTGACTAGGCTGGCCGTCGAGCGAGTCAGCGCTGTGCGGTCGCACCGAGGCGTACCGCCTGCACATCCCATCCGAACCGAGGGAAGAGCTGTGGCCGATATCGACATCGAGACTCTCACCCGCGCGAGCGTCCCGGACGACTGGACCGACCTGGACCGCCGGGCCGTCGACACGGTCCGGGTGCTGGCCGCCGACGCCGTGCAGAAGGTGGGCAACGGCCACCCGGGCACCGCGATGAGCCTCGCGCCGCTCGCCTACACCCTCTTCCAGCGCGTCATGCGCCACGACCCGAGCGACCCCGACTGGATCGGCCGCGACCGGTTCGTGCTGTCCGCGGGCCACTCCAGCCTCACCCTCTACATCCAGCTCTACCTGGCCGGCTACGGGCTCGAGCTCGACGACCTGAAGTCGCTGCGCACGTGGGGCTCGAAGACCCCCGGCCACCCCGAGCACCGCCACACCCCGGGTGTGGAGATCACCACCGGCCCGCTGGGCCAGGGCCTCGCCTCGGCCGTCGGCATGGCGATGGGTGCGCGCAGGGAGCGCGGCCTGTTCGACCCGGACGCCGCGCCCGGCGAGAGCCCGTTCGACCACCACATCTACGTGATCGCCTCCGACGGCGACATCGAGGAGGGCATCACCTCCGAGGCGTCGTCCCTGGCCGGCCACCAGCAGCTCGGCAACCTCACGGTGATCTACGACGACAACAAGATCTCCATCGAGGACGACACCACGATCGCCCTCTCCGAGGACACCGCCAAGCGCTACGAGGCCTACGGCTGGCACGTGCAGGTCGTCGAGGGCGGCGAGAACGTCACCGGCATCCTCGAGGCGCTGGAGAACGCGCGCGCGGAGACCACGCGGCCGTCGTTCGTCCTGCTGCGCACCGTGATCGGCTTCCCCGCGCCGAACAAGATGAACACGGGCAAGGCCCACGGGTCGGCGCTGGGCGCCGACGAGGTGGCCGAGGTCAAGAAGATCCTCGGGTTCGACCCGGAGCAGAGCTTCCAGGTCGACGACGAGGTGCTCGCCCACGCCCGGAAGGTGGTCGACCGCGGCCGCGAGGCCCACCAGGCCTGGACGAAGACGTACGAGGACTGGGCGGCGCGCGAGCCGGAGCGCAAGGAGCTCCTCGACCGGGTGCTGGGCCGCGACCTGCCGGTCGGCTGGGAGAAGGCGCTGCCGAGCTGGGACCCCGACCCCAAGGGGGTCGCCACCCGCAAGGCGTCCGGCGAGGTCCTCACGGCGCTCAAGGACGTGCTGCCGGAGCTGTGGGGCGGCTCGGCCGACCTGGCGGAGAGCAACAACACCACGATGGAGGGCGCCGACTCGTTCGGCCCCGCCTCCACCGCCACCAAGATGTGGAAGGCCAACCCGTACGGCCGCACCCTGCACTTCGGGGTCCGCGAGCACGCGATGGGCGCCATCCTCAACGGCATCGCGCTGCACGGGCCCACCCGCCCGTACGGCGGCACGTTCCTGGTGTTCAGCGACTACATGCGTCCGTCCGTGCGCCTCGCCGCGCTGATGAAGTCGAGCGTGGTCTACGTCTGGACGCACGACTCGATCGGGCTCGGCGAGGACGGCCCCACGCACCAGCCGATCGAGCACCTGGCCGCGCTGCGGGCCATCCCGGGGCTCGCGATGCTGCGTCCCGGAGACGCCAACGAGACCGCCCACGCGTGGCGCGCCGCGCTGGAGCGGCCTGAGGGCCCCAAGGGTCTCGCGCTCACCCGGCAGAACCTCCCCGTGCTGGAGGGCACGTCCGCCGAGGGCGTCGCCCGCGGCGGCTACGTGCTGGCCGACGCGTCGTCCGGCGAGCCGCAGGTGATCCTCATCGCCACCGGGTCCGAGCTGCAGATCGCGGCCGAGGCCCGGAAGGTGCTCGAGTCCGAGGGCGTTGCCACGAGGGTGGTGTCCATGCCGTGCGTCGAGTGGTTCGACGAGCAGGACGAGGCGTACCGCGAGTCCGTCCTGCCCTCGGGCGTGCGCGCGCGGGTGAGCGTCGAGGCCGGCGTCGCGCAGCCGTGGTACCGCTTCACCGGAGACGCGGGCGAGAACGTCTCCATCGAGCACTTCGGCGCGAGCGCCGACTACCAGACGCTGTTCCGGGAGTTCGGCTTCACCACCGAGAACGTCGTCGCCGCCGCGAAGCGCAGCCTCGAGAAGGCTTCCTGAGGAGGAACAACCAATGAGCAACGATCGACTCGGGCAGCTGGCCGCGGCCGGGGTGTCCATCTGGCTGGACGACCTGTCCCGCGAGCGCCTGAACAGCGGCAACCTGCAGGAGCTGATCACCGACAAGCACGTCGTCGGGGTCACCACCAACCCCACGATCTTCGCGGGCGCGCTCGCGAAGGGCGAGGCCTACGACGCCCAGGTCCGGGAGCTGGCCGCCCGCGGCGCGTCGGTCGAGGACGCGGTCCGCGAGATCACCGTCGCCGACGTCCAGCAGGCCTGCGACGTCTTCAGCGGCACCTGGGAGACCACGGGCGGCGTCGACGGGCGCGTCTCGCTCGAGGTCGACCCCGGCCTCGCCCGCGACACCGAGGGCACCGTCGCCCAGGCCCTCGACCTGTGGAAGGCCGTCGACCGGCCCAACCTGCTGGTCAAGATCCCGGCCACCGAGGCGGGCCTGCCGGCGATCACCCGCGCGCTCGCCGAGGGCGTGAGCGTGAACGTGACGCTGATCTTCTCGGTGGAGCGCTACCGCGCCGTGATGGACGCCTACCTGGACGGGCTGGAGCAGGCCGCCGCCAACGGGCACCAGCTCGCAGGCATCGCCTCGGTGGCGAGCTTCTTCGTCTCCCGGGTCGACACCGAGATCGACAAGCGGCTGGAGGCGATCGGCTCCGACGAGGCGCTCGCCCTGCGCGGCAAGGCCGGCGTAGCCAACTCGCGCCTGGCCTACGCCGCCTACCAGGAGGTCTTCTCCTCGGACCGGTGGAAGGCGCTGGAGGCGAAGGGCGCGCGCAAGCAGCGGCCGCTGTGGGCGTCGACGGGCGTGAAGAACCCGGACTACTCCGACACGCTCTACGTCACCGAACTCGTCGTTGCCGACACCGTCAACACGATGCCGGAGAAGACGCTGCTCGCCTTCGCCGACCACGGTGAGGTGCACGGCGACCGCGTCACCGGCACGGCCGCCGAGGCGCAGGAGGTGTTCGACGCACTGGAGCGGGTCGGCATCGACCTGACCGACGTCTTCCTCGTGCTGGAGGACGAGGGCGTCGACAAGTTCGAGAAGTCCTGGACCGAGCTCGGCGACACCGTCACCGGGCAGCTGGAGCAGGCGCGCTAGCAGCAGCGAGCCGGAGGGGAACGCAGCGGTGACCGCGCGACCGGTGCCGTCCGAGGCGGAGCTGCTCGCGCGCCTCGTCGAGGGCGGCGTCGCCGCCCGCATCGCGGACGGCGACGCGGGGTTGTGGCCCCGGGTCGCCCGGCCGGGGTGGATGGGCGCGGTGCGCGCGGCGCGGCCGCTGGTCGGCGAGGTCGCGGCACTGGCCGAGCAACGCCGGGTGGTGGGCCAGGTCCGCGTGCTGCTCGCCGCGGCGGGCGGCGCCGGCATCGCCGCCGAGGCGCTCACCGGGTCCGACCCGCGCCTCGTCGTCCTGGACACCACCGATCCCCCGCAGGTCGCCGACGCACTCGCCGGCGAGCTCGCCGCCACGGTGCTCGTCCTGTCGGCACCGCCCGGCGAGGACCCCGAGCCGGTACGGCTGCTGCGGGACACGGTGCACGCCGCGTTCCGGGCCGAGGGCCTCGACCCCGACGCGCACACCGTCGTCGTCACGCCGCCGGACGGGCCGCTGCTGCCGGCGGACACGGGCCCGGACGGCGCCATCACCAACGGCACCGTCGTCGTGCTCGGACCCGACGACGTCGACGGCCCATGGGCCGCCTTCACCGCGTACGCGCTCGTGCCCGCCGGGCTCGCAGGCGTCGACGCGGGGGCGGTGCTCACCGAAGCGGGCACGGTCCGGGCCGAGCTCGCCACCGCCGGCGGGGACGCGCTGGGCCTCGGTGCGCTGCTCGCCTCCGCTCCCGCGGTCGCGCTCGCCGCACCGGCCGCGCCCGCACTCGCCGAATGGGCGGCTCAGCTCGTGGCCGGCGGTCTCGGCAAGGACGGCCAGGGCCCGGTGCCGGTGGTGGTGGAGGGCCCGAACGCCCCGGAGTGGGGCACGCTGCCCGCCGTCGGGCTGGGGGACGTGCCCGGAGCGGTCTTCGCCACCCGCGGATCGGTGGCCGAGCAGATGGCCACCTGGCAACACGCGGTCGCGGCGGCGGCGCACGTGCTCGGCGTCGACCCCACCGATCGGCCGGACGCGCTCGCCACCCCGGCCGCCGTCACCGACCACGGGCCGGCGTTCACCGAAGCGGGGGTGGCCGTCCACGCCGGCGACTGGCTGCCGGCGGGCACCGCGACCGTCGCCGACGCCCTGCGTGCCTTCATCGGGGACGCGCTGGTGGGCCCGGATGACGACAGCGGGGCCCGCCACCTCGCGCTGCACGCCTACCTCGACCGGATCGAGGACGCCTCCGCCGCCGTGCTGCGCGCGGAGCTCGCCCGCCGCACCGGCCTCCCCACGACGTTCGGATGGGCGCCGCGCTGCCTCACCGGTAGCGGCCAGCACGCGAAGGGCGGCCCGCCCGCCACCCGCGTCTGCCAGCTCACCGCCGATCCCGACGACCCAGGCCTTCGCCCGGAGGCCGCCGCCGCCCTCGACGCCGTCCAGCAGGGGCTCGCGGAGGCCGACGCCGCCGCGCTCACCGCCCGCGGACGCCCCGTGCTGCGCCTCCACTTCACCGACCGGGTGGCCGGCCTGGTCACCCTGGCGCGCGCCGTGCAGCAGCTGTAGGAGACCTGGGATGATCCCCGCAACCCGAGCAATCGACCAAAGTCCAGCGAGGAGTGAGATGAGCACCGCCACGTCCGCGGCAGCGGGGTGGACCAACCCGCTGCGCGACCCGCGGGACAAGCGGCTTCCCCGGATCGCGGGACCGTGCAGCCTGGTCATCTTCGGGGTCACCGGCGACCTGTCGCGCAAGAAGCTCATGCCCGCGATCTACGACCTCGCCAACCGGGGGCTCCTGCCGCCGGGCTTCGCCCTCACCGGCTTCGCCCGCCGCGACTGGGCCGACCAGGACTTCGGCCAGGTCGTGTACAACGCGGTCAAGGAGCACGCCCGCACGCCGTTCCGCCAGCACGTGTGGGACCGGCTCGCCGAGGGCTTCCGGTTCGTCTCCGGCAGCTTCGACGACGACGACGCGTTCGACCGGCTCGAGGAGACCGTCCAGGCGCTCGACCGGGAGCGCGGCACGGCCGGCAACCACGCGTTCTACCTGTCGATCCCGCCCGGCGCGTTCCCGGTGGTGCTCAAGCAGCTCGCGCGCTCCGGCCTGGCGAAGCAGGACGGCCAGGGCTGGCGCCGAGTGGTCATCGAGAAGCCGTTCGGGCACGACCTGAAGTCGGCCATCGAGCTCAACGAGATCGTCAACGACGTCTTCCCCGAGGACTCGGTCTTCCGGATCGACCACTACCTCGGCAAGGAGACGGTGCAGAACATCCTGGCGCTGCGCTTCGCCAACCAGCTGTTCGAGCCGATCTGGAACAGCCACTACGTCGACAGCGTGCAGATCACGATGGCCGAGGACATCGGCCTGGGCGGGCGTGCCGGCTACTACGACGGCATCGGTGCCGCCCGGGACGTCATCCAGAACCACCTGCTCCAGCTGCTCGCCTTCACCGCGATGGAGGAGCCGGTCTCGTTCTCCTCCAACGAGCTGCGCATCGAGAAGATCAAGATCCTCAACGCGACGAAGCTCATCGGCCCGCTCGACGAGACCACCGCGCGCGGGCAGTACACCGGCGGCTGGCAGGGCGGCGAGAAGGTCAAGGGTCTCACCGAGGAGGAGGGGTTCGACCCCAACTCCCGCACCGAGACGTTCGCGGCCATCACCTGCGAGGTCGACACCCGGCGCTGGGCGGGCGTGCCGTTCTACCTGCGCACCGGCAAGCGGCTCGGCAGGCGCGTCACCGAGATCGCGGTGATCTTCAAGCGGGCCCCGCACCTGCCGTTCGACGCCACCATGACCGAGGAGCTCGGGCAGAACGCGTTCGTCATCCGCGTGCAGCCGGACGAGGGCGTCACGATGCGGTTCGGCTCCAAGGTGCCCGGCAGCCAGATGGAGGTCCGGGACGTGTCCATGGACTTCGGCTACGGCTCGGCCTTCACCGAGGCCTCTCCCGAGGCGTACGAGCGGCTGATCCTGGACGTGCTGCTCGGCGAGCCGTCGCTCTTCCCGGTCAACGCCGAGGTCGAGCGGTCCTGGGAGATCCTCGACCCGGTGATCGACCACTGGACGCGGCAGGAGAAGGGTCCCGACCCGTACCCGGCGGGGAGCTGGGGTCCGGAGTCGGCGGGCGCCATGCTCGCCCGGACCGGCCGCAACTGGCGCCGGCCGTGAGGAAGATGCAGTGAGGAGAACAGGGCCATGATCGTCGACCTTCCCTCGAGCAACACCTCGGCCGTCAACCGCAAGCTGGTCGAGATGCGGGCGAGCGGCGGCGCGCTGACGATGAGCCGCGTGCTCACGCTGGTGATCGTCACCGAGGACGGCAGCGGGATCGAGGACTCGATCGCCGCGGCCAACTCCGCGAGCCACGAGCACCCCTGCCGGATCATCGTGCTGGCCCGCGGCCAGCGGAGAGCCGCACCCCGGCTGGACGCCCAGATCCGGGTGGGCGGCGACGCGGGCGCCAGCGAGGTCATCGTGCTGCGCGGCTACGGCCCGCTCGCCTCCGACGATGCGGGCGCCGGGATGGTGGTGCCGCTGCTGCTGCCCGACGCACCCATCGTGGCGTGGTGGCCGGAGGAGGCACCGGCCGTCCCGTCGGACGACCCGGTCGGCAAGCTGGCGACACGCCGCATCACGGACGCGCTGTCGGCGAAGAACCCGCTGAAGGCGTTCGAGCAGCGGCGCGCGCACTACGTCGCGGGCGACACGGACCTCACCTGGACCCGGCTCACCCCGTGGCGCGCGCTGCTCGCCACGGCGCTCGACGCACCGCCGTTCGAGCCGGTCACCAACGTGGTCGTCGCGGGCGAGGCGGTCTCCCCGTCCACCGAGCTGCTCGCCGGCTGGCTCGCGGTGCGCCTGGACTGCAAGGTCAAGCGCTCCCCCGCCGCGTCCGGTCCCGGCGTGGTGTCGGTGCGGCTGGAACGCCGCTCCGGGCCCGTCGAGCTCGTGCGCCCGGACGGGAAGGTGGGCACGCTGCGCCAGCCCGGGCAGCCCGACCGGCTGGTCGCGCTCGCCCGCCGCGAGGTGCGTGACTGCCTCGCGGAGGAGCTGCGCAGGCTCGACGCCGACGAGATCTACGGCGCCGCGCTCGACGGCGTGGGCAGGGTCGCCCGCGGCCGCACACCGGTGAGCGTCCCGGCGCTGGCCGGCGCGTGATGCCCACCCCGGACATCGCGGTCCACGCGAACCCGGACGTCCTCGCGGCGGCGGTGGCCGCCCGGCTGGTCACCAAGCTCGTCGACCTGCAGGCCGGGGGCAACACACCGAAGATCGTGCTCACCGGCGGCGGCACCGGCATCGCGGTGCTGGAGCAGCTGCGCGCCTCCGTGGCCCGCGACGCCGTCGACTGGGGCAAGGTCGAGTTCTACTGGGGCGACGAGCGGTTCCTGCCGCCCGGCGACCCGGAGCGCAACGAGACACAGGCCCGCGACGCGCTGCTCGACCACGTCCCGGTCGATCCGGCGAAGGTGTTCGCGATGGGCGCCGACACCGGCACCGGGCCCGCGGGCGCCGAGGCCGCAGCCGAGGCGTACGCGGAGGTCCTCCGGCAGGCGGCCCGACCGGAGGACCACGGCCCCGTGCCGATGTTCGACGTGCTCATGCTCGGCATGGGCGGGGAGGGCCACACCGCGTCGGTCTTCCCGCACTCCCCCGCCGTGTACGAGACCGAGCGCACGGTCGTGGCCGTCCACGGCTGCCCGAAGCCACCGCCGACCCGGGTGTCGCTCACACTGCCGGCGATCCGCCGCGCGGCGGAGGTCTGGATCATGACGACCGGTGAGGGGAAGGCCGCGGCGGTCGCCATGGCGCTCGGCGGGGCTGGTGAGGTCGCGATCCCGGTGGCCGGGGCGCAGGGCAGGCGGCGCACCCGCTGGCTGCTCGACCGCTCCGCGGCGACCAAGCTCCCCCGCGACCTGGTGCCCCCGATCGGGTGACGCCTTCGAAGGCCCGCGAGCCCGCCGGAGCGGAGGCAATTTGACGCTGCTCCACGTAGTTGTCGACGGAGCGAACGTCGTGGGTTCGCGACCGGACGGCTGGTGGCGCGACCGGGAGGGCGCCGCCCGCCGGCTGGCCGGCCGGATCGCGGCCGCGCTCACCACCGATCGGGCCGGGCTGGCGGAGGCGTTCGGCCATCCCGGCGCCGAGCTGCAGGTGCACCTGGTGCTGGAGGGTGCCGCCGCCCGGGTCGAGGATCTGCCGACGCACCCGCGGCTCACGATCGTCCGGGCCGAGGCCGACGGCGACTCCACGATCGCGGCGCTGGCAGCCGACCTGGTCACCGACGGCAGCGGCGGCCCGCTCGTCGTCGTGACGGCCGACCGCGCCCTCCGCGAACGGGTTCGCGGCTCGGGAGCCGTCACGACCGGCCCGGGCACCCTCCTGAACGCCCTCCCCGCCCCTTAGGGCTCCCGCACGTTTCGTGTGGACGCAGCCGGCGCGGTGATCGCCCCAGGAATCAGGTGCGGCGGCGGCTCTCGCTCGCGGCCTTCCCGCTGGCGGCGACCGCGCTCGTGACGGCGGAGCGCCGCGGGAGCGGGGTGCTGTAGACGACGCTGGTGGTCACGGAACCGAGGCCGGCGATGCGGCCGGTCACCCCCTCCAGGTGGCGCATCGAGCGGGCGCGCACGCTCAGCACGAAGCAGTCCTCCCCCGTGACGTGGTGGGCCTCGGTGACCTCCGGCGTGGTGGCCAGCAGGTCGCGGAAGGGCTTGTAGTTGCCGTGCGGGTAGCGCAGGCGGACGAGCGCCATGATCGGCAGGCCGAGCCTCTCCGGGTCGACCTCGCAGTGGTAGCCCGTGATCACGCCCGTCTCCTCGAGCCTGCGCACCCGCTCGGTGACAGCGCTGGGCGAGAGGCCGACCAGGCGGCCGAGGTCGGCGTAGCTCGCACGCCCATCGCGCTGCAGCGCTTCCAACAGGCGCCAGTCCAGATCGTCCAGGGATTCCACGGCCACAGCGCAAATCTACCGTTGATTCCACCTTCCAGCGTCGAAGGAACCGGATCTAGCGTCCTGCCCATGACCCCCGACGCCGTCACCTTCTTCACCTCCCGCCTGACCTTCCAGACCGACGTCGCCGACGTCCACGCCGCGTTCGCCAGCGGCGACCCCGGGTTCGCCCTCGTCGACTCGCGCAGCAGCGCCGCGTGGACGCAGGGCCGGATCCCGGGCGCATTGCACCTGCCCACCGCGGAGATCCCCGAGCGCGCCGCAGCGCTGCTCGACCCCGGCGTGCCGGTCGTGACCTACTGCTGGGGCCCGGGCTGCAACGGCGCCACCCGCGCCGCACTCGCCTTCGCCCGCCTCGGCTACGACGTGCGCGAGATGCTCGGTGGGATCGAGTACTGGACGCGCGAGGGCTTCCCGGTGGAGGTGGACGGAGACGTCGTCCGCTCCGCACCGGATCCGCTCACGACTCCCTGCGGGTGCTGAGCGGGTCGAGGCCGCGAGCCGACGGGGTTGGCGCGATCCTCGACCGCGCCCCGCCTTGATCGCTCGGAGCTGCACACACGCCCTGGCCCCGCTCGCCTCACAGCTTCACCACCGGGACTCGGGTTGGCGTGCCGCGCGTGGCGCGCCGCGGTATGGGGGTGGCCGGGTGGGAACCACCGAACGTGTGGGCGCATTGCGAGATGCTCGTCTTGCCTCCCGGACCTGCGAAGAGCACGTCCCGGGGGCATGCACGGCGACCACCCGGTGGTCACCCCCTGTTGATTGAGGGTCGGGACCACCGGATAGTCGCGTGGGGACCCGACGGTGACGGTCTCGTCGTGAACGGCGTGCCCCCCAGTCGGGGACGGCCGCCCGCGCAACCACGGAATTCGGTAGTTCACCCAACGCAACCATCTCCACAGGCGTGGGTTCGAGGCGAACGAGGTGGACTGGGCACAAGGCCGGGAGCGATTCGCGGTGGCATGCGGCGCAGGGGTGTCGGGAACGGCGCGCCAAGCCGGGTTTTGATGATCAGGTCGACACCACGCGTCTCAGGTCAAGATCAAGCACCCATGACGTCGATTTGATCACGCTGAAGCGCCCATGATCCTTGCGAGATGCGGTTCAGCGTCCTCACCAGGGCGATCCACCTCATCTCGGACCGATCATGCAGGGTTGATCGCCGCGAGATCGCGGTTTGCGCCCTAGCCAAGGCGATCCACACCATCTCGTAACGATCATGAACGTCAGCCCTGCTCGTCGGGCAGCCGGCCGTGGAGGTAGTCGTCGTACGCCGACAGGTCCAGGAAGCCGTGGCCGCAGTAGTTGAAGAGGATCACCCGCTCCTCACCCGTCTCCTTCGCTGCCAGGGCCTCGTCGATCGCGGCCCGGATGGCGTGGGCGGCCTCCGGGGCCGCGATCTTGCCCTCGGCCCGGGCGAACTGGACGGCCGCCTCGAACACCTTCCCCTGCGGGTAGGCGACAGCCTCCATCCGGCCGTCGCGGACGAGCGCGGAGACCAGCGGTGAGTCGCCGTGGTAGCGCAGCCCGCCCGCGTGGATCGACGGCGGGACGAAGTCGTGTCCGAGCGTGTACATCGGCAGCAGCGGGGTGAGGCCCTCGGTGTCACCGAAGTCGTAGTCGAACCGCCCTTGCGTCAGCGTCGGGCAGGACACCGGTTCGACGGCCACGAGCCGGACCGCGGCGTCCGGCACGAACGGGAACGCGATGCCGCCGAGGTTCGAGCCGCCGCCGCACGGCGCGATCACCACGTCCGGCAGCCGCTCCCCCGCCAGCTCCAGCTGCTCCTTGGCCTCCAGCCCGATCACGGTCTGGTGCAGCAGCACGTGGTTGAGGACCGACCCGAGCGCGTAGTGCGTGTCGTCGCGGGAGACGCAGTCCCGCACGGCGTCCGAGATCGCCGTGCCGAGGGAGCCGGGGTGCTGCGGGTCGTCCACCGGCGAGGCGACCACGGAGCCGCCCCACGTCTCCATCGCGACCCGGCGGTACGGCTTCTGCTCGTACGACGCGCGCACCATGTAGACCTGCAGGTCGAGGCCGAACTGGGCGCAGGCGAACGCGAGGGCGGTACCCCACTGCCCCGCGCCGGTCTCGGTGGACAGGCGCGTGATGCCCTCCTGGGCGTTGTAGAAGGCCTGCGCGACGGCCGTGTTGGGCTTGTGGCTGCCGGCGGGCGACACCGACTCGTCCTTGAAGTAGATCCGCGCAGGCGTGCCGAGCGCACGCTCCAGCCGGACCGCCCGCACGAGCGGGGTGGGCCGCCAGAGCCGCAGGATGTCGAGCACCTCGCCGGGCACGTCGATCCACGGCTCCGTGGAGACCTCCTGCCCGATCAGCGCCATCGGGAAGAGCGGCGCCAGGTCGTCCGGCCCGACGGGCTGCCGCGTACCCGGGTGCAGCGGCGGTTCGAGGGGCTTCGGAAGGTGCGGCGCGACGTTGAACCACGCGCTGGGGATCTTCTCGGGCGGCAACGTCCATCGGGTCATCGTCGACCTCCAGCACCTCGGAGCCACACCGTCGTCTCGGGGGCCTCGGATCAGCAGTATGGCTCCGAAGTGAGCGAAGGCCGCGTGGGAGAGTGGGCCGCGTGAGGCAGTTGGTGGGTGCGGTGGTCCTGACGGTGGCACTCGGTGGGTGCTCGACCGCCGAGGCTCCGGCTCCTGCCGAACCGCCGCCCCCACCCCCGCCGCCGCCCGCGGCGTGCCTGCTCGACACCACCGCGCTCGCAGCAGCCACGGGGCTGTCCTGGACCCCGGACGCGACCACGGCGAACGACACCCGCTGCGTCTACGACCCGTCCGGCGTCCAGCGAGCGGCCGACGGACCGGCGTTCCTGTCCGTGGACGTCGCCACCGCCACCACCACGCTCGACACCGTGGCCGAGCTGTGCGAGAAGGGCTCACGGGCGCCGGTGGGGACCGCCGGGTTCGTGTGCCGCTACCAGGGCGGCAACGTGTTCGCCGCCGTGACGCACGAGGGCAGGCTGGTGACGCTGGCCGCCTCCGCCGTGCCGACCGGCACGACCGCCGCGCAGCTGGTGGTTGCGCTCGACCAGCAGGTGGCGGCGTTGAGCCGCTAGGGCAGCTCGCGGGAGGCGCGGAGGCGGTTGAGCGCCTCCTCGAGGATGGCCGCGCCGTCGGCGTCGCTGCGCCGCTCCTTCACGTAGGCGAGGTGCGTCTTGTACGGCTCGGTGCGCGGCGGTGCCGGCGGGTTCTCCCCGTCCCGGCCCGCGGGCAGGCCGCAGCGCGGGCAGTCCCACGACTCGGGGATGTCCGCCTCGTTGGCGAACGATGGGGTGGTGACGTGGCCGTTCGCGCAGAAGTAGGGGATGCGCGAGCGTGGCGCGGTCTCGCCTCGCTCGGACTCCCCCATCGGACCGGCCCCCACCCGGGTGCCGCGGATCGCGTTGCCGCCGGACATCCCTTTGCCTCCCTCAGGCCCCGACCCGGACCAACAGCCCGGTGCCGATGATCGCGATCACCCAGATCGCACCGACGAACAGCGTGAGCCGGTCGAGGTTCTTCTCGACCACGCTCGACCCCGACAGGCTCGACTGCACCCCGCCGCCGAAGAGGGTCGAGAGCCCTCCACCACGGCCACGGTGGAGCAGGATCAGCAGCACGAGCAGCACGCTGGAGATGATCAGCACGATCTGCAGGGCCAGTTCCATCGATCCTCATTCCCGAATTGCTCGCGCACATCCGACTGCTGTGCCGGGATACCGAGAGTACCGCGATGGCGCTCGGCCTCTCCCCGGGGTCGTGAGTGGATACGCGTGCTCCACCACTTGTCAGAGAACTCGTATCCACTCACGACGGGGTTACGGGAGGGGACCGCCCGCGGCAATGGCGCAGAGCTGCGCGAACTCGTCGGCGTCCAGGCTGGCACCGCCGACGAGTGCGCCGTCGATGTCCTTCTCGGCCACGATCTCGCCGACGTTCTTGGCCTTCACCGAGCCCCCGTAGAGCACCCGGACGCTCGTGGCGATGGCCTCGCCGTACTTGGTCGCGACGGTTTCGCGGATCGCCGCGCACACCTCCTGCGCGTCGGCCGCGCTCGCGACGCGGCCGGTGCCGATCGCCCACACCGGTTCGTAGGCGATCACGAGGTTCTGCGCGTGCTGGCTCTGCACCTTCTCCAGCGCCGCGGTGACCTGGCGGGTGGTGTGGGCGACGTGCTCGCCCGCCTCCCGCACCTCCAGGTTCTCCCCGACGCACAGGATCGGGACGATCCCGTGCTTGACCGCCGCCTGCACCTTGCGGTTGACCAGCGCGTCGTCCTCACGGTGGTACTCGCGCCGCTCGGAGTGCCCGACCACCACGTAGCGGCAGCCGAGCTTCGCGAGCATCACGCCGGAGACGTCACCGGTGTAGGCGCCGGAGTCGTGCGGCGACAGGTCCTGCGCCCCGTGCACGAGCTTCAGCTTGTCGCCGTCGATGAGCGTCTGCACCGAGCGGATGTCGGTGAACGGCGGCAGCACCGCCACCTCGACCTTGTCGAAATACTTCTCCGGCAGTGCGAAGGCGATCTTCTGCACCAGCGCGAGCGCCTCGAGGTGGTTGCAGTTCATCTTCCAGTTGCCGGCGATGAGCGGCGTGCGAACGGCCATCTACTTCTCCAGGACGGCGATGCCGGGGAGGGACTTGCCCTCCAGGTACTCCAGCGACGCGCCGCCGCCGGTGGAGATGTGCGAGAACCCGTCCTCGGGCAGGCCGAGCGCCCGCACCGCGGCGGCCGAGTCGCCGCCGCCCACCACGCTGTACGCGCCCGAGTCGACGATCGCCTGCGCCACCCCGCGGGTGCCCTCGGCGAACGGTGCCAGCTCGAACACGCCCATCGGCCCGTTCCAGAACACGGTGGCCGCGCGGCCCAGCACATCGGCGAACGCCGCGACCGAGTCCGGGCCGATGTCGAGGCCCTTCCACCCGTCCGGGATGGCGTCCGCCGAGACGGTCTGCGTCTTCGCGTCGGCGGAGAAGTCGTCGGCCACCACCACGTCGGAGGGCAGCACGATCTTGCCGGTCTCCAGCAGGGTGCGGCAGGTGTCGATCTGGTCGCCCTCCAGCAGCGAGTCGCCGACGCCGTACCCCTGGGCCGCGAGGAACGTGAAGCACATGCCCCCGCCGACGAGCAGCGCGTCGACCTTCGGCAGCAGCGCCTCGATCACCGCGAGCTTGTCGGAGACCTTCGAGCCGCCGAGCACCACGGCGTAGGGCCGCTCGGGCGACTCGGTGAGCCGCCGCAGCACCTCGACCTCGGTGAGCACCAGCCCGCCCGCGTACGCGGGGAGGTCCTGCGCCACGTCGTAGACGGACGCCTGCTTGCGGTGCACCACCCCGAAGCCGTCCGAGACGAACGCGCCGTTCGCCCCGGTCAGCGCGGCGAGCTCGTGGGCCAGCGCGGCGCGCTCGTCGTCGTTCTTGGACGTCTCGCGGGGGTCGAACCGGATGTTCTCCAGCAGCACGACCCCGCCGTCGGCCAACGCGCCGACGGCCGCCTGCGCCTCCTCGCCGTGGTCGGCGAGGGTGACCTCGGCCCCGAGCAGCTCACCGAGCCGCCCGGCGACCGGGGCGAGGGAGAACTTCGGGTCCGGCCCGCCCTTCGGCCGTCCGAGGTGCGCGGTGACGACCACGCGCGCCCCGGCCTCGCGGAGCTTCTGCAACGTGGGCACCGATGCCCGGATCCGGCCGTCGTCGGTGATCCGGGAGCCGTCGAGCGGGACGTTCAGGTCCGAGCGGACCAGCACGGTCCGCCCGGACACGCCCTCGGCGAGGAGGTCGTCGAGCGTCTTCACAGCTTGGACGCCACCAGGTCCGTGATGTCGACGAGGCGGTTCGAGTAGCCCCACTCGTTGTCGTACCAGCCGAAGACCTTCACCTGGTTGCCGATGACCTTGGTCAGCGGCGCGTCGAAGATGCAGGACGCCGGGTCGGTGACGATGTCGGAGGAGACGATCGGGTCCTCGCTGTACCGCAGGAAGCCCTTCAGCGGGCCGCTCTCGGCGGCCGCCTTGTACGCGGCGTTGACCTCCTCGACCGACGCCTCCTGGCGCAGGTCGACCGTGAGGTCGGTGATCGAGCCCGTGGGCACCGGGACGCGCAGCGAGTAGCCGTCGAGCTTGCCGTTGAGGTGCGGCAGCACGAGGCCGATCGCCTTCGCGGCACCCGTGGAGGTGGGCACCACGTTCAGGGCGGCGGCGCGGGCGCGGCGCTTGTCCTTGTGCGGGCCGTCCTGCAGGTTCTGGTCCTGCGTGTACGCGTGGATCGTGGTCATCAGACCCTTCTCGATCCCGAACGCGTCGTCGATCACCTTCGCCAGCGGCGCGAGGCAGTTCGTGGTGCAGGACGCGTTGGAGATGATGGTCTGCGAGCCGTCGTACGCGTCGTCGTTCACGCCCATGACGACCGTGAGGTCGGGCTCCGTCGCGGGGGCGGAGATGATGACCTTCTTCGCGCCCGCGTCGAGGTGCTTGCTGGCGCCCTCGCGCTTGGTGAAGATGCCGGTGGACTCGACCACGACGTCGACGCCGAGGTCCTTCCACGGCAGCTCGGCGGGGTCGCGCACGGCGAGGCCCTTGAAGCCCTTGCCGTCGACGATGATCTCGTCGTCGGTGTGGCTCACCTCGTAGGGCAGCCTGCCGAGGATCGAGTCGTACTTGAGCAGCCCCGCCAGCGTCGCGTTGTCGGTGATGTCGTTCACCGCGACGATCTCGATGTCGGTGGTGCCGGCCGCCCGCTGGGCGTCCACCGCCCGCCAGAAGTTGCGGCCGATGCGACCGAACCCGTTCACGCCCACCCGCACGGTCATGTGCGCCTCCTGTACCGCTCTCGCGTGTCTGGAACCGGCATCAACCCTAGTCGGCGGGCCGGCCGAGCGTATCGCGAGGGGCTGTATCGATTCCGGAAAGCCGCAGGCCTCGCCGGGTGCCGCCGCTCCCCCGCGACGCCGGGTCGACTCAGCCCTGGCCGCCGGGCACAGACGTCGGACGGGGAGGGCTCGTCCCCGCTCCGGGCCTCCGCGCCGCGGCGCGGACCGTCCACCAGGTGTAGCCGACGACCGCGAGGAGGAAGGGCAGCTCGTCGAGCAGCGTGGCCGGGGGGACCGGCCCGGCCGCCGGCATCAGCTGAGCCTGGGCGACGAGCTCGGCGACGACCTTGTGGACGACAGCCCGAGAGCCGCCTCCAGCCCGCCGGTGCGGATCGTGAGCCAGCACGTCGTGGCAACGACGACCACACCGGCTGCCTCGACCAGCGGATCGTCGCCGGAGCGGATCGCGAGGGAGACGGCCGCCACCAGCAGGATCGCGGCCCACGCCCGGCCGGCCACGCCCCGAACACCTGCAGCAGCCACCCGTTCACGTACATCGTGCCGGCCATCGACAGCGACACGACGACGACCGCGACCCCCGCCGCCGCCCACCACGTCGCGGCGCCCGGCCAGTACTCCGGATGCCAGCCGCCCGATCTCACGAGCCAGACCAGCATCACCGGCAGGGCGACCGCCAGGCCGCGTGCCGCACAGGCGCCGAGCCATCGCCGGCGCATGCGACGGGCCACGCCGGTCACCGTGCCCGGCCGGCCGGTGAGGCGCACCGCCAGCAGGATCGCGGGGAGTAGGAGCGCGCCAGGGGCGTTGACCCAGAACAGATCGGCGAGCGGTCCCGGCTCCCGGCCGTCGACCGTCACGACGACCAGGAGGAGGAGACCGAGCAGGCCGAAGAGCCCGGCCAGCACGATCTCGAGGACCGGTCGCCACCAGCGGTACCGGCCGTCGCGGCCGAGCAGGTGGTAGGACGGCGGGACGGTCGGCTGCCCGGAGTCCGTCGTCACGGCTCGGCCCGGCGGGCGACGAGCTCCCCCTTGCCGACCGGGATCGTCGTGACGGCCGTGAGATCGCGGCGGAGCAGGACCTCGAGCGGAGCGATCTCGTCGGGGTGCGACAGCGCGTTGTCGGCGACGAGCACCCCGCCCGCGCGCAGCACGCGGACCGGGTGCGGCCACCACGAGGGGTACTCGGTGCGCTCCGCGTCGAGGAACAGCAGGTCGACCTCGCCGTCACCGAGCGCGGCGAGACCGGCGCCGCCGTCCTCCGGCCGCAGGTCGACGTACCCGTCCAGTCCGGCCTCGGCGAGGCTCGTCGCGGCGTCGCGCTGCGCGGCCGGATCTGTGTCGAAGCTGACCACCCTGCCGCCGGTCGCCCGCGCGGCGTCGGCCAGCCAGAGCGTGGAGACGCCGCGCGAGGTGCCGACCTCCACGACGGTCCGGGCGGCGACGGCCTGCGCGAGGAACCAGAGGAACCGGCCCGCGTCCGGTTCGAGCACCCGCCAGCGGTCGAGCCGGTCGGCCTGGGTGGCGTCGTGCCGCGCCGCGGCGTCGGTCACCCGGTCGATCACGGCCCGCACCACGTCGTCCACGCTCGCGATCGTGCCAGAGACCCGATCCCGGTCTTGGCCGGCAACGCGGTCTGGAGCACGATGCGCTCATGCCGCAGCCCGCAGGACAACGCTACGTCGAGCGGCTGCCGATACCCGCCCTGGCCGACATCGTCTCGACGGTGTGGTTCCAGCAGCTCGCGCCCGACGCGCCTGCCTACCTGCACCGGAACCTGCCGCACGGCGGCACCGAGATCGTCTGCACGATCGGTGCGACGCCGCGGGTTCTCGGGCCGCTGACCGGCGCGCACGTCGAGGTGCTCCCCCCGGGCACCACCGCCGTGGGGATGCGGCTGCGCCCCGGAGCCGCCGGCGCGTTGCTGGGTGCGCCCGCGTCCGAGCTGGTGGACCTCACCGTGCCGGCCGACGCGCTCTGGGGCCGAGCCGGAACGGTGCTCGGCGACCGGGTGGACGCCGCCGGGTCTCCCGCCGAAGCGCTCGCTGCCCTCCAACGCGCCATGGTGGCCCGCCGGCTCTCCGACGCCGACCTGGATCCGCTGGTCGGCGAGGCCGTCCGGCTGCTCATGCCCGGCCTGGCCACTCCGGTCGCCGCGCTCCCCACGCTCCTCGCCACCTCCGAACGCAACCTGCGCAGGCGCTGCCAGGCCGCGGTCGGCCTCGGTCCCAAGGCGCTGCACCGGACCCTGCGCTTCCAGGGCTTCCTCGCCCGGGCCCAGCAGGCGTTCGCCACCGGCCGCACGCCGGACGGCCTCGCCGAGCTCGCGATCCGCTCCGGGTACGCCGACCAGGCCCATCTCACCCGGGAGTGCGTGCGGCTCACGGGCACCACCCCCCGCGCGTTCCTCGCCGAGAACGCGGACGCCTGCGCGTGCGGCCACGACCACGCGGCCTCCTACGAGCTGATGCTGGCCGGTTCGTTCAAGAACGCCACCGCGGCGGCGTCATAGCGTCGGCCGCGTGCCCACGACCGACCGCGAGCTCACCGCCCTGCAGGGCGCGATCGCGGGCGAGGTGGTGTTGCCCGGGTCGCCGGACTACGACACCGCGCGCAAGCCGGCGATCGCCCGCTTCCACCACGTCCGCCCGCGCGCGGTCGTGCGCTGCGCCACGGAGCAGGACGTCGTGGAGACCCTCGCCGTCACCCGCCTGCTGCGGGAGCGGGTGGCGGTCCGCGGCGGGGGGCACTGCTTCGCCGGCCGCTCGTCGAGCACCGGGATCGTCCTCGACGTCTCCCCGATGGACACCGTCGCGCTCCGGGACGGGCTGGCCGTCGTGGGCGCGGGCACGCGGCTCGGGGCGCTGTACGACGCGCTCGACGTGCACGGCCTCACCCTGCCCGCCGGCTGCGGGCCGACGGTCGGGGTCGCCGGGCTCACCCTCGGAGGCGGGTTCGGGGAGCTGGGCCGCCGGTACGGGCTCACGTGCGACCGGCTCGCCGGCGCGCGGGTCGTGTGCGCCGACGGCCGGGTCCTCGACTGCGACCCGCACCGCGAAGCGGACCTCTTCTGGGCGCTGCGCGGCGGCGGCCCGGGCTTCGGCGTGGTCACCACCCTGCTGTTCCACCCGGTCCCGGCGCCGCTCACCACGGTCTTCACCGCGACGTGGCCGGCATCGCACGCCGCGGCCGTGGTCGCGGCCTGGCCGGATTGGGCACCGGGCGCCCCCGACGAGCTCACCGCCACCCTCCGCCTGGTCGCCCCTGCCGAGCCCGAGCTGCCGGCCGAGGTGACGCTCGTCGGGACGATGCTCGACGGCGACCCCGCACCCCTGCTGGACGAGTTCATCCGTCGCGCAGGCGCGGAACCGGCTCGCGTGACGCTCACGCCCGGTTCGTTCCGGGAGGCGAAGCGGTCACTGGCCGGGCTCGGTGGGAACGGCGCGGAGCTGCCGGGCATCCAGTGCAAGCGCTCGGAGTTCTTCCGCCGCCCGCTACCGCCGGACGCGGCGGCGGCGCTCGCGCGCAGCGTGGTCGCCGACCGGGTGCCGGGCCAGGTCCACGAGGTCAGCCTCACGCCGTGGGGCGGCGCCTACAACCGGGTGCCGTCCGACGGCACCGCGTTCGCGCACCGGGCGGAGGCGTACCTGGTGGACAACACCATCACGACCGGCGATGACGTCCAGGGCGCCCGGCTCCGGCTGGACCGTTCCTGGTCGGCGATCGCCCCCTACGGCAGCGGTGGGGTCTACCCGAACTTCTCCGACCCCGACCGCGCACTGCCCGCCACTGCCTACCACGGCGGCAACCACGAACGGCTGCGGCGGATCCACGCCGCGGCCGACCCGGACGCCGTCCTGTCCCCACCACTGGAGGAAACATGCCCGGCCCCCTGACTCCCGACGAGCGCGAGCAGTTCCTCGCCGAGCCGCACGTGGCGGTGGTGAGCGTCGCCGCCGACCCCGATCGGGACCCGGACCGCCCGCCACTCGCCGTCCCCACCTGGTACCACTACACGCCCGGCGGCGACCTGTCCTTCTTCACCGGCACCCAGGGCCACCGCGCACGCAAGACCGGGCTGATCCGCCGGGCCGGGACCTTGACGATCACGGTCCAGAAGCACGACCCGCCCTGGAAGTTCGTCTCCCTGGAGTGCCAGGTGGTCGGGGACGACCACCCGCCGAAGCGCGAGCAGATGCTCCGGATCGTCGAGCGCTACCTGCCGCCGGACATGGCGGAGGGGATGGTCGAGGGCGAGCTCACCCACCCCGAGTCGCAGCTCGTGGTGTTCACGGTCCGGCCGACGCGCTGGACATCGTTCGACTTCGCGTGATAGCGAGCGCCCCGTGTCCGCACTGGTGCTGTACATGTCAATGTCGCTCGACGGCTTCATCGCCGGACCCGACGACCGTTCCGGCCAGGAGCTCGGCCGCCACGGCGGGCGGCTGTTCAACTGGCTCGACGACCGGATGTCCGACGGCCCGAACGGTCAGATCTTCCGCGAGGCGTTGGCGACCGGGGCCGTGATCTCCGGCCGGCGCACGTTCGAGCTCGCCGGGCGGTGGCAGGGCGACCACCACGACGGCGTGCCGATCTTCGTCCTCACCCGGCACGTCGACGAGGGTGACGTCCCGCCGGGCAGCGCCCGCTTCGTCACCGACGTCGAGGAGTGCGCGGAGCTGGCCAGGGCCGCGGCGCGCGATCGGACCGTGCTGGTGCACGGGGCCGGGGCCGCCCAGGCACTGCTGCGGGCCGGGCAGCTCGACGAGATGGAGATCCACCTGGTGCCGGTGCTGCTCGGGGAGGGACGGCGCCTCTTCGACGAGCTCGGTCCCGAGCACATCGAGCTCGAACCGGTCCGGGTCGTGCAGGGGCGCGACGCCACACACATGCGGTACCGGGTGCGCCGCTGAACCGACTCCGCTGGACGAACGGCGCTCTCGTTCCACAGGTGCCGTTCGTGCCCACAACACTCCGCGGCGGGCGCCGAGCTGGGCTCGGACGGATCAGCATCCCATGATCGGTCCGAAATGGCGACGGATCGCCCTCCCGAGGGCGTAAAAGCGTGATCTCGCGGCGATCAACCCCGCATGATCGGTCCGGGATGAGGTGGATCGCCCTGGTGAGGGCGTTGAACCGCATCTCGCGAGGATCATGGGCGCTTCAGCGTGATCAAATCGACGTCATGGGTGCTTGATCTTGACCTGAGACGCGTGGTGTCGACCTGATCATCAAAACCCGGCTTGGCGCGCCGTTCCCGACACCCCTGCACCGGATGCCGTCGCGGACCGCTCCTGGCCTGGCGCGTAGTCCCCTCGGTCGCCTCGACCCCGCGCCTGTGGAGGTGGCGGGGTTGGGTGAACTACCGAATTCCGTGGTTGCGCGGGCGGCCGTCCCCGGCTGGGGGGCACGCCGTTCACGACGAGATCGTCACCGTCGGGTCCCCACGCGACTATCCGGTGGTCCCGACCCTCAATCAACAGGGGGTGACCACCGGATAGTCGCCGTGCATCCATTGGTCGGTGCAGCTCCGAGCGATCAACGCGAGGCGCGGTCGAGGATCGCGCCAACCCACCAACTCCCGCCAGCAGGCACGCCCGGACGAGAGTGCCGTTCGCGGCGGGCCGTCAGGCCTCCTCCAGCATGTCCGGGGTGACGGCGGAGTCGGTGTCGGGGATGCCGAGGTCGGCGGCGCGCTTGTCGGCCATGTGCAGCAGCCGGCGGATCCGCCCGGCGACGGCGTCCTTCGTCATCGGCGGGTCGGCGAGCTGGCCCAGCTCCTCGAGGGACGCCTGGGTGTGCTCGACGCGCAGCTTGCCCGCGGCGAGGAGGTGGTTCGGGACGTCGTCGCCGAGGATCTCCAGCGCCCGCTGCACGCGTGCGGCGGCGGCCACGGCTGCGCGGGCCGAGCGGCGGAGGTTGGCGTCGTCGAAGTTGGCCAGCCGGTTGGCGGTGGCGCGGACCTCGCGGCGCATCCGCCGCTCCTCCCACGCGAGCACGCTCTCGTGCCCGCCCATGCGGGTGAGCAGTGCACCGATCGCGTCGCCGTCGCGGACCACCACCCGGTCGGCGCCGCGCACCTCCCGCCACTTCGCGGTGACGCCGAGCCGGCGCGCGGCACCGACCAGCGCCATCGCCGCCTCCTGGCCGGGGCAGGTGACCTCCAGCGCCGAGCTGCGGCCGGGCTCGGTGAGCGAGCCGTGCGCGAGGAACGCGCCCCGCCACGCGGCCTCCGCGTCGCACACCCCGCCGGAGACGACAGGCGGCGGCAGGCCCCGCACCGGGCGACCCCGGACGTCGAGCAGGCCCGTCTGGCGCGCGAGGCCCTCGCCGTCGCGCACCACCCGCAGCACGTAGCGGGCACCGCGGCGCAGCCCGCCCGCGCTGATCACGTGGGCCTCGCAGGTGTGGCCGTAGAGGTCGTGGATCTCGCGGCGCAGCCGCCGCGCAACCGACCCGGTGTCGACCTCGGCCTCGACCACGACGCGGCCACCGACGATGTGCAGCCCACCCGCGAAGCGCAGCAGCGCTGCGACCTCGGCGCGCCGGCAACACGGCTTCGTGACGACGAGCCTCGAGAGCTCGTCCTTGACCGCCGCGGTCATCGCCATGCGTTCGACCTCCTCGTTTCCTGCTCCCGGGGTGCTGACCGGGTCTGCGTGTCGAACCCCGTACCGTCGGAGCCCCCGTCCAGCTCGGCGAGCACGACGCCGAGGGCGTCGGCCAGCGCGGCGGGGTCGTGGCGGGGCACCGTCATCTCGGGATCGGCGGGGTCGGCCGCGGCGACGGGTGCCAGGTGGACCCGGCCGCCGGGCGCGAGCATCACGGCAGCGGTGCGGTGCAGCAGCTCGGGCACCGGGACGGCCGTGACGTCGGCGATCACCGCGTCGACCCGCAGTTCCGGGGCGTGCTGCGAGAGCACGGCCAGGTGCTGCTCGGGGGAGAAACCGGCCGTCTCCCCCGGCTCGGGCGCCAGGTTGAGCACCACGATGCGGCGCGCGGGCGACGCGATCAGGGCCTCCCGCAGCTCGGGCACCAGCAGGTGCGGGATCACGCTGGTGAACCACGAGCCCGGACCGAGCAGCAGCACGTCGGCGGCCTTCACCGCGTCGAGCGCCTGCGGGCAGGCCCGTGGGCGGTCCGGGCGCAGCCACACCCGCTGCACGCGCCCCGGCGTGGACGCAACCGCGACCTGACCCCTGATCAGCGCCCCGTCCGGCAACCCCAGCCCGGTGACCTCGGCCTCGATGTCGAGCGGGTCGCAGCTCATCGGCAGCACCCGCCCGCGCAGCCCCAGCAGCGCCGCGACCTCGTCGAGCGCGGCAACCGGGTCGCCGAGCACCTCCATCAGCCCGGCGAGCAGCAGGTTCCCGACCGCGTGCCCGGCGAGCGCGCCGGTGCCGCCGAAGCGGTGCTGCACGAGCTCGCCCCAGCGGCGCCCCGACTCGTCCTCGGCGGCGAGCGCGGCCAGCGCCATCCGCAGGTCCCCGGGCGGGAGCAACCCCAGCTCACGGCGCAACCGGCCGGACGAGCCGCCGTCGTCGGCCACGGTGACGACCGCGGTGACGTCGTCGGTGAGCCTCCGCAACGCCGACAGCGTGGCGTGCAGCCCGTGGCCGCCTCCCAGGGCGACGGCCCTCCTCATTCGCGCCCCAGGTCGCGGTGGGCCACGTTCACGGTGACCTCTTCGGAGCCGGCGAGCCTGCGGGCCATCTCCTCGCTGATCGCGACGCTGCGGTGCTTGCCACCGGTGCAGCCGACCGCCACCGTGAGGTACCGCTTGCCCTCCCGCCGGTAGCCGGCTCCGACAAGCCGCAGCAGCTCCAGGTAGCGACCGATGAACTCCTCGGCGCCGTCCTGGCTGAGCACGTAGTCGCGCACCGTGCCGTCGCGGCCGGTGAGGTCGCGCAGCTCCGGGATCCAGTACGGGTTGGGCAGGAACCGGACGTCCACCACGAGGTCGGAGTCCATCGGCAGGCCGTACTTGTAGCCGAACGACACCAGCGTGACCCGCGTGACCTGTGCAGCCTCGGTGCCGAACGCGCGCTCCAGGGTGGCCCGCAGCTGCGGCACGGCCACCGTGGAGGTGTCGACCACCAGGTCGGCGTTCTCCCGGAGCGGCCTGAGCAGCTCCCGCTCGGCCGCTATCCCGTCGACCAGCCGGCCGTCGCCCTGCAACGGGTGGCTGCGCCGCACCTGCTCGAAGCGACGCACCAGCACGGCGTCGGAGGCCTCCAGGAACAGCAGGCGCGGCTTGTAGCCGCGGGCGTCGAGGTCCTTGATGACGGCGCCGAGGTCGGCGGTGAAGGCCCGGCTGCGGACGTCCATGACGACGGCGATCCGGGTGATCTCGCCCCGGGCGCGGGCGCCGAGGTCGACCATCGTGGCGATCAGCTCGGGCGGCAGGTTGTCGACCACGAACCAGCCGAGGTCCTCGAGGACCTTCGCCGCGGTGCTGCGGCCGGCGCCGGACAGCCCGCTGACCAGGGTGACCTCGATCCCCGACGGCTCGGACCCGCCGATGACACCCCCGCGGTCGCCTCTGCTCACCGCGCCGTCGGTCACCGCTTCATCGGTCACTGCGCCGTCGCTCACTGCGCCGTCGTTCACTGGGCCCCCTGCCCGGCCGCTGCCGGTTCCGTGCTCTGCTCGCCGTTCAGCGCGGCGAGCACCGCGGCCGCCGTGCGCGGGCCGAAGCCCGGCAGGGCGGCGATCTCGTCCACTGCGGCGGCCTTGATCTTGCGCAGCGAACCGAAGTGCTTCAGCAGCGCCGCGCGCCGGGCCGGCCCCAGCCCGGGGACGGCGTCCAGCTCAGAGGCCACCATGCTCTGCGAACGACGCTGCCGGTGGTAGGTGATGGCGAACCGGTGCGCCTCGTCGCGGACCCGCTGCAGCAGGTAGAGGCCCTCGCTGGTGCGCGAGAGGATCACCGGGTCGGGTTCGGCGGGCAACCACACCTCCTCGAGGCGCTTCGCGAGCCCGCAGACCGCGACGTCGGTGACGCCCAGCCCCGCGAGCACGTCGGCGGCAGCCTCCACCTGCGGCTGGCCACCGTCGACGACCAGCAGGTTCGGGGGGTAGGCGAACTTGCGGGGGCGGCCGGTCTCCGGGTCGATGCCCGGGCGGTGCTCGGGAACTCCGGCGGGCACCTCCCCGGACTCGCCGTGGTCGGGCTCGCCGTTACCCGGTCGGGTCTCGGCGCTGGTTTCTGCGAGGTAGCGCCGGAAGCGGCGGCGGACCACCTCGGCGATCGCCGCGACGTCCCCGCCCTCGGCCCCGCCGCGTACCTCGAACCGGCGGTACTCGGACTTGCGGGCGAGCCCGTCCTCGAACACCACCAGCGACGCCACGACGTTGCTGCCCTGCACGTGGCTCACGTCGATGCACTCGATCCGCAGGGGCGCGCTGTCGAGCCCGAGCGCGTCCTGGATCTCCTGCAGCGCCGCCGAGCGCGCCGTGAGGTCGCCCGCGCGCCGGAGCTTGTGCTGGGTGAACGCCTCCGCTGCGTTTCGCGCCACCGTCTCGGCCAGCGCGCGTTTGTCGCCGCGCTGCGGCACCCGCAGCTGCACCCGCGACCCGCGCAACCGGGAGAGCCACTCGACGAGGGAGCCGGACTCCTGGGGGAGCACCGGCACGAGGATCTCGCGCGGCACGGGCTGGGTGGCGTCGTCGGCCGAGCCGGCGAGAGCGGCCTGCTCGCCGTAGAACTGGGTGAGGAACCGCTCCACGAGCTGGGCGGTGTCGGTGGGCTCCACCTTGTCGATCACCCAGCCGCGCTGGCCGCGGACCCGGCCGCCACGCACGTGGAAGACCTGCACCGCGGCCTCCAGCTCGTCCTCGGCGAACGCGACGACGTCGGCGTCGGTGCCGTCACCGAGCACCACGGCCTGCTTCTCCATGGCGCGGCGCAGCGCCCCGATGTCGTCGCGCAGCCGCGCCGCCCGCTCGAACTCCAGCTGCTCGGACGCATCGGCCATCTTCCGCTCGAGCTGGCGCACGAGGTGGTCGGTGCGCCCCGACAGGAAGTCGCAGAAGTCCTCGACGATCGCGCGGTGCTCGTCGGCGTCGACCCGGCCCACGCACGGGGCGGAGCACTTGTCGATGTAGCCGAGCAGGCAGGGGCGCCCGATCTGGCCGTGGCGCTTGAACACCCCCGCGCTGCAGGTGCGCGCCGGGAACACCCGCAGCAGCAGGTCGAGGGTCTCCCGGATGGCCCACGCGTGCGCGTACGGCCCGAAGTAGCGCACACCCTTGCGCCGGGGACCGCGGTAGACGTGCAGCCTCGGGAACTCCTCGTTCATCGTGGCCGCGAGCACCGGGTAGGTCTTGTCGTCGCGGTAGCGGACGTTGAACCGCGGGTCGAACTCCTTGATCCAGTTGTACTCGAGCTGCAGGGCCTCCACCTCGGTGGTGACCACGGTCCACTCGACCTTCGCCGCGGTGGTGACCATCTGGCGGGTGCGCGGGTGCAGGCCGGTGAGGTCGGCGAAGTAGGAGTTGAGCCGCTGCCGGAGGCTCTTGGCCTTGCCGACGTAGATCACGCGCCCGTGCGGGTCGGAGAACCGGTACACCCCCGGCGCCTCCGGGATGGAACCGGGCGCAGGGCGGTACCGGGAGGGGTCGTTCGAGACGGGATCGCGCATGGCTCCTCCAGGGTAGGACCGCGGGGCGACACGCCCGGGCGGGGCCGCCTGCCCGGCGCGTCGCGGCCGTGGTGTAGGCGCTCCCCGGAACTGTCACCGCCCCGTGGTTACATCTCCCTACCACGAACAGACGTTCGATCCGGGGGGTTGTCATGGGTGCGGAGAAGGTCGGCACGCCGAAGCTCGCCACCGTCCGCAAGCTGCTCGCCAAGGCCGAGCGCGCGGCCACCGCAGCCGAGTCGGAGATCTACACCGCCAAGGCCGTCGAGCTGATGGCGCGCCACGGCATCGACGCCGCCCTGCTCGCCGCGGCCCATCCGGGCAGCGACGGGATCGGTCCGCTGCGGATCGCGATGCAGGACCCCTACAGCGCGGGCAAGGCCCGTCTGCTCGGCTGGACGGCCGCCGCGCTCGGCTGCCGCTGGGTGCTGCACGGCGCGTGGAGCGGGCGGGTCGCCGCGGTCACCGTGTTCGGCCACGCCTCCGACCGCGAACGGGTGGAAATGCTCTACACGTCGTTGCTCCTGCAGGCCACCACACAGCTCGTCCGGGTGCGACCACCCCGGCCGGGCGAATCCGTCGCCGCCTACCGGCGGTCCTGGCTCGAGGGGTTCGCCGCGCAGGTCCACCGCCGCCTCGTCGAGGCCGAGGAGCATGCCGCCGGACACGCGGCCGCCACCTCGTCCGGCGGAGTCGCGCTGGTGCTGGCCGACCGGCGCCGCCGCGTCGACGAACAGTTCGGCGCCACCTACCCCCGCCTCGCCACGCTCCGCCCCAGGGCCCTCTCCGGCTCCGGCCGCGCCGCCGGCGCATTGGCCGGGCAGCGGGCCGACCTGGGCGGAGGCGGCGGGCTCGGGGTCGGGGAGCGGCGGGCGTTGGGGGCGTAGCCGGTCAGACGGGGAGGGCGATGAGCCGCTCCACCACCGTGTCCAGCCGCTCGGCCACCACGTGGGGGCGGTCCACCACGTCCGACAGCACCCCTTCGAGGCGGGTGGCGAGGCCGCCGATGAGGCCGGCACGCACGGCGCCGTGCACGTCCCACGAGTGCGCGGCCACGAGCGCCACCTTCTCCCGCGCCAGCTCCACCCGGTGGCACGCCCAGTGGTACACCCGGGCGGGCGGCTTGAACGAGCTGATCGCCTCGGTGGAGAACGTGTCGCGCAGGTAGGTGCGCAGGCCTGCCTTGTCGAGGGCGTCGCAGGCCACCGACTCGGTGCCGTGGGTGAACCCGAACGCCGGGATCCGGGCCCGGGCCAGCGCCATCAGGGCGGGCTCGACGTCCGGGTGCGGCGGCAGCTCGCGGAACCCGGCGATCACGTGCTCCACCGCCTCGTCGGAGAGGGTGTGGCCGGTGGTGGTGCGCAGGGCGGCGCGGGCCACGTCGCCGAAGGGACGCACGGCCCCGGCGAGCGTGTGGGCCATCCCGTCGCGGAGCGTGCGGGTGAAGAACAGCTCCCATTCGTGCGCCGGGCGCCCCACGTCCACGAAGCGGGCCCCCAGGGCGTCCACCTGGAGCATGGTCTCGAACACGTCCAGGAGCACGGCCCGCGGCCGGCGATCGGGAGCACGCAGCCCGGTCGTCGCGGCGGTACCCGACGTGATCGTCATCCGACCCCTCCCTGGGATTGCCTCATTTGCGGGCGCCCCGTCTGGGTGAAGATCGTCGCTCAGCGCGACAGCGTGTCGCGATTCGGCAGCGTTGAGTAGCGCCGAACGGCTCGCAACACGCGCCGAACGCGCAGTGCCCGCAACGGTGCGAGAGCGTAGCCCGGATAGCTCGCCAACCAGGTGGCGCTGCCGAGACTCACGACATCCGCACCCGCCCAGAAGTACTCGCGGCAGTCGTCCACGGTGCGGATGCCGCCGGTGGCGATGATCGGGAGTGTCACACCCGCCTCGCGCAGTTCGCTCACCACGCGCAGGCCGATCGGCTTGATCGCCCGGCCCGAGAGGCCGCCATAGCGGTTGGCGAGCCACGGCGTGCCGGTGCGCGGGTCGAGCCGCAACGCCTTCACCGTGTTGATCGCCGTCAGCGCCGACACCCCGGCCTTGGCGGCCTGCTGCGCGTTGCGCAGGTAGTCGTAGTCGGGCGAGAGCTTGAGGATCACCGGGTGGTTGCTGCGGGGCACGGCTTCGTCGAGCACGTCCTGCAGGATCGTCGAGAAGTCGAAGTTGACGTTGTGGCAGCTCACGTTGAACTCGACGGCCGCGATGTCGCCCGCGGGCACCGCATCGTTCACCCGGTCCACGAGGGTGACGAACTCCTCGGCCGAGAACCCGCCGAGCGAGATGATCGTGCGCTGGTCGCGGGTGCGGGGGTAGTAGTCGCGCAGGTAGGCGTCGATGCCGATGTTGCACCAGCCGAACGCGTTGAGGAACCCGCCGTCGGTGCCGCGCAGCACGGTGCCGTACCGCTTCAGCAGCCCGGGCAGCTCGCGCAGCGCCCAGTCGTCGCGGGTGGTGAAGTGCCCCTCCCGCGGCTCCACGGTGAGGGTGCGCGTGGTGACGGCGCCGAACTCGGCCAGCGGCACGAACAGCGACACCGGGCTCATGCCGTACGGGAGGAGCGGGGAGTTCGCCACGCCGTACCCGAGCAGGCTGGACGAGGTGACGAGGCGGTTGCGGAGCACGATGTCACCCAGCCGCACGCCTTCCGTGCGGTGGGGACTCGTCTCGCGGGAGCGCAGCACGCCCCGATGCTACGTGCGGTTCAGGAGGACGAACGGGACCGGGCGTGCAGCGCACGCACCCGGGTGATCGCGTCCACCGCGCGCCGGCCGTCGACGGCCTGGATCGCGAGGACGGCCAGGTACTCGTCGTCGGGGAGGTCCAGCCGGGCCCACGAGGCACCGTCCGGGAACGCGACCCGCAGCACGAGCGACCAGGGCAGCCGCCGCGTGACGAGGACGTTGCGCACCTCGATGCCCTCGGCGTCGGCGCGCACCCGCGGCCGGGCGAACAGCAGCAGGCCGCCCGCGATGAACAGCCCGAGCAGGACGAGCGCCACCTGGTCGGCGAACCGGAAGTAGACCCCGGTCTGCACGTTGCGGAGCACGACGGCGATCGCCACGAAGAGCGCGACCGTCACCACGGCGCCCACCCAGGACGCGATCAGCATCTTCCGCGGGCGCACCACCACGACGTCACGGTCCGGGGTGGGCACGGCGCCAACGGTACCGGCCTCGGCACCTGCTGGAGCGTTCACCGCCCGGTCCTCAGGTCGCGCAGCACGAGCGCCGTCTGGAGCGCTGCCACGCACGCCTCGGTGCCCTTGTCCTCGGTGGCGCCCGGCCGGCCGGACCGGTCGAGGGCCTGCTCCCGGGTGTCGCAGGTGAGCACGCCGTTGCCCACCGGGGTGCGCTCGTCGAGCGCCACGCGGGTGAGGCCCGCGGTGACGGCGTCGCACACGTACTCGAAGTGGGGGGTGCCGCCGCGGATCACGACGCCGAGGGCCACCACGGCGTCGTGGTGCACGGCGAGCTCCTGGCAGACCACGGGCAGCTCCACCGTGCCGGGCACCCGCACCACCGTGGGGGACTCCACGCCCGCCTTCACCGCCGTGGCGACCGCGCGCTCCAGCAGCACGTCCACGATGTCGGCGTGCCAGGTGGTGGCCGCGATGGCCAGCCGCAGGCCCGACGCGTCGGGCAGCTGCACCGCCGGACGCCCCTCGCCACTCATACGTCCCCCTCTACGAACCCGTGCCGTCGGCGAGCACTCCGCGCTCGACCGTGTCGAGATCGGGCAGATCATGCCCCATCCGGTCGCGCTTGGTTCGCAGGTACCGCAGGTTCTCCCGGTGGGCGCGCACCGGCAGCGGCACGCGACCGGTGATCCTCAGGCCGTAGCCCTCGAGACCGGCTCGCTTGTCGGGGTTGTTGGTGAGCAGCCGCATCGACTTGATGCCGAGGTCGGCGAGGATCTGGGCGCCGGTGCCGTAGTCGCGGGCGTCGGCGGGCAGGCCGAGCGCGAGGTTGGCGTCGACGGTGTCGGCGCCGGCCTCCTGCAGCTGGTAGGCCTGCAGCTTGTGCAGCAGGCCGATGCCCCGGCCCTCGTGCCCGCGCATGTAGAGCACCACGCCACGCCCCTCAGCGGCCACGGCGGCGAGCGCGGCGTCGAGCTGCGGCCCGCAGTCGCAGCGCAGGGAGCCCATGACGTCGCCGGTGAGGCATTCGGAGTGCACGCGCACGAGCACGTCCTCGCCGGTGCCCTCCGGAGTGGCGATGTCGCCGCGCACCATGGCGATGTGCTCGATGCCGTCGAGCAGCGAGTCGTAGCCGTAGGCGATGAAGTCGCCGTGGGCGGTGGGGATGCGGGCCTGCGCCACGCGCACGACGTGCTTCTCGAAGCGGCGGCGGTAGGCGATCAGGTCGGCGATCGTGATGAGGGTGAGGTCGTGCTCCTCGGCGAACACCCGTAGCTCGTCGCCGCGAGCCATGCCGCCGACGTCCTTCTGCGACACGATCTCGCAGAGCACGCCCGCCGGCCGGAGCCCGGCGAGGCGCGCAAGATCGACCGCGGCCTCGGTGTGGCCGGGCCGGCGCAGCACACCGCCCTCCCTGGCTCGCAGCGGGAGGATGTGGCCGGGGCGCACGAGGTCACCCGGGCCGGTGGCCGGGTCGGCGAGCAACCGGATGGTGTGGGCGCGGTCGGCCGCCGAGATGCCGGTGGTGACGCCCTCCTTCGCGTCCACGGTGACGGTGAACGCGGTGCGGAAGCTGTCGGAGTTGGTGTGGTGCATCGGCGGCAGGTCCAGCCGGTCGCACTCGCTCTCGGTGAGCGGCACGCAGATGTAGCCGGACGTGTAGCGCACCATGAACGACACGAGCTCCGGCGTGGCCATCTCGGCCGCGAAGATCAGGTCGCCCTCGTTCTCACGGTCCTCGTCGTCGACCACGACGATCGCCTTGCCCGCACGCAGGTCCGCCACGGCGCGCTCGATCGACTCGAACCCCCCGGGTGTCACCGGCTGCGCCGTACCACCGTCCACACTCACCGGGCCCGGGCCTCCTCGTGTGCCGACGGGACGCCGCCCTGAACGCCGCCGTATCCCGCCGTGAGCCGCTCGACGTACTTCGCAACCACGTCGACCTCCAGGTTCACGGTATCCCCCGGCTGCCGGAATCCGAGTGTGGTGTGCGACAACGTCGTCGGGATGAGTGCCACGGTGAACGTGTCGGGCGACACCCCGGCCACCGTGAGCGACACCCCGTCCACGGCGATCGAGCCCTTCTCCGCGACGTACCGCGCGAGGTCGGGGGCGAGGCTGAAGCGCACCTCGTCGGTGCGCTCGCCCGGTGAGCGGGACACCAGCGTGGCGACCCCGTCGACGTGCCCCTGCACGATGTGACCGCCGAGCCTCCCACCCACCGGAACGGCCCGCTCCAGGTTCACCTTGGTGCCGGGCACGACGGCGGCGAGGCTGGAGCGCTTGAGCGTCTCGGGCACCAGCTCGACGGTGAAGGTGCCGTCGGTGCTGCCGTCGGGATCCACCACGGTGAGGCACACGCCGTTGACGGCGATCGAGTCGCCGTGACGGGCGTCGGAGGTGACCGTCCGCCCGCGGACCGTGAACACCACCACGTCCGCGCTCTCCCGTACGGCGATGACCTCGCCGATCTCCTCGACGATCCCCGTGAACACGCCCGCACTCCCCTTTCGCCCCGCCCACCGCCGGCGCTACCCGCCGTCGGAACCGCCCGCGTCCGCACCGCCCGGTGCAACCCGCCCGGCCTGCCGTTCGTTCCCCGGTCAGGCCCAGCGGTGCGCGGACACGCCCCGCACCCGCTCGCGCAGCGCCTCCACCGCGCGCGCCGGGTCATCGGCGCCGTACACGGCAGAGCCGGCCACGAAGCAGTCGACGCCCGCCTCGGCCGCCTCCTCGATCGTGTCGGCGTTGATGCCTCCGTCGATCTCGACGAGCAGCGTGAGGTGGCCCGTGTCGACGAGGCGGCGCGCGGTGCGCACCTTGTCGAGGACCTCCGGCATGAACTCCTGCCCGCCGAACCCCGGCTCGACGCTCATGACGAGCAGCGTGTCGTAGTGGCGCAGGGTCTCCAGGTGCGGCTCGAGCGGCGTGCCCGGCTTGACGGACAGGCCCGCGCGGGCACCGGCGGCACGCAGGTCCTTGGCCAGCGCCACCGGGTCGCGGGAGGCCTCCACGTGCACCGTGACGTTGTGGGCGCCCGCCTCGGCGTACCCCACGGCCCAGCGCTCCGGGTCCTCGATCATCAGGTGGCAGTCGAGCGGCACGTCCGTTGCCTTGCACAGCGCCTGCACCACGGGCAGGCCGAGCGTCAGGTTCGGCACGAAGTGGGCGTCCATCACGTCGACGTGCAGCCAGTCGGCCCCCCGACCGGGCGGGCCCGCCACCGCGGCCGCCTCATCGGCGAGCCGGGCGAAGTCGGCCGCGAGGATGCTCGGCGCGATCATGGGTTGCACCCGGAGGAGGTTACGCCGCGCGACCCGAGGTCACTCCTCGCGGCGCAGCAGTGCGAGGAACATCGCGTCGGTGCCGTGCCGGTGCGGCCACAGCTGCACGGTGGGCCCGTCACCCAGATCGGGCACGCCGGGCAGGTACTCCCGCGCGTCGAGCTGCTCCACCTTCGGGTGGGCACGCCGGACCGTCGCCAGCACCCCGGCCGTCTCCGCGAGGTGCGGCGAGCAGGTGACGTACGCCACCACGCCACCGGGCCGCACGTGCCGCAACGCGGCGGTGAGCAGCTGCCGCTGCAGGGCCGTGAGTCCCGCCACGTCCGACGGCTGCCGCCGCCAGCGGGCCTCGGGGCGGCGGCGCAGCGCGCCGAGGCCGGTGCAGGGCGCGTCGACGAGGACGCGGTCGAACGCCGCATCGGGCAGCGGCGCCTCGCGGCCGTCGGCCTGGTGCACGGTCACCGGGAGCCCGTCGGTGGCCCGGCGCACCAGACCGGCGCGGTGCTCGCTCGGCTCGATGGCGTCGAGGGTGCCGCCGTCCATGGCGACGAGGCCGCCGAGCAGGGCGGCCTTGCCGCCGGGGCCGGAGCACAGGTCGAGCCAGCGGCCGGCGTCGTCCCCGACGAGCGGGACGCGGGTGAGCGCGAGCGCCACGAGCTGGCTGCCCTCGTCCTGGACGATCGCGAGCCCTTCGCCCACCGCGTCGATGTCACCGATGTCACCGCTGCCGGACGGGAGGTGCACGCCGTACGGCGAGTACGGAGCCTCCTCGCCACCGGTGACGAGCGCGAGCTCGGCGGCCGTGATCTCGCCTGGGCGGGCGAGCAGGTGGACGGCGGGGCGGGCGTCGTCGGCGGCGAGCGCGGTGTCCAGCTCGGCGGCCGGGTCGGCGGAGCGGCCGAGCGCGTCGGCGAAGGCCTGCGCGATCCACCGCGGGTGGGAGTGGGCGAACGCGGAGTGCCCCACCGGGTCCTCGTCGGCGGGTGGGGCGAGCGCGGCCACCCAGCCCGGCTCGTCGCGCTCGCCGACCCGGCGCAGCACCGCGTTGACGAACCCGCCGGCCCGGCTCCCCGCCTCGGCCCGCACCAGCTCCACCGTGGTGGCGACCGCGGCGTGCGACGGGATCCGGGTGCGCAGGAGCTGGTAGGCGCCCAGGCGCAGCGCGTCGAGCAGGCCCGGCTCCACGCGGGACATCGGCCGGTCGGTGCACTCCTCGATCACCGCGTCGAGCAGGCCCTGAGCGCGCAGGGTGCCGTAGCCCAGCTCGGTGGCGAGGGCGGCGTCGCGGTCGTGTAGCCGGTAGCGGCGCAGGATCGCGGACAGGGCGAGGTTGGCGTAGGCGTCGCGGGTGCGCACGGCGGTGAGCAGCTCGAGCGCGGCCATGCGCGTCGGGTCCGGCTCGGGCGGCCGGGGCGGACCCTGCCGGCCACGCGGCGGTCCCGACTGCCGCGGCCCGGCACCCCGGTCGCGCCGTTGGCGGCGCGGGCCCACTCCACTCATGTCAGCCGCTCCCCCGCGGCGATGCGGACCCCACGCGCCCAGTCCGGCGCGGGCATGGCCCGCTTGCCCACCGGCCGCACCTCGCCCAGCTGCACGGCCGCTCCGGCCGTGCCGACGAGCAC
Organism: Pseudonocardia cypriaca; assembly: GCF_006717045.1. Lineage (NCBI taxonomy): Bacteria > Bacillati > Actinomycetota > Actinomycetes > Pseudonocardiales > Pseudonocardiaceae > Pseudonocardia > Pseudonocardia cypriaca. The sequence goes on from NZ_VFPH01000001.1 coordinate 3,269,533, forward strand.
GCGGCGCTTCTCAGCGCGCAGCTCCCCGGGCTCCAGGACCGGGGCGTCGTCGGGGCGGGTGACCGGGCCGAGTCCGAGCCGCTCCTCCCGGAAGGTGCTCCAGGCTCCCGGCTCCGGGGTGGCGGAGCGGATCAGCCGGTCGATCGCGACCGGCGGCGCACCCCAGTCCACCCGGACGTCGGCGGCGGTGACCTTCGGTGCGAGCGAGACGCCATCGGCCGGCTGCGGCCGGGCTTCGAGGGTGCCGTCCTCGATCCCGTCGAGGGTGGCCACCATCAGCCCGGCTCCGGACGTGGCGAGCCTGCCGAGGAGATCCCCGGCCGTGTCGGTGGGGCGCACCTGCTCGGTGACGACGCCGAAGACGGGCCCGGTGTCGAGCCCCTCCTCGAGCCGGAAGGTGGTGGCCCCGGTGATCTCGTCGCCGTGGCGCAGCGCCGCCTGCACGGGCGCGGCCCCCCGCCACGCGGGCAGCAACGAGAAGTGCAGGTTCACCCAGCCGTGACGGGGCACGTCCAGGGCCTTGCGGGGCACGAGGGCGCCGTAGGCGACCACCGGGCAGCAGTCCGGGGCGAGCTCGGCGAGCCGCGCCAGGAAATCCGGGTCGGACGGCCGCGCGGGCGTGAGCACCGGGATGCCGGCCTCGTCGGCGAGCAGACCGACGGGGGACCGCACCAGCTTGCGGCCGCGGCCCGCGGGTGCGTCCGGCCGCGTGACGACGGCGACGACCTCGTGCCGCGCCGACTCGAGCAGCGCCCGCAGCGTCGGGACCGCCGGATCCGGGGTGCCTGCGAAGACGAGGCGCACTACCGGACCTTCCCGAACAGGGGGTGCGGGCTCACGCGCACCTCGGGAACCGGCTCCCCGAACCACTCCGCCGCTCGGATCTCGGCCATCGCCTGGCGGCGCGTCTCCGGGTCGAGGCGGTCGACGAACAGCACGCCGTCGAGGTGGTCGGTCTCGTGCTGGATGCAGCGGGCGAGCAGCTCGGTGCCCTCGATGGCCACCGGCTCGCCGTGCATGTTCCAGCCCCGCGCGACGACGTGCAGGTGGCGGCGGCAGTCCCAGCGCAGGCCGGGGATCGAAAGGCAGCCTTCCGGCCCGACCTGCTCCTCGTCGCCGACGACGTCCCACGTGGGGTTCACGAGGTGCCCGGAGAAGCCGTCGCAGTCGTAGGTGAACACCCGCAGCCCCACGCCGAGCTGCGGGGCGGCGAGGCCGGCGCCGGCTTCGGCGTGCATCGTGTCGGTGAGGTCGGCCACGAGCTTGCGCAGCTCGGCGTCGAACGTGGTGACCTCGGCGGCCCGGGTGCGCAGCACCGGGTCACCGAACAGCCGGACGGGCAGGACGGACACGCAACTCCTTCGGGCAGCGCCGCGCAGGCGGTCAGGTGGCGCGGGAGCGGCACGCGCGGCGGCGACCCTCGATTCTGCCACGCTGCCGGTCCGGCACCTCAGCCGATCTCGACCGGGTCGAGCCGGACCCGGACCGGGTCGGCGGCCTTGCGTGCGGTGCGCCCGGCCTGGGCGGCGTGCAGCGCGGCGGCGAGGGCCTTGCCCTGGGCGCGCGGGACCCGCACGAGCGCACGCTCGCGAACCTCCGTGTCCCCTCGCTCGGGTTCGAGCTCCACCGGCCCGAGGACCTCGGCCGCGGGAAGGTCGGCGAGCAGTCCGTCGACCACCTCGGCGACGGCGGCGGGTTCGCCCTCGATCGACGCCATCCGCACCGCGGGCGGGAACCCCACCTCGGCCCGCCCGGCCAGCTCGGCACCGGCGTGCCCGGCCGGGTCCCACCGCACCAGTGCCTGCACCACCGGCAGCTCGGGGTCGGCCATCACGACGACCCGCCCCCCGGTGCCGTGGGGCACCACCAGGCCGGCGGCCGCCAGCCACCGGCGCAGGGTCTCCTCGGCCACACGCAGGTCCGGCCGGGACAGCAGGGCCCACCCGTCCAGCAGCAGGGCGGCGCCGTACCCACCGGGGACGCGCGGTTCCGCACCTGGCGTGGCGACCACGAGCTCCGGCCGTTCCGCCGCCGATGCGAGCACCGGGGCGCCCCCGCCGGACGCGCGGACGGTGGTGCCGGGGAACGCCCTCCCGAGCTCCTCGGCCGTGCGCCCGGCGCCCACGACCCCGGCCCGCAGCCGGCGCGACCCGCACGCCGGGCACCGGAACGCCGTTTCGGGCCGCCCGCACCAGCGGCAGTGCGGCAGCTCCGCGCCACCCGCGTCCCCGGCGGCGCGGCCGGTGAACCCCAGCGGCCCCGCGCAGTGCCTGCACCGCGCCGTCTCCCGGCAGGAGCCGCACGCGAGCCACGGCAGGTACCCCGAGCGCGGCACCTGCACGAGCACCGGGCGTCCGGCGGACAGGGCCGCTCGCGCCGCCTCGAACGCGACGTGCGGCAGCCGTGCCGCCCGCGCGACCGGGTCGCGGGCGAGCTGGGCCTCGGAGTCGCCGACCGGGGCGATCCGGGGCATCGCGGCCCGAACCGCCATCCGGTCGGCCACGACCTCGCGCGCCCAGCCGGACTCGACCAGCAGGTGCGCCTCCGCGGTGCGGGCGAACCCGCCCACGAGCAACGCGGCGCCGACGCCGTGGGCGCGCAGCACGAGCACGTCGCGGACGTGCGGGTACGGCGCGCGCGGCTCGGCGTGCAGGTCGTCGCCGTCGTCCCAGACGGCGAGCAGCCCGAGCCGCTGCACGGGGGCGAACGCGGCCGACCGGGTGCCGACGACCACGCCGACCTGCCCGCGCCGGACGGCTAGCCACCGCCGATACCGCTCCGCAGGCCCCAGGTCCGCGGTCAGCGCGACCACGCCGTCCGCTCCGAGCAGCTGCGCGCACGCCGCGTGCAGGGCGTCGACGTCGCGCTGGTCCGGCACGACGACGAGCGCGCCGCGCCCCGCGTTGACGGTGGCGGCGACGGCCTCCGCCAGCCGCTGCGGCCAGTCCTCCCCCGGCAGCGCCTGCCAGACCGCGTGCGCGGCCCGGCCGCCTGCTAGTGCGTCGAGCAGGGCGGCGCCGCGGGCGTAGCGGGCCCACCCGGCCGGGGTCACCTCGGCCTGCCGTGCCGGCTCCGCCTCCTTCGGGGTCTCGCCCTCGACGCGGGCGTGCCGCGGCGGGACGGCGAGGCGCAGGACGTCGGCGAGGACACCGGCGTACCGGTCGGCCACCGCCCGGCAGAGCGCCGCCACCTCCGAGGTGAGCACCGGTTCGGCCGAGACGACCTTCTCCACCCACGCCAGGCGCCCGGCGTGCGCGGACTCCGCCACCCGTTCGAGCAGGTAGCCGTCGACGAGACGCCCGGCGAAACGCACCCGCAGCCGCACCCCCGGTACCGCGTCGGCGTCCAGGTGCGCGGGCACCCGGTAGTCGAAGGGGCGGTCCAGATGCGCGAGCGGGACGTCGACGGCGACCCGCGCGACGGGCAGCTGCGCAGCCGGCTGCCACTCACCGCGGTTGCGACCCCGCCGGGCCACCGTGCTCACTGCGTTGCCGCCTCCGGCGGTCGTGGGTGGATACGAGTGCTCCAGCACCCGTATCCACTCACGGGGTGGTCAGGCGCCTGCCGCTGCCTTCAGCGCACCGGCGCGGTCGGTGTTCTCCCACGGCAGCTCGATGTCGGTGCGGCCGAAGTGCCCGTACGCCGCGGTCTGGGCGTAGATCGGGCGCAGCAGGTCGAGGTCGCGGATGATCGCGGCCGGGCGCAGGTCGAAGACCTCGGTGATCGCCGACTGGATCTTCACCGGGTCGACGTGCTCGGTGCCGAACGTCTCGACGAACAGGCCGACCGGGGCGGCCTTGCCGATCGCGTACGCGACCTGCACCTCGATGCGCTCGGCGAGCCCGGCGGCCACCGCGTTCTTGGCGACCCAGCGCATCGCGTACGCGGCGGAACGGTCCACCTTCGACGGGTCCTTGCCGGAGAACGCGCCGCCGCCGTGGCGGGCGAAGCCGCCGTAGGTGTCGACGATGATCTTGCGGCCGGTGAGGCCCGCGTCACCCATCGGACCGCCCACGACGAACCGGCCGGTCGGGTTGACCAGCAGCCGGACGTCCGCGACGTCCAGGCCGAGGTCGCTGATCTCCGGGCCGACGACGTGCTCGCGGATGTCGGGTGCCAGCAGGCCGTCCAGGTCGATGTCGGCGGCGTGCTGGGTGGAGAGGACCACCGTGTCGAGCCGGACGGCCTTGTCGCCGTCGTACTCGATGGTGACCTGCGTCTTGCCGTCCGGGCGCAGGTAGGGCAGCAGGCCCGACTTGCGGGCGTCGGTGAGGCGGCGGGCCAGCCGGTGCGCGAGCGCGATCGGCAGCGGCAGCAGCTCGGGGGTGTCGGTGTTGGCGTAGCCGAACATCAGACCCTGATCACCGGCACCCTGGCGGGCGATCTCGTCCTCGGAGGACTCCACCCGGCTCTCGTACGCGGTGTCGACGCCCTGGGCGATGTCCGCCGACTGCGCGCCGATCGCGACGTTCACGCCGCAGGAAGCGCCGTCGAAGCCCTTCGCGGAGGAGTCGTAGCCGATCTCCAGGACCTTGTCCCGCACGAGCGTCGGGATGTCCGCGTACGCGCTCGTGGTGACCTCACCGGCGACGTGCACCTGCCCGGTGGTCACGAGCGTCTCCACGGCCACCCGGCTGCGCGGGTCCTGCGCCAGCAGCGCGTCGAGGATCGTGTCGCTGATCGCGTCGCACATCTTGTCGGGATGACCCTCGGTCACCGACTCGCTGGTGAACAGCCGCCGCCCTGGTGTCGCCACGCCCACTCCGTCCGCATCTCTCGAGAGAACTGCCACCGGATCCCACGTTCACCCGATGTCCGACCCGCGAGCCTAGTCCACGCCCCGGCGAGCTCCGGGGGCACCAGGTCTACTCGCGCTGCGAACACGGAACGTCACATGTTGCGCGACACACCCCCGCCCCGTCAGTCCATCCGGTGATGTTGCGTTCGGTAGCGAATCGGTAACGGAGACGCTCGTTGGACCCGTCCGAAGGCCCACTGCCAACGGAGGAAACCTGATCATGAAGGCCCCCAAGTCGCTGTTCGACCGACCCGGCCGCGCCACCGCCGCCGTCGGTGCGGTGATCGCGGTGAGCGCGACCGCGGCCGTCGCACTGCTCTCCGGCACCGCCACCGCCACCCCTAGCGCCGAGCAGCCCGGCAGGTGCACCAAGAACGTCAACGTTCGCGCCGAGCCGGACACCACCTCGCGGATCGTCGCCCTGTGCGAGGAGGGCACCGCGGTGAAGGTCGGCGAGGCCCGCGAAGGCTTCCTGCGGCTCACCAACCTCGGCGGCTGGGCGGCGCAGGAGTACATCTCCGTGAACGGTCGCGCCCCGGCCGCCGCTGCCCGGCCCTCCGGCTCGGAGAGCGACGCCGACGACGCCGACGAGCGCCGCCCTGGCCGCGAGGCGCGCGAGAGCGCGCGCGCCGGCCGCGACGGTGCCGGCTCGGGCAACGACTCCGGCAGCGACTCCGGCAGCTCCGGCGACAGCACCGCCGACGAGAGCAGCGACCCCGCCGAGTCCAGCGACCCGGCCGAGACCGACGAGTCCGAGGACTCGGAGCTCCCCGGCCAGCGCCAGGCGCCGCAGCCCGGCGGCCTCGGCGGACTGCTCGGCTGAGCCGAGCCCCCCGCTCCGCGGGGCGGGCTGCGCCGGGTGCCCCCGGACCCGCAGCCGCGCCCGCCCCGCGGATTCGCCGGTCCCCGCGCCATGATCCGCTGAATCGGTTGTCCATGGCTGTCGGGACAGCCATGGTCAACCGCTACACGCGATCTTGGCATTCATGATCCGGTGTATCGGGTGTCAATTGTCGTGAGCACAGCGATGGACAACCGCACGTTCGGATCATGGTCCTCCGGCCGGTGCGCCGGGCAGCCCCTCCCCGCCCTTGTTGATCGGTTCACGCCAAGTCAGCCTGGTCAGGAAGCCGCCGGTGGGCGCGCCGTTCCCGGCTCGGGTCTCCCGGCGCTCCCCCACCTCTTGACCTCTCGCGTGATCCCCCTGTTGGCGTCGCCCCGCATCCATGGGGGTGGCCGGGTTGGGTTCACCACCGAATTCCGTGGTTGCGTGGACGGCCGTCCCCGACGCGGGGGGCACGGCGGTGAGAACGAGCCCGCCGCGGTTGGGTGCCACGCAACCGGCGGTGGTCCCGACCCTCACGTCCAACCAATCCCGCACAGTCAGGCGAGACCACTCGGGACCAGCAGAAGTGGGCGCCAAGGCTGCGTTCCGCGGAACGCACCCGAGGCCGCGCTCGACACCCGCGGCGGCGGGAACGCCGCCACGCACGGACAGGACGACCTGGAGCCGGAGCCCGCTCAGTCGAGCCGGGCGGCCACCGCGTCCCAGACGTGGGACGCGAGCAGCGCCTTGGAGCCGGCCTCGAGCTCCTTCTCGCTGCCGTCGGCGCCCAGGAGCCATCCGGAGTTGTCGGGCACCTCGAACGCCCGTCCGTCCCCGACCGCGTTGACGACGAGCAGGTCGCAGCCCTTGCGGGCGAGCTTGGCGCGGCCGTGGTGGAGCGGGTCGCCTGCCTCGTCGCCGGTCTCGGCGGCGAAGCCGACGACCACCTGCCCCGGTTCCCGGGCGGCGACGAGCTCGACGAGGATGTCCGGGTTCAGCGCGAGCCGCAGCGGCGGCGGTTCCGAACCGTCCTTCTTGATCTTGTGCGCCGCGAGTGCGTCGGGGCGGAAGTCGGCGACCGCGGCTGCCATCACCACGGCGTCGGCGTCCTTCGCGGCGGCGTGCATCGCGTCGCGCAGCTCCAGCGCCGACCCGACCCGCACCACCTCGACGGCGGCCGGGTCGCCCAGGTCGGCGGTGTGCGCGGCCACGAGGGTGACGTGCGCTCCCCGCTGTGCCGCCACCCGGGCGAGCGCGTAGCCCTGCCGGCCCGACGAGCGGTTGCCGAGGTAGCGGACGGGGTCGAGGGCCTCGCGCGTGCCACCCGCGGAAACGACGACGCGGCGGCCTGCGAGGTCTCGCGGCAACGCGTCGCGGCGCTCCAGCAGCAGCCGGGCGAACTCCGCGATCTCGGCGGGGTCGGGCAGGCGCCCGGGGCCGGTGTCGGCACCCGTCAGCCGGCCCGACGCGGGCTCCAGGACGATCACGCCGCGGGAGCGCAGCAGCTCCACGTTGGCACGCGTGGCCGGGTGCTCCCACATCTCCGTGTGCATGGCCGGTGCGAACAGCACCGGACAGCGGGCGGTGAGCAGCGACGCGGTGAGCAGATCGTCGGCGCGGCCGGCCGCGGCGCGTGCCATCAGGTCGGCGGTGGCGGGCGCGACGACGACGAGATCGGCCTCCTGGCCGAGCCGGACGTGCGGCACCTGCGGGACGTCGGCGAACACGCCGGTGTGCACCGGCTGGCCGGACAGCGCCTCGAAGGTGGCGGCACCGACGAACTCCAGCGCCGACGGCGTGGGCAGCACCCGCACGGAGTGGCCGGTCTCGGTGAGCCGGCGGAGCAGCTCCGCGCTCTTGTAGGCCGCGATGCCGCCGGCCACCCCGAGCAGGACCCGGGGCAGCGGCATGCTTACTGCTCGCCCTCTGTGTGCTCGAGGAGCCCGGCCTGGATCTCGCGCATCGCGATCGACAGCGGCTTCTCGCGCGGGCCCGGCTCCACGAGCGGGCCGACGTACTCGAGCAGGCCCTCGCCGAGCTGCGAGTAGTAGTCGTTGATCTGGCGGGCGCGCTTGGCGGCGTAGATCACCAGCGCGTACTTGGAACTGACCTGGCCGAGCAGGTCGTCGATGGGCGGGTTGGTGATGCCCTCGGGCGTGGAACCGGCGACGACACCGGTCAGCGGCATGCTCACGAAGAAGACTCCTGGGGGAACGGCCGTGCGGCGGGATGGCCGGCACCGACCAGCAAGTCTACCAACCGGGAAACGACGTCCTGCAGCTCGGCGTTGACGATGACCACATCGAACTCGTCGCAGGCCGCGATCTCCTCGCGGGCGGTCTGCAGACGGCGCCGGAACTGGGCCTCCGACTCGGTGCCGCGCCCGCGCAGACGACGCTCGAGCTCGGCGAGCGATGGCGGTGCAAGGAAGACCGTGACGGCCTCCGGGAGCACCGCCTTGATCGTGCGGGCACCTGCGAGGTCGACCTCGACGAGCACCGGCCGACCGGTCGCGAGCGCCTGTTCGACGGGCTCCCGCGGAGTGCCGGAACGCTGCAGGCCGCCGTGGATCTCGGCCCACTCCAGCAGCTCGCCACGTGCGATGAGCTCGTCGAACCCCGTCGGGCCGACGAAGCGGTAGTGCACCCCGTCGACCTCACCGGGACGCGGGTCGCGCGTGGTGGCCGACACGCTGAAGAACAACTCCGGCAGCCGGCCGCGCAGCGCGTCGACCACGCTGGACTTGCCGACGCCGGAGGGGCCGGCCAGTACGACCAGCCGTCCCCTCCGCACGCCATCAGACACAGTGCTCAGTCTCTCAGAGCCCCGGATCCGGCGATCTCAGGACTCGAAGTCGGCCAGCAGCGCCTTGCGCTGCCGGTCGCCCAGCCCGCGGAGCCGACGCGACGGCGCGATCTCGAGCCGCTCCATGATCTGAGCCGCGCGGACCTTGCCGACACCCGGCATCGCCTCGAGCAGGGCCGAGACCTTCATCTTGCCCAGCACCTCGTCGGTATCCGACTGCTTCAGGACCTCCCCGATGGTCGTCCCTCCGCGCTTGAGCCGGTCCTTCAGCTCGGCCCGGGCCCGGCGCGCCGCAGCCGCCTTCTCCAGGGCGGCAGCACGCTGTTCCTCGGTCAGCTGGGGAAGGGCCACGGTCTCCTCCGTCTTTCTCCGTGCGGCCTGAGAACCAGGCGCATCCTCACCACCGTCGCGGGCCTCGACCCGCGGCTTCCACCGAACGTACTCACGCCCGCCCGGGAAGGGAAAACGGGGGTCCACCTGCCGGTTCTCTCGCGGGGCCCACCCGTCCGGGTGATACCACGCGAAAGCGCCCGAACGGGGATTCGACCCGCCCGCTCGGCGCACCGGACCGACCGTCGCCTGCGTGCCTCCCGGGCACGAGCCCGACCGGACGCCCGATGGCGCTGATCCGCCCGTCCGGGGGCGTGGCGGGCAAGCGCGCCGATCAGTAGTCCGGGCGCGCCGAGCTGCTGCTGCGGGCCTCCGACGGCCCCTTGGCCGCGCCGAATGATCCGTCCACCGGGCGAGCACACCCGCACGCAGCCCGCTACCCGGGCCGACCAACGACTACGCCGCGACCAGTTCGTCGCGGAGCGACTCCGCCGCCGCCCGCAACGCCGAGACGTGCGGGCCCGCCGCCAGCACCGAGCGCGACGCCGCGGGCAGGACGAGGCCCTGCAACCCGGCGAAGATCGTCGCGATGTCGGACGGGGCGGCACCTTGTGCGCCCAGGCCCGGCGCCAGCACGGGACCGTTCAGCGCGGACAGGTCGAGGCCGTGCTCGCGGGTGGCGCCGACGACCACGCCGGTGTCGCCCAGCGGCGTCACACCCGCGTTGCGCGCCGCGGCGCCGTCCACCATCGCCTGGGCCGTGCTCCGCCCACCGAACTCGGCCAGCTGCACCTCCGCCCCCTCCGGGTTGGAGGTGCGGGCCAGCACGAACGCGCCGCGCCCGGCGTCGGCCGCCGTGTCGAGCGCCGACGACAGCGATCCGAACCCCAGGTACGGCGAGAGCGTCACGGCGTCGGCCCCGAGCGGCGCGCCGACGCCGAGGTAGGCGTCGGCGTAGCCGTCCATCGTGGAACCGATGTCGCCGCGCTTGACGTCGAGGATCGTCAGGGTCGGGCTGCCGGCGAACGCGGCGAGGAGCTCCTCCAGCACCGCGATGCCGCGGGAGCCGTGCCGCTCGAAGAACGCCGACTGCGGCTTCACCACGGCCACCGTCCCGGCGAAGGCCTCCACGCAGGCGTCGGCGAACCGCGCGAGCCCATCGCCGTCGTCGGTGAGCCCCCACGAGGCGAGCAGGCCCGGGTGCGGGTCGACGCCTGCGCACAGCGGTCCGAGGCCGGCGACGGCGTCGGCGAGCCGGGCCCCGAACGGGGTCACGAGCGCGCCTTCAGCAGGCTCGCGTGGGCGTCCTGCAGCGAACGGACGCCGATGCGGCCCGCCTTCATCGCCTCGATCCCCTGCACCGCGGCACCCGCGCCCTGCACCGTCGTGATGCACGGCACACCGCGCGCCACGGCGGCCGAGCGGATCTCGTAGCCGTCCACGCGGGGCCCCGAGTTGCCGTACGGCGTGTTGATGATCAGGTCGACGTCGCCTGCGAGTATCCGGTCGACGATCGTCTCCGTGCCGTCCGAGAGGCCCTCGTAGTGCTTGCGCACCACGGTGGCGGCCACGCCGTGGCGCCGGAGGATGTCGGCGGTGCCTGCGGTGGCGAGCACCTCGAACCCGAGGTCGGCCAGCCGCAGCACCGGGAACACCATGGCCCGCTTGTCCCGGTCGGCGATCGAGACGAACACCCGCCCGGACGTGGGCAGCGACCCGTACGCCCCGGCCTGGGACTTGGCGAACGCCGCGCCGAACGAGCTGTCGAAGCCCATCACCTCGCCGGTGGACTTCATCTCGGGTCCGAGCAGCGGGTCGACCCCGTCGCCCTCCACGGTGCGGAACCGGTGGAACGGCAGCACCGCCTCCTTGACCGCGATCGGCGCGTCGGGCGGCAGCTCGCCGCCGTCGCCGTCGGCCGGGAGCAGTCCCTCGGCGCGCAGCTCGGCGATCGTGGCGCCCAGCATGATCCGCGCCGCCGCCTTTGCCAGCGGCACCGCGGTGGCCTTGGAGACGAACGGCACCGTGCGGGACGCCCGCGGGTTGGCCTCCAGCACGTAGAGCGTCTCGCCGTGCAGCGCGTACTGGACGTTGAGCAGCCCGCGCACGCCGACGCCGTGGGCGATCGCCTCGGTGGAGCGGCGCACCTGCTCCAGCACCGAGTGCCCGAGGGTGATCGGCGGCAGCGTGCACGAGGAGTCGCCGGAGTGCACGCCGGCCTCCTCGATGTGCTCCATCACGCCGCCGAGGAAGACCTCCTCGCCGTCGCACAGCGCGTCGACGTCGATCTCGATGGCGTCGTCGAGGAACCGGTCGACCAGCACCGGGCGCTCCTCGCTGATCGCAGTGGCCCGCGAGATGTAGCCGGCGAGGGTCTCGTCGTCGTAGACGATCTCCATCCCGCGCCCGCCGAGCACGTAGGAGGGCCGCACGAGCACCGGGTAGCCGATCCGCTCGGCGATGGCGCGGGCCTCGTCGAACGAGGTGGCCATCCCGAACGCGGGTGCGGGCAGCCCGGCCCGGCGCAGCACCTCGCCGAACGCGCCGCGGTCCTCGGCGAGGTCGATCGCGGCCGCGGACGTGCCGACGACCGGCACGCCGGCGGCGGTGAGCCGCTGCGCGAGCCCCAGCGGGGTCTGCCCGCCCAGCTGCACGATGACCCCGGCGACGGTGCCGGACTGCTGCTCGGCGTGCACGACCTCGAGGACGTCCTCGAAGGTGAGCGGCTCGAAGTACAGCCGGTCGGCCGTGTCGTAGTCGGTGGAGACGGTCTCGGGGTTGCAGTTGACCATCACGGTCTCGAACCCGGCCTCGCGCAGCGCCATCACGGCGTGGACGCACGAGTAGTCGAACTCGATGCCCTGCCCGATGCGGTTGGGCCCCGAGCCGAGGATCAGGACCTTCGGCTTCTCGGTCTGCGGCGCGATCTCCGACTCCGCGGCGGGGTCGGTCTCGTAGGCGCTGTAGTGGTACGGCGTCCTCGCGGCGAACTCCGCGGCGCAGGTGTCCACGGTCTTGTAGACCGGCCGGATGCCGAGGCGGTGCCGCAGGGCACGCACGCCGTCCTCACCGGCCAGCTCCGGGCGCAGCACGGCGACCTGCCGGTCCGACAGGCCCGCCCGCTTCGCGCGCCGCAGCAGTGCGCCGTCGAGCACCGGGGCGTCCTCGATCTCCTGCCGCAGCTCGGTGAGCGCCAGGATCTGGTCGACGAACCACGGGTCGATGCCCGACTCGGCCGCCACGTCGGCCACCGTGCGACCGAGCCGCAGCGCGCGCTCGACGGCGTAGATCCGCCCGTCCCGGGCCGCGGCCACGTCCGGCTCGCCGTCGGGGTCGGGAGCGGTCCAGAACCCGACCCGCGAGGTCTCCATCGACCGCAGCGCCTTGCCCAGGGCCTCGGGGAACGAGCGGCCGAGCGCCATCGCCTCGCCGACGCTCTTCATCGTGGTGGTGAGCTCGGGGTCGGCGCCGGGGAACTTCTCGAACGCGAACCGCGGGACCTTCACCACGACGTAGTCCAGCGTCGGCTCGAACGCGGCCGGGGTCTCGCCGGTGATGTCGTTGCGGATCTCGTCGAGGGTGTAGCCGATCGCGAGCCTCGCGGCGATCTTCGCGATCGGGAATCCGGTGGCCTTCGACGCGAGCGCCGACGAGCGCGAGACCCGCGGGTTCATCTCGATGACGACGAGCCTGCCGGTCTCCGGGTTGACCGCGAACTGGATGTTGCAGCCGCCGGTGTCGACGCCCACTGCGCGCAGCACGGCGATGCCGACGTCGCGCATGCGCTGGTACTCGCGGTCGGTGAGCGTCATCGCGGGGGCGACGGTGATCGAGTCGCCGGTGTGCACGCCCATCGGGTCGAAGTTCTCGATCGAGCAGACGACCACGACGTTGTCGTGCTTGTCGCGCATCAGCTCGAGCTCGTACTCCTTCCACCCGAGCACCGACTCCTCGATGAGCACCTCGGTGACCGGCGAGGCCGCCAGCCCGGTGCCGGCGAGCCGCTCCAGGTCCTCCGGCGTGTGGGCCATGCCGGAGCCGAGGCCGCCCATGGTGAACGAGGGCCGGATCACGACCGGCAGGCCCAGCTCGGCGGCCGCGGCCCGCACCTCGTCCATCGAGTGGCAGACGGCGCTGCGCGGCACGTCGCCGCCGACCGACTGCACGATCTCCTTGAACTTCAGCCGGTCCTCGCCGCGCTGGATGGCGTCGACGTCGGCGCCGATCAGCTCGACGCCGTAGCGCTCGAGCACCCCGTTCTCGTGCAGCGCGATCGCCGCGTTCAGCGCGGTCTGCCCGCCCAGCGTCGGCAGGATCGCGTCCGGGCGCTCCGCCGCGATCACCTGCTCCAGGAACTCCGGGGTGACCGGTTCGATGTAGGTGGCGTCGGCGAACTCGGGGTCGGTCATGATCGTGGCCGGGTTCGAGTTGACCAGCGACACGCGCAGCCCCTCGGCGCGCAGCACGCGGCACGCCTGCGTGCCGGAGTAGTCGAACTCGGCGGCCTGGCCGATGACGATCGGCCCGGAGCCGATCACCATCACGTGCCGGATGTCGTCGCGCCTTGGCATCAGCCGTTCTCCCTCATCAGCTCGACGAACCGGTCGAACAGGTCCGCGGCGTCGTGCGGGCCCGCTGCCGCCTCGGGGTGGTACTGCACGCTGAAGGCGGGCACGTCCAGGGCCCGCAGGCCCTCGACGCAGCCGTCGTTCGGGCAGGTGTGGGTGATCTCCGCTGGGCCGAACGGGGTGTCGAACCGCTCCCCCGCCTCACCCTCGACCGCGAACCCGTGGTTCTGCGAGGTGATCGACACGCGGCCGGTGGCGTGCTCGACCACCGGGATGTTGATGCCGCGGTGGCCGTAGCGCAGCTTGTAGGTGCCGCGCCCGAGCGCGCGGGCGAGGATCTGGTTGCCGAAGCAGATCCCGAAGGTGGGGATCCGCCGCTGCAGCACCTCGCGGGTGAGCTCGACCGGCGCGTCGGCGGTGGCCGGGTCGCCCGGCCCGTTCGCGATGAAGAACCCGTCGGGCGCCAGCTCCTCCAGCTGCCCGATCGCCGTCTCCGCTGGCAGAACGTGCACCTCGATGCCGCGCGCGGCCATCATGCGCGGGGTGTTGAACTTGATCCCGACGTCCAGCGCGGCCACGCGGAACCGGCGCTCACCGTCGGCGGGCACCACGTACGGCTCGCGGGTGGTGACCGCGCCGTAGAGGTCGGCGCCCTCCATCGGCGGGCTCGCGAGCACCCGCTGGACGAGCTCCTCGTCGGGAGCGAGCGCGGCCCCGGAGAAGACCCCGGCTCGCATTGCGCCTCGCTCGCGCAGGTGCCGCACCAGGGCCCGGGTGTCGATCCCCGCGATGCCGACGATCCCCTGCTCCCGCAGCGCGTCCTCGAGGGAGCGGCGGGAGCGCCAGTTCGACGGGGTGCGGGCCGGGTCGCGCAGGGCGTAGCCGGCCACCTGGATGCCGCGGGACTCGTCGTCCTCGTCGTTCCAGCCGGTGTTGCCGATCTGCGGCGCGGTCTGCACCACGATCTGGCGGTGGTAGGACGGGTCGGTGAGCGTCTCCTGGTAACCGGTCATGCCGGTGGTGAACACCGCCTCGCCGAGACCCTCGCCGCGGGCGCCGTACGCCTCACCGCGGAAGATCCGCCCGTCTTCCAGGACCAGAGCTGCGCTTGCCCGCCCCGCCGGCTCCGCCGGCTTCCATCCCCCGAGCGTCATGCCTGCACCTCCCCGTTCCGCATCGTGATCCGCCCGCGCAGCACGGTGGCCGTGACCGCGGCGGGCAGCCGCATCCCCTCGAATGGGGTGTTGGTGGCCTTGCTGGCCAGTGCCGCGCCGCGCACCGTCCAGACCGCGTCCGGGTCGACGAGCGCGAACGTGGCGGGCTCGCCCTCCGCGATCGGGCGGCCCTGGTCGGGCAGGCCGGCGATCTCCGCCGGTCGCTCCGACAGCACGCGGGCGACCCCGCGCCAGTCGAGCAGGCCCGGCTCGACCATCGTGTGCACCACCACCGACAGCGCCGTCTCCAGGCCGAGCATCCCGGGCTTCGCCGCGGCCCACTCGGTGTCCTTGTACTGCTGGGCGTGCGGGGCGTGGTCGGTGGCGACCACGTCGATCACGCCCTCGGCGAGCGCCGCGCGCATCGCCTTCGTGTCCTCGCCGGTGCGCAGCGGGGGGTTGACCTTGTTGACCGGGTCGTAGCTGGTGAGCGCGGCGTCGGTGAGCAGCAGGTGGTGCGGCGTGACCTCGGCCGACACCCGCACGCCCTGGTCCTTCGCCGCGCGCAGCACCTCCACGGTCCGCAGGGACGAGACGTGGCAGACGTGCAGCGCCGCCCCCGCCTCGCGGGCGAGGGCGCAGTCGCGCGCAACGATCGTCTCCTCGGCGGTGGCCGGCCAGCCGGCCAGCCCCAGCCGCGACGCGACCACACCCTCGTGCGCCTGGGCGCCGACGGTGAGCCGGTGGTCCTCGGCGTGCTGGGCGATCACGACGTCGAGGGACGACGCGTACTCCAGGGCCCGGCGCATGATCACCGGGTCGTGCACGCAGCGGCCGTCGTCGGAGAACATCCGCACCCGAGCGCGCGAGCGCGCCATCGTGCCGAGCTCGGCCATCTTGACGCCCTCGAGCCCGACCGTCACCGCGCCGACGGGGTGGACGTCGACCAGCCCGACCTCCTCGCCCCGGCGGCGCACGTGCTCCACCACGACGGCGGTGTCGGCCACCGGGTCGGTGTTGGGCATCGCGAAGACGGCCGTGTAGCCACCGCGGGCGGCCGCGCGGGACCCGGTCTCGACCGTCTCGGACTCCTCGCCGCCCGGCTCGCGCAGGTGGGTGTGCAGGTCGACGAAGCCGGGCAGCAGCACGGCGCCGTCGGCGTCGAGCACGTCGACGTCCGCGCTCAGGCCGGAGCCCGTCTCGACGACCACGCCGTCGCGGACGAGGAGGTCGACCGCGTCCTCGCCGTACGGCCGCGCGTTCTTGATCAGCAGGTCTTTCACTCGGGAGCTCCCGCGAGGAGGTGGTAGAGGACGGCCATCCGGACGTGCACGCCGTTGGAGACCTGGGCCAGGATCGTCGAGGCCGGGCTGTCGGCGACGGCCGGCGAGATCTCCATGCCGCGCACCATCGGCCCCGGGTGCATGACCACCGCGTGGTCGGGCAGCAGCCGCGCCCGGTCTTCTGACAGGCCGTAGCCGATCGCGTACTCCCGCGCCGACGGGAAGAAGGAACCGTGCATCCGTTCGGCCTGCACGCGAAGCACCATCACCGCGTCGAGGGCGGGCAGCTCGGCGTCCAGCTCGGGGCTCACGCGGCAGGGCCACTGCTCGACGCCCACCGGCAGCAGGGTCGGCGGCGCCACCAGCACCACCTCGGCGCCCAGCGTGGCCAGCAGGAAGACGTTGGAGCGCGCCACCCGGCTGTGCAGCACGTCGCCGACGATCCCGATCCGGCGCCCGGCGATGCCGCCGAGCCGGTCGCGCAGGGTGGCGGCGTCCAGCAGGGCCTGGGTGGGGTGCTCGTGCGTGCCGTCGCCCGCGTTGACGATCGAGGTGTGCGTGCCGGTCTTCCCCGCGTCGCGGTCGACCCAGCCCGCCAGCCGGTGCGCCGCCCCGGAGGCCGGGTGGCGCACGATCACGCAGTCGGCGCCGACGGCCGACAGCGTGAGCGCGGTGTCGCGCAGCGACTCGCCCTTGCCCACCGACGACCCGGACGCGCTGACGTTCACGGTGTCGGCGCTCATCCACTTGCCCGCGACCTCGAACGAGACCCGGGTGCGGGTGGAGTTCTCGTAGAACATCGTGATCACGGTCCGGCCGCGCAGGGTGGGCAGCTTGCGCACCTCACGGCCCAGCAGCGCCTGCTTGAGCCGGTCGGCGGTGTCGAGCAGGCCGGTGGCGGCTGCCGCGTCGAGGTCGGTCACCGAGAGCAGGTGCTTCACTCCTGCACCGCCTTCCGCAACCGCACCGCGTCCGCACCGTCGATCTCCTCGAGCAGCACCAGCACCTGCTCGTCGCGGGCGGTGGGCACGTTCTTGCCGACGTAGTCGGCCCGGATCGGCAGCTCCCGGTGACCCCGGTCGACCAGCACGGCCAGCTGCACCGCGCGCGGGCGGCCGTGGTCGGAGAGCGCGTCGAGCGCGGCCCGGACCGTGCGGCCCGACATCAGGACGTCGTCGACGAGCACGACGAGCGCGTCGTCGAGCCCGCCCTCCGGCACCGCGGTGTCCTCCAGGGCGCGGGCCGGGCGCCTGCGCAGGTCGTCGCGGTACAGGGTGGGGTCGACGGAGCCGACCCGGACGCTCGTGCCCTCGAAGTCGGCGATCGCCGCGGCGAGCCGCCGAGCGAGCACGGCGCCGCGGGTGGGGATGCCGATCAGCACGACGTCGGCCATGCCGTCAGCGCCCGTTGCCGTCTTCTCGATGATCTGGTGCGCGATTCGCGCGATGGTGCGGGCGACGTCGGCGGCGCCGAGCAGCTCCCGTGCGGGTGCGCTCGCGCCTGCCGGGTCCCCGCGGCGGTGCTCCGCCACAGAGATTCTCCTTCCCCGCCTCACCGGACGGGCTTAAAGGAACCGGTCGCCCGGACGCTACCAGCGCCGCCTCCGAAGGCCCTCGTTCTCGCGCCGGGGCATCGCCGATGTCACACGCCGTACGCTCTCTTGACACCCACACATACCCCACCCGTCACAGCCTGATGGTGCGACTGACACCATCACGCGGGGCAGGCACGCGTTGCGGGGGACGTAACGCCTGGCGGGGGACGCTCGATCAGCCGTTCGAGTGGTCTCGGTCCACTGTGGTACCGCGAGGGGGACGACAACTTGACCGATCGTCGGGCCGAGCGCATGATTACTCTCCGTATCTAGACATTGCTCCCTGGGTGGCCGCGGTAGCGGGGGGTCCACCCGGGCGCGAGGGCCGGCGCCGACCACGTGCCGGGCCGGCAGCACCACCGGAAGAGCTCGGTCCCGCGGCCGAGCCAGCAGCAAGATGAGGAGGTCGCCAGATGGGCGACTACGCCAAGGCGCTCGGCGGCAAGCTCCGCGCCATCCGGCAGCAGCAGGGGTTGTCGCTGCACGGCGTCGAGCAGAAGTCCGGCGGTCGCTGGAAGGCGGTCGTGGTGGGCTCCTACGAGCGCGGCGACCGCGCCGTCACCGTGCAGAAGCTGGCCGAGCTGGCAGACTTCTACGGCGTCCCCGTGGCCGAACTGCTCCCGGAGGGCCGCATCCCGTCCGGGTCGGAGCCGGCCACCAAGATCGTGATCAACCTGGAGCGCCTCCAGCAGCTCCCCGCCGACAAGGTCGGGCCGCTGGCCCGCTACGCCGCGGCGATCCAGAGCCAGCGCGGCGACTACAACGGCAAGGTGCTCTCGATCCGCTCCGAGGACCTGCGGTCGCTGTCGATCATCTACGACATGACGCCCGGCGAGCTCACCGACCAGCTGATCGACTGGGGCGTGCTGCCACCGGAGGCCCGGCCCACCGCCTGACACAGCCCGACCCGCCTCGCCGAGCAACGTCGTGAGGCGTGCCGGCGGTGAGGACGCCCCTCGGTATCCGGCGTCGGGCCGGGCCGGGTCCAGGGGCGAGAACGTGGGCACACCGACGGTGTGCAGATGTGCGAGCACCCCGAGCCGGGCGGTTCCCTCGATCTGCGCCCACAGCGCCACGACGCCGGGGCCGCGCCGCGCATTCGCGTTGATCAGGGCCGCGCTCGGCAGGTCGGCACCCCGGGGCCCGTACGGTTGCGACGCGCTCGGCGAGCGCCGCCCGCAGCGCCTCGACACCCGAGCATCTGGCGTCGACGCACGCCCCGGCCCCGTTCTGCCGCCCCACCTCGCCGAACGCGGGGACGTACAACGCCTCCGGGCCTCGACCACGCCGACGGCATTGAAGGGGCGCTCTACCGTCCTCGTCACGGTCGGCGCCGAGCCGGTGCCCGTCCGGATCGTGGTCGACCCCTCCGATCCCGGGCGGAACGACGGCGGACCCGGTGCCGCTGATCAATTCCCACGCATCCGATCCAGAAACGATTCGAGCGTGGTTTGTTGACGTTCTTCCCGGGTAGGGAATGCTCCGTTCGGGTGGCCCGAGCAATGTAGATCTCCCCTGAGTTGCGATGACCGGACCGGCACACATAACGTCTCTCGCACTGAGCCTCAACGGCCCACCGCGAATGGACCCATGATTCAGAAATCATGATTGTGCGGTTCACCCCGATCGTCGTGGGCGCGCGTATCAATGAAAGGAAGATCGCGGCGTTCCAGACGCCGCCGAGGGATCCGGCCGTACGGCCGATCGAAACAATTTCGCGTGCAGGAAAGAAATCTACTGGCGCGCCCTTGCGCGTTCGAAGCCCGGATCATCCGACAGCAGACCCATTCCGAGAAGGACACGATGACCACTGCGAACACGAGCGACCCGAACCAGATGACCGGCGCCGATGTCTACGACGGCAACGGCCGGTCGATCGGCAAGATTGATTCGATCTACTTCGACAACGACACCGACCAGCCGGAATGGGCGGCGGTACGGACAGGCCTGTTCGGCGGGCACGTGTCGCTGGTGCCACTCGGCCGGAGCAACTGGGACGGCTCCGCACTGACCGTGCCTTTCGACAAGGAGGCGCTCAAGGCCGCGCCGCACCACGACCCGGGCACCGCGCTGTCGGCAGCCGACGAGCAAGACCTCTACCGCCACTACGGCATGTCCTCCGAACGCTCCGCCGACCGGCGCCACGACCGCGCCGGGGAGCCCGGGGTGCAGGGCCGCGACACCTCGGGCCCCACCACCGACGACGCGATGACCCGCAGCGAGGAGCGGATGCGCGTCGGCACCGAGCAGCACGAGTCCGGCCGCGCCCGGCTCCGCAAGTACATCGTGTCCGAGAACGTCTCGACGACGGTGCCGGTCGCCCACGAGGAGGTCACCCTCGAACGTGAGCCGATCACCGAGGCCAACCGCGGCGACGCGATGACGGGCGGCGACCTCACCGAGGAGGAGCACGAGGTCACCCTCACCGAGCAGCGCGCGGTCGCCAGCAAGGAGACCGTTCCCGTCGAGCGGGTCCGGCTGGGCACCGAGACGGTCACCGAGGAGCAGCAGGTCCAGGGCACCGTCCGCAAGGAGCAGATCGACCCGGTCGAGGTCGAGGGAGCCGCAGCCGAGCGTGGCGTGCGCGGCAGGCACGAGCGCTGACCGAGCTGCCCCGCCACGTGCGCGTTCCGCAGAACGCCCACGTCTTCCAGGGATCGAGGGACGTGCGCCGACGAGGGGGGCGCACGTCCCGGAATGGGCACAGGATGAGTAGCTCGCAATCACCCGCCCGGCCGGAAGCGGTCGGCGTGACGCGTTCCGCGGAGCAGCAGCGGGCCGAGGTCGTGAATGTGGTCGTGGGCCGTGCCCGGCTGGTCACATTCGTGGTGACCGAGGAGCAGACGTTCACGGTCCCGGTGCGGCGTCAGGAGGTTCGCCTCGTCTACGACCCCGTACCCGCGAACGACCAATCGGTGACGTCGGTGCCGCCGGCCGAGGAGATTCACGAGGTGGTCCTCCTTTCCGAGCAGGTGCAGTTCTCCACCCGTGTCGTGCCGGTCGAGCGCGTCCGGATGATCCGGCGCGTCGTCAAGGGTGAACAGACCGTCACCGGTCAGATCCGCTCCGAACAGATCGGCGTCGAACAGATCCGAGAATCGGAACGAGACACATCATGGGATTGACCAAGTCCCGTCGATGGTGCCGCGCCGAACGGATTCGGCGGCCGGACCGTCGCCGAGCACTCCCAGGCCGCGATCACCGTGATCGTCCCTCACCCCCGGCGGGCCGGGTCGCGCCATCGCCTTGACACCGCGTCGGCACGCCGACTGTGATGGCTCGTGGATTCGGTGTGGCCAGCCGACCGCGAGGAGGCGGATCGACGATGGCCGTTCTCGTCGACACGCGGGCCGTGCCGCCGGCCGAGCGTTTCGAGTGCTGGCACGAGGCGGCGTCGAAGATCTTCTTTCCGCTGCGGGTGTCCCGGCGTGCGGAGGGCTCGCGCGCCGAGCCGTTCTTCGGCCAGGTGGTCGGGCACCGGCTCGGGCCGATCCAGGCGTTCCGGGTGGCCGGTGACCCGAACACCTGCATCCGCACGCCCAGCGGCATCCGGCAGAGCGACCCGGAGGAGCTGCAGCTGTACCTGGTCCGCCGCGGGCTCTGCCGGGTCGGCCAGCTGGACCGGACGAGCGCGCTCGTACCGGGCGACCTCACCGCGCAGGACACGTCGCGGCCCTTCTCGATCGAGAGCGACGAGCCGTTCGAGCTGATCGTCTTCGACTTCCCGAAATACCTGCTCGGCCCGCACGCCGACCGCATCGGGGCGCGCACGGCCACGCGCATCGCAGGCGACTCCGGGCTCGCCGCCCGCGTCGGACCGTTCCTGACCGGGCTCCTCGACGGGCTCGACGAGGGCTCCATCGTCGAGTCCGACGGGCTGACCGACAGCATGGTGGGCCTGCTGCGGTCCCTGTTCAGCGAGGGGCCCGCGGTGCCGAGGGACCCGACGACCCTGCTGCTGCACCGGATCCACACCTACATCGAGCAGCACCTCGCCGATCCGGGGCTCGGGCCCGACCGGATCGCCGCTGCGCACTACATCTCGGTGCGCTACCTGCACAAGCTCTTCCAGCGCCGGGGCGCCACCGTGTCCCGGTTCGTGCAGCAGCGCAGGCTGGAGCGCTGCCGGCGCGACCTGGCCGACCAGGCCCTCGCGGGGCACACGATCGAGTCGATCTGCAGCGCGTGGGGCATGACGAACCCCGACCACTTCAGCCGCGTGTTCCGGGCCGCCTACGGCTGCCCGCCGCGCGAGTGGCGGGCCCGAGCGGTGCACGCTCGGTCGGACGCGGTGCACCACGGGGAAGGCCCCCACGGCGCGACCGGTGGATCGTGGCCGGTATGACCGAGTTCTGGCGCGAGATCAAGCCGATCGAGAACGTCTTCCGGCCGGGCGCCCTGCCCGACCTGCACGTCTCGGACGGGCCCATCGACGACGACCGCTACTACATCCCGCTGTCCGAGACCGTCGGGTCCCGGCCGCTGTTCATCTCGACCAGCCAGAACCGCTGGTGCGACGTGCTCATGGCCCGCGGCGCCGGCCTGGTGAACCGGCACTACCACCCGCACCAGGTGTTCGCGTACACGATCTCGGGCCGGTGGGGCTACCTGGAGCACGACTGGGTCGCCACCGCCGGCGACTTCGTCTACGAGGCCCCCGGCGAGGGCCACACCCTCGTCACCTACGAGGCCGACGAGCCGACCCGCATCACCTTCAACGTCACCGGCCCGCTCATCTGGCTCGACGAGAACGGCGATCCGGACGGCACGTTCGACGTCTTCGACTACATCGGCCTCTGCCGGGAGCACTACGAGAAGGTCGGTCTCGGCGCCGGGTTCGTCGACCAGTTCATCCGGTAGGCCGGAACAACGCCCGGCGTCGGGCTGCGTGATCCCCCACCGACCGGTCGTCCGACGTACGCTCCCCGGGTGAGCGAGGCCACCACGGGCCGGTCCCGGCTGTCGTCGTGGGCCTACGCGCTGCGCACCACCAACCCGCCGCCGGGGGGCCGGGTGGATGCCGTCACGCGCTGGATCGTGGTCACCCGCGCAGCCGTCCTGCCGATGACGCTGGTCTCGGGGCTGGTCGCCGCGCTGCTGGCCGTCGGCGAGCCGGGGCTCGACTGGCGCTGGCTCACGCTCGCCATCACCGGCATCGTGCTGGCGCACCTCGCGAACAACCTCATGAACGACCTGTACGACACGCAGGCGGGCAGCGACACGGCGACCTACCCCCGCGCCCTCTACGCGCCGCACCCGGTGCTGTCCGGGCTCGTGTCCCGTCGCGCGCTGGTCACCGCGATCGTGCTGGTCAACCTCGCCGACCTGGCGATCCTCGTGGTGCTGGCGGTCGCGCGCGGCTGGCCGGTGGTGGCGTTCGCCCTGGCCGGGTTCGTGCTGAGCGTCGCCTACACCGCCCCGCCCCTCCGGCTGAAGAAGCGCGGGCTCGGCGAGCTGGACGTGCTCGTGGTGTGGGGCCCGCTGATGGTCGGGGGCACGTACTACGCGGCCACCGGCACGATCACCTGGGCGGTGCTGCTCGCCTCGCTGCCCTACGGCCTCCTGTGCACCACGGTCCTGATGGGCAAGCACGTCGACAAGATCCCGTTCGACGCTCCGCTCGGGATCAGGACGCTGCCGGTGATCCTCGGCGAGCGCCGCGCCCGCACCGTGACGCTCGGGCTGATGGCTGCCTTCTACGTGCTGGTGCTCGGGTGCGTGCTGGTCGGGGCGATGCCGTGGCCCGCGCTCGCCGTGGTGCTCGCGCTGCCACGGCTGGCCAAGGTCTGGCCGCGGTTCCGGCAACCACCGCCGGACGAGCCGCCGCCCGGGTTCCCGGTCTGGCCGCTCTGGTACGCCGCGCTGGCCTGGGTGCACGTGCGGCAGGCCGGCGCGCTGCTGGTGCTGGGGCTCCTGCTCGGCGCGCTGGTCTAACGCGTGGCGCGCAGGTGCTCGGCGATGTCGGCGATCCGGCCGAGCACACCGTTCAGGAACCGCGGGCTGTCGTCGGTGGACAGGGTGCGCGCGAGCTCGACGGCCTCGGTGATCGCCACCGGGTCGTCGATCTCGTCGACCCAGAGCAGCTCGAACACCCCGATCCGCAGCAGCGTGCGGTCGACCGCGGGCATGCGCGCGACCGTCCAGCCCTCGGCGTGCTCGGCGAGCAGCTGGTCGATGCGCTCCCGGTGGGCCACCACGCCCTCGACGAGCATCGCGGCGTAGTCCGACACCGGTGGGGCGTCGTCGGTCTCGCGGCGGTGCGCGAGCACGGCCAGGGGGTCGTCGCCCCTCGCCTCGGACTCGAAGAGGATGTCGAGGGCGCGTTTGCGCGCCCTCGTGCGGGCCCGTTGCAGCCGCTCGGGCATCAGCCGGATACGCGGCCGAGGTAGCGCCCGTCGCGGGTGTCCACCTTGACCTTCTCGCCGGTCGTGACGAAGAGCGGCACCTGGATCTCGGCGCCGGTCTCCAGCGTGGCGGGCTTGGTGCCGCCGGTGGAACGGTCGCCCTGCAGGCCCGGGTCGGTGTGGGAGATCACCAGCTCGACCGACGTGGGCAGCTCGACGTACAGCGCGGTGCCCTCGTGGAAGGCGACCATCGCGCTCTGGTTCTCGAGCATGTAGTTGGCGGCGTCCCCGACCGTGTTCTCCGGGACCGGGATCTGGTCGTAGGTGTCGCCGTCCATGAAGACGAAGTCGGCGCCGTCCCGGTAGAGGAAGGTCATGTCCCGCCGGTCGACGGTGGCGGTGTCGACCTTGGTGCCGGCGTTGAAGGTCTTGTCGACGACCTTCCCGGTGAGCACGTTCTTCAACGTCGTACGCACGAAGGCGCCACCCTTGCCGGGCTTGACGTGCTGGAACGCCGTGACCGACCAGAGCTGGCCGTCCAGGTTGAGCACCAGACCGTTCTTGAGGTCGTTCGTCGTGGCCACGTGCGCCTGACTCCTTGCGTCTGTCGCGGGCGCGCACTACGTCGCGAGGTGCAGTAGTACTTCGCGAGGTGTCGCCGGCGCGCCGGGTTTGCTCCATGAGCGGCGCGCTGCAACGGCGCCGTCGTCCGCGCCCAAGGATACCCGTCAGACCTCGAGCAGCTCCCGCGTGGTGTGGGTGAGCAGCTCGGGCCCCGCGTCGCGCACCACGAGCGTGTCCTCGATGCGCACCCCGCCCCGGCCTTCCACGTAGACGCCGGGCTCGACGGTCACCACCATCCCGGCGGCGAGTGCGCCGGTCCCGGTCTTGCCCACGTACGGCGCCTCGTGGATCTGCAGGCCGACCCCGTGGCCGAGGCCGTGCACGAACTCCTCGCCGCGCCCCGCCCGCTCGACCACCCCGCGGGCGGCGGCGTCCACCGCCGTGACCTCCGCGCCCGGGGCGAGCGCGGCCCGCCCGGCGGCCTGCGCCTCCGCGACGAGCGCGTGCAGCTCCCGCTGCCAGTCCGCGGCCGGGCCGAGCACGACGGTGCGGGTCATGTCGGAGTGGTAGCCGTCGACGAGCGCGCCGAAGTCGAGCTTCACCAGGTCCCCGCGCTGCAGCTCGGCCCCGGTCGGGCGGTGGTGCGGCACGGCCGAGTGCGCCCCGGCGGCCAGGATCGTCTCGAACGCGGGCCCGGTGGCGCCGTGGGCCCGCATCCGGTCCTCCAGGTCGAGCGCCACCTCCCGCTCGGTGCGCCCGGGCCGCAGCCCGCCCGCCGCGAGCAGGTCGGCGAGGGCGGCGTCGCCCACGGCGCACGCTCGGCGCAGCGCCTCCACCTCGTCCGCGTCCTTCACGGCCCGCAGCTCCTGCACGAGCCCGGGTGCTCGGATCATCGGTACGTCTCCGGCGGCCGCCGCGAGGGCGTCGTGCGCGTCGACGGTGACGGAGTCCGACTCGAACCCCAGTCGTTCGGCGCCCAGCGCACGCGCCTGCTTCGCCAGCGCGAGCGCGCTGGCCCGGTCGATCACCGGCTCCAGGTCGGGCACCTCGGCGGCGGCCTGCGTGCGGTAGCGGCCGTCGGTGCAGAAGCGGCTCGCGTCGTCACCGCCCGCGTGCACGAGGAGCGCGGCGTTCGAGCCGGTGAAACCGGTCAGGTAGCGGACGTTGACCAGATCGGTGACGAGCAGGGCGTCTACGCCTGCGCCCGGCAGCAGCGCGCGCAGGGCGGATCGCCGCGCGGGGAAGGACATGTTGTCACCTTATGTGTCCGCAGGTGCCCATCCGGGGTAGTCGGTCGGCATGAGAATCGGTACGAGCATCGGGCTGATCGCGCTCGGCTTGATCCTCGCCCTCGCCGTGCGAATCGACCTGGGCGGGATCGACCTCGAGCTCATCGGCTGGATCCTGACCATCGTCGGCATCATCGGCCTGATCGCGAGCGTCGTGCTGGCCCGGCAGGCCCGCCCGGTCGTGCGGCGCGAGGCGGAGTACCCGCCCCCGCCCCCGCACCCGGCGGACCCGCGCTACCCCGACCCGCGCTACTAGGCCTGAGCTTCAGACCTGGGCCTGGGTGTGCGTGGCCAGCCAACGCAGCGCCAGCGGGTATCCGTCCACACCCAGGCCCACGATCACACCCGTGGCGACGCCGGAGATGTAGGAGTGGTGGCGGAACTCCTCGCGCCGGTGCACGTTCGTGATGTGCACCTCGATCAGCGGCGCGGTGAGCTGGGCGCACGCGTCCCGCACCGCGACAGAGGTGTGCGTCCAGGCCGCGGCGTTCAGCACGACCGGCGCACCCGCGTCGGCGGCCTCGTGCAACCAGCCCAGCAGCTCGCCCTCGTAGTTGGTCTGGCGGACCTCCACCTGCAGGCCCAGCTCGGCACCCGTGCGTTCGCACAACGCGACGAGGTCGGCGTACGTGGTGCGGCCGTAGACGGCCGGCTCCCGCGTGCCGAGACGACCCAGGTTCGGCCCGTTCAGCACCAGCACCCGGCTGCTCATGCCGACGCTCCCGTCGAGGCTGCTCCGCTCGATACCGCCGCGTACGCGCGTTCGATGAGCTCCGGCTCCGGGCCTTCCAGCCGGCCGGGCTTCGCGAGCCCGTCGAGCACCACGAACCGCAACGTGCCCGCCCTCGCCTTCTTGTCCCCGCGCATCGACTCGACCAGCTCGGGCAGCGCGTCCGCCGCGTAGCTCACCGGCAACCCGAGCGAGGAGAGCACCGCCCGGTGCCGGTCGGCGGTGGCGTCGTCGAGCCGGCCCGCCGCCCGCGCCAGCTCGGCGGCGAACACCAGGCCCACGCTGACCGCCGCGCCGTGGCGCCAGCGGTACTCCTCGCGGCGCTCGATCGCGTGCCCGAGCGTGTGGCCGTAGTTGAGGATCTCCCGCAGGTGCGATTCGCGCAGGTCGGCCGCCACGACGTCGGCCTTCACCCGGATCGAGCGTTCCACCAGCTCGGGCAGCACCGGGCCAGCCGGGTCCAGCGCCGCCGCCGGGTCCGCCTCGATGCGCTCCAGGATCACCGGGTCGGCGATGAACCCGGTCTTGACGATCTCCGCGCTGCCCGCCACCAGCTCGGCCGCCGGAAGCGTGTCGAGCACCGCGAGGTCGACGAGCACCGTGGACGGCTCGTGGAACGCACCGACCAGGTTCTTGCCGGCCGCCGTGTTGATGCCGGTCTTCCCGCCGACCGCCGCGTCGACCATCGCGAGCAGCGTGGTGGGCACGTGCACCACCCGCACGCCGCGCATCCAGGTGGCCGCGACGAACCCGGCGAGGTCGGTGACCGCACCACCGCCCAACGACACGACGACGTCGCCGCGCGTGAGGCCGACGCGCCCGCAGACCTCCCAGCAGAAGCCCGCGACGGCCAGCGCCTTGCCGTCCTCGGCGTCGGGGACCTCCACCCGGTGCGCGTCGACGCCTGCGCCCTCCAGCTCCGCCCGGGCCGCTTCCGCGACGTCCGCCAGGGCAGGCTGGTGCACGATCAGCGCGGCGGCCGCGCCGAGCCCGGCGACCGTGGCGGTCAGCTCGGCGCGCACCCCACGGCCGACGAACACGGGGTAGGGCCGCTCGGTGGCCACATCGATCCGCACCGTCCCACTCACGCGATCACCCTACGGCCGCGCCGGTCAGAGGCGGACCGTCGGGTCGGGGAGCGCCGCCCCCTCGCGCGGGGTGGGGCGGTCGAGCGGGTCGTCCGGGTCGACCGGGTCCTCCTGCGCCGCAGCTGCCGTCTCCCCGATCGCCTCCAGCACCGCCCTGGCCACCTGGTTGGCGCTGAGCCGGTCCGTGGCGACCTGCACCGTGGCGACCTCCCGGTACAGCGGCGCACGCGCGTCGAGCAGCGCCTTGAACGTGGCCCGCGGGTTGACGCCCGCGAGCAGCGGGCGCGCCGTGGACATGCCGGTGCGCCGCAGTCCGTCGGCCATCCCGACGCTCAGGTGCACGACCCGGTGGGACCGCAGGAGCGCGCGGGTCTCGGCGGCGAGCACGGCACCGCCACCGAGGGCGAGCACCCCGTCGTGGGTGGCGAGCGCCTCCGCGACGACCTCACGCTCGATGCGCCGGAACCCGTCCTCGCCGTCCTCCAGGAAGAGGTCGGCGATCGACTTGCCGGTGCGCTCCACGATGATCGCGTCCGCGTCGGCGAACGAGACGCCGAGCCGCCGCGCCAGCACGCGGCCCACCGTGGTCTTCCCGGCCCCCGGCGGGCCGACGACGACCAGCGTGGGGCGACTTTCGACAGGCACGCACCCCAGGGTAGTGACCGCGCCCCCACCCCCGATGCGGGGACGTGCACCGCTCCGCGCCCGCGCGTCGATCGGAGATCAGATATGGTGCGCAGGAACCGCATTCCGATGATCGGAGCAGCCGGTGACCCACCGCGAGAGCGATCGGCGCTGCGAGGGCGATCGGTGACTCACCCCGACGACCTGCCCGCGCCGCTCGACGGCCCCCCGCCTGCCCGGGAACAGCTCCCCCTTCCCCGTCGCCGGCGCCAGTCGCACATCGAACCGCAGCTGCGCACGCCCGGAGGCGCCGGCACCGGCACCCCGTTCGCCGCGTTCAGCACCGACGCTGCCCCCGAAGCCACCAGGAACACCTCGACCGAGTGCTGTGAACGATGCGGGCAGGCCGACCGCGCCGGCGCCTTCCACGCCGGGACCCACCGCGGCCGCAGCCCACGCAAACGCGGCGGCCGCTGAGTCAGTCGGTGGGGTCCCCGCCGATCGCGTCGAGGTACCCGCGCAGGTTGCGACGGGTCTCGGCGAGGGAGTCGCCGCCGAACTTCTCCAGCGCGGCGTCGGCCAGGACCAGCGCGACCATCGCCTCGGCCACCACGCCCGCCGCCGGCACGGCGCAGACGTCCGAACGCTGGTGGATCGCCTGGGCCGCCTCGCCGGTGGCCACGTCGACCGTGCGCAGCGCCCGCGGGACCGTGGAGATCGGCTTCATGGCGGCCCGGACCCGCACCGGCTCGCCGTTGGTCATCCCACCCTCGATGCCGCCGGCCCGGTTGGACAGGCGCCGCACCGGGTCTCCGGGCACCATCTCGTCGTGGGCCGCGCTGCCCCGGCGCCGGGCCGTGCGGAACCCGTCGCCGATCTCGACGCCCTTCATCGCCTGGATGCCCATGAGCACCCCGGCCAGCCGCGCGTCGAGCCTGCGGTCGCTCTGCACGTACGAGCCGATCCCGACCGGGAGGCCGTAGGCGATCACCTCGACCACGCCGCCGAGCGTGTCGCCGTCCTTCTGCGCCGCGTCGACCTCCGCGACCATGGCCGCGGTGGCCTCGTCCGTCCAGGCCCGCACCGGGCTCGCGTCCACCCGGTCCAGGTCACCGGGACCAGGGGCCTCCCCCTCCGGTGCCTCCACGGCGCCGAGCTCCACCACGTGCGAGACGATCGACACGTCGAAGGCCTGGGCCAGGAACGCCTTCGCCACGGTGCCCAGCACCACCCGGGCCGCCGTCTCGCGGGCGCTGGCCCGCTCCAGCACCGGCCGGGCGTCGTCGAAGCCGTACTTGGTCATGCCGGCGAGGTCGGCGTGACCGGGACGGGGTCGGGTGAGCGGCGCGTTGCGGGCCCGTGCCGCGATCAGCTCGGGGTCGACCGGGTCGGCCGCCATCACGGTCTCCCACTTCGGCCACTCGGTGTTGCCGATGCGGACCGCGAACGGGCCGCCCTGCGTGAGCCCGTGCCGGACCCCGCCGATGACCTCGAGCTCGTCGGCCTCGAACTTCATCCGGGCACCGCGGCCGTGCCCCAGCCTGCGTCGGGCCAGCTCCGCCGCGATCTCCTTGGTGGTGATCTCGACCCCGGCGACCATGCCTTCCAGCACGGCGACCAGGGCAGGACCGTGGGACTCCCCGGCAGTGATCCAGCGCAGCACGATCGCGATTCTCTCACCTCCCCGCTCCACCGCCGCCCGCGCCCAGAGCCAGCAGGACGACCGTGACGAGCCAGGTGGCCCCGAGCATCGACGGCCCGTGCGGCACGCTCTGCCCCACCGGATCCCCCGCAGGCGCCCGCGGGTTGATCACGAAGGCCACGGCGAGCAGAGCGCTGGCCGCTGCGGCCACCACCGCGCCGAGCGCGAGCGCAGGCCACGCCACCGCCGCCAGTACCGCGCCCAGCGGGGCGGCGAGCTTCACATCACCCGCCCCGACCGCCCTCCGGTCGGCGAGGTGCAGCGCGACGTGCACCGCCGCCGCCACCGCGGCACCTCCCGCTCCCCGGACAACAGCCGCCGAGCCCACCGGCAGCAGGAGCAGCAGCGAGACCGGGAGCGCGGGCACCGTGAGCGCGTTCGGCAACCGCCGGTGCCGCACGTCGACCACGCCTGCGGCGACGGCGAGCCACCCGAGCCCGAGCACGGCGGGCACCCATGTCCCCGGCAGCCGGCCGACCGCCCACGCCGCCCCCGTGGCCGTCCACAGCGCCGCCACCCCCAGCTCGCACCACGGAGGCGGGATCCGCGTGCCGCGGCGCAGCCGCCGAAGCAGCACCCGCGCACCGGCGCCGGCCAGCACGCCGGCGCCACCGAGCATCACGAGCGGAAGCGCGACGCCCACCGGCGCCGTTCCCGCGAGCACCGTTCCCACCAGCGACATCGCCATTGCACTCCCTCCACGTCCGCTCGCCCTCCACGTCCGCTTGCTGCCCCCGATCGTCGGCTCACCGCGGCATCGGTTCGACGAGCACTTCGGATCTGTGGACAGCCGGACCCCGAGGTGGACAACCAGGGCCGGCCGGGCCCGCGGCGGCGCAGACCGTCGGACCCGTGTGCGTCCCGCCGGTGAGACATCGGGTACGGCGACGAGGCAGGATCAGGGGGTGGAGCGGCAGGAGTTGCGGGTGGCGCGCGCGGTCTTCACGGCCGAGGTCGATCACGGCACGGCCGAGCTCGTCGGCGACCCCGACCGCCCCCAGGGCTGGACGCTGCTGCTGGACGGCACCGCGCAGTCGCACGTCGACCTCGACGACCCCACCCACCTCGAGTTCGAGTACGTCCGCCGGCTGGGGCACGTGGCCGACCTCGCGGCCCCGCCCACCCAGCCGCTTCGCACGCTGCACCTCGGCGGCGGGGCCTGGACCCTCGCCCGCTACATCGCCGCCACCCGTCCCGGGTCCCCGCAGCGGGTGGTCGAGCTGGACGGGGGGCTCGTCGACCTGGTCTCCTCCCGGTTGCCCGCCGACGACACCGGCATCGAGGTCACCGTCGGCGACGCGCGGGGCGCGCTCGCCACCGTCGCCGCGGGGTCGGTCGACCTGCTCGTGCTGGACGTGTTCGGCGGCGCCCGCACGCCTGCCCACCTCACCTCGGTGGAGTTCGTGCGCGCCGCAGCGGCCGTTCTGGCCGCGGGCGGGGTCTACGCCGCGAACGTCGCAGACGGCGGGGCGCTCGCCTTCGCGCGCACCCAGGTCGCCGCTGCTGCGGCGGTGTTCACCGAGGTCGCCGTGCTGGCGGTCCCGCAGCTGCTGCACGGACGCCGGTTCGGCAACCTCGTCCTGGTCGCGTCGGATGCCCCGCTGCCGGTGGCCGAGCTCGCGCGCCGGGCCGCGGGCGACGCGTTCCCGGCCCGGGTGCTGGCCGGCGCCGACCTGCGCGGGTTCGCCGGCGGCGCCACCGTGCCCGTGGACGGGGCCACCACGCCGTCGCCGCTGCCCCCGCCCGGCTTCTTCGGCAGGCCGACGGACTGAGGAGCGGTCAGAAGGCGCCGTTCTGCCGGGCCGCGCGCACGTTGGCGCCGTGCTGGTCGAGCGTCTCCGCGAAGCAGGACGTGCCGTCGGTCTGGCACCGCACGAAGTACAGCCACGGTCCCGGTTCGGGTTCCAGGGCCGCGGCGATCGCCTCCCGCCCGGGCGCCGCGATCGGCGTCGGGGGCAGGCCGGCTACCGCGTAACTGTTGTACGGGCCGGGCCGCGCCCGATCCTCCGCGGTGGTGCGCAGCGCCTGCAGGTCGAGCGGGTAGTTCACCATCGAGTCCAGCTCGAGCCTGCGCCCGGCGCCGAGCCGGTTGTAGATCACCCGCGCCACCTTCGGCATGTCCGGGTTGATCGCCTCCTTCTCCACGAGCGAGGCGATCGTGAGCACCTGGTAGGGGTCGGTGCCGATGCTCTGCGCGCCCGCGACCAGGCCGGACGCGGCGAGCCGCTCCCCCGAGGTGGCGAGCAGGCCGCGCAGCACCTCGACGGCGGACGTGCCGGGCGGCACGTCGTAGCGGCCGGGCACGAGCAGGCCTTCCAGCCTGCGTCGCGGCTCGGCGGCGCTCACGCCCTCGAGAGCCCACTCCGGCACGCCGAGGGCGGCGGGATCGGTGTCGGTCATGGCGGAGCGCAGCTCGTCCACCGACACGCACTGCTCCTGCCCGTCCAGGCGGGCGCAGGTGGCATTCGCGATGAGGCTCAGCACGCCGGGCGCGACCGTGCCGTCGGGTGCCCGCGTGTCGTCGAGCTGGACTCCGCCGCGGATGTCGAGCTCGCCGACGCGGGAGGCCGGGTCGAGCAGCATCGCGACGGCCGCGGCGCCCGACATCTGCCGGCGCATCTGGTAGAAGCCCGGCTGCACGGAGCGGATGCGGTCCTCCTCCTGGGCCGCTCGGGTGAACGACTCGGGCGCGGCCACCACGCCGTTCTGCGCGAGGACGGTGCCGATCTGCCTGGTGGAGTCGCCGTCCTCCACCTCGATCACGAGGTCGCCGGAGCCGGAGCCCTCGAAGTCGGGGACGGTGAACCAGGTGAAGAACGTGTACACACCGCCCGCCGCGATCCCCCCGAGCAGGAGGAGCGCGAGCACGAGCACCGCGGCGCGCCTGCCCTTCTTCCGGGGTTTCTTCCCGGGCACCCGATCGGGCTCCGCAGCACGCGCGGTGGGTTCGTCGTCGTCGACGGGCGGCGCGGGATCGTGTCGCCGGCCGGCCGTCGTCCGTGGACCGGACTCGGGCGGCCCCTGCCGTGGAGCGGGCTCCGGCGGCCCCTGCCGCCGAGCGGGATCGGGCGGACCGTGCCGTGGCGGCTCGGGTGGCCCCTGTCGTGGAGCGGCGGGCTCGGGCGGAGCCGCGCGCCGGCCGGAGGGCGGTCCCGTGACGGGAACCGGCTCGGTGGGGGCGCCGGACTCCGCGGGCGGTGGGGGACGCAGTGCCTGCCCCGAGCCGATCCGCGGGAGCGGCCTTCCCTGGAGGTGGGGTGGCGGGCCCGGACGGAGCCCGGGTCGCTCGCCGACACCCGGGGGGCGGGGCGGCCGTCTGGGGTCCCATCCGTCCGGGTTCACGACACCGGAGAGTAGCCATCGGTTGAACGCGGCCGCATCGGCGGGTCGGCCGGATGGCGCCGACCGCGCCTCCGACCAGGGGCGATCAGCGGCGCCGGCGCGCGTCCAGCCAACCCTGCAGGATCGCGACGGCCGCGGCCTGGTCCACGACGGCGCGCTGCTTGCGGCCCTTCACGCCGCGCTCGCGCAGCTGCCGGGTGGCCACGACGGTGGTGAGCCGCTCGTCGGACAGCTCGACGGGCACGTCGAGGACACCGCTGAGCGCGTCGGCGAAGGCACGGGCCGTCTCCGCGGCCGGGCCGTCCCTCCCCGCGAGCGTCCGGGGCAGCCCGACGACGACCCCGACCGCCTCGTGCTCGGCCACGAGCCCGGCGATCGCCCGCAGGTCCGACCCGCCGTCGGCGTCGCGCGGGACCGTGACGAGCGGCGTGGCCAGCACGCCGTCCGGGTCGCAGACCGCGACCCCGACCCGGACGGCGCCGACGTCGATCCCCAGACGCCTCCCCCGCGTCACCCGCGGAGAGCGCCGCGCAGCGCGCCGACCGCGTCGGGGATGCCGGCCGGGTTCGTCCCGCCGCCCTGGGCGAGGTCGGGCTTGCCGCCGCCGCGCCCCCCGACGGCCGGGGCGAACGCCGGGATCAGCTTCCCGGCGGCGAGCCCGCGGTCGCGGGCGGCGGCCGTGGTGGCGACCACGAACGACACCTTGCCCCCGTCGGCGGAGAAGAGCGCCACGACACCGGGCCGCGCGCCCAGCCGGCCGCGGACGTCGGAGGCGAGCGCCCGCAGGTCGTTGCCGTTCACCCCCTCCGGGGCGGCGACGGCGACGAGCGCGACCCCGTCGACGTCCTCAGCACCGTCGGCGAGCGCGCCCGCCGAGGCGAGCACGGCGTCGGCGCGGACCTTCTCCAGCTCCCGTTCGGCCTGCCGCAGCCGCTCCACGACGCCGCCGATGCGCTCGGGCAGCTCCTCGGGCCGGGCCTTGAACTGCTCGGCCAGCTGGGAGACCAGCACGTGCTCCTTGGCGAGGAACCGGAACGCGTCGAGCCCGACGAGGGCCTCGACGCGCCGCACGCCGGACCCGATCGAGGCTTCCGACAGCAGCTTCACGAGGCCGAGCTGGCCGGAGCGGTGCACGTGCGTGCCGCCGCAGAGCTCCCGGGAGTAGTCGCCGATCTCGACGATGCGCACCTTGTCGCCGTACTTCTCGCCGAAGAGCGCGAGCGCACCGAGCTTGCGGGCCTCGTCCTGGGAGGTCACGAACCAGCGGACCTCCTCGTCGTTCTGCAGGACGGCGTTGACCTCGTCCTCGACGTCGGTGAGCACGGACGTCGGCACGGCCCCGCCGGGAGAGGTGAAGTCGAACCGCAGCCGGCCGGGGGCGTTGAGCGAACCCGCCTGGGCGGCGGCGTCGCCGAGGTGCTTGCGCATGCCGGCGTGCACGAGGTGGGTGGCCGAGTGCGACCGCGACACCGCGGCCCGCCTGCCGGTGTCGACCTCGGCCTGGACTCCTGCGTCCACCTGGGCCTCGCCCGCGGTCACCGTGCCGCGGTGCACGATCAGCCCGGCCACGGGCGACTGGACGTCCTCGACGTCGACGGTGAACCCGTCGCCGCGGATCCAGCCGGTGTCGGCGAGCTGCCCACCGCCCTCGGCGTAGAACGGGGTGCGGTCGAGCACGACCTCAACCTTGGTTCCCGCGCCCGCGGCGGGCACACCGGCGCCGTCGACGACGAGCCCGACGACACGGGCCTCGGCGGCGAGGTCGGTGTAGCCGAGGAACTCGCTGCCACCGGCCGTGTCGAGCACCGCGCGGTACACCGAGGCGTCGCCGTGGCCCACCTTGTGCTTGGCGGCGTCGGCCTTGGCCCGGGCCCGCTGCTCCTCCATCAGGGAGCGGAAGCCCTGCTCGTCGACGGTGAGGCCCGCCTCCGACGCCATCTCGAGCGTGAGGTCGATCGGGAAGCCGTACGTGTCGTGCAGCTGGAACGCCTTGTCACCGGCCAGCCGGCTGCCACCCGCCTGCTTGGTGGCCGCGACGGCGGTGTCGAAGATCCGCGACCCCGCGGTGAGCGTGGCGAGGAAGGCCTCCTCCTCGGCCCGCACCACGGCCGAGATCCGCTCGAAGTCGGTGACCAGCTCGGGGTAGGACGGGGCCATCGCGTCGCGCACCACCTCGGCGAACGAGCCGAGCACCGGCTCGTGCACGCCGAGCAGCCGGGCCGAGCGCACGATGCGCCGCAGCAGCCTGCGCAGCACGTAGCCGCGGCCCTCGTTGGACGGGGTGACACCGTCCCCGATGATCATCACGCCGGAGCGGGCGTGGTCGGCGATCACGCGGAACCGGACGTCGTCGTCGTGGTTAGCGCCGTAGCGGCGTCCGGAGAACTCCTCGGCGCGGGCGATCACCGGCCGGACCAGATCGGTCTCGTAGACGTTGTCGACGCCCTGCAGCAGGTAGGCCACCCGCTCGATGCCCATGCCGGTGTCGATGTTCTTCTTCGGCAGGCTGCCGATCGGCGGGTGCCCCTTCTTCGGCGAGAGCTCACCGCGCTCGTCCTGCATGAAGACGAGGTTCCAGATCTCGAGGTAGCGGTCCTCGTCGGCGACGGGGCCACCCTCGCGGCCGTGCTCGGGCCCGCGGTCGAAGTAGATCTCCGAGCACGGGCCGCCTGGGCCGGGCACGCCCATGTCCCAGTAGTTGTCGTCGCCGCCGCGGCGCTGGATCCGCTCCTCGGGCAGCCCGGCGATGCGCCGCCACAGCGCGATCGCCTCGTCGTCGTCCTGGTAGACGGTGACCCAGATGCGGTCCGGGTCGAAGCCGTAGCCGCCCGTGTCCTGGCTGCCGGTGACCAGGTTCCAGGCGTGCTCGATCGCGCCTTCCTTGAAGTAGTCGCCGAAGGAGAAGTTCCCGGCCATCTGGAAGAACGTGTTGTGGCGGGTGGTCTTGCCGACCTCGTCGATGTCGCCGGTGCGCACGCACTTCTGGATCGAGGTGGCCCGCGGGTACGGCGGCGGGACCTGCCCGAGGAAGTACGGCTTGAACTGCACCATGCCCGCGTTGACGAAGAGCAGGTTCGGGTCGTCGAGGATCAGCGAGGCGCTCGGTACGCGGGTGTGGCCGGCGTTGACGAAGTGCTCGGTGAACCGACGGGTGATCTCGTGGGTCTGCACGGTTGGCTTCCAAGGGTCGAACGGGAGGCAGGCGTCGGAGAAGGCGGCGCGGCTCAGTCTCCCGCAGCGAACGGGACGTGGGACGGCAGGGGGACGCGCCGGGGAACCGGCGCCGTCAGGCCCCTGCCCTGCGCGCTCGCGCGCGGGGGGCCGGCCGCCGTGCATCGGCGGGCTCGGGGTCGGCGAACGCGTCGCTCATCGCGGGGAGAGGTGCTCCCGTGCGGCGCTCCACCAGGTCGGCGAGCTCCCGCTCCCGCTCCGTCATCCCGGCGCGTACCTCGGCGCCGAACGCACCAAGACCGGCGCCCAGCTCACGCAGGCCGTCGGCGAGGTTGGCGCCCACCCCGGCCGGGGTGAGGGCGTGGGCCGCCTCGGACGCCCGCCGCGTGGCGTACACGCCCACGGCGAGCCCCAGCCCCAACCAGAAGAGCCGCTTCACCGCCGACGCCCCCTCCGCCGGGAGTGGGCACCGGCGTCGCGCCCGGCGCGCCGGGCCTTGATCGCCTTGTTCAGGCCGTAGCTGAAGGCGGCGGCGCGCACCAGCGGGCCGCCGAGGGTGGCGGTGAACAGCGACGTGAGCACCGAGACGTTGCTCGACACCGTGCGCGCGCTCGAGGTGATCCCGTCGACCCGCTCCAGCTGCGTGTTCACCTGGTGCAGCGTGGTCTGCGCATCACGCAGGATCGGGTCGCCGCCCTCGTGGGCCTTGCGGATGGCGATGGTGGCCTCGTCGAGCGTGCGGCCGAGCTTCAGCAGCGGGACGGCCAGCAGCAGCACGAGGACCACGAAGGCCCCCGCGGCGATGAGCGCCGCGATCTGGCCAGCCGACACGAAGCCTCCCCGGATCCCGGGCGGCGCAACCTGATCGCCGCTCTTGATCTCCTCAGGTTACTCCCCGGCCGCATCCCGTCACCGTCAGGGCTCGCCGGTGGATCCGGCCGATGACCCGGTGTTTTCTAGATGACGCGGTGTTCTCTACTCGTCGTCGTCCTGGTCGTCCGCGAGTACGGCACCCGCCGGCACGATCTTGCGGCGAAGCCGGTTGAGCGCCCTGTGCTGGGTGACGCGGACGGCGCCCGGGGTGGATCCGACCGCCTGCGCGGTCTCCTCGGCCGAGAGCCCGACGGCGATGCGCAGCACGAGCACCTCGCGCTGCCGCGGCGTGAGCAGGTGCAGCAGCGCCCCGAGCCGTTCTGTGAGCTCCGCCTGGAGGAGCTGGTACTCCGGGCCGTCGTGCGCGAGCGGCGTGTCCGGGATGTCCGCCACGGGCTCGGACCGGTTGCGCCCGATCGCCCGGAACGCGTCGGTGACCTTGTGCGCCGCGATCCCGTACACGAACGCGCGGAACGACAGCCCGCGCAACGTGTAACCGGGCAGCGCGTTGACGACCGCGAGGCAGACCTCCTGCGCCACGTCGTCGGCCGAGCCCATCAACGTCTCCTGGCGACCCAGCCGGGCCCGGCAGTACCGCAGCACCAGCGGGTGGATCTCGGCGAGCAGCCGCTCCCGTGCGCGTGGTTCGCCTTCGACCGCGGCCCGCAACAGGCCCTCCATGATCGACGGCTCTGGTTCGGGTGCGGCGGCGGTGTCCGCCGGTGCCGGATCCAGCAGCGCGGGGTCCGGCAACGGCGCCACGGACACGCCCGTAGCCGGATCGGTGACGGCTACACGGCCGACCGGCCCGACGGTGGAGACGGCCACCGCCGCGGGCGCGCTCATCGCGTCACTGCCG
Organism: Pseudonocardia cypriaca; assembly: GCF_006717045.1. Lineage (NCBI taxonomy): Bacteria > Bacillati > Actinomycetota > Actinomycetes > Pseudonocardiales > Pseudonocardiaceae > Pseudonocardia > Pseudonocardia cypriaca. The sequence continues at coordinate 3,307,477 of NZ_VFPH01000001.1, forward strand.
TGGACAGCTGGGCCGCGGACAGGTGGGCCGTGGACAGCTGGAAGGTGCCGGACACTGCCCCGAGGCGCCGGCGGAAATGGTCTGGCAGAAGATCAGTCGCGAACATCGGGTTCCCCTCCCCTGCGCCGACGGAGCCATCGCCGGCGGCTGCGCGCCCTCCCGTCGAACGGACGGCGCGTACTGCGATCGTGCTGAGCCGTGCTCGGTGTTACTGCGGTGCCGCTTTCGCGGAGCCTTCGTGCTGATCCACGCTGTGGAGGAGCGACCGGAGCGCTCGGTGATACCTGCTTCAGTCCCCCGACTTGCAGGTGCCCGAACCGGGTCCCCTCCGCTGGCTCGATCGCCGCCGTGCCCTGCGGTGATCGAGGTCGTTCGACGTTCAAGCAGGGAGTTTGGGTCTCGCCCAAGTTGGAGTCAAGAGCAGTTCGACCCGCAAGCGGTTACGCTGCGCTCAATGGCAGCCTCCGACCCCGCTGAAGCGGACGATCCGCGCGCCCGGGCGGCCCGGACCAAGCGTGACCGAACGCGACGGGCGCTGCTCGATGCCGCTGATGCGACCTTCGGCAGCCGCGGATGGGCCGACACCCGCATGGAGGACGTGGCGGCCGCCGCGGGCGTCAGCGCCGCCACGGCCTACAACCACTTCCCGTCGAAGCACGTGCTCGTGGGCTGGGTGTACCGGCCGCTGATCCTCCCGCTCGTCTGGGAGGCGGAACGCGACATCGCGGCAGGTCGCCCCGTCGTGGATGCGCTGATCGACCAGGTCACGGCCCTTGCCCGCATCAGCCATCGATACCGCAGGCTCACCGCGTCCTTCTGGTCGGCGGTGGAGGAGTACACGATCAAGGTCAGCGGCCCACCGGACCCCGACAACGACGGCGATCCGCGCACGCTCGCGCCCGTGCCGACGCCTCTGCGGACGCTCGTCGAACACGGCCAGCGCACGGACGAGCTACGCCCGTTCCCGAGCGCGCTCGACGTCAGCGGGATGATCGTCAACCTGCTGCTGCTGCGCAGCATCAACCGGCCGGACGAGCCCGCGGAGCACACCGCGGAGCTGTTGCTCACCGCGCTGTTCGGGATGCTCCGCCCCGAGCTGCTCGCGAACACCGCTGCGGACGAACGTCCGTTCCGCCGAACGGGCTAGACCGGGCAGCACGGACCACCCGGCGACCGTTAACGGATCGTGACCGGGGCGGGCAGGACCGAGTCAGGCGCGGTTGCGCTTTCGGCCGGTGACCTGGTTGTAGACGACGAGCACGATCACCGCTCCGATGATCGACCCGATCCAGCCCGCGGGCTGGAACCCCCGCAGACCGACGGTCAGCAGCCCGAAGATCAGCCCGCCGACCACGGACCCGACGACGCCGAGAATGATCGTGCGCAGGATGCCGATGTCGTCCTTGCCGGGCACGATCGCGCGGGCGATGAAGCCCGCGACCAACCCGAAGACGATCCAGCCCACTACCGTCCAGAACATCCCGGAGCTCCCCTCTCGGCTACTACGCGGGCGAGCCTACTCCCGGAAGATCACCGACCGGCGAGCTCGGCCAGCGAACGGGCGAGCGCGTCCACCGCGAAGCCGATCTCGTCCTCGGTGACGACGAGGGGCGGGGAGAAGCGCACGGTCGAGCCGTGGGTGTCCTTCACCAGCACCCCGCGCCGGGCGAGCGCCTCGCTCACGGCGCGTCCGCTGCCCAGGCGCGGGTCGACGTCGACCCCCGCCCACAGGCCGGCGCCGCGCACCGCGACGACGCCGTGGCCGACGAGCTCGGCCAGCCTCGCCTGCAGCACCGCACCGAGCCGCCGTGCGGCGGCGAGCACGCCGTGCGGCCCGCCGTCGGCGAGCAGGCCGAGCACGGCCCGGCCGACCGCGCACGCGAGGGGGTTGCCGCCGAACGTGCTGCCGTGCTGGCCGGGCCGCAGCACGCCGAGCACCTCGTCGTCGGCCACCACGGCCGACAACGGCAGGATCCCGCCGCCGAGCGCCTTGCCGAGCAGGTACACGTCCGCGTCGGTGCCGGCGCCTCGTGTCGCGAGGACGTGGCCGGTGCGGCCGAGCCCGGACTGCACCTCGTCGGCGACGAACAGCACGCGGGCGGCGTCGCAGATCGCGCGCACCCCGGCCAGGTAGTCGGCGGGCGGGACGACCACGCCCGCCTCGCCCTGCACAGGCTCGACCAGCACCGCAACGGTGTCCGGGGTGACCGCCGCGGCGAGCGCGTCCAGGTCGCCGTACGGCACCACGTCGAAGCCGGGGGTGAACGGGCCGAACCCCCCGCGGGCGTCCGGGTCGGTCGAGAAGCCCACGATGCTGATCGTGCGGCCGTGGAAGCCGCCTGCGGCCACGATGATCCGGGCCCGGTCCTCCCGCACGCCCTTGACCTCGTACCCCCACTTGCGCGCGACCTTCAGCCCGCTCTCGACGGCCTCCGCGCCGGTGTTCATCGGCAGGACCCGCTGCTTGCCGACGAGCGCGGAGAGCTCGGCGCAGAAGGGGCCGAGCTGGTCGTTCCCGAACGCGCGGCTGGTGAGCGTGAGCCGGTCGAGCTGGCGGTGCGCCGCCGCGACGAGCTCGGGGTGGCGGTGGCCGAAGTTGAGGGCGGAGTAGCCGGCGAGGCAGTCGAGGTAGTGGCGACCCTCGACGTCGGTGACCCACGCGCCGGTGCCCTCCACCACCACGACCGGCAGGGGGTGGTAGTTGTGCGCGGAGTGTTCGTGCACGAGCTCCTCGTGCATCTCGGTCGCCGACTGCATGAGCGTCATGAGCGCACCTCCAGCGTGCAGCACTTCGGTCCGCCGCCCCCTTTGAGCAGCTCGGACAGGTCGACGGGCACCGGCGTGTACCCACGCTCGGCGAGGGCAGCGGCCAGGCCGACGGCCTGCGCGGGGAGCACGACGTGCCGGCCGTCGCTCACGGCGTTCAGGCCGAGCACGGCGGCGTCGGCCGGGTCGGCGACGACGGCGTCCGGGAACCGGGCCCGCAGCACGTCCTGGGACTCCGGGGCGAACGCGGCGGGCAGCCAGGCGATCGTCGAGTCGTCGAGCACGGCGACGGCGGTGTCGAGGTGGTAGAAGCGCGGGTCGACCAGCGTGAGGGGAACGACCTCCCGGCCGAGCACGGCTGCGGCCTCGGCGTGGGCCAGCGGATCGGTGCGGAACCCGTGCCCCGCCAGCACGACGTCCCCGACGGCCAGGAGGTCGCCCTCGCCCTCGTTCACGAACTCCGGCTCCACCACCGGGAAGCCCGCTGCGGTGAACCAGGCGCGATGGGCGGCCGCCTCGGCCGCGCGCTCGGCGTGCCGGAACCGCGCGCCGAGCACCATCCCGCCGACGACGGTGGCCCCGTTGGCGGCGTACACCATGTCGGGCAGCCCGGGAACGGGGTCGATCAGGTCGACGCGGTGGCCCAGGTCGAGGTAGGTCCGGCGCAGCGCGTCCCACTGGGCGAGGGCGCGCTCGCGGTCGACGGGCTCACCGGGCCGCATCCACGGGTTGATGGCGTAGCGGACCTCGAAGTGTTCGGGACGGCACATGACGTAGTGCCGGGGGCGGGCGATCGGTTCGGTGGCCGCAACCGGCCTCGGCAGGACGCTGGTCACGGTGATCACGGTAGGAACGCCCGGCCCGCGCGACAATCGCGATGTCCTGCCATCTCGCGCACGATCGTTGCGTGTTCACCGCCGAACGCGCTCGGTTCGAGCGCAATCGCCCGGCCGAGGGATCACGGCAGGGCGGCCGGTAGACCGAACGCCCTGACCTGCTCGTGACCGAGGAACGAGGTGACCCCCGCGACCCGGTCACCGCGCAACGTGAGGACGTTGACCGCCCACGCGAGGTGCGCGCCCGCCGCGTCGTCCCAGAGGTAGCAGGCCACCGCGGGCTGACCGTTGGCGCCCGTGGGCAGGTGCCGCCACGCCCCGCAGGAACCCAGCGGCACGTGCACCGCCCAGTCCATGACGGCGGGCAGGCCCTGGTACCAGTGCGGCAGCGGCGGCATCGTCCAGGTGACGTCCTCCGTGAGCAGCGCGACGAGGCCGTCGGTGTCGCGGCGCTCCAGCGCCCCTGAGAAGCCGGTGACGATCTCGCGCAGCCGCGCGTCGTCCAGCTCCCGCAGCGTCTGCTGCTGCGTGCGGGGCGGGACCTTCTCCGCGACGACCGCGCGGGCGCGCTGGAGCGCGCTGTTCACCGAGGCCCGCGACGTGCGCATCATCTCGGCGATCTCCGCGGCCGAGAAGCCGAGGACGTCGAACAGCAGCAGCGCCGCCCGCTGGTTGCCGGGCAGGTGCTGGCACGCCGCGACGAAGGCCAGCTCCACCGCCTCGCGCTGCTCGTAGCGCACGTCGGCCAGCATCGAGTCCGGGTACGGCTCGAGCCACGCGACGTCGGTGCGCGGCACGGAGTCGGCCACGACGTGATCGCTCGCCGGACCGAGGTCGACCGGCGTCGCGCGACGGCCCCGGCGACGCGCAGCGTCGAGGCAGGCGTGGGTGACCACCGAGTAGAGCCACGAGCGCAGCGAGCTGCGGCCCTCGAAGGTGGGCAGCGCCTTCCACGCACGCACCAGCCCGTCCTGCAGGGCGTCCTCCGCGTCGTGGACCGAGCCGAGCATCCGGTAGCAGTGGGCGTGCAGCTCCCGGCGCAGCGGTGCGACGAGCCGGGTGAACGCGGCGTCGTCGCCTTCGCGGGCCCGGGCCAGGTCGTCGGTCGCCGTCGACGCACGTTGCTCGCTCACACCGCCGATTGTCGCCTCCCGCACCGACGTCGATGCTCACACCGCCTGCGCCCGGCTACCGGTTGTGCGAGCGGTAACAGCATCGCTACGTGGAGCGAGCCCGCTGCTGCCCACTTCCCCGCGGGCCCTCCCCCTCCGACGCCGCAGGAAGCTGACGAATGACGGCGGTGGTCCGCGGGCGTCGAGCCCGCGTCGCCGGAGTGCGGCCGCCGGCCCGAACACGGGGTACGCGGGACAGCCAGCAGCGCAGAACGCTTGCGCACGACGTGACGACACTCTCCTCACTGTTCGCCCCGGTCACGGTCGTCGGGGCATTGCTGCTGTACATCGGCTGGGTGCGCACGAGGGCCTTCTTCACGTATTTCGGGATCGACCCGGGAATGCTCGGCTTCGGGCCCCAGGGCTACATCCTGCGAAGCGGCCAGGTGGGGCTGGGCGCAGTGGTGATCCTCGCGATCGTCGCCGGCGTACTCATCGCACTCGACCGGGCCGTCACGGCGCTGCTCGGGCTCGGTGGAGCATCGAGTGGCTGGATACCGGCAGGTCTGGCGATCGTCGGGGCGGGTTGCGTCCTGATCGGCTTGTTCCAGGTGCTGGACCACGCCCGCGTCGCCGCCGCGCCCCCGGATGCGTGGATCGTTCTGGCCGCCGGTGGCGCGCTCGTCCTCCTGCGTTTCGGCTCGGCCACCTTCACACGATCCGGAGTGCTCGGCGCAGCCACCAACGTCTTCGGTCTCATCGTCATCGGCCTGGCCGTTTTCTCGCTGGCCAACACCTATGCCCAGGACATCGGTCGCAAGGGCGCGGCGGCGATCGACCAGGATCCCAGTGGCCTCGCCGTGGTGACGATCTTCAGCGGCACGCCACTCGACCTGTCCGGCGCGAACGTCGCCGCGAGCCGGACGGAGACGCCCGAGGGCAAGTGGGCCTACCGCTACAGCGGCGCACAGTTGCTCACCTACGCCAACGACAGATGGTTCCTTCTCGTCTCGCCGGCCAGCCCTGACTACCACTCACGCGTGGTCATCCTCTCCAATGCGGAGGGCATGCACGTCGAGACCGCCGTACCGCGCAAGTAGCCGGGGCCGCCGCGTTCCGCGGAACGCGATCCAGCTCCTGCGGGACAGGAACTGTCGGACCCGGATGCCACCCTGAGAGTCGAACATCAGTTCGACCCCAGGAGGGTTTCCGTGTCGGTCATCCCGCTCCCCACCCCACTGCACACCATGCCACTCCCCGACCTGGAATCAGAACTACTCGGGCTGGCCGGACACCTCGCCGCCGCACAATGCCGCTTCCTGCAACTGCTGGCCGAGTTCGACCACCGCAACGGCTGGACCGGCGACGGCATCCGCTCCTGCGCCCACTGGCTGTCCTGGCGAGCCGGCATGAGCCTGCGCACCGCCGTCGAACACCTGCGCGTGGCCCACGCCCTGCGGAACCTGCCGCAAATCACCGAGGCCTTCGCCGCCGGCCGGGTGTCCTACTCGAAGGTCCGGGCGATCACCCGGATCACCGGCTCCGACACCGCGACCCTGACCCGGATCGCCGCCGCGGCCTCGGATCTGCACCACACCTCCGTCACCGACCCGGCCACCGCCGAACAAGTACTGCTCAACATCGCCCTGCACGGCACCGCCAGCCACGTGGAGAGGGTCGTGCGGGCGGTGCGACGCCGCCACACCCCACCCGAAGACCTCGCCGCCCGCCGATCCCTGACCTGGCACTGGGACGAGGACGGCTCACTGATCCTGCGCGCCCGGTTGACCCCCGACGCCGGCGCCACCCTGATCGCCGCCATCCAGGCCCTCGCGCCGCCGAGCCCCCCGCCACGCCATCCCAGCCAACCTGCACCGAAAGACCTGGACCAGCAGGCCCGCGAACACGAACCCGGCCCAGCAGCGGACCGAGTGGCCGCCCGCCGGGCCGATGCCCTGCTCACCCTGGTCAGCCGGACCGCAAATGAGGAGTCGGGGCCGGCGGTTCAGCGCGGACCGGCGCAGGTGATCGTGCACCTCGACGCCAGCACCGGCGCAGCACGCCTACAGGGCGGCCCGGAGGTGCCCGCCTCCACCGCGGAACGCCTCGCCTGCGATGCCCGCGTGCAGGTCCTGCTGAACGACCGCACGGGCAACCGGATGTACCTGGGCCGCTCCCGGCGCCTGGCCACCCCAGCCCAGATCGCCGCCCTCACCGTTCGGGACGGCGAGGGATGCCAGTTCCCCGGCTGCACCCACACCCGCCACCTGCACGCCCACCACATCCAGCACTGGCTGCACGGCGGCCGCACCGATGCCGACAACCTGCTCCTGATCTGCACCTTCCACCACACCCTGATCCACGACCACAGCTACCGGATCCGGCGCTCGACCGGGCGGTGGGAGTTCCTACGCCCAAACGGCACCGCCATACCCACGCACACCACACCGCTGACCGGCAACACCGAAGACCTGATCGAAATGAACACCCGAGCCCGACTACGCATCAACCGCACCACACTCACCCCGAACTGGTACGGCGAGCGCCTCGACCTCGAACCGATCCTCGACGCGCTGCTGCCGCACTGGATCAAGACCGCAGCCTGAAGGCAGAGCGTTCCGCGGAACGCACCCGACAGGACTCGAAGACCAAACTGCGAAGGGGGAACGCGACCACAGGACAGTCGCGCAGGCACCCGGCAGAGACGGTCTCGTCGGAAACGGCGTGCCCCCAAGCCGGGAACGGCCACCAGAGCAACCACAATATTCGGCTGTTGTGCCAACCCCGCCGCCCACCAGACTCGCGGAATCGACGCAAACCGGAGGACACACCACGAGGCAAGGGCACGTCCCGACCTCCGGGAGGCCCGAGCCGGGAACGGCGCGCCCACGCAAGGTCTCTAACCATCCAGCCGGAACCGGCGCGCGCCGTCCCCGCGCTCGGAGCCGTCCCACCGGTAGCGCAGCAGTGTGAACGTCTCCCCCGCCGGCTCGTCGGACTCCGGCAGCGCCATCAAGCCCGAGGTCGCGATGGGGTCGTCGTCCGGCACGCGGAACTCGCGGCCGTCCGCGGCTCCACCGATCAGGACGACCAGGACGCTCATGCACCGAGCGTCCCACGCCGGTGGCGACGGTCAGTGCGGCGGCGGGGTGGACGCGCGGCGCAGCAGCGGGGAGAGCACCAGCACCGACTTGGTCCTCGCGACGAACGGTTGGGCGCCGATCTGCTCGAGCACCTGCTCGAAGTGGCGCATGTCGGTGGCGAGGATCCGCAGCACCGCGTCGGCGTCACCCGAGACGGTGCTGGCGTCGACGACCTCGGGGAACCGGTCGACGGCCGCCCGGATCACGCCGGGCGCGGTGGAGTTGCGGCAGTACAGCTCGACGTAGCCCTCGACCGTCCAGCCCAGCGCGCCCGGGTCGAGGCGCACGGTGAAACCGGTGATCGCGCCGCCCGCCCGTAGCCGGTCGACGCGACGTTTCACCGCCGATGCCGACAGGCCGATCCGTTCCCCCAGCTCCGCGTAGCTGCGGCGGGCGTCCTCGACCAGCAGCGCGATGATGTCCTCGTCCAGACGGTCCAGCTGCACCAGCCCATCGTGCCCCGCGGATCCGGGCCGGACGCGGCAGGATGTGGCGCATGTACCGGGTGGATTCCGAGGTGGGCGTCCTGCGCGAGGTGATCCTGCACCGGCCGGGTCTCGAGCTGAAGCGGCTCACGCCGGGCAACAAGGACCGGCTGCTGTTCGACGACGTCCTGTGGGTCGCCCGAGCCCAGGAGGAGCACGACCGGTTCGCCGCGTTGCTGCGGGACCGGGGCGTCACCGTGTACCTGTTCGGGGAGCTCCTGCGCACGACGCTGGAGATCCCGGAGGCGCACAAGTACGTGCTGGACCGGATCTTCGACGACCGCGTGTACGGGCCACTCGCCATCGACGCGCTGCGCAACTGCTTCGACGCGATGGACCCGGACACGCTCACCGACCACCTGGTCGGCGGCATCACGAAGCGGGAGGTCCTGGACCGGATCCCGGAGCCGCGGTCGATCGCCTTCCACGTGCTCGACCCCGACGACTTCGTGCTCGAGCCGCTGCCCAACCACCTGTACACCCGCGACACGTCGGCGTGGCTCTACGGCGGCGTCTCGATCAACAGCATGCGCAAGAAGGCCCGCATGCGCGAGACGGTGCACTACGAGGCCGTCTACCGCTGGCACCCGTACTTCGCGGGCGCCGGCTACGCGGTCTGGTCCGCCGGTGCGGTCAACGGGCCGGCCACCACCGAGGGCGGCGACATGCTCGTGCTCGGGGACGGCGCAGTGCTGATCGGCCTGTCCGAGCGCACCACCCCGCAGGGCGTGGAACGGCTGGCGCGCCAGCTCTTCGCCGGCGGCGAGGTGGACCGGATCGTCGCGTTGCGGATGCCGCAGGCCCGCGCGTTCATGCACCTCGACACGGTGCTGACGATGGTCGACCCGGAGACGTTCACGCAGTACGCCGGGCTCGGGATGCTGCCCGCGTACACGATCCGGCCCGGCGACACGGAGAAGGAGCTGGACCTGGTCGACCACCCGCCCGAGGACATGCACCGCGCCATCGCCGACGCGCTCGGGCTGCCGGCGATCCGCGTGCTCACCCCGGTGCAGGACGTGCACGCCGCGGAGCGCGAGCAGTGGGACGACGGCTGCAACACCCTCGCGATCGCGCCCGGAGTGGTCGTGACCTACGAGCGCACCGTCACCACCAACCGATTCCTGCGCCGCAACGGCATCGAGGTGCTCGACATCCCGGGCGGCGAGCTCGGCCGGGGCCGCGGCGGGCCGCGGTGCATGAGCTGCCCGGTCCTGCGCGACGCGGCGTGAGGCCGGCCGACGTCACCGCAGGCGTCCCCCTGCTCGACGGCTCGCTCCACGTCGACCTCGCCACCCGCCGCCGCTACGCCTTTGATGCCGGCCGGATCAGCACCGGCGTGCCGGCCGCGGTCCTGCGTCCCGGCTCGGCGGCCGACGTGGCCCGCATGGTCGCGCACTGCCGGCGCCACAACGTCCCGGTCGCGGCCCGCGGGCTGGGGAACACCACCGGCGGGCAGTCGCTCGTGCCCGGCGGGGTCGTGGTGGACACCGCGACGTTGACGGGCGTCCGCGCGATCGGCCCTGATCGGGCGACGGTCGGGGCCGGCACCACCTGGCTCGAGCTGGCCCGCGCCGCCGCCACGCACGGCCTCGCGATCCCGGCCGCCACCGGATACCTGGCCCTCACCGTCGGCGGCACCCTGTCCGTGGGCGGTGTCCCGCCTGCCGTCGCGGCCGGAGCCCAGGTCGACCACGTCCGCGAGCTGGAGGTCGTCACCGGCGACGGCGAGCTGCGCCGCTGCTCGCCCACGGTGGACGGTGAGCTGTTCGAGGCCGTGCTCGCCGGGCTCGGCCAGTTCGGGATCATCACCGAGGCCACGGTGGGCCTGGTGCCCGCGCCGGCGACGGTGCGGGGCTGGTCACTCCCCCACACCCGTCTGCCCGCGCTCCTCACCGACCTGCGCGCGCTGGCGCGGGGCGGCGAGGCCACCGAGGTCTTCGGCGACTGGTGGCGGCCGGGCGAGGTCGGCGAGGTGCACCACCTGAACGCCTTCGCCTTCGACGGCGTCCTCGACCCTCCGGCCGGAGCCGAGGTTCGGGAAGTCGAGTACCTGGAGCACGTCACGCGCATCGACGAGGCCGTGGCCCGCCTGCGCACCGCCATCGGCTGGGACGCGCTACCCAAGCCGTGGCTGACGGTGTGGCTGCCCGACTCGCGGGTCGAGGAGGTCGTCGGCGCGACGCTCGCCGAGCTGGGCCCGGCCGACGTGGGCGTGGGCGGGTTCGTGCTGCTCTACACCCACCACCGGGCCGCGCTCACCCGCCCGTCGCTGCGGCTGCCGGATCCGGACGGGAGCGACCTCGTCCACCTGTTCACCGTGATGACTGCCGGCCCGCCGAACGCGGACGCCGGCTTCGCCGCGGCGATGCTGGAGCGCAACCGCCGGCTGCTCGACCGAGCCCTCGCCGCAGGCGGTGCGCGCTACCCGATCGGCACCGTGCCGAGCGACGCCACCGACTGGCCCGCCCACTACGGCGACCGGTGGCCGCACCTCGTCGCGCTGAAGCGCCGCTACGACCCGGCCGGGATCCTCACCCCGGGCAGCGTGGGGTGGCCGCCGCTCCCCTCCGGCGGCTCGCCGGCCCCCGAGTGAGGCGTCGCCGCGGGTGAATTCCCGGCGACGCGCCGAACGGTTCGCTATGGTCATTAGGTGACTTCCGTCGCGGAACAAACTCCGCCCTCCGTCGACTGGAGCGAACTCGACGGCAGCCACCAGCGCGTCGCCGTCGAGGTGCTGCGGTTCGGCCCGCTGCCGCGCGCGCAGCTGGCCCGCAGGCTCGGCCTGTCCCCCGGCTCCCTCACCCGCCTCACCCGCCCGCTGGTGGACGCGGGGCTGCTCGTCGAGGGCGGCCCGGACAACGGAGCCGACCAGGCGGTGCGCACCGGCCGGCCGTCGCTGCCGCTGGACGTGGGGCCCTCCCCGCGCCGCTTCGTCGGCATGAAGATCACCGGGGACACGCTGTTCGCCGTGGTCACCGACCTGCGCGCGAACGTCCTCGCCGAGCACACCCGCCCGCTGCCCGGCACCGATCCGGCGGCCGTGGCCGGTGCCGCCGCCGACGTCGCCCGGTTGCTGCAGGCCGAGCACCCCGGTGTCGCGGGCCTCGGCGTGGGGATCGGCGGGTTCGTGGTCGAGCGGCGCGACGTCGCGCGCGCCCACTTCCTCGGCTGGCACGAGCGGGTCCCGCTGGCCGGCCTGCTGCACGAGGCCACCGGCCTGCCCGCCGTCGTCGACAACGACGTGAGGGCGCTCACCGCGGCCGAGCACTGGTTCGGGGCCGGCCGCGGCCTGCAGTCGCTGCTCGTGATCACGATCGGCGCGGGCGTCGGGTGCGGGATCGTCGTGCACGACCTGGTGGTCGAGGGGGCGCACGGCGGCGGTGGGTCGATCGGGCACCGCCCGGTGGTGAGCTCGGTGGTCTGCGAGGACGGGCACCGCGGCTGTGCGCAGGGGCTCGTCTCCTCCCGCGCGATCTCCGGAGCCGTCGCGCAGGCGCTCGGCCGTCCGGTGACCTACGCCGAGGCGATCGGGCTCGCGGCGGACGGCCACGGCGCGGCCCGCCGGGTCGTCGACGAGGCCGCGGGGGCGCTGGGCGTGCTCGTGGCCGACATCGCCAACCTCATCGACCCCGAGCTCGTGATCCTCACCGGCGACGGCATCGGCCTCGCCGACGTCGCCCGTCCTGCGCTGGACGCCGCGTTGGAGGAGAACCGGAAGGCCCCGCTCGCCCCGGTGCGGCTGGACGTGCGGCCGTTCCCGTTCACCGAGTGGGCGCGCGGGGCCGCGGCCGTGGCCGTGCAGGAGCACGTGCTGGGCCGCGCCACCACGGCCGTCAGCCCTGCGTGAACAGGGCGTTGACCTCCTCGTTGGCCGCGGTGAGCGACGACACGTCGGCGCTGCCGCCCATCACCCGCTCCGTCGCGGCCTCCATGATCGAGTCGACGTCGGCGGCGTGGTGCGCGGCCGGGAAGGGGAACGCCGTGCCCTCGCGCAGGTGCCGGGTGAACGGGGTGATGTCGAGGCCCTGCGCGCCGATCGCGGCCTCGGCCACGGGCACCACGGACGCGACGGCGGGCACGACCACCCCGCCCTGCGCCACCACCGACTGGCACTCCGGCGATGCGAGGTACCGCACCCACTTCCAGGCGGCGCCCTTGTTCGGCGAGCCGGCCGCGATCGAGTCGGCGAGCGAGTTGGTCATCGCGGCCCGGAATCCTCGTGGCCCGATCGGCGTGGGTGCCGTGGCCAACTCGATGCCGCCGAGCTTCGCGAAAGTGCTGATGTTCCACGAGCCCTCGGTGACCAGCGCGACCCGGCCGGCCTGCATGAGCTGCGAGGGCTCGTTGCCGACCGCCTGCTCGACCGGTGGCATGTAGCCCTTGTCGATGAGGCTGCGCCACCAGGCGATCGTGTCCTGGAAGCGGGGGTCGTCGTAGTTGAAGCGGGTGCCCCACAGCGGCTTCTCGGTGTGGCTCCAGCCGAGCGTCGCTGTGAGGAACGACCACTGCGTCTGCCCCGACCCACCGCCGGGCGGGTAGGTGATCCCCAGCCCGTACGTGGCGACGTTGCGCGGGTCGAAGCCCGGCTCGTCGCCACGCACCCCGTTGACGTCGACGGACAACCGCGCGAGCACGTCCTCGTAGGTGCCGCCGTCCTGGGGGTTCCAGGTCAGGTTCTGCATCTGCTCCGGCGTGATGCCGGCGTCCTGGGCCATCGTCGCGTTGTAGAAGAGGCCGACCGCGTCGAAGTCCTTCGGCAGGCCGTAGCGCTTGCCGTCGTCGCCGACCCACAGGTCGCCGGTGCCCTCGACAAACTGCGACAGGTCGGGCCCGTCGCGCGCGATCAGCTCGTCGAGCGGCTCGATGAGCCCCCGGGAGGTGTAGTCGCCGTACTTGGACGTGTGGTTGACGAACACGTCCGGTGCGGAGTTCGCGACGAACGAGGTGAGCATCCGCCCCCAGTAGTAGTCCCAGCCGACCTGCTCGATCGCGATGTCGATGTCCGGGTTGGAGGCCTCGAAGTCGGTGGCGCACTGCTGGTAGGCGGGCAGCTGGTTGGCGTCCCACATCCAGTAGGTCACCTCGCCGGTGTCGTCCCACCCCCCGGACTCGGCGGGCGGGCGCTCCACGGTGCAGGCCGGCAGGAGCGCAACGAGGACGGCGGTCGCGATGACGGTGAGCCTGCGCATCATTTGATCCCCGAGAAGCCGATGGAGTCGACGATCTTGCGTCCGAAGGCGATGAAAAGCAGGAGCACCGGGAGCGCGGCGATCAGCGTGGCCGCCATCAGACCGGGCCAGTCGAGGCTGCCCTGCGGGGTCTGGGAGCGGAACACGCCGAGCGCCACCGTCAGGGTGCGGACGCTGCGCTCGCTGCCCACCAGCAGCGGCCAGAAGTACTCGTTCCACGCCTGCACGTACTGCAGCAGGGCGAGGGTGGTGATCGGGCCCCAGCTCATCGGGACGATGAGCTGGAAGAACGTGCGGACGTGGCCCGCACCGTCCAGCCGGGCCGCCTCCTCGATCTCGCGGGAGATGCCGAGGAAGAACTGCCGGAGGAAGAACACGGCGAACGGGGTCATGAAGAAGAACGGCAGCACGAGCGCGGCGTAGGTGTTGATCAGGCCCAGGTCGCGCATCAGCAGGAAGTTGGGCAGCTGCGTGAAGATCGGCGGCACCATCAGCGCCGTCAGCAGCACGAAGAACACCGCATCGCGCCCCGGCCAGCGCATGCGGGCGAACGCGTAGGCGGCGAGCGCGCCGAAGAAGACCTGCCCGGCCGTGATCAGCGACGCCACCAGCACCGAGTTGCGCAGGTAGACCCAGAAGTCGACGGCGGACCCGGTGCCGCCCTCTGCCTGCGCCTCCTCCAGGGTGGCGAGCCCGAGCACGCGCCGGAACGCGCCCCAGGTGAAGTCCACCGGCAGCCACGAGGTGCCGGCCGTGGCGAGCGTGGTGCCGTTGGAGAGCGCGGTGCGCAGCATCCAGTAGAACGGGAACAGCGTGATCGCGATGATCGCGATCAGGCACGCCCACGCCAGCACGCGGCCGGGTGTCAGGCCGCCCGCCTCCTGGCCCGGCGTGCTGCTGGTCGGAGCGACTGCGGTGTCGACGGTGACCATGGTGGCGCTCCTCAGGCGAGGTCCGACTCGTTCGCCCGCATCAGCCGCAGCTGCACGAACGCGATGACGGAGAGGATCACGAGCAGGACCACCGACACCGCAGACGCGTAGCCGTAGTCCAGACGCTCGAAGGCGAGGTCGAAGATGTAGTACTGGATCACCCGGGAGGCGTCGGCAGGCCCGCCCATCGTGGTGACCGCGACCGTGTCGAACACCTGGAACGAGCCGACGACGGTGATGACCAGCACCAGCGCGAGCACCGGGCGCAGCAGCGGCATGGTGATCCGCCAGAACATCTGCCACTCACTGGCGCCGTCGACGCGGCCGGCCTCGTAGAGCGTGCGCGGGATCATCACCAGCCCCGCGAAGATCAGCAGCGCGGTGTAGCCGAGGTGGCGCCACGTGTTGACGAACGCGATCGTCGGGATGGCCCACGACTCGCTGCCGAAGAACGAGATCGGGCCGATCCCGAACCAGGACAGGATCTGGTTCACGATCCCGATCTGCGCGTCGAGCATCCAGAACCACAGCAGCGCGACCACGACGTTCGCCACCAGGTAGGGCGCCAGCACGAGCCCGCGGATCACGACCGAGCGGGTGAGCCGGTGCAGCAGCACCGCCAGCAGGATCGCGAGCACGGTCTGGAAGCCGATGTTGAGCACGACGTACCAGACCGTCACCAGCATGGCGTTCCAGAACGTCTCGTCGCCGAGCAGCCGCTGGTAGTTGGCGAGCCCGACGAAGGACGTGTCGGAGAAGAACTGGTAGTCGGTGAGGCTCAGGCCGAACCCGCGCACCGACGGCCACAGGTAGAACACGACGAACCCGAAGACCGACGGGAGGATGAAGCCCAGCGCCACCCAGGTCTCACGGTTGCGGCCGACGGGGCGGGCGACGGCGGGGGCACCGGAGGCGGGAGCACCCGCGGCGGGCACGGCGGTGGTGGTCATGGGGTCACCTCGGTGACGCGCAGGAGCAGCAGCTGCTCGGGGTTGAGCGCGGGTGCCCGCAGTCCGGCCCCCGCGAGCACGCGGCCGGGCAGCTCGACCCCGCGGGCGAGCCACTCCGGCGCGTGCCGCTGCCGCAGTGACGGCCGGTCGCCAGGGGCCTGGGGGGTGACGCGGTAGCGCCGGTCCGGGTCGAGGCCGGGCAGCCGCAGCTGGCCCGGCACCGACGTGAGCGGCGTGGCCAGCTGCACGAGCGCGTAGAGCGCCTCGGACCGGTCCGGGGCGACGGCCCCGTGCAGCGCGAACGACGGGTCGTGCTGGTCGGCGCGGACCATCGTGCCGGTGTGGATGAGGCCGCGGACGTCCTTGTAGAGCTGCACCCACGCGGCGAGCTCCTTGCGCTCCTCCGGACCGGTGGTGGTGACGTCCCACTCGATCCCGAACGAGCCGAAGAGCGCGGTGCCGGCGCGGAACGACAGGTCGTGGGTGCGCGCGGTCGAGTGGGAGTGCGGGGCGGCGACGTGCGACCCGACCAGCTCGGGCGGGACCAGCTGCGCGGTGAAGCGCTGGATCTGCTGGCGCTCGAGCGGGTCGGTCATGTCGCTGCCCCAGATCCGGTCCGTGCGCTCCAGGATCTCCAGGTCGACGCGCAGCCCGCCGGACGAGCAGGACTCGATCTCCACCCCGGGGTGGCGGGCCCGCACCTCGTCGATCAACCGGTAGACGGCGCGGGTCTGGGCGTGCACGCCGGGCACCCCGAGTGGGCCGTGCCCCGCGTCGACCAGGTCGCGGTTGTGGTCCCACTTGAGGTAGCTGATCGGGTACTCCGTGAGCAGCGCGTCGAGCCGCTCGAGGATGTAGGCGTACGCGTCGGGGTGGGCGAGGTCGAGCACCTGCTGGTGGCGGGCGGGGATCGGCATCCGGCCGCCGGTCTGCAGGATCCAGTCCGGGTGGGCGCGGGCGAGGTCGGAGTCGGGGTTCACCATCTCGGGCTCCACCCACAGCCCGAACTCCATGCCCCGCTCCCGCACCTCGCGCACCAGCGGGTGCAGGCCGTCGGGCCAGACGCCCTCGTCGACGTACCAGTCGCCGAGCCCGGCGTGGTCGTCGCGGCGGTGGCGGAACCAGCCGTCGTCGAGCACGTAGCGCTCCACCCCGACGTCGGCGCCGACGCGGGCGAGCTCGACGAGCCGGTCGAGGTCGTGGTCGAAGTAGACGGCCTCCCAGGTGTTCATCACCACGGGTCGCGGGTTCGCCGGGTGGTGGGGCCGCGCGCGCAGCATCGCGTGGAAGCGGGCTGCGATGCCGTCGAGCCCGTCGGTGGCGTGCGTCGCGTACACCCATGGGCCGGTGTAGGACTCCCCCGGCGCGAGCCGCACCTCGCCGGGCAGCAGCAGCTCGCCGCCGCCGAGCACGGCGGCGCCCGTGGAGAGGCGCTCGGCGTAGGTCACGTGGTTGCCGCTCCAGGCGACGTGGACCGCCCACACCTCGCCCTCGGTGAAGCCGAAGCCCTCCGTGCCGGCGGCGAGGATCAGCGGTGCGTCCGGGCCGGTGCGGCCGCGGCGGTTCTCGCGCGAGTGGATGCCGACGACGAACGGCGCCCGCTGCGGCGCCCGCTCCCGTCCCCAGCGCCCGGCGAGGTCGAACAGCTCGGTCGCGACCGGCGGCACCGGCAGCGTGAGCGCGAGCCCGTCGACCACGAAGGGCTCGCCGTCCGCGTCCTCCGGGATCGCCACGGTGGCCCGCTGCCGCAGCACACCCGACCGGAGCAGCTCCAGCTCCAGCCGCACCTCGAGGCCCGCCTCGGCGTCGCGGCCGGTGGCGTGCACCCGGCCCCCGCCGTCGGCGTCGTGCTCCACGGCGAAGTCGGTGAGCGCGAAGAGCGGTGACCACGCCCGGCCCGCGCGCTGCCCCGCGAGCCCCGGCCTGCCGTTCCAGCCGGCGGCGTGCTCGGCGAGGATCCCGGCGCGGGTGACCTGGTCCAGGTCGTTCGGGACGGTGGAGGGCACGCCCGCGCCGGCGAGCTCGCCCAGGTCGGCGGCGGTCAGCTCGCCGAGATCGGCGCCCCAGTGCAGCACCGTGGGCAGCCGCCCGCCGCCCGCTCCGAGCACCACGCTCACCCCCGCCGCGCGGAGGTGGATCAGGTCTGCGGCGGGCTGGGTCATCGGCGCTCCGTTCACCTCGTCGTGGCGGGCTTAGTTCTACGGCAGAACATATCCCGCGTCAACGGGAGGTTTCAGCGGTCGCGAACCGAGTCCGCGAGCCGCTCGAGCACCGCAACGAAGGTGGCGCGCTCGCCGGGCTCGAGATCGGCGAGGAACTCCGCCTCCATCTCCCGGATCGCCGCCCGGCAGGAGCCGAGCAGCGCAAGGCCGTCCTCCGTGAGCGCGACGACGCGGTTGCGCCGGTCGGCGGGGTCCGGGGTGCGCCGCAGCAGGCCGCGGGCCTCGAGGCGGTCGAGGATCGGGATCAGCCTCGTCTTGTCCCGGCCCGATGCGGCCGCGAGCTCCGACTGCGTGGACGCCGGCCCGCGCGCGAGCGTCGCGAGGATGACGTAGTCCCACATCTCGACGTCGTGGGCCCGCAGCAGCGGCTCCTCAGCCTTGATCATCGCTCGGGCGAGCCAGGCGAAGGCTGCGCCGAGGTCGTGTCGCTGCTCGCTCACGGCCCGACGGTAGCGCTTGACCAATCATAAACGGTGGTAGACGATCTACTCATGGAGAACATCGTTGAGCTGCACCGCCGTTCCGTTGACGGCATCCGTCCCGTCCTCGACCGCCTCGACGCCGCCGACCTCGGCCTGCCAACGCCCTGTGCCGGCTGGGACCTGCGCGCATTGCTGGAGCACATGACCGGACAGGACCACGGCTTCGCAGCAGCCGTGTCGGCGGCGCACGACGGCGGCGAGGTGGAGGTGACCGAGTTCGCACCGCGCCCGCTCGGGCCGTCCCCGGCGGAGACCCTGCGCCGCGGGCTCGACGAGGTGGTGGCCGCGTTCGCCGCGGGTGCCGAGCACCCGGTGCTGCTGCCCGAGTTCGACGCCCGGCTGCCGGCGGGGATCGTCGTTCAGATGCACCTGGTGGACACGCTCGTGCACGGCTGGGACGTGGCCGCGGCGCTCGGCGTGCAGGACGACTACGTGGCGGGGCTGGACGCCGAGGCCGTCGCCGCTTCGCTCGCCATGTGCGAGCGGATCCCGGACGACGAGTCCCGCGAGGCTCCCGGCGCCTCCTTCGCCCACGCCCTCCCCGCCCCGGACGGCGCGGACCCCTGGACCCGCACCCTCACTCTGGTCGGCCGCGACCCGGCGTGGACGGGCGACCCCGTGGTCCGGCGGTAGCCGGTCGGAACAGCACCGCGCGGCTCAGCCCGGTCGCTCCCCACGCACGACGCGGCGCAGCCTGGGCAGCCGCTCGGCGAGCGCCCGCTCGGCGCCGTGGGTGGTGGGGCGGTAGTAGTCGCGACCGACGAGGCCATCAGGCGGGTACTGCTGCGCGAGCACGCCGTCGGGTGTGCCGTGCGGGTAGCGGTAGCCGACCGCGTTGCCCAGCTTCTGGGCACCTGCGTAGTGGCCGTCGCGCAGGTGCGGCGGCACCGCGCCCGCGGCACCCGCACGCACGTCGGCCATCGCCTCGTCGATGCCGGTGATCACGGCATTCGACTTGGGCGCGCTGGCCAGGTGGACGGTGGCCTGGGCGAGCGCGAGCCGGCACTCCGGCAGGCCGACCAGCTGGACGACCTGCGCCGCGGCAACGGCGGCCTGGAGCGCGGTGGGGTCGGCGAGCCCGATGTCCTCGCTGGCGTGCACCATCAGGCGCCGGGCGATGAACCGCGGGTCCTCCCCCGCCACCAGCATGCGGGCCAGGTAGTGCAGCGCGGCGTCGGGGTCGGAGCCGCGGATCGACTTGATGAACGCGCTGATCACGTCGTAGTGCTGGTCGCCCTGGCGGTCGTAGCGCACCGTGGCCTCGGTGACCGCGCGCTCGACGGCGGGGACGTCGATCTCGGTGGCACCCGTGCCGGTGACACCGTCGGCAGCGGCCTCGAGGGCCGTGAGGGCGCGGCGGGCGTCGCCGGAGGCCAGCCGGACGAGCGCGTCCTCGGCGTCCGGGGTGAGGGTGACCGCGCCGTCGAGACCGCGCTGGTCGGCGACGGCGCGGCGCAGCAGCGACCGCACGTCGTCCTCGGTGAGCGACTGCAACTGCAGCACCAGCGACCGCGACAGCAGCGGCGACACCACCGAGAACGACGGGTTCTCCGTGGTGGCCGCGACGAGCAGCACGAGCCGGTCCTCCACCGCGCCCAGCAGCGCGTCCTGCTGGGTCTTGGAGAAGCGGTGCACCTCGTCGATGAACAGCACGGTCTGCTGGTCGCGGTGGTCGCGGCGGCGGCGGGCGTCGTCGATGACGGCGCGCAGCTCCTTCACCCCGGACGAGAGCGCCGACAGCGCGACGAAGTGGCGGCTGCCCACACCCGCGAGCAGCCGGGCGATCGTGGTCTTGCCGGTGCCGGGCGGGCCGTAGAGCAGCACCGATGCGGCAGCGCCGCCCTCCACAAGGCGGCGCAGCGGGGCGCCGGGGCGCAGCAGGTGGGCCTGCCCGACCACCTCGTCGAGCGTGCGCGGGCGCATCCGGACAGCCAGCGGCGCCGTGGCCCGCGCGCCGGCCTCGTCGACCGGCGGCATCGGGTCCGGCTCTTCCAGCTCGAACAGCCCGTCCGCCTCGGTAGTCATCCCTTCCAGCCTGCCACTCCGGTCCGACAACTTCCGCGGGTGCCTATCGTTCCGGTGTGCGGAAACCGGCCAGGGGGGCGATCGGCTCGGCGTCAGCCGTCCTCGCGCTGGTCCGGCTGCTGGCGCGGCGCGGCTCGGTGACGGTCACCGAGGTCTCGCGGGAGCTGGACGTCGCGGTCTCGACCGCGCACCGGCTGCTCGCCACCTGCGTGCGCGAGGGCTTCGCCCGCCAGGACCACGTCGGCGGGCCGTACACCGTCGGGCCCGCGCTGCACGAGCTCACGCTCGTGGTCGGCTCGAACGCCGTGTCGCTGCGCGACGCGGGCGCCGAGGTGCTCGCCGGGTTGCGCGAGCAGGTCGGCGAGACGGTGAGCCTGGCGATCCTCGAAGGGCACCACACCCGGTTCGTGCAGTCCCTCGAAGGACCGCACTCGGTGCGCGTTAGCTCGCGGCTGGGACTGCTGATGCCCGCGCACTGCACGTCCGGCGGCAAGGCGATGCTCGCCGCGCTCACCCCGGCGGCGCTGCGGAAGCGCTACCCGAGCCAGCACCTGGTGGCCAGCACCCCGCGCTCGATCGTCGACTGGGACGACCTGCAGCGCGAGCTCACCCGGATCCGCCGTCGCGGGTGGGCGGCCAACGTCGGCGAGACCGACCCGTCCGTCGCCGCGCTCGGGGCCGCCGTGCTGCTCGGGACCGGTGAGCCGGCCGCCGCCGTGTGCGTCGCCGCACCGATGGCGCGGCTGGGCACCGCCACCCGGCTGCGCGCGCTGGCACCCGCGGTGATCGAGGCCGCGTCGCTCATCCAGCAGCGGATCCGGGGCAGCTGACCTTTCCACATCGGGGAAAGGCCGTCGCGCGCGCTTGTCGCCGTCCCGTAGACCCGGCTGTGGTGGGGGTCACCACACGAGGGGGTGTCCGCGGATGACCAGGTTCCCGCAGCGGGACGGCGCGAGCGCGTTCGAGGCGCCGATGCGCGTGGAGGCCGACATCGCAGGCCTCGAGGTGGTGCAGGGCGAGGTGCCCGAGCACCTGTCCGGCACCTACTACCGCGTGGTCACCGACCGGCAGTGGCCACCGGCCGTCCTCCCCGACGTACCGACGTTCAACGACGACGGCATGGCCATGTACTTCCGCTTCCACGGCGGCCGGGTCGACTTCCGCAGCCGCTACGTGCGCACACCGCGCTACGAGGCCGAGGCGAAGGCGGGCCGGGCGCTCTTCGGCGCCTACCGCAACCCGCTGACCGACGACCCGTCGGTCGCCGGCATCTCTCGCGGGCTGGGCAACACGAACGTCTTCTACCACGGCGGGAGGCTGTACGCGTCCAAAGAGGACAGCGCTCCGATCCTGCTCGACCCGATGACGCTCGAGACGATCGGCGAGTACACCTTCGAGGGCACGCTCACGTCGCAGACGTGCACCGCGCACCCCAAGATGGATCCGCGCACCGGCGAGATGGTGTTCTTCGGCTACGCCGCCAAGGGCGAGACCACGCCGGACATCGCCTACTACGAGGCCGACCCGGACGGCCGGATCGTCCACGAGACGTGGGTCCGCGCGCCGTACTCGAGCATGGTCCACGACTGGGCCGTCACGCAGAACTTCGTGGTCTTCCCGATCATCCCGATGCGCAGCGAGTACGCCTGGCTCCAGGAGCGGCAGCCGCACTTCCAGTGGGACCCGGACCGGGAGGTGTACCTCGGTGTGCTGCCGCGCAAGGGCGGCGCCGACCAGGTGCGCTGGCTGCGCGGGTCCAACCGGTTCGCGAGCCACATCCTCGGCGCGTGGGACGACGGGCGCCGCATCCACATCGAGACCCCGGTCGGGCAGAGCAACTTCTTCCCGTTCTTCCCGGACGTGACGGGCGCTCCGTACGACCCCGTGCGCGCCCGCGGCCACCTGTCCCGCTGGACGGTCGACATGGGGTCCGACAGCGGGACCTTCACCGAGGAACGGCTCACCGACGTCGCAGGCGAGTTCCCGCGCATGGACGACCGCTTCGAGACGTTGCCCTACCGGCGCGGGTTCCTGGCGCTGAACCACGTGCCCGGCGATCCGCGGCCGGGCGCCGGCTTCCGCTGGATCGGCGCGTTCGACACCACCGGTGCCGCGCCGCCGCAGGTCTTCTACCCCGGCGACGACTGCTCGGTGGCCGAGCCGCTCTTCGTCCCCGGGAACGACGACGCGCCAGAGGGCCACGGCTACGTGTTCGTGGTGGTCGGGCGGCACCAGGAGATGCGCAGCGACCTGGTGATCCTCGACGCCCAGCGGCTCGACGGCCCGCCCGTCGCCACGGTGGCGCTTCCCATCCGCGTCCGCCGCGGCCTGCACGGCAACTGGGTGAGCAGCCGCGAGCTCGCCGCCCGTACCGCCTGAGAACGAGGGAGTTCACCGATGTCCACGACCGAGGCAACCACGGAGATCGACGAGCTGCGGCGCACGGTCGACGAGCTGGCGCGCCGCCTCGCCGTCACCGAGGCGCGGCACGAGGTGCGCACGCTGCACCACAAGTACGGCTACTACCTCGACAAGTGCCTCTACCAGGAGGTCGTGGACCTGTTCGCCCGCGACGGCGAGGTGGTGTTCATCGGCGGGCGCTACCGCGGGCGCGCCGGGGTGGAACGGCTGTACCTGCAGCGGTTCCGGGAGCGCTTCACGCGGGGGCACAACGGGCCGCTCCCCGGGTTCCTGCTGGACCACCCGATGCTGCAGGACGTGGTGACGGTCGCGCCGGACGCACGGTCGGCGAAGGCGCGGATCCGCGCGCTCATGCAGGCCGGGGTGCACCACTCCGCATCCGAGCTGGCCGGGCGCACCTCGTTCGAGCAGTGGTGGGAGGGCGGGGTCTACGAGAACACCTACGTCGTCGAGGACGGCGTCTGGAAGATCCAGGAGCTGCACTACCACCCGTTCTGGCACGCCGACTACGCCAAGGGCTGGGCGCGCACCGAGCCGATGAACCACATGATCCCGACGACCACGTTCCCGGACGACCCGCTCGGCCCCGACGAGCTGCTGCCCGACTTCGCGTTCTTCCCGGCCACCGACGTGCTGCCGTTCCACTACCCGCACCCCGTGACGGGCCAGCAGTGGAAGTGACAGCCGTGGACGTGACGACGTACCGGCGGATCGCCACCGAGGAGGCGTTCGCCCCGGCGGAGCTCCTGGAGTGCTACCGCCGGATGCTGCGCGACGGGCAGGGCGACAAGGGCTTCCAGAGCCTGTGGGGCTTCTACCTCGGCAGCACGGCGGAGCGGCCGCGCTCCGTCGTCCGCAGGCTGGCCGACCTCGGCGCCGAACGCCTCGCCGACATGGCCGCGGCCGGCATCGACCACCAGGTGCTCGCCCTCACCTCGCCCGGCACGAACGTGCTCGATCCCGCCACCGCCCGTTCCATGGCGACGCTCGCCAACGAGGTGGCCGCGCAGGCCGTGCGCGACCACCCCGACCGGTTCACGGCACTGGCAGCGGTGGCCTGGCAGGACCCCGATGCCGCCATCGCCGAACTGGAACGCGCCGTCACCCGGCTCGGGATGTGCGGGGTGATCGCCAACTCCCACGTGCAGGGCACCTACCTCGACGACCAGCGGTTCTGGCCGGTCCTGGAGGCGGCGGAGCGCCTCGACGTGCCGGTCTACCTGCACCCGAACACCCCGACGGACCGCATGGTGGAGCCGCTGTACGAGGCAGGGCTCGACGGCGCGATCTACGGGTTCGCCGTGGAGACCGGGATGCACCTGCTGCGGATCATCACCTCGGGTGTGTTCGACCGGTTCCCGCACCTGCGGCTCGTCGTGGGGCACCTGGGCGAGGCGCTGCCGTTCTGGCTGCCGCGGATCGACCACTTCCACGCCGCGCAGGTCGCGTCCGGCCGCTACCCCGCGATGAAGGCGCTGCAGCTGCGGCCGAGCGACTACCTGCGCCGCAACGTCTGGTACACGACCAGCGGGATGGCCTGGCAGCCGGGGATCATGTTCGTCCGCTCCGTCGTGGGCGCCGACCGCGTGCTCTACGCGATGGACTACCCGTACCAGTACGTGCCGGACGAGGTGCGGCACCAGGAGGAGCTCCCGCTCGACGCCGTCGAGCTGCGCGAGTTCTTCGAGGGCATCGCCACCCGGCTCTTCCACCTGACCGTCTGAGCCCCCTCCCATCCCCAGCGGACCGGCGCGGCCGGCCCGCCGACCCGTCGTGGAGTCAGCCGTGAGCACTGCCGACATGAGTGCCGCCGAAACGGGAGTGCCGCCGTCGAGCGCATCGGACGAGCCCGGCCTGCGCCCGTTGGCGCTGGTCGCGTTCGTCGTGGCCAACCTGTGCGCCTGGTCGGCGATCCTCACGCCGGCCGCGGTCACGCTCGCCCTGCGCGTGCGCGAGATCGACCCCGGCGGCGCCAGCGCCACGCTCTCGCTGGTGGCCGCGGTCGGCGCGGTATTCGGGATCATCGGGAACCCGCTGTTCGGCCGGCTGTCCGACCGCACGCGGTCCCGGTTCGGCATGCGCAGACCGTGGATGCTCGGCGGGATCGTCGCCGGAGGGCTGGGGCTGCTGCTCGTCGCCGCCGCACCGTCGGTCCCGATGCTCGTGCTCGGGTGGGCGGTGACGCAGCTGGGGATCCAGGCCCTGCTCGCCGCGATCACCGCCGTGCTGCCCGACCAGGTGCCCCGCCGGCAGCGCGGGCGGATCGGCGGGCTGATCGGCATGGGCCAGAGCGCCGCCACGACGCTCGGCACGGGCCTGCTCACGCTCAACGCGACGTCGCTGACCTGGGGCCTGCTCGCCCCGATCTGCCTCGCCGCGATCACCGTCGGGTTCCTGTGCCTCGTGCTCCCCGACCGGGTCCACGACGGGCGGCCGCAGCCGCGGCTGTCGGTGCGCGAGATCGCGTCGAGCTTCTGGTCCAGCCCGCGCCGCTACCCCGACTTCGCCTGGACCTGGGTCAGCCGGCTGCTGGTGTTCATGGGCATCACGATCCTGATCGTCTACCAGACCTACTTCCTGCTGGCCCGCATCGGAGTGCCGCCCGCGTCGATCGCCGCCGTCATGTTCGGGGTGCTGCTGCTCGAGAACGGGGTGAGCATCGCGGCCAACCTCATCTCGGGCTACCTCTCCGACCGGGCCGGGCGCCGCAAGATCTTCGTGACGGCCGCGGCCTGCCTCGGGGCGCTCGGCTTCGCCGTGGCCGGGATCTCGCAGACGCTCCCGATGTTCCTCGTCGGCGTCACGCTCCTCGGCGCGGCCAAGGGCGTGTACGTCGCCGTCGACCTCGCGATGGCCACCGACCTGCTCCCCGCCGGCCGCACCGACGCCGCGAAGAACATGGGACTGTTCACGATCGCGAGCCTCTTCCCCAACCTGCTCGCCCCGGCGATCGCACCGCTCGTGCTGGCCATCGGTGACGGCACGGTCGTGCCCGGCGCACCGAGCGGCAACTATCCGGCACTGTTCCTCGCCGGCGGGCTGTTCATGCTGGTCGGAGCGCTGGCGGTGCGGCCGATCCGGGGAGTGCGCTAGCCGTCTCCGCGTTGTTGGAGCGCACGGAGCTGGCGGCGGACGTGCTCCGGGTCGAACCGGAAGTGCCCGCCTGCGGTCACCAGGTCCGGCTCGATCAGCCCGGCCTTGACGTAGCGCCACAGGGTGCTGCGGGACAGCCCGAGACGCTTGGCGGTCTCTCCTGTCGTCAGCAGCTCCTCCGAAGGCACGTGTGCAACGTATGCACCAAATCCAGGCAGTTGGCTGCTGCTGAAACGATCGCGACCAATACGTGTGATCAGCTATGCTTGCTAGCACTTGCGACGTTTCTGCCCAGTCGGGCCGACGAAGGTGCTGGCACACCTGCGACGGCCCTTGATCTCGACCCTTCTGAGAGGGACGAGACCCGTGCGCGAACCTACCGACCCGTTCACGGCTGCGTTGGCCGAGATGCCCGACCTGATCGCGGCGCTCCTGCGAGATCACGTGCCCGATACCGCCGGCCGATGCAGAACGTGCGGCCTCCCCGGGACGGGGACACCACACCTCTTTGCGCCCTGTCCACTGAACCGGATCGCCCGAGCGGCTCTGACGATCCGAGCGCACCGCGGCTGGTGAGCTCGATCGCTCTGCTCGCGCTCACGCATGCGGGCGCGGCCGCGATCGGTGGGATGATCGCCTTCCGCGTGACCCGTCCGCAGCGTCGCCGCTCGTCGATCGAGTTGGCCGTCGATGGTGCGAAGCGCCAGTCTCGCGGCCGCCACCGGCGATGAGACATACCGAGGACGTGTGATGACAAAGCTGCTCGACGAGCGCCGGCTGGGCGCGTTCATCTACGCCGCGAAGATCAGCCGCGCGGAGCGGGGCCGGATCCCGCTGTCGCCCGAGGAAGCCGGACGGTACGCCGAGCGGCTCGGCGCCGGCGTCGAGCAACGCGAGCGGCTGGTGGAGCTGGCGAGGGCGCGTTCCGCGGAACACGTCTCGGGACGGGTCGCGCTGGTCCGGGTCGCGGCCGCCGTCCAGGAGCGGATCGAGCGGTACCAGCGGGATGCCACCGTGATCCGGGCGTGGCAGCCGAACCTCGTTCCCGGCGTGCTGCAGACACCCGGGTACACGGCGGCACTACTCGCCGGGGACGGCGAAGGCGACCCGGGCCCGGAGTGGTGGACGGCGAGGCGGGCCCGCACCGCCATGCTGAACGAGCCCGGCAGGTCGTGGCACCTCCTCGTGTCCGAGGCCGCCGTGCGCTGGGCCCTCGGCTCGGCCGAGACGATGCACGCCCAGATCGAGCACCTGGTCGCCGCCGCAGAGCTGCCCACCGTCCGGCTCGGCGTGGTGGACCTCGCCACACCGAAGCCGTTCGCGCCGCCCGCGGCCTTCCACATGTACGACCGCGTGGTGTCCGTCGCCACCGAGGTCGGAACCTCCTTCCTCACGGACGCAGCCGACGTCGAACACTTCGACGGCCTGTTCGCCCGCCTCGACGCCGCGGCGCTACATGGCGACGACGCCCGCGAGCTCCTGGCCCGGGTGGCACAGCAGTACGCGGGCCCGAGGTAGCGCTGTGGGCGAGGCACGGTTGAACAGGAGCTCGCTCTCTTCGACCAACCGGGAACGGGAAGCACATCACTGCGCTCCCGCCCGCTGTAGCGTGCTGCTCGCATCGATCATCGCGGGCGGCGGGACCGTTCTCCCGGTTGTCGGTGCCGCTCCGTAGCCTGATCCCGTGCTCGCCGTCCACGCCCTCTGGTCCCCGGGCCGGGGGGTACTGCTCTGGGCCGAGGACGGCGATCGGCCCACCGGCTCGTCGGGCCGGTCGCTGCGCCCCGCGCGGCCCCACCCGTTCGCGGCGCCGGTGTCCGCGCTCGCGGCGCTGCACCCGGGCAAGCCCGCCAACGCCACGCTCCTGCTGCCCTCGCGCCCGGGCGGCCCGCTCGCCTCGCCGGAGCTGGTGCGCAGCGGAGGTCGGCCGGCGTCGCCGAAGGGCGGCCCGGTGCTGCGCGCGTGGACGGTGCCCGCACTCGTCGTCGACGCCGCCGAGCTGGAGGACCCGGCCGACGAGGCGCGCTACGGCGCATCCGTCACCCACCTGCGGGCGGTGGCCGCCCTGGCAGCCGACCTCGCCGCCCGCGGGCGCGTGCTGCCCACCCTGCGCCGCCACGGGGGACGGGCGTTCGCCCGGTGGCGCCCGGTGGTGCAGGGGCTCGACGCCGTCACGTTCGACGCGCTGGTGGGTGCGCTGCCGCCGGTCGGACGGGCGGAAGCGGTCGCGCCGGACGCCGGCCCGGATCCCCACGACCTGGTCGCCGACGCCCTGGAAGCCCTCACCGACGCCGCCGTGCGCGACCGGCTGGCCCGCGCCTCGCAGCCCGTCACGCTGGTGCCACCGCGGTCCGGCCCGCCACCGGCCACCGAGGCGTGGCTCGCCGCCCTGCTCACCGCCGACGGCCGGATCGACGACACCGTCCCCCTCACGGAGCTCTCCGCCCTCGACGACGCGGTCGCCGAGTGGGACACCGTCGGCACCGGGGCCACCGGGGAAGGCCGCGCCTGCTTCCGGCTCTCCGAGATCAGCACGCTGCACGACCCATCGGACCCGGGGCCCGACACGCTCGACCAGACCGGCGAAGGCACCCGGTGGGTGCTCGAGTTCCTGCTGCAGTCCACCACCGACCCGAGCCTGCTCGTGCCGGCCGCGCAGGTGTGGGCGGGCGGCGCGGAGCGGCTGCTCGCCGAGCCGCAGGAGCTGCTGCTCGCCGAGCTGGGCCGGGCGGCCCTGGTGTACCCGACTCTGGCCGGGGCGTTGCGGCAGGCCCGCCCCGACCACCTCGACCTCACCGTCGACGACGCCCACGAGTTCCTCACCACCCGCGCCGCGCTGCTCGTCGAGGCCGGGTTCGGCGTGCAGCTGCCGAGCGGCTGGGACGGCGCGCGCCGGGTGGGGCTCACCCTCTCCGCCCGCAGCACCCCGGCCGACCGCGTGCTCACCCGCAGCGGCCTCGGCCGCGAGCAGCTGGCGGAGTTCCGCTGGTCGATCGCGGTGGGCGACGAGGAGCTCTCCGAGGAGGAGATCAGCGAGCTCGTCGCCACCAAGGCGCCGCTGGTGCGGCTGCGCGGCCGCTGGGTGAGCGTCGACGCCGAGCGGCTGCGCAAGGGCCTGGAGTTCCTGCGGCGCGCGAGGAGCCGTCGCGACGCGGGCGCGCCCACCGCCGCCGAGGTGCTCGCGCTCGCCCAGCGCCACCCGGACGACTGGGACGGCTGGGACGACGGCGACGACCTCCCGCTCCCCGTCACCGACATCCGGGCCGACGGCTGGATCGGTGAGCTGCTCGCCGGCACGGCGGAGCGGTCGATCACCCCGATCGAGCCGCCGCAGGGCTTCCGGGCCCAGCTGCGCCCCTACCAGCAGCGGGGCGTGTCGTGGCTGGCGTTCCTGTCCGCGCTCGGGCTCGGCGCGTGCCTCGCCGACGACATGGGCCTGGGCAAGACCGTCCAGATGCTCGCCCTGGAGGCCTACGAGCGGGCGCAGGACAGGCGCGCGCCCACACTGCTGGTCTGCCCGATGTCGCTGGTCGGCACGTGGCAGCGGGAGGCCGCGAAGTTCGCGCCCGACCTGCGCGTGCTCGCCCACCACGGCGCCGGCCGCGCCCACGGCGAGGAGCTCGTCGCCGCCGTCGCCGAGGCCGACCTCGTGGTCACCACCTACGCCACCGCGGCCCGCGACGGCGACGACCTCGCCCAGGTGGCGTGGCGGCGGCTCGTGCTCGACGAGGCGCAGGCCGTGAAGAACAGCCGCGCCACGCACGCGCGTGCCGTGCGCCGGTTCACCGCGGAGCACCGGGTGGCGCTCACCGGCACCCCGGTGGAGAACCGGCTGTCCGAGCTGTGGTCGATCATGGACGTGCTCAACCCCGCCCTGCTCGGCTCGGCCGACGCCTTCCGCATCCGCTACGCGATCCCGGTGGAGCGCCACGGCAGCACGGAAGCGGCCACCCTGCTGCGCCGCGTCACCCGCCCGTACCTGCTGCGCCGGGTCAAGACCGATCCCACAATCATCGACGACCTGCCCGACAAGATCGAGGTCACCCAGCACTACCGGCTCACCCGCGAGCAGGCGTCGCTCTACCGCACCGTCGTCGACGACATGCTGGAGAAGATCGAGGACTCCGAGGGCATCGAGCGACGCGGCAACGTCCTCGCCGCGATGTCCAAGCTCAAGCAGGTCTGCAACCACCCCGCTCAGCTGCTGCACGACGGCTCCCCCGTCGGCCGGCGCTCCGGCAAGATCATCCGACTGGAGGAGATCCTCGCCGAGATCCTGGACGAGGGCGACCGCGTGCTGTGCTTCACGCAGTTCACCGAGTTCGGCCACATGCTCGTCCCGCACCTGTCGGCGCGCTTCGACACCGACGTCGCGTTCCTGCACGGCGGCACGTCGAAGAAGCGGCGCGACGAGATGGTCACCCGGTTCCAGGCCGGCGAGGGCCCGCCGATCATGCTGCTCTCGCTCAAGGCGGGCGGCACCGGCCTCACGCTCACCGCGGCCAACCACGTCATCCACCTCGACCGCTGGTGGAACCCGGCCGTGGAGAACCAGGCCACCGACCGCGCCTTCCGCATCGGCCAGCGCCGCAACGTGCAGGTCCGCAAGTTCGTGTGCCCCGGCACCGTCGAGGAGCGCATCGACGAGCTGATCACCAAGAAGAAGGCGCTCTCCTCCATGGTCGTCGGCGACGGCGAGGGCTGGCTCACGGAGCTGTCCACCGAGTCGCTGCGCGAGCTGTTCACGCTCGGCGGCGAGGCCCTCGAGGAGGCGGCGGACGATGCCTGATCCCGATCCGTTCTGGTGGCGCGACGCCGAACCGACCCGCCCGCGCAAGGTCGAGGGCGGCATCCAGATCAACAGCACCCGGGGCCAGGTGGCCCGCACCTGGTGGTCGCAACGCTTCCTCTCGGTGCTCGAGTCGCTCGGCGTGGGCGGGCGCCTGTCCCGGGGCCGCAGCTATGCACGCGCCGGGCAGATCGTCTCCCTCGACATCGACGTGGGCGGCGCCGTAGCGCAGGTCCAGGGCTCGCGGCCGCAGCCGTACCAGGTGCGGCTGGGCGTGCCGGCGTTCGGCAAGGCGGAGTGGGCGGCGGTGGCACAGGCGCTCGCCGAGGAAGCCTCGTACGCCGCGGCCCTGCTCAACGGGGAGATGCCCCGTGACATCGAGCGCGTGTTCGAGGCCGTGGGGCTCTCGCTCTTCCCGGCCAACGAGCGCGACCTGGCGATGGACTGCAGCTGCCCCGACTTCGCCGTGCCGTGCAAGCACCTCGCCGCCGTCTGCTACGTGCTCGCCGAGCGGTTCGACGCCGACCCGTTCCAGATCCTCGCGATGCGCGGGCGCCACCGCGAGGCCCTCCTGGACGAGCTGCGCACCCGCCGCTCCGCGGCGCCGCCCCCGGCGCACGGGGAGGACCTCGTCGAGGCGATGGACCGGTTCTGGGTGGCAGGCGACCTGCCCGAGCAGCTCGCCGGGCCACGCACCCCGCCGGACGCGCTGCTCGACCAGGTGCCGCCGTTCCCGATCGAGATCCGCGGCGAGCAGGTCGCGGAGCTGTTGCGCCCGGCCTACCGCGCGCTGGGCACCGAGATCTAGAAAGGACGCGTGTCCTCACCGCACCGTGACGTCCCTCGCCTGGCCACGCTCGCCGTCCACGCCGGCAACGCCGTCGACGCCGGGAGCGGGGCGATCCGCCGCCCGCTGGTCATGGCCAACTCCTACGCCCTGCCCGATGACCCGTCGGAGCTGTCCTGGTCGGGCACCGGCACGCCCCTCTACACCCGCAACGGCGGTGCGAACCAGGGCTGGCTCGAGGAGAAGCTCGCCGCGCTCGACGGCGGGGACGCCGCGGTGGCGCTCGCCAGTGGGATGGCCGCCATCCACGGGCTGTTCTTCGCCGCGCTGCGCTCCGGCGACCACGTGGTCTGCTCCGACAACACCTACGTGGGCACGTACCGGCTGCTCACCGAGCTGCTCCCCGCGAAGTACGGGATCACGGCCACGCTCGTCGACTCCTCCGACCCGGACGCGGTGGCGGCGGCGATCCGGCCGGAGACCCGCCTCGTCCACGTCGAGACCCCCGCCAACCCGACCACCCGGATCACCGACGTCGCCGCCGTCGCCGAGCTGGCGCACGCCGCGGGCGCCCTGCTCTCGGTGGACGCCACGTTCGCCACGCCCGTGCTGCAGCGCCCGCTCGCCCTCGGCGCGGACGTCGTCGTGCACTCGCTCACGAAGTACGTCAACGGCCACGGCGACGCGATGGGCGGTGCCCTCATCGGCGGCGGGGCGGCCGGAACGGCGCTGGTCGATGACGTGCGCCGGGACGCGATGGTGAACGTCGGTGGGGCGATCAGCCCCTTCAACGCCTGGCTGATCATGCGTGGATCGGTGACGCTGCCCCTGCGGATGCGGGCGCACTGCGCGGGCGCGCAGGCGGTGGCCGAGTTCCTCGACCGGGACCCGCGGGTGGCGTACGTGGCCTACCCCGGGCTCGCGTCGCACCCGCAGCACGCGCTCGCCGCCCGCACGCTGGACGGCGGGTTCGGCGGCATGCTCGCGTTCGCCGTCGACGGCGACGCCGACACGCAGAACCGGTTCGTCGCGGCCCTGCGCGTGATCACGTCGGCGGTGTCGCTCGGGCACGACGAGTCCCTGGTCGTGCACGTCTCCGGCGACGACGAGCGCGCCCGCTACTATCCGGAGGATTTCCGCCGGTACGGGCACCTGCGGTTCTCCGTGGGCCTGGAGGATCCGCGGGACCTGGTCGCCGATCTCGACCAGGCCCTCACGGCGACGGTGGGTGCCTGTTAGTCCGGCACCAGCCCGAGCTGGCGCAGCAGTCCCAGCTGGTCGAGCCGGCCCCAGCGCTCGACGATCCGGCCGTCCTCGATGCGGAAGATGTTGATGCCGTCGAGCACGAGCGTGCGACCGGTGGCCGGCACGCCCATCAGCGGCCCGCCGGTGTGGGTGCCGCTCGCGCGGAACCGCTCGACCACCGTGTCGCCCTCGGCGACGAGCTGGAGGAGGTCGCTGTGCCAGTCCGGCAGCGCCTGCCGGAACATGGCCGCGGCTCGTCGGAAGCCTTCCGCGCCGGACGGCGCATCGGGGACCGGCGGGTCGTGGACGACGCAGTCTGGGTGCACGTAGCGGTCGACGGCGTCGAGGTCGCCCTTCGTGAAGAGCTCATGGATGAACGCCTCGACGATTTCCTTGTTCCGGTTCTCCATGCCGGAAGGGTGGGGCGCGGCCGCGCGCGGGACCATCCCAGCGATGTGGGGTTCCGCCACCCCCTCCCGCAGGCGGACACTTCCGCCGTGAGCCCGGCACCGGGCGCCGCACGGGCGGAGCGCGAGCTCGTCCGGCTGTGCCACAGCGGCCAGGACCTCCCCGCGCTGCGGACGGGGGTGCTGCGGGTGTTGCGGCGCCTGATCCCGCTGGACGCGGCCTTCCTCGCCACGGCCGATCCGGAGACGCTGCTCTTCACCAGCGCGTACGCCGAGGAGCCCCTCGACGCCGCCACGGCGCTGTACCTCGACAACGAGTTCGGCGCGCAGGACGTCAACAAGTTCGCGACGCTCGCCACCGCCGCCGGCCACGTGTCGTCGCTCGACGCGGCGACCCGGGGGGACCGCTGGTCGAGCGAGCGCTACCGCGACATCATGCGTCCGGCCGGGCTCGGCGACGAGCTGCGCGCCGCCCTCACGACCGGCGGGGGCTGCTGGGGCTACCTCTGCCTGCACCGCACCGACCACCCGCTGGGCTTCACGGCGGCCGAGGCGGCGGTCCTCGCCCGCGTGGGGCCGCACATCGCGCACGCGTTCCGCCAGTCGGTGCTGCTGCATGCGGCGCCCGCCGCCGCTGATCCCCGACCGGGTGTGCTGGTCCTCGCCGCGGACCTGGGCGTCGTCGCCACCACCCCGGAGGCCGCAGCGCTGCTGGAGCAGCTCGAACCCGCCCCGCACCTCCCGCTGCCCGCGGTCGTGTACGCGGTCGTCGCCGCCCTGCGCAGCGAGCGGCCCGACCCGAGCGCGCGGGTGCGGGGTGCCTCGGGGGCGTGGCTGGCCCTGCACGCTTCCCATCTGGACGGGGCGGCCGCGGGACGGGTCGCCGTCGTCATCGAGCCGTGCACCCCACGCGCGACCGTGACGATCCGGCTGGCCGCCTCCGGCCTGTCCCAGCGGGAGGCCGAGGTGGCGCGGCTGGTGCTGCGCGGGGCGTCGACACGGGCGATCTCCACCGCGCTGCACATCTCGCCCCACACCGTGCAGGACCACCTCAAGCACGTGTTCGACAAGCTCGGGGTGCGCAGCAGGCGCGACCTCGTGGGGCTGATGCTCGGGGGGCACTAGCGCGCGGACGTCACCCCGCGCACGCGCTCATCGCCTGACCCGCCCCGGACCGGGAGGGGCCGTTGGGCCCGGCGGCCTGCCCCGGCCCGGCCCCGAGGGGGGCGGCCGGCCACGGGTGGGCACGGCCCGCCCTTGTGCCCGCTCCACTAGGCGACTGCCACCGGCTCGGCCAGCATGCCGCGACGACTCGCGCGCCGCTCGAACCACAGCGTGGCGAGCGGCGGGATGCTCGCGACCAGCGCGAGCAGCGTGGCCGGCAACCGCCAGCCGAATCTGCGGGCGACGACGAGCGTGACGACGACGTAGGCCACGAAAAGCGCGCCGTGGATCGGGCCGAACACCTTCACACCGATGTCGTCGAACACCACGACGTACTTGAAGAACATCCCGATGAGCAGGCCGGCCCACGAGCACGCTTCGGCGATCGCGACGACGCGGAACACCAGCGCGCCGGTGGACGGGGAGACGACAGCCACCCCTTCACTCTGCCGGACGCACCCGGCTACCCATTTGCCGGGTGTCGAAGTACACAGCGTTTTGGTCGGTTGTGGCCTACGTAGGCACTGAGCTACAGTTGCCTCATGCAGGCTGTGCTCGAAGCCCTCGTCGAACCGCGCAGGCGGGAGATCCTCCGCCTCGTGCGGGACGAGGAACTCACGGCCGGCGCCATCGCCGGCCGGTTCCCCGACGTCGCCCGCCCCACGGTGTCGCAGCACCTGCGCGTGCTGCGCGGCGCCGGGCTCGTCGCCGAGCGCCGCGAGGGCACCCGGCGTTTCTACCGCGCCCGGCCCGACGCGCTCGCAGAGCTGCACGCGTTCGTCGGCGAGTTCTGGGACGCACGGCTCACCGCCCTGAAGCAGGCCCTCGACGAGGAGACGACGTGACGACAACGGAATGGTGGACGGAACTCAAGAGCATCACGCTGCACGTGGAGGGCGAGTCCGCGCGCCTGTGGCCGGAGTCGGCCTCCGAGGAGTACCGCCGGGCGCGCATGGAGCTGGTGGCTGCCGAGGCGGAGCTGCGCGACCGGATCGAGGCCGTCGCCGCGCAACGCCGCGCACTCCCGCCCGGCGGGGAGCTGGCCGACCGGACGTTCGTCGAAGGGCCCGACGACCTCTCGGCCGACGGACCGGAGCGCCCGGTCCGGCTGTCCGAGCTCTTCGCGGGCCACGACGAGCTCGTGATCTACCACCTGATGCTGCACCCGGAGGACACGAAGGCCTGCGCCGCGTGCTCGATGTTCGTCGATGGTCTGGACGGGGTCGAACGGCACCTGACCCAGCGCACCGGCTTCGCCGTCATGGCGCCTGCGCCGCTCCCCGTGCTGCGCGCGTGGGCCCGGAGCCGGGGCTGGCGGCGGGTGCGGCTGGTCTCGACCGCCGGCACGACGTTCCTCGACGAGCTGGGGGTCGCGGGCTCGCGCGGCGCGCTGTTCCCGGCGTTCAGCGTGCACGCGAAGGACGCCGAGGGCCGGATCCGGCACGTCACGACGCAGCCGGCCGACTTCCCGGACGGCACGGAGCGCGGGATGGACCTCATGAGCCCGGTCTGGAACCTGTTCGACCTGCTCCCGTCCGGACGCGGCAACCAGGAGCCGAACAACACCTACCCCCTGGAACCGGCCGTGCGCTGACGCAACACGTACTTCTGGATCTTCCCGGTCGACGTCTTGGGCAGCGGCCCGAACACCACCGCCTTCGGTGCCTTGAACCGCGCCAGCCGCCCGCGGACGTGCTCCTGCAGCTCGTCCGCGGTGGCGCTCGCGCCCTCGTGCAAGGTGACGTAGGCGACGGGGACCTCGCCCCACCGGTCGTCGGGCGCGGCCACCACGGCCGCCTCCAGCACCGCGGGGTGGTCGGCGAGCACCTGCTCCACCTCGACGCTCGCGATGTTCTCGCCACCCGAGATGATCACGTCCTTGCTCCGGTCGCGCAGCTCCACGTAGCCGTCGGGGTGCAGGACGCCGAGGTCACCCGTGCGGAACCAGCCGTCGGGGGCCGCCGCGGCGGTCGCCTCCGGGTCGTGCAGGTAGCCCAGCATCACGTTGTTGCCGCGCAGCGCGATCTCGCCGATCGTCGCGCCGTCGGCCGGGACGTCCCCGCCGTCCGGCCCGACCACCCGGGCCCGGCAGGCGATCATGTTCCCCACGCCCTGGCGGGCCTTGAGCCGCGCCTGGTCGGCGGCGTCGAGGCCGTTCCACTCCGGCCGCCAGTCGCAGATCATGGCCGGTCCGAACGTCTCGGTGAGCCCGTAGAGGTGCGTGACGTCGAACCCGAGCTCGCCCATCCGGCGCAGGATCGCGGGCGTGGGGGGCGCCCCGCCGGTGGCCACGCGGACCGTGCGTTCCAGCGGGGCCGCTGCCGCGGCGTACGCGATCATCGAGAGCACGGTCGGCGCGCCCTCCAGGTGCGTCACGCCCTCCTCGCGGATCAGCCGCCAGACCTCCTCCGGTTCCACCTTCGGCAGGCACACGTGGGTGCCGGCCGCCGCGGTGACCGCCCACGGGAAGCACCAGCCGTTGCAGTGGAACATCGGCAGCGTCCACAGGTGCACCGCCGACGGTGAGAGCCCGGTGTGCGCGGCCATGGCGAGGGCCTGCAGGTAGGCGCCGCGGTGGTGGTACATCACGCCCTTTGGCCGTCCGGTCGTCCCCGACGTGTAGTTGACCGAGAGCAGCGCACGCTCGTCGGCCGGTGTGACGGCCTGCGGGGTGGCCACGGCGAGCAACTCCTCGTAGCGCTCCCCCACCGGCACCAGCAACGGCGGGTCGGCGAGCCCCGCCACTGCCTCGGCGACCACCACGTCGAACACCGGGTCGTGGACGAGCACGGAGGCCCGCGAGTGCTCGAGGATGTACGCGATCTCCGCCGCCGCCAGCCGCGTGTTGATCGCGACCAGCGGCACCCCCGCCCACGGCACCCCGAAGTGCGCCTCGAGCAGCACGTGGGTGTTCGGCGCCAGTACCGCCACCGGGCGGCCCGCGGCGAGCGGGGCGAGCGCGCCGGCCAGGCGCCGGCAGCGCTCGTGCAGCTGCCCGTAGCTGAAACGGCGGTCTCCGTCGACGACGGCGACCCGGTCGCCGTGCGCGGCCGCGGCCCGATCGAGGAACGACACCGGCGTCAGCGGCTCGAACGAGAGCTCCATCCGGCCACTATCTCCCTCCGGACGCGACGGTGCCCCTCCTCGTATCAGGCAGCGGTCGTCACGGCTCCTGACGAGCGGTAACGCCCGCGCCGCCCGGGGCGAGCAGGCACGCACGTGCGGCGGGACTCCCCGCCGTCGAAGGGACCGACATGAGTACCGACTTCCTCGCCGAGCCGTGGCACCGCCACGACCGCCGCTGCTACTGGGACCACACCCGCTGCGGCTGGGTCTGCCCGCCCTCGCAGCTCAGCGTGGCGGAGGTGGCTCCTCAAGAGCCGCCACCCGCTCGTGCAGCCGGGCCCGTACCTCCTCCGGTGTGTACGCCTGCCGCTGCCGCTCCCGCCGCGCGATGACGACACCGGTGGCGGTGACACCGGCGAGCCCGGCGAGTCCGAGCAGCTTCCAGAGGCGCACGCCATTAACTTAGCGGGGTGCCGGGCGCGCCGATCACCCTTGACGAAGCGTGCGAGCTGGTGCGCACGGGCGACATCTGGCTCTTCCGCGGCTCCTCCCGGGCCGACCGCGCAATTCGCGGCGTCACCAACGCGCCGGTGAACCACGTCGGCATGGCCCTCGTCGTGGACGACCTGCCGCCGCTCATGTGGCACGCCGAGCTGGGCCGGGCGCTCCCCGACGCCTGGACGGGCGCCCGCCACCGCGGTGTGCAGCTGCACGACCTGCGCGACGCGGTGCTGCAGTGGGGCCATCGGTACGGGCAGCGGGCCTGGCTGCGCCAGCTCGAGGGGCCGGTCGATCGTGTGCAGGAGGACGGTGCGCTGCGGGCGGTCGCCCGGCTGGACGGCACCCCGTTCCCGTCGACGGCCCGGCTGGCCGGGCGGTGGCTGCGCGGGCGGCTGCCCGCCGCATTCCGCAGGCACAAGCCCGAAACCGATGCCGGATTGGAGAGCGCTTACTGCGCGGAGGTCGTGGCCCTCACCTACCAGGAGATGGGGTTATTGCCGCCGGATCGCAGCCCGGACTGGTTCGATCCAGGACGGTTCTGGAGCGGCGACGATCTCGACCTCGCGCCCGGGTTCCGGCTCGGCGGTGAGATCGCCGTGAAGCTGCCGCCCGCCCCCGCCACGCCCTGAGGCTCCCCTTTCCCGGGCGCGCACGATCCATTCCGGCCTCGACACACCCATGGATCGGACCCGGATCGACAATGCACGCCGGACTCCTTTATCATCGATCCCGAAATTAGTGCCCACCCTTCTCCGCCACCGGAAGCCCGCCCAGCGGGTTCTCAGGTGTGCCGGAGCAGTTATGAAAGGCAGCATCAAGTGGCCAAGCAGACGACCGTCACCCTGGTCGACGACCTGGACGGCAGCGTCGCCGACGAGCAGGTCGAGTTCGCGATGGACGGCAAGGCGTACGAGATCGACCTGTCCTCCGCCAATAGCGCCAGATTGCGCGAGGCCCTCGCGCCCTTCATTTCCGCAGCTCGTCGCACGGGTGGACGCCGCCGTTCGGGTGGCGCCGTCGCCACCGCGCGGCCCAGCACCGACCGGGAGCAGAACCAGGCCATTCGGGAATGGGCCCAGGAGCAGGGCATGAAGATCTCCGAGCGGGGCCGGATCCCGTCCAACGTGCTCGAGGCCTACCACAAGTCACACTGAGGCATCGGCTGCTCACATCAGCCAGGCATCAGCCCGTTCAGCGCGGGGCCATCCGGATTGCGCCGTCGAGCCGGATGACCTCACCGTTGAGCATCGGATTCGCAACGATGTGCGCCACGAGCGCGGCGTACTCCGCGGGATCTCCCAGTCGGGCGGGGTGCGGCACCTGCGCGCCCAGCGAGGCGCGCACCTCGTCCGATGCGCCCGCGAGCAACGGCGTGTCGAACAACCCGGGCGCGATCGTCATCACGCGGATTCGAGCGCCCGCGAGATCGCGCGCGATCGGAAGGGTCATCCCCACCACGCCGCCCTTCGACGCCGAATATGCGGCCTGACCGATCTGGCCGTCGAACGCCGCCACCGAGGCGGTGTTGACGATCACGCCCCGCTCATCGCCGTCGGGGCCGCCGATCGGGTCGAGGCGCATCATCCGCTCGGCGGCCAGCCGGATCACGTTGAACGTACCTATCAGGTTGATCTCGATCACGCGCGCGAAGTCGGGGAGCGGGAACGGGCCGCCCCGTCCTACCGTCCGATGCGCGGGGCCGATTCCGGCGCAGTTCACCGCCACCCGCAGCGGCCCCAGCTCCGCGGCGACGTCGAGGGCGGCGGCCACGTCGGCCTCACTGCGGACGTCGGCCGCGGCGAAGCGCACCCCGTCACCGAGGTCCCCGGCGCGCTCGGCGCCCGCGGAGCTCGGCAGATCCAGGATCACGACCTGTGCGCCCGCCGCCCTCAGCACCTTCGCGGTGGCGAGCCCCAGCCCGGACGCCCCACCGGTGACCAGCGCAACCCCGTTCGTGATGTCCACAGTTCCTGCCTCTCGTGATCGACCGGCCCTGTCATACCACCGTCACTCGGCGGCAGGGACCGGACCGGCCGCCCCCCGGTCGCCGTAGCGCCGCCGGGCGAGCACGGCGGCGACGGCGAGGGGCACCGACACCGCCACCGCAGCCCGGAACACCGTGTCGAACGCGGCGGCGTCGGCTAGCGGCGCGAGAACCGCGGTGCCGACCGAGCCGCCCAGGAACAGCAGGGCCGCGAAGAGCGCGATCATCGTCGCCCGCTCCCCCGGCACGACCTCCGTCGCCCAGCTCTGCAGGGTCGTGTGCAGGAACGCCCACGAGCCGCCCACCAGCACGCCGCCGACGGTCACCGTGAGGATCGACACCGTCAGGGCGGGCAGCGTCCAGCCTGCGACGAGCATGGCCGCACCGGCGGCGGCGAGCCCGGTCGCCGACAGGCGTCCGACCAGGAGCCGGACCACGCGCGACAGGACGACGGCGCCGGCCCCGAACGACGCCGCGACCAGCCCGGCGATGGCCGCCGACGAACCGAGTGCCTGCACCGCGGGCGCCAGGTAGGTCAGCACGCCGAGCACGACCGCGCCCTCGACGAGCACCAGCGCGAGCACGGCGAGCGCCCACCGGTGGCGCAGCACGGTGGAGATGGAGCGCAGCGGGCTGCTGGTCACCGGCTCGCGCTCGGGCTCGGGCAGCCGTCGCAGTGCCACCCACAGGACGGCGGCGGCGGCACCGGTCACGGCCGGCACGACGCGCCACCCGACCAGCTCTGCCGCCACCCCCGCACCGGCCGTCGCGAGTGCCGTGCCGAGCGACGACGCGGTGAGGACCTCCGCGAGGGGGCGCTGCCGCACCTGCGCCGGCCACATGTCGCCCACGTACACGAGCGTGGCCGGCACCAGCGCGGCCACGCAGGCGGCCGCCACCGTGCGCGAGATGCCCAGGACCAGCAGGTTCGGGGCGAGGGCCGACGCGAAGCCGGCCAGCGCCGCACCGAGGAGCGCCACCCGCATGACGCGGACGCGCCCGATGCGGTCGCTCACCAGCCCCCAGACGGGCTGCATCAGGCCGTAGGCGAGGTAGTAGGCGCTCGCCACGGCGATCACGGCCACGAGCGGCGCCCGCAGGTCGATGCCGATGACCACGATCAGCGGCGCGAGGGAGAAGCGGTCACAGCTGCTGGTCAGCCCGGTCATCTGCAGCAGGCGCAGGCGGGTCCGCTCACCGGTTCGGCCCGTCGTCGCGCCGGTCTCGCCAGTCACCGTCCGACCATGCGCCGCGACGGCGCGATCCGCTGCCGGGACCGCACGTGAGTCCTGCCACTCCCGGTGTCGAGTAGGGACGGCGCCTCAGCGCCTGCCCGCATCGAGACACCGGGGCGCACCCATACCCGGCCTTCAGGCCCAACCTCCACCGGGCCTTCGGTGGCGCCGCGCCTGTCCAGGCCCACCCCTACCCGGCCTTCGGTGGCGCCGCGCATCGTGCGGGGCCGCCCCTCACGCCTCAAGGGCGCTCCGCGTCGCTGCCGCGATCGCTACGCGACCCTTGACCCGTGAGCCTCTACGACCCCTCCGGGCCCGCTTCGCGGGCAGGCCACAGGCCAGCCCCTTCGGCGCGCGGCGCCACCGAAGGCGGTCTCACACCATGATCACGGCTTCGGTGCGAAAACGGCGAAAACAAGCCGGGAACGCGCCGAACCGCCGATCATGGGGCGGGAGCCAGGACGCGGCCAGGCTGATCGGCGCGAGGAGCACGCCAGCGTCGCGGGCGAGGCCGTCAGTGTCACGACAGCCAGCGTCGCGGGCGAGGCCGTCAGGTACTGCTCGCGGTGATCCGCAAGGTTCACGCACTCGTTCTCGGCCCGCGCGGCCCGTCGACCGGCAGCGTGGACCGACAAGAGGTGCGCGAGCCCAAACCAGATGCACGACGACAAGAAGATGCCCGAGACCGGCCTCCTGGCGGCGCCGCGCACCAAGAGGGCAGGCCCTTGGGCCTGCCCGCACAGCTGCCCTCAAGGGGCCGTAGAGGCTCACAGGTCAAGGGGCGCGAAGCGCTCGCGGAGCGACGCGCAGCGCCCTTGAGCTGTGAGGGGCGGCCCCGCACAATGCGCGGCGCCGCCAGGAGGCCCTGACAAGGCAGACCTAGAGACAGGAGGCCTTGAACCCGGAGCCCTGACCGAGGAGGCCCGGCGCTTCTCGTTCTGCGGTCGGAGGCGGGCCTCTGCTCCACCGCCGGGAAGCTAGCGTGGCCGACGTGACCGCCGATCTCGATCCGGAGGAGTTCCGCAGGCTCGGCCACGCCGTCGTCGACTGGATCGCCGACCACCGCGCCGGGCTCGACGCGCTGCCCGTGCAGCCCGGCGTGGACCCGGGCTGGGTGCGTGGGCAGCTCCCGGCGTCGCTGCCCGAGGACCCCGCGCCCCTCGACGCGCTGCTCGACACCGTCGACCGGGTCGTGGTGCCGGCGAGCACGCTGTGGCAGCACCCGCGGTTCTTCGGCTACTTCCCCGCGAACGCCTCCCTGCACTCCCTGCTCGGCGACATGCTCTCGGGCGCGCTGGGGGCGCAGGGGATGCTGTGGTCCACCTCGCCCGCCGCCACCGAGGTGGAACAGGTCCTCATGGACGGGTTCGCCGCGGCGCTCGGCCTCGATCCCGCGTTCACGTTCGCCGGTGGCGGAGGTGGCTGCATCCAGGACTCGGCCTCGTCCGGCGCGCTGGTGGCGCTGCTCGCCGCGCTGCACCGGGCCGACCCGCAGTGGCGGGAGGCCGGCGTCACCGGCGACGAGCGCGTCTACGTCACGGCCGAGACCCACTCCTCCCTGGCCAAGGCCGCGCGCGTCGCCGGGCTCGGC
This sequence comes from Pseudonocardia cypriaca, assembly GCF_006717045.1. Taxonomy (NCBI): domain Bacteria; kingdom Bacillati; phylum Actinomycetota; class Actinomycetes; order Pseudonocardiales; family Pseudonocardiaceae; genus Pseudonocardia; species Pseudonocardia cypriaca. Next base: position 3,349,905 of record NZ_VFPH01000001.1, read on the forward strand.
GCCCGGGCCCTGCGCACCGTCGACACCACCCCGGGATCGCTCGGGATGCGCCCCGACGCGCTCGCCGCGGCCATCGAAGCGGACGTCGCGGCCGGGCTGCGGCCGGTGCTCGTCTGCCCGACCGTCGGCACCACCGGCACGGGTGCGGTCGACCCGGTGCGCGGGGTGGCCGAGGCCGCCCGCGAGCACGGGGTCTGGGTGCACGTGGACGCGGCATGGGCCGGTGTGGCCGCGCTGTGCCCGGAGTTCCGCGACCTCCTCGACGGCGTCGAGCTCGCCGACTCCCTCTCGACGGACGCGCACAAGTGGCTGCTGACCGCGTTCGACGCCTCGCTGCTGTGGGTGCGCAACGGTGCCGCGCTCCCGGCGGCGCTCTCGATCGCTCCGGAGTACCTGCGCAACGCCGCGTCGGAGTCCGGGCAGGTGGTCGACTACCGGGACTGGCAGGTGCCGCTGGGACGCCGGTTCAGGGCGCTCAAGCTGTGGGCCGTGGTGCACGGCACGGGGCTGTCGGGGTTGCGGTCCCACATCCGTGAGCACGTCGCGCTCGCCGCCAAGCTCGCCGACCGGGTGCGCGCCGACCCTGCGTTCGAGCTGGCCTCCGAGCCGTCGCTCGCGCTGGTCTGCCTCCGGGTGGTCACCGGCGCAGGCCCGGAGGCCGACGACGCCGCCACCCGCGAGGTGCTCGCCCGCGTCAACGCCTCAGGCGCGGCGTTCCTCACCCACACCGTGGCCGGCGGGCGCTACGTCATCCGGGTGGCGATCGGATCTGTCACCACCCGTGCCGAGCACATCGACGAGCTGTGGGACCGGCTGCGCGCCGAAGCCACCTCGGTCGTTCGGAGCTAACCGGGAGCTAGCCGGGCTCGCCCCGCCACTTGCGGTAGAGCACCCACCCCAGGTCGACGAGGGCGATCGCCGCGAGCACCACCATGGACCACCCGAGCAGCGGGAACGCGTTCGCGAACCCGATCCACGCCGCCCCGACGGCGAACACGAGCCCGAACGCCGCGAGCACCGCCCGCAGCGTGAGCGCGCTGTAGGTCGGGGCCGCGCCGCCGAAACCACCCGTGGGGTCGTGGTAGTCGGGCAGGCCGCGTTCGTAGTCGGCCCGCGTGCGGTGCGGCTTGCCCTCTCGATGCCGCTTCACCATGTCCCCGGGGTACCCGCTCGGGAGTGTCAGGCCTGCTCTCGCTCCCGCTCGTCGTCCCGGTCGGGGATCCGGTGCCGCAGGAGCACTCGGCTGCCCCGGTCGTCGAAGCGGATGAGCACCGACTCGGCCATGTGGCTCATCAGCGGGATCCCGCGGCCACCCTCCCTCGGCTGGTCGGAGGGCGGGCGCCAGCTGCCGTGGTCGACGACCTCGATGCACAGGGTCGCCGCCTCCGTGGTCTCCGCCTCGGTCCACAGCGTGAGCTCGACGACGCCGGCCTCGTCGGGTCCGTACGCGTGCCGCACGGCGTTGGCGGCGGCCTCGTCGACCGCGAGCACGACGTCGGCGACCTCCATCTCGGTGAGGGCGAGGGGGGCGAGCCAGCCGGAGAGCTCTCGGCGGATCACCGCGAGCTGGTGCGGGTCGGCGGGCCAGCTGCGGTGCACGAACTCGATACGGCCGGGGGCGGGCCGGCGCGAAAGCTCCATGCAACCCAGGTTCCACGGCTCCCCGGAGAAGCAAACGTCATCGGCCGCTCGCATACGGCCGGTGGCCCGCTCGTCGCGCAGCGTAGACCGGCGGGCGCAGCATTCACCTGGCATTCACACGCCGCCGTGAAGATCACGGCGTGCACGGGTTCCGGCTGAACGGCCAACGGGTGCTCGAGGTCGACCTGCAGGGCGGCTCGGTGCGGGCGGCCACCGGCTCGATGATCGCGTACACCGGCGAGGTGGGCTTCCGCAACGCCGGGCTGGGCGGGGGCGACGGGTTGCGGGCGGCGCTCAAGCGTCGCGCAACCGGTGAGTCGATCGCCCTGATGCAGTGCTCCGGCACGGGCACGGTGTGGTTCGCGAAGGACGCGATGGACGTCGTGGTCGTCGAGCTGGCCGGCGACACCCTCAAGGTCGAGTCCGAGCAGCTGCTCGCGATCTCCGACGGCCTGCGCACCGACGTCGCGTTCGCCGGGCTGCGCGGTGCGTCCTCCGGGCAGGGGCTGTTCACCACCGCCGTCACCGGCACGGGCGCGGTCGCGCTGCTCTCGGCGGGCGGGCCGCTCATCGCGCTGGAGGTCTCCCCGCAGTTCCCGCTGGTGGTCGACCCGGACGCGTTCGTCGCCAGCAGCGGCCGGCTCGACCAGACCTTCGTCACCGACGTGTCGTGGCGCAACCTGGTCGGCGAGAGCTCCGGCGAGGCGTTCTCCCTGCGCTTCGACGGCACCGGCGTCGTCTACGTCCAGCCCGAGGAGCGGTAGTGCCGTTCAGCCAGGTCAACCCGAAGGTCGTCGCCGCCGGGGTGGCGCCGGGTGCGGAGGTGCTCGCCCGCCGCGGCGCCATGCTCGCCTACACCGGCGACGTCGGCTTCGCCCCGGTCCACACCGGGCAGGGCGGCGTCGGCGGCATGGCGGGCCGCATGGTGCGGGGCGAGCAGGTGTCGCTGATGGTCGCCAAGGGCAGCGGCACCGTGTACTACGGCTTCCGCGGCATGTACGTCACGCTCGTCGAGCTCGACGGGTCGGGGCCGCTGTCGGTGGAGGCCGATCGGCTCGTGGCGCACGACGCGGCACTGCAGTCCACCGTGGTCTTCCTCGGCCAGCAGGGCGGGATCCGCGGCGCCGTGCGCGGCGCCGTCACGGGGCAGGGCATGTTCACCACCCAGCTCCACGGCGTCGGCCCGGTCGCGGTGCTCTCGCACGGGGGCACCATCGCGCTGCCCGTGCAGCCCGGCCGGCCCACCACGGTCGACCCGCAGGCCTACGTCGCGCACGTCGGGCAGGTGAACGCCGACATCGCCGTGAACGCGAGCTGGCGCGACGCCGTCGGCCGCGGGTCCGGGGAGGCGATCCAGCTGAAGCTGACCGGCAGCGGCACCGTCTACGTCCAGGCGTCCGAGCAGAAGGTGTGATCGCGGTGACCGGCACGCTCAACCCGCAGACGCTGCCCGACAACGACAACATCCCGGGCAACCACTACGCCTACTGCGTGCGCCTCGACGGGCGGCTGTTCATGCAGACCGGGCGGATGATCGCCTACTACCCGGCCCACGGCTCCGGCATCAGGTTCGAGCCGCTCACCGCGGCGAGCGGCGCCGGGTTCGTGGCGTCGCGCTTCTCCGCACCCCTCTACACCCGGGACTGGGTGGTGGCCACCGGCGCCGGGCACCTGCTGCTCGGCGACCGGGGCTACGACATCAACAGCTACGACCTCACCGACGGCAACCTCACCCTGCGCGCCGCGAACCTGCTGGCCTTCGACGCGTCGCTCGAGCTCAAGCAGTCGATCGTGCCCGGCTTCCTCACGCTCATCGGCACGGGGAAGTTCCTGGCCTCCAGCTCCGGCCCGGTGATCTTCGCCGAGCCGCCGATCCGGGTCGACCCGCAGGCGCTCGTCGGGTGGGCCGACTGCCCGTCGCCGTCCCACCACTTCGACGCGGGCTGGATGACCGGGTTCCTCGGTGCCGCCGCCGGCGTCCTCGGGACGACCTCCGGCGAGGAGCGGCAGTTCGACTTCACCGGTGCCGGCACCGTGCTGCTGCAGTCCTCCGAGCACTCGGTGGACGACCCGCACCTGGTGCGCCAGATCGAGTCGCAGGTGAACACCCTCGGAGCGGGCCCACTCGCGCACCTGCAGCAGGTGATCCAGTCCCAGCTCGCCCAGCGCCGCCAGTAACAGCGCCGCCAGTAGGAGCTGCCCCACGTCCGCGCATGTCGCGGCGGCGACCCGGGCACCAGGCACACGTGTCGACGTTGTGGAGCTCCGCCCGGGAACGGCTGCGGGCACTGCGAAGGCCGGGCCGCGAGCGCGAGGTACTGGTGCAGGCGGCCAAGGCCGCACTGGCCGCCCTCGGCGCGTTGCTGGTGACGGCCCCTTGGGCCGGCACCCACGCCTTCCTCGCCCCGTACGCCGCTGTGCTCTCCGTGACCAGCACCGTGCGCGGCTCCTGGAAGGGCGCGGCCCGGCAGGCGGCCACGGTGTCCGCCGGGGTCGTGCTGGCCCACCTCGTGGGCCGGCTCGTGCCGGACGTCACCCTCGCCGTGCCCGTCGTCGTCCTGCTCGGGCTGCTGGTGGGCAGGTGGCGGCAGTTCGGCCCGGACGGGTGGTGGGTAGCCATCACCGCGCTGATCGTGGTGGTCAACGGCACGGCGGCGAACGCGCTGGACCTGGTCGGTTGGGTGGCGCTCAGCATCTGCGGGTCGCTCGTCGGCGCCGGGGTGAACACCCTCCTGCTCCCCCCGGTGCACCTGCGCGACGCGAAGCACGCGGTGGCCACGCTCGTCGCGGAGGTCGCCGCGCAGCTGCGCGACATGGCCCACGCGGTGCACGACGGCTGGTCGGCGGCCGACGCGCGCCACTGGGCGCACAGCGCCCGAGGCCTGCGCCGCGCCGTCCGGCGGGCCGACGACGCGGTCTGGTACGGCCGCGAGAGCGCCCGCTGGAACCCACGCAGGCGCCACATCCGCCGCACCGACTCCCCACTCGCCGGGCCGGGCGTCGTCGACCGGCTCAGCCGCGTCAGCGAACGGGTGCTGCAGGTCAGCGTCCTGCTCTCGAACCTGGCCGAACGGGAGGACCACCCGGGCGACCCGGAGCTGGCCGTCCTGCTCGAGCGGCTCGCCGACGCCGTCGACGTCCTCGCCGAGCGGCCGGACGAGCTCGCCGCCGCGCTCGACGCCCCCGGCGCCGAGGCGCGGCGGCTGCGGGAGGGCGCCGGCGAGCAGGCCGCCCGCGGGGCGTGCGTGATCGCCGTGTCGGACGCGGTGGCCGAGCTGGAGGCCGTCACGGGTTAGCGGAGGCGGATCGAGGGGTAGCTCTCCGGCATGACCTCGGACACGACGGGCGTGCCGGCCCAGCGGTCAGCACCCCTTACGGGCACGCCAGACACTGCGCCCACCGGCTCTGCTTCCACCGGCTCTGCGGCGACCGGTGACCTGAGCGACGTCTCGACCGGCGAGCTCGTCCGCAAGCTCTCCACGCAGCTCTCCGAGCTGGTCCGCCGCGAGCTGGACCTCGCGCGCACCGAGCTCGCCGCCAAGGGCAAGCGGGCGGGCGCCGGAGCCGGGCTCGCAGGCGCCGGCGGAGTGGTGGCCCTCTTCGGGGCCGGCGCACTGGTCGCGGCGGCGGTCGCCGGGCTGGCCACCGCGATGCCGGTGTGGCTGTCGGCCCTGATCGTCGGGGTGGTCCTGCTGATCGTGGCCGGTGTGCTCGCCCTCGCCGGGCGTTCGCGGCTCCGCACGGCCACACCCCCGGTGCCGGAGCAGGCGGTCCGGGGCGTCCAGGACGACGTCTCCACGCTGCGGAACGCGGTGCACCGATGACCGGGTCGGAGAGGACCGGGGCGGAGAGCACGCCGCGCGAGGGCGAGGTCGTCGAGCGGGACGTCGAGCAGCTGCGGGCGGAGATCGGCGACACGGTCGAGGAGCTGGTGCACCGCGTCGACGTGCCACAGCGAGTCCGCGAGAAGCGCGCCGAGGTCACCGAGCGGGTGCAGGCCCAGGTCGCTCATGCCCGTGAGGTCGTGGCGGAGAAGGCTCCCGCGGTCGAGGACGCCGTGCGCAGGCGACCGCTGGTCGTCGGCGGGGTGCTCGCCGCCCTGCTGCTCATGCTCCTGCGCAGCCGACGCCGCAAGCGCGCGTACCGGAAGGACGAGGTCGATGGAACGCGGTAACACCAAGCACAGCCCCCGGGAGGACGAGGCGCTCGCCGACCAGGTGTCCGGCGAGCTCGGCCCGGGCGGGTCGAACCGCGAGGAGTGGGCGTCGGCGGAACCACCGGCCGACGACGACCCGCCCGAGCGCACCGACGGGGAGACGCAGAGCTGAGGTCGGTGTCGCCTCAGTAACCCGCAGCCGGTCGACGGTTCAGCAATCCGAAACCGACGGCGAACACCGCCGCGAGGGCCGCACCGATCGCGGTGATGCCGAAGCCCAGCTCGTACCCCCCGACCGACGGCAGCGCGCCGTTCACCGGCACGTGCGCTGCGAGGACGGCCGCCGCCACCGCACCGGAGATGCTCGCCCCGAGCATCCGGACGAGGCTGTTCACCCCGCTGGCGACGCCGGTCCGCGCGGGTTCGACGTGCTCGATCGCCATCGTGGCGAGCGCCGAGTACGCGAGCCCGATGCCGATCCCGAGCAGCGTCATCGAGGTCAGCACATCGGTGACGTGGGCGTGGGACAGCACGAGCCATAGCTCCGACGCTCCGGTCAGCACCGCACCGATCGCCACCACGTACGGCGCGGACAGCCGCCGGATCAGCCCGCCCGACGCCAGCGAGACGACCATCATCAGCAGCGACGCGGGCAGCAGGTAGAGGCCGGCCTGCAGCACCGAGGCGCCGAAGCCGTACCCCGTGGCCGCGGGTGCCTGCACGAACTGCGGCGCCAGCGAGAACCCGCCGAACATCGCGAACCCGAGCAGCATCGACGCGACGCTCGCCCCGATCGTGCCGCGGTGGGTCAGCAGGCCGATGTCGACGAGCGGCTCCGCCGTGCGGCGCTCGACGGCGACCCAGACCGCGAGGAGCACGGCCGAGGCGGCGAACAGGCCAAGGACGCCCACCGACGTCCAACCCCAGCTCTGGCCTTCGGTGATGCCGAGCAGCAGCGTGACCAGGCCGCCCGCGAGGAGGATCGCCCCCGGGATGTCCGGTCGCCCGCCCTGCGGCGGCGTCGGGTCGCGCAGGACGAGCGCACCGATCACCAGCGCGGCCGCGGCGAGCACCGCCATCACCCAGAACACGGTCCGGAACCCGGTGGTGTACTGCGCGATCACGCCGCTCAGCACCAGGCCGAACCCGCTGCCGATGCCGATCGTCGCGCTGATCGTCCCGATACCCGTCGCCATCTTCTCCGGCGGCAGCACGCCGCGCACGACGCCGATCGACAGCGGGATCACCGCGACCGAGAAGCCCTGCACCACCCGCCCGGCCAGCAGCGCCGGCAGCGAGGACGAGAGCCCCGCGATCACCGACCCGACCAGCATCAGCACGAACGACACCAGCAGCATCCGCCGCCGTCCGTACATGTCCCCGAACCTGCTGAACAGCGGCGTGGCCACCGCTCCGACGAGCATGCTGATCGTGAACGTCCAGCTCACGGCCGTGACACTGGTGCCGAACTCGGCCTGCAGCCGCGGGAGCAGCGGGAGCACCGCGCTCTGCTGCATGACCGTTACCGCCGCCCCGAAGGCTGCCGCTGCGACGACCGGCCACCCCTGCGCGGGCGAGGCCCCGCGCAGCCCGGACGATCTCGAAACGGCATCGGTTTCGGCGGCTGGTAGAGCCTGTGTCATGTCAACCCTTCGAAAGACTACCTTTGGTAGGTAACCAACTCGAGTAGACTACCTACCTAACTTAGGTAACCGTCAAGGGGGATCCGTCGTGCAGGACTACGGCGACGAGCTGCTGGACGCCACGACGTCCATCAGCCGGCTGACCCGGATGCTCCGCCGCAGCAAGCTTTCCGAGCGCGCGTGCGCCGAGGCCGGCATCGTGCTCGACCGGATCGGCCTGCAGATCCTGGGCCACGTCCGCAAGGCCGAGCAGCCGCCCAGCGTCAAGGAGCTCGCCGAGGCGATGCAGGTCGAGGGGCCCCACGCCACCCGGCAGGTCCAGCGCCTCGTAGCCCGCGGGCTGCTCGAGAAGAACGTCGACCCGGACGACCGGCGGGTGGCCCGGCTCGCGCTCACCCCCGAAGGCGTCGAGCTGATCGACCGCTACCACGCGGTGATCAAGGGCTGGATGCGCGACGCGGTTGCCGACTGGCCCGCCGAGGACAAGCGGCAGGTCTGCCGGCTCGTCACGCGCTGGGTGGACGACATCGAGACGTACTTCGACGAGCTCGACAACCAGCCGTTCCCGAGGGCCCGGCCCTAGTACGCCACGGTGAACCGGGCTCGGCGATGGACCGGCGCCTCGACCTCGTCCAGCAGCGCCACCGCCAGGTCCTCCACCGAGATCGCCGAACGACCGGCGGCGTCGATGAGAAGCTCGTCGCCGCCTCGCCGATAGCGGCCGGTGCGTGTCCCGGGGCGCAGCTCGGCGGGCGGGCTCAGGTAGGCCCAGTCCACGTCGGCGGCGGCCCGGCAGGCCGCGAGCTGGTGCACGCCCGCCCGGGCGATGGCGCGGTACTCCGGCCCGACGAGATCAGGATCCTCGGCCTCGAGTCGCCCGCCCGAGCCGGGCACGGTGAGGCTGCCCGCTCCGCCGACGACCAGCAGGCGGGCCCCGGTGCCGACGATCCCGGCCAGCAGCGCCTTCGTCGTGGTGACGAGCTCGTCCTCGCGTCCGGCGGGCGGGCGCGTGGCCGCGACCACGACGTCCTGCCCGGTGCCCAGCCGGGTGACCTCGGCGACGTCGGACGCGTCGCCGGTGCGGACGCGCACCCCTTCGGGGAGGTCGGCTGCGCGAGCCTCGTCCCGGACGACGGCGGTCACCTCGTGGCCCCGAGCGGCCGCCTCGGCCACCACCCGGCTGCCGACCATTCCGGCGGCGCCGATCACGGTGATCTGCACGACTGGTTCTCCGATCAGGATCCGACGGGTTCGGGACGGTGCTCGGCGGCGCGCGGCGCGGAGGCCGGCCGGCTCAGCGTCTGGCCCGCGACCAGCGCTCCCAGCGCGACCGCGAGCCCGACGACCTGGGGCACCGTCAGGGTCTGGCCGAGCACGACCAGCCCGGCGAGCGTGGCCGTGAGCGGGTTGGACAGCGTGAGCAGCGAGACCGTGGTGGGGCTCAGCCGCGCGATGCCGCGGAACCACAGCACGTAGGCGACCGCGCCCCCGATGGTCGCGAGGTAGGTGTAGCCGAGGACGTTCGCGGTGGTCAGAGCGGCGGGCAGCCCCTCGACGGCGAGCGTGGCCGGGGCCAGCATCAGACCGCCGAGCGTCATCTGCCATGCAGTGGACACGAGCGGATGGCCGGGGCTCCCCCACCGTTTCGCGAGGACGATCCCGAGCGCCATCAGAGCGACGCCGGTGAGCATCGCGACGACCGCGAGCGCATCGATGTGGGCCTGCGCGGTGAGCGTCATGAGCGCCACGCCCGCCACGCCCGCGAGCGCGGCCAGGAGCTGCCGGGCCGGCGTGCGGGTCCGCAGCGCCAGCCAGGCGAGCCCGGCCACCATGAGCGGTTGCACCGCGCCGAGCGTCGCGGCCACGCCGCCCGGCAGCCGGTAGGCGGCGTAGAACAGCAGCGGGAAGAACGCGGCGAAGTTCACGACCCCGAGAACCGTGAACCGCAGCCACCAGATGGGCGCGGGCGGCATCCGCCGCACCACCAGCAGCACCAGCAACCCGGCCGGCAGGGCACGCAGGAGCGCGGCGAGCAGCGGGCGGTCGGGCGGCAGCAGGGTGGCGGTGACGACGTAGGTGGTGCCCCAACTGACCGGGGCGAGCATGGTCAGCAGCCGGTCCCTCATGGATCTCTCCATCCTGATAATCTCGATGTCGAGATACATGGGACCATCCCTGGTACCTCGACGTCAAGTTTCTCGACATGAAGAGAGTTGGTGCTCGTGGAGGACGCCGTCGACCGAATACTGGGCCAGTGGCGCCGGGAGCGCCCCGAGGTCGCGGACGAGCTGTGGCCAATGGGGCTCGTCGGACGCATCCAGCGGCTCGACCGCGTCCTCGAACGCGAGCTCAAGGCCTTCTACGCGCAGCGCGACCTCGAGCTGTGGGAGGCCGACGTGCTGCTCACCCTGCGCCGCGCCGGCGAGCCGTACGCCCTCACCCCCGGTGCACTGCTCAAGGCGTCCATGATCACGTCCGGGGCGATGACCAACCGCATCGACCGCCTCGAGGCGAAGGGGCTCGTTCGGCGCAGCCCCGGCGCCGACGACCGCCGCTCCGTACGCGTGCAGCTCACGCCCCGCGCCCACGAGCTGATCGACGGCTTTTTCACCGAGCACATCGCGAACGAGGCGCGCCTGTTCGCCGGGCTCAGCAACGGCGAGCGCGAGCAGCTGACGACGCTGCTCCGCACGACCCTGCACGCACTGGGGGACACCGACATCACATGATCACGATTCGATGATCAGTCGGTGTGGGTCACCTTCAGCGCGTAGACCGCGACCGCGCCCGGTGTGCCCTCCGCGTCGCCCTTCTCCGGGCTCGACTGCACGTAGGCGCCGACCTTGAAGTACCAGCCCGTGCCGCTCTTGGTCAGCTCCGCCTTCTTCTCCCCGTTGTAGAAGACGTCGACCCGCCCGTCCGCGGCGACGATCTTCAGGTCGTACGGCGTGCCGAGCCGGTACGCGGGGTCGATGACGGTCTCGCTCTGGCCGTCGTCGGACTGCACGCTCAGGCGCTCGCCTTCGAGGCGGATCTGCAGGACGTCGTCGTTGCCGTCGTGGATCTGCGCCGCCACGACCTCCGGCTTGACCTTCGGAACGGCGAGGATCGCCTCGCGCACCTCGAGGGTGTGCGTGCCGCCCGGGTTCGACCAGGCGGCCTTCTCGTCGCCTTGCATCTCCCGCAGCTCGGAGCGCGGGTAGTGGCTGTTCTTCGTGGTGACGCCGCCGACCTCGGCCATGAAGACGACGCCGTCCCGCGACTCGTTGACCTTGAAGAACTCGTTGGTGAACTTCGACAGCTTCCCCGCGAGCACCTCCTCGGGGCTGCCCGCGGCGCCGGTCGGGAGCGTGAGCTTCCAGTTGCTGAGGTCGAGCAGGTCGGCGGGGAACTCCGCTTTCCCCGCACCGATCGGCGCCTCCTGCCCCGGCGGCTCGGCGATCACCTCGGGGAGCACCGGCAGGTCGGGCAGGGGCGGCGCCGGCAGCGGCGGCAGCGGCACGCCGATGTCGGCAACGGGTGGCGGCAGCGGCGGCGGTGCGGCGCCGCGCGACATCCCCGAGACGCCGCCGGTCGACAGCGCAGCGGCGAGCACAGTGGTCAGAAGAGCGTGGCTGAGTGCCATCACGGACTTCCCCTCGGCCGGACTCGCGCGAGGTCAGCGTGAGTGGTGCGGGAGCGGACGGTGCCGAACGGTAATCACACCGCTCCGCTTTGTTCGGCCGAGTAACTCGAATGTGGATCACCTGATCGCGTAGAACAGCCGCGATCAGATCACCGCGTCCGCCGGGTCCTTGTCGCTGCGCAGGCCCCGCCATGCCGCGTGGCGCAGCCTGCCCTCCTTCGTCAGCACCCGGTAGACGACCTCGCCCACCAGCTCGGGGCGCACCCAGCGGGCCTTGCGGGCCTCGTCGCGGGGCACCTCCTCGTCGAACGGGCTCGCCGGCTGCTCGCGGGCCCGCAGCTCGACCAGGAGCGAGCGCAGCGCGGCCTCCGTGAACCCGGTGCCGACGTGGCCGAGGTAGCGCAGCGACCCGCTGCCGTCGTAGGCGCCCAGGAGCAGCGCGCCGACGTTGTGCGCGCGCCGCCCCTCCCCCGCCGTCCAGCCGCCGATCACCACCTCCTGGGTGTGCAGCAGCGCCGTCTTGATCCAGGCCGCAGAGCGGCGGCCTGGCTCGTAGCGGGACGCGCGGCGCTTCCCGACGACGCCCTCCAGGCCGTGGGCCCGTGCGACCTCGAGCAGCTGCGCGCCGCTCACCCCGGCCGCGGCCGGGGGCACCTGCACCCGGGACCCGGCGATGCCCAGCTCCTCGAGCAGCTCGCGCCGCCGGTCGTACGGCTCGCCGAGCAGCGAGACGCCGTCCACGTACAGCAGGTCGAACACGATGTAGGACACGGGGATGCGCTCGACCAGCTGAGGGTCGGGCGAGCGCACGTGCATCCGGTGCTGCAGCGTGCCGAAGTCGGGCCGGCCGGCCTCGTCGAGGGCGACGAGCTCCCCGTCGAGCAGCACCGGCCGCCCGTCCAGCAGGTCGACGAGGTCGAGGAGCTCCGGGTAGCCGGCCGTGACCTCGTTGCCCCGGCGGCTCTGCGCCCGGATGCGCTCGCCCGCCACGGCCGTGACGGCCCGCACGCCGTCCCACTTGAACTCGAACGACCATCCCGGGCCCGCGGGCGGTTCCCCGGCCGTCGCCAGCATCGGCGACACGGGTGGCGGGAGCGGATCGATCGGTGGCATCCCCGGCAGCCTGCCGGGATCACCGCAGGTCCGCACGGCCGGGGTGCACGATCGGGTGGGCCCGGCGGCCGCCTCTCGAGGGGTGGGGAGGCGGCCGCCGGGGGCACGGGCGGCCGGGGGGGGTTCCGCCGATCCCGTACTACTCCACGGTAACTGTTGCGCGGACAAATTGCTGGATCTTGAGACCGGAATGTCCCACTAGGCTCGGTGTGTGCCGGACCACTCCGAACCAGACGCGGCGCGGGACGCGTCCGACGACGTCACCTTGGACGATGTCGCCGACGAGCTGTACGTCCTGCCGCCCGACGAGTTCATCGGCGGCCGCGACGCGGCCGTCGCCGCGGCCCGCGAACGCGGCGACCGCGACCTGGCGAAGGCCATCGGCAGGCTGCGCAGACCCACCAAGGCCGCCTGGCTGGCCAACCTGCTGGCCCGGCGCCGGTCCGCCCAGCTCGACGGGCTGCTGTCGCTGGCCGCCGGGCTCGCCGACGCCCAGCGCACCCTCGACGGCACCGCGCTGCGCCAGCTGTCCAGCAAGCGCCACCAACTGGTGGCGGCGATGGCCCGCGAGGCGGGCCGGCTGGCGCAGGATGCGGGCGACCCGGCGGCCGAGAGCGTGCTGCGCGAGCTGCAGGGGATCCTCGACGCGGCGCTGGCCCGGCCGGAGATCGCCGAGCAGGTGCGATCGGGCCGCCTCACCCGCACGCTGAGCTACACCGGCTTCGGGCCGGAGGCCGACCCGGACGCCGTGCCGGCGCCGCCCACCCGCCCGGCTCCCCCGGCGTCGGGCGCCGAGCCCGAACCCCCCGCCGCGGACGACGGGGCGGACGACGAAGCGGCCGACCGGAACCGGCTCGGACGGCTGCGAGCCGAACGCGACCGGCGGGCGGAGGCCCTCACCGCCGCGGAGGACGAGGAGGTGGCGGCGCGGGCCAAGCAGGACGCCGACGAGGCAGCGCGGGACGAGGCCGTCACCGCCCGCGAGGACGCCCGCAGGCGGGTGGCCGACCTCACGGCCCAGCTCGAGGCCGCGCGCGAGCAGGAACGCACGGCGACCGCTGCGGCCCGCGACGCGGAGACGGCGGCCAAGGCGTCCGCCCGCGCGGTGGGCGTGGCGGCGTCGCGCACGGCCCGGGCGCAGGCCCGTCTGGAGGAGCTGGACGCTCAGCTGCGGGACGCCTCGCACTCCGGATGAGTGCCGCGATTCACTCTCGTGGCCGCGCGTGTCGATCCCGGTGCGGGGTTACCCGTCGGGCATGGCGAACCCCACCACCGCCCTTCCGACAGCCCCCGAGACCGCAACGATCGACACCGTCGTGGGTCAGCTCCGGGCGCTCGAGCAGCTCACCCGGACCGAGGCGCACATCGCCCGCGTCCGCCTCGGGCAGGCTCGCACCGAGGCCGTGCGACGCGAGCTGGAGCAGAACGGCACCAACTCGGTGCGCCGCGCCGAACGCATCGAGCGTGCACTGCGCGACCTGAACGCCCCGCCGGACGTGGTGACGCCCACGATCGGACGCGTCGTCGCGCTGGTCAAGACGGCGCTCGAGCAGGTGCAGGCCATCGACGAGGCGCTCCTCAGCGACCTGACCCTCGAGCACCAGCTCCTCGACCGGTCCCGCTACCTGCGCGTTCTGGCGCAGGTAGCGGGGCTGGAGGCGGTCGAGCGCCTCGCGGGCGACCTCGTCGACGCGCACACCGCCACCGTCGAGTGGCTCACCACCGTCCTCGCCGAGGAGGCCCTCGGCGGGCCGACCGCCCTCATCCCCACGACCCTGCAGCGCTTAGCGGGCGGCGTGGCCCACGCGGTGGCGCTGCCCACCCGGTTCGCCGTGGAGCAGGTCAACCGCGCCGTCCACACCGTCTACCGCACCGGCGAAGGGGCCATCGGGGCCGTCGAGGGGGTCGCGGGCCGCGCCGCCCGTTTCGGCAACGACGCCCGTGAGGTCGCCACGGCCGGCCGGGACGCGACGCTGCAGCAGGCCGAACGGGTTGCGCGACGCGAAGGGGCCGACACCGTGGCGGGGGCCGTGCACGACACCCGCGCGGAGCTGGGCTCGCTCGCGGCCTCGGAGCTGCCGATCAAGCACTACGAGGAGATGACGGGGCCGAACGCGATCGCCGCCATCCGCAGCCTGAGCGACCCCGACGACCTGCGCGCGATGATCACGTTCGAGCAGTCCCACAAGAACCGCTCCGGCGTCGTCGACGCCGCACAGGCGCACTACGCCGCGATCGCGGAGGACCGGACCGACAAGTGAGAGGTGAGGAAGGTTTGGCCCGCTCTGCCGGGGGCACCATCCGCTCGTGATTCTGTTGTGCCCCCCGGGGGTGTACCGGGCCGAGGGTGACACCGAGTTGCTGATCGACGTGACCCGCGAAGGCGGGTTCGCTCGCGGCAGGGACGTGCTCGACGTCGGAACGGGCAGCGGGGCGCTCGCGCTCGCCGCTGCCCGTTCCGGCGCGGCGAGCGTCACCGCCGTGGACCTGTCGCTGCGCTCGGTCGTCACCACCTGGCTGAACAGCCGCTTGCACGGGGCCCGGGTGGCCGTGCGCCGCGGCGATCTCTTCGGCCCCGTCGCCGGGCGCCGGTTCGGGCTCGTCATGGCGAACCCGCCGTACGTCCCGGCCGAGTCCACCCGGCTCCCGCGCCACGGCATGGGGCGGTGCTGGGACGCGGGCCCCGACGGGCGGGTGCTGATCGACCGGATCTGCGCGGAGGTCCCGCACGTCCTCGCCCCCGGCGGGGACGTCCTGCTCGTGCACTCGGCGATCTGCGGCGTCGATCCGACGCTCGCCGCGCTGGAACGTGCCGGGCTCGTGCCGCGGGTCCTCACGACGGCGACCGTGCCGTTCGGCCCGGTGATGCGGTCCCGCGCTGCGATGCTGGAGTCGCGGGGCCTGATCCGTCCCGGGCAGCGCGAGGAGGAGCTGGTCGTCGTGGGAGCCCGCCATGCCTGACGGCACACCGCGGATCCTGCTCACCGACGAGGGTCCGATGCTCGTGTCCGGCCCGGTGGAGATCGAGCTGCCGGACGGCCGTCGCGTCCGGTCCGAGCGACCCGTCACGGCGCTGTGCACGTGCCGGCGCAGCCGCCGCCAGCCCTTCTGCGACACCAGCCACCGGCGCAAGGTCCGTACACCGAGGGAGGACGACGATCGTGTGGGGTAGCAACCCCGGCAGCAGCACCGTCCGACCGATCGAGGCGCCGCCGCTACCGCAGCCGCGCGGCCCGCTTTCGGCCGCCGTGATCAGCGCGCTGCGGCGGGGTCCCGAGATCCTCCCGCCCGTGGACGACGCCGACCCGTACGGCGACGACCTGCAGCTCGCGCTGTACTGCCTGTACGAGATGCACTACCGCGGCTTCGCCGGTGTGCCCGACGAGCGCGAGTGGGATCCGGCGCTGGTCACGATGCGCGTCGCGGCGGAGCGGCTGTTCCTCGACGCGCTGCGGTCCGAGGTCACCCCGTCGGAAGACGTGGACGCCGAGATCGGCGCACTGCTGGTCGAGCCGATCGATGGCGAGGGTCCGTCCTGGTACCTGGCGAAGCAGGGCGAACGCTGGCAGGTCTGCGAGTACGTGGCGCACCGCTCGCTCTACCACCTCAAGGAGGCGGACCCGCAGGCCTGGGTGATCGCCCGCCTCGACGGGCCGGCGAAGGCGGCGCTCGTCACCGTGGAGCACGACGAGTACGGCGCGGGCGACCCCGACCGGATGCACGCGCGGCTCTTCGCAGAGATGATGCGCGCCCTCGGCCTCGACGACGCCTACGGCGCCTACCTCGATGCGGCCCCGGCCGAGACGCTCGCCGAGGTCAACTTCATGTCGCTGTGCGGGCTGCACCGCGCCCTGCGCGGAGCACTGGTCGGGCAGTTCGCCACCGTGGAGCTCACCTCCTCCCCCGGCTCGGACCGCCTGGTGCGGGCGATGCGGCGGCTGGAACTGCCGGAGGCCGCGGTCGAGTTCTACGCCGAGCACGTCGAGGCGGACGCGGTGCACGAGCAGCTGGTGCGCCGCGGCGTGATCGCCCCGCTGCTCGCGGCGGAGCCGGCGCTCGCCGCGGACGTCGTGTTCGGGATCCGCGCGAGCGGGCTGCTCGCCGACCGGTTCGGCGAGCGGGTCCTCAACGACTGGGCCCACGGCCGGTCGTCGCTGCGGCAGCCGCTGCCAGCCTGACGGGCAGACTGGGGGGCGATGATCCCCGCGCTCCCCGACCTCCCGGTCCGCGCCGCACTCCCCGAGATCACCGCCGCTCTCGCGGCGGCCGGCTCGGCGGTGCTGGTCGCGCCGCCCGGCACCGGCAAGACCACCCTCGTGCCGCTGGCGTTGGCGGCCGAGCTGCCGGGGAAGGTCGCGGGAAAGATCATCGTGGCCGAGCCCCGCCGGCTCGCCGCCCGGGCCGCCGCCACGCGGATGGCGAGCCTGCTCGGGGAGGAGGTCGGGCGCACGGTCGGCTACGCCGTTCGCGGCGACGCCCGCAGGTCAGCGGCCACCCGCATCGAGGTCGTGACGTCGGGGCTGCTGCTGCGCAGGCTCGTCGCGGATCCCGAGCTCCCCGGTACCGCCGCGGTGGTGCTCGACGAGTGCCACGAGCGGCACCTGGACGCAGACCTGCTGCTCGCGCTCCTGCTGGACGCCCGCGACGGGCTGCGCCCGGACCTGCGGCTCCTGGCGACGTCGGCGACGGTCCGGACGCGGCGGCTCGCCGAGCTGCTCGGTGACGCGCCGGTGCTCGACGTGCCCGCACGCACGTTCCCCGTGAGCGTCCGGCACGTCCCGCCTGCCCGCGGCGAGCGGATCGAGGCCTGCGTGGCCCGCGCCGTGCGGGCCGCCCTCGACGAAGGCGGTACGGACGGCACGGGCGACGTGCTCGCGTTCCTGCCCGGCGTCGCCGAGATCCGGCGCACCGCGGACGCCCTCGCCGGGGTGGACGCGGACGTGCTGCCGCTGCACGGGCGCCTCCCGGTCGCGGAGCAGGACCGGGCGCTGCGGCCCGGCCCGCGCCGCCGGGTGGTCCTCTCCACGGCCGTCGCCGAGTCCAGCCTCACCGTGCCCGGGGTGCGCGCGGTGGTGGACGCCGGGCTCGCGCGCGTACCGCGCACGGACCACCGCCGCGGACTGGCCGGGCTGGTCACGGTCCGCGTGTCCGCCGCGGTGGCCGAGCAGCGGGCCGGACGAGCAGGCCGCGAGGCGCCGGGCCGGGTGCTGCGCTGCTGGCCGGAGGGCGAGCTGCTCGCACCCGAGCCGGAACCGGAGATCCGCACCGCCGACCTCACCCGGCTCGCGCTCGACCTCGCCTGCTGGGGCACCCCGGACGGCACCGGCCTGCGCTGGTGGGACGCACCGCCGGAGGGCCCGCTGCTGGCCGGTCGCGCGGTGCTGCGCGCGCTCGGGGCCCTCGCCGGGGACGGCGACGGCACCGTCACCGACCGGGGCCGCCGGATGGCCGAGCTCGGCCTGCACCCACGGCTGGCCCGGGCCCTCCTGGACGGCGCCCCCGCGGTCGGGCCGCGGGCGGCGGCGGAGGTGGTGGCCCTGCTGGACGACGACACTCTCGCCGCGGGCGTCGAGATCGACGTCGAGCTGCGCAGGCTGCGTTCCGGTGCTGCCCCGGGGGCGGGCCGGTGGCGGGCCGAGGTACGCCGGTTGGCGCGGCTCGTCGACGGTGGCGGCGGTGGACGGGACGACCCTGCCCTCGTCACCGCGCTCGCCCATCCGGAACGCCTGGCCCGCCGCCGCGCCCCCGGTTCCCGCCGCTACCTGATGGCGGGCGGCACCGCCGTCGAGCTACCGGCGGGAACGGCCCTGGCGGACCAGGAATGGCTCGCCGTCGCGGTGGCCGACCGCACCCCCGGCGCCGACCACGGCCGCGTCCGGCTCGCCGCCGCGGCTGATCAGGAGCTCGCGGTGCGCGCCGCGCCCGCGCTCGTGACGGAGGCGGACGAGGTGGCGTGGGTGCGCGGCGACCCTGCCGGGGTGGTGGCCCGGCACGTCCGGCGGCTGGGGGCGATCGTCCTCGACGAGCGCCGCATCGCCGATCCCCCACCCGATGCCCTGCGGGCGGCCCTGCTCGACGGCTTGCGCACCGAGGGCCCGGGCCTGCTCCGCTGGTCGGACGGCGCCCGCAGGCTGCGGGACCGGCTCGCCACGCTGCACCGCACGCTCGGCCCGCCGTGGCCGGACGTCTCGGACGAGGCCCTGCTCGCCGATCCCGACCGGTGGTGGACGGGGCAGCTGGCCTCGGCGCGCAGCCGCAGCGATCTGGCCCGCGTAGACGCGACGGGGGTGCTGCGCGGCCTCCTGGGCTGGCGCGAGGCGGCCGCCGTCGACGAGCTGGCACCCGAGCGGATCACGCTCCCGTCGGGTTCGCGGATCGCGCTCGACTACTCCGGTGAGCGGCCCGTGCTGGCGGTGAAGGTGCAGGAGGTGTTCGGCTGGACCGGCGCCCCGGCCGTGGCGGGCGGGAGGCTCCCGGTGCTGCTGCACCTGCTCTCGCCGGCCGGTCGCCCCGCCGCCGTCACGTCCGACCTGGAGACGTTCTGGGAGACGGGCTACCCGCAGGTCCGGGCGGAGCTGCGGGGCCGCTACCCGAAGCACGCGTGGCCGGAGGACCCGCGTACGGCACCGCCTCGCGTCAGCGGTCGCGGGCGAGGGCTTCCCGGGCGATGACGGCCTCCTCCTCGAGCGTGGGGACCTCCGTCACCGCCTCCGTCGCCTCTTCCGCCGGATCGCCCGCGCCGTCCAGCTCGACGCGGACCGTCTGCAGGAGCACCGCGCCCGCGAGCACGACGACCGCGCCCAGCAGGAACGGCACGTGCACGCTCACGTGTTCGGCGAGCAGACCCGCCGCGAACGGCGCGAGCCCGCCGCCGATGAACCGCACGAACCCGTACGTCGCCGACGCAACCGGCCGCGGCACCGGCGAGATGCTCATGACCGCCGTGGTGACGAGCGTGTTGTTCAGCCCGACGAACGCGCCCGACGCGATCACCGCCGCGATGACGACCCACCGCACGCCGGGGAACGTCCCGATCAGGGCGAGGACCACCGCCACGAGGACGAGGCACGCCGTGAGGGTGCGGGCCGTCCCGAAGTGCCGCTCCAGCCACGGCGCGCCGAACACCGCGAAGATCGCCACGAGCACGCCCCACGCGAAGAACACCGCGCCCAGCTGCAGCGCGTCGAGGCCCATCAGGAACGGCGCGTAGCCGAGCAGCGTGAAGAAGCCCCAGTTGTAGAGCAGGCCGGTGAGGCTCGTGGTGCGCAGGCTGCGGTGGCGCAGCGCGGCGAGGGGCTCCCGCAGGGACGAGCGCCGCTCCGGCGTCGGCGTCGGTGGCAGGAACACCACGGTCGCCACGAGCGCGATCAGCATGAGGACCGAGACGCCGAGGAACGGGCCGCGCCAGCTGATGTCGCCCAGCAGCCCACCGAGGAGCGGCCCGGTGGCGATGCCGACGCCGAGCGCGGTCTCGTAGAGCACGATCGCGCCGGCGAAGCCGCCGCTCGCCGACCCGACGATCACGGCGAGCGAGGTCGCGATGAACAGTGCGTTGCCCAGGCCCCAGCCTGCGCGAAAGCCGACGATCCCGGCGATGCTGTCCGCGGCACCCGCCGCCGCCGCGAACACAACGATGAGCACGAGGCCCGCGATCAGCGTGCGCTTCGCGCCGATCCGGCTGGACACCGCGCCCGTGACGAGCATCGCGACGGCCGTGACGACGAGGTAGCTGGTGAACAGCAGCTCCACCTGCGTGTGGCTGGCGTTCAGCTGCGTGGCGAGCGCCGGGAGGATCGGGTCGACGAGGCCGATCCCCATGAACGAGATGACGCACGCGAAGGCGACGGCCCACACGGCCCTCGGTTGCCGGAAGGGGCTGATCTCAGCGGTCACGACGCCCGAGTATAGATAGCTTTGCTAAGCATTTGCTGCGGCAGGATGGCGGGTGTGACGCACCCCTCCCCCACCTGCACGCTCGTCCAGCTCACCGACCTGCACGTCGTGGCGGACGGCGAGGAGCTGCCCGGCGGCGTCGACACCGCCGCCGTCCTCACGGACGCGTTGCGCGCCGTCGAGGAGGCCGCGATCAGCCCGGCCGCGCTCGTCCTCACCGGTGACCTCACCGAGCACGGCCGCCCCGCCCAGTACCGCCGCCTGCGCGCGATCGTCGAGCCCGTCGCGGCCCGCCTCGGCGCCCCGGCCGTGTACGCGGCCGGCAACCACGACGACCGCGCGGCCTTGCGCGAGCACCTGCTGGGCGAGCCGCCGTCCGACGAACCCCTCGACCACACCGTTCGGGTCGGCGATCTGCGGATCGTGGTGCTGGACAGCACCCTGCCCGGGCAGGCGCACGGCGCGCTGGCACCCGAGCAGCTGGCCCGGCTGCGCGCCGAGCTCGCCGAACCCGCACCCGGCGGCACCGTGCTGGCGCTGCACCACCCCCCGCTGCCGAGCGCGGCACCGCTGGCCGCCTCCATCCCCCTGCTCCGCCGCGACGACCTCGCGGCCGCGGTCGAAGGCACCGACGTGCGGCTCGTGCTGGCCGGGCACACCCACGTCGTCAGCGCGGGCACGCTCGGCGGGGTGCCGGTCTGGACCGGCGGGCCGCTTGCCACCACCCTCGACCCGTTCGCCCCCGGCGCCGCGCTGCGCGGGCTGGCCTCCCCGTCGGTGAGCCGGATCGACCTGTTCCCGGACGGGTTGATCACCACGAGCGTGCCGGTCGGCGCGCGGCGCACGTCGGACGTGCCGGCCGCGACGATGGAGCCGGCCATCGCGGCCTTCCACGCCGCCTGGGCCGAGCGGAGCGCGGTGTGACGGCCGTGAGGATCGCGCACCTCGTCCCCACCCTGCACCCGAACGGACCCGAGATCGGCCTCGTCGACCTGGCGAGCGCGGCGGGCGAGGCAGGCCTCGAGCTCGTGGTGATCGCCCTCGCCGCCACGTCGGACACCACGCACGTGAGCGCGCTGCGCCGGCTCGGCGTGCCGGTCGTCGAGCTGGGCCTCGCCCGATGGGACCCGCGGACCGTGGCGCGCACCGCGGCGCAGCTGCGGGCGCACGGGGCGCAGCTCGTGCACACCCACCTGCCGCCCGCGGACGTGGTCGGCGTCGCCGCGGCGGTCCGCAACCGCATCCCCGCGGTCTCCACGCTCCACCGGATCGAGAACATGCCGGCCGACCGCGGCGACCGGCTGAAGCGCACCGCGCGCATCGTCGCCCGGCGGCAGTTCGTGGCCCGCACGATCGCGATCTCCCGGGTCCAGCTCGAGTGGTACCGGGGCCTCACGGGCTCGGGCCGCAACCTCGTCGTCGTGCCGAACGGCGTGGCCGACCCGGGCGTTCCGGACCCCGCCGTTCGACGGGCCCGGCGGGCCGCCCTCGACGTCGCCGACCACGAGGTGCTGGTGGTCAGCAGCGCCCCGATGCGCCGCGGCGAGGGTCACGAGCTGCTGCTCGACGCCGTCGAGGCGCTGCCCGACGGGCTGCCGCTCGCGGTCGCGCTGGCCGGCGACGGCCCGCTGCGGCCGTGGCTGGAGTCGCGCGTCGACCGCAACGACGACCTGTCCGGCCGGGTCCGGTTCGTCCACCGCCACCAGGATCCCGCCGGGCTGCTCGCCGCCGCCGACCTCGTGGTGCACACCGCCCGGTCCGGGGCAGCGCCCACCGCGCTGCTGCGGGCGATGGCAGCGGGCGTGCCGGTGGTCGCCACCCGCGTGGGCGGCATCCCGGAGATCGTGGCGCCCGGGACCGGCGTCCTCGTCCCGATGAGCGCACCCGCGCTCGTCGACGCCCTCGTGGGCCTCACGGAGGACGACGAGAGGCGCGAGCGGATGGCCGCGTCGGCGCGGGCGCGCTTCCTCGCGGAGTACGGCGCGGTCGGCTGGGCACGGCGCCTGCGGGGCGTCTACGACGACGTGCTGGCGCGCACCTGAGCGAATGCGGTCGACGCGGACGCACGAGCGCAGCAGACTGCGATCTCGTGCTGCACGCAGACGCGCCGCCCGCCCTCCCGCCGTCGATCACCCTCCGGCGGTCGACCGCCGCCGACCTCCCGGCCATCGCCGAGGCGGACGGGCGCGCCTTCGGCCTCGACTACACCGACGAGCACCTGGAGGAGATCCGGGCGCTGTTCGACCCCGGCCGCCACCTCGTCGCCGAGGACGGGGGTGAGATCGTCGGGGTCACCGGGTCGTTCTCGTTCGACGTGACGCTGCCCGGCGGCGCCCTGCTCCCGGCCGAAGGGGTCTCGTGGGTGTCGGTGGCGGTCACGCACCGGCGGCTCGGCATCCTGCGGGCGCTCCTGACCGAGCAGCACCGCGGGTTCGTCGCGGACGGCCTGCCCGTCTCCCTGCTCACCGCCAGCGAAGGCGCCATCTACGGCCGGTTCGGTTACGGGATCGCCACCGAGCACCGCGAGGGCGAGATCAGCCGCCGGCGGGCCGCATTCCGGCCGGACGTGCCCGACCCGGGCGGGGTGCGCCAGGCCGGGGCGGACGAGATGCGCCGGACGGCCCCGGAGATCCACCGCCGGTGGGCGGCGCAGACCCCGGGTGCGCTCTCGCGCAGCGATACGTGGTGGGACCTGCACCTGGCCGACCGGCGGTGGCACCGGGACGGCGCGTCCGCGCTGTTCCACCTGGTCCACGCGGACGGTTACGTCTCGTACCGGATCGACCACGCCACGCAGACCTGCCGGATCTCGGACATGGCCACGGCCAGCGACGAGGCCTACATCGCGCTGTGGCGCACGGTGCTCGCCCTCGACCTCGTCGAGACCGTCTTCGCCCGTTCGCTCACCGCCTTCGAGCCGCTGCAGTACCTCCTCGCCGACCCCCGGCAGCTGCGCACCCCCAAGCAGTACGACGGGATGTGGGCCCGGGTGCTCGACGTTCCTGCAGCGCTGTCGGCGCGCCGGTACTCGACGGAGGTCGACGTCGTCCTCGACGTGCGCGACCCGTTCCTCGACCGGGGCGGTCGGTTCCGGCTGCGGGGCGGGCCGGACGGCGCCGAGTGCGCGGCGGCGGAGGCGGGCGCCCCGGTCGTCGGGATCGAGATGGCCGCGCTCGGCTCGCTGCTGTTCGGCGGCGCGCACGCAGGCTCGCTCGCCCGCGCCGGCCTGATCCACGCCGACGACCCGGCGGTCCTGCGCCGCGTCTCCACCGCTTTCCAGGGTGAACGCACGCCCCGGCACGGCACCGACTTCTGATCCGCATAGGGGCGGCGGGGCCGGGGTAGACCCGGAGCATGGCGTTCCAGGTGACCGAGGTACAGCGCGTCCTCAAGGGCGCCGACTACCCGATGGACGGCGACCAGCTCGCCGCACTCGCGAAGAAGAACGGCGCGGACGACGACCTCGTCGGAGCCCTGAAGGGCCTGGGCGAGGTCGACGGACCCAACGGCGTGATGAAGCAGCTCAAGGGAGACCTGGGCGGGTCGACGCCGGGTGGGAACAAGTCCGACCAGCGGGAGTACAAGGACGTCGAGGGCCCTGCGTTCCAGGTCAACGAGGTGCAGAAGTACCTCAAGGGTGCCGACTACCCGATGGACGGCAAGGAGCTCGCCGCGCTCGCCGAGAAGAACGGGGCGGGCGACGACCTCACGGGCGCGCTGAAGGGTGTGGGCCGGGCCAACGGGCCCAACGAGGTGATGAAGCAGCTCAAGGACCACCTCGGCGGCAAGCCCGGCGACTGAGCCCACCGCGCGGCGTGCCTCAGAGCAGCAGGAACAGCGCGATGAGGCACGCCGTCAGCACGATCGACAGCACCACGGAGCCGAGGCAACCGAGCCTGCGGCTGTAGAACGCAATCACCGGCCATGTGTACCCGCCCGCGGCGCCGTCCACCGCGGAGGCAAGCGGTTGTCGGGCGGAGTTGGGGCGGGTGATGGCGCTCTTCGGATTCCACGCATCCCACGAACAGGTACACCCCGGCGCACTGCTGACCGCAGTGCAGCGGGCCGAGGCGGCGGGGTTCGACGCCGCGATGTCGTCGGACCACCTCTCCCCGTGGAGCGCCCGCCAGGGCCAGTCGGCGTTCGCCTGGTCCTGGCTGGGCGCCGCGATGCAGGCGACGGCGCTGCCGTTCGGCGTCGTGAACGCGCCGGGCCAGCGCTACCACCCGGTGATCATCGCGCAGGCCATCGGCACGCTGTCCGCGATGTACCCGGGCCGGTTCTGGGCCGCACTTGGCACCGGCGAAGCGAGCAACGAGCACATCACCGGCGACCCGTGGCCGCGCAAGGAGACCCGCACCGCGCGACTGCGCGAGTGCGTCGACGTGATCCGCGCGCTGCTGCGGGGCGAGGAGGTCAGCCACGACGGCCTCGTCCGCGTGGACCGGGCACGGGTGTGGACGCTGCCGCCGGAGCCGCCACCGCTGGTCGGAGCCGCGGTGAGCGCGCGGACCGCGGCCTGGTGCGCCGAGTGGGCCGACGGGCTGATCACGATCAACCAGCCCGTGGAGACGCTGCGCGAGATCGTGTCCGCCTACCGGGACGCGGGTGGGCGCGGCCGGCTCCACCTGCAGGTGCACCTGAGCTGGGACCCCGACCCGGACCGCGCAGAGGCCATCGCCCACGACCAGTGGCGCAGCAACGTCTTCCCCCCGCCCGCCTGCTGGGACATCGACTCGGCCGCCGTGTTCGACGCCGTCTCCGAGCACGTCCCGCCCAGCGCGCTGCACGGCCCCGTCGTGATCTCCCACGACCTGGACCGGCACGCCGCGCAGCTCGCCGAGTACGCGGGCCTCGGGTTCGACGAGATCGCCCTGCACCACGTCGGCAAGGAACAGGAGGCGTTCGTGGACGCGTTCGGCAGCAAGGTCCTGCCGCAGCTGCGGGAGGGGACGGCGTGAGGCTCACGCGCACGTCCGACCTGTGGTGGAAGAACGCCGTCGTCTACTGCCTCGACATCGAGACCTTCGCCGACACCGACGGCGACGGCTGCGGCAACATCCAGGGGCTGATCCAGCGCATCGACCACCTCCACCGGCTCGGCGTCACCTGCCTCTGGCTGATGCCGTTCTTCCCCACCCCCGACCGCGACGACGGCTACGACATCATCGACTTCTACGGCGTCGACCCGCGCCTCGGCTCGCTCGGCGACATGGTCGAGCTGATCCGCACCGCCCGGGACCGCGGCATGCGGGTGATCGCCGACCTGGTCGTCAACCACACCTCCGCGCAGCACCCCTGGTTCCAGGACGCGCGCAGCAGCCGCGACTCGCGCTACCGCGACTGGTACGTGTGGCAGGACGAGCCGCCCGCCGACGGCCCGCAGGGCGTGGTGTTCCCCGACCAGGAGACCAGCCTCTGGGAGTACGACGAGGAGGCCGGCCAGTACTACCTGCACCGGTTCTACAAGCACCAGCCCGACCTGAACGTCGCCAACCCCGCGGTCCGCGACGAGATCGCGCGGATCATGGGGTTCTGGACGGAGCTGGGCATGTCCGGGTTCCGCGTCGACGCCGTGCCGTTCCTCATCGAGACGGCGGGCCAGGACGACGCGTCGGCCCTCCCCGACCCGCACGACTACCTCGCCGACCTCAGCGCGTTCCTGCGCCGCCGCAACGGGGAGGCGGTGCTGCTCGGCGAGGTCAACCTGCCCTACCCCGACACGATGGCGTTCTTCGGCGCCGACGACGGCGGTGGCGCCACGCGCGAGCTGACGATGTGCTTCGACTTCATCGGGATGCAGCACATGTACCTCGCACTCGCCCGCGGCGACGCCGAGCCGCTCGCCGAGAAGCTGCGCATCCGGCCCGATCCGCCGGAGGACGGCCACTGGGCGACGTTCGTGCGCAACCACGACGAGCTGACGCTCGACAAGCTCAGCGACTCCCAGCGCCAGGAGGTCTTCGCCGCCTTCGGCCCCGACGAGGACATGCAGCTCTACGGCCGCGGCCTGCGCAGGCGGCTCCCGCCGATGCTCGACGGCGACCAGCGGCGCATCCGGATGGTCTACAGCCTGCTGTTCAGCCTGCCCGGCACGCCGGTGCTGTTCTACGGCGAGGAGATCGGGATGGGCGAGGACCTGAGCCTGCCCGGACGGTTCGCCGTGCGCTCGGACATGGACTGGGACGCCACGACCGAGCAGCAGGCCGACCCCGACTCGCTGCTGAACTGGATGCGGCTGCTCGTCGACAGCTACCGCGCGTGCCCCGAGCTGGCATGGGGGCGCAGCTCCTACCTCGACCCCGGACCGGAGGCCCGGCCCGTGCTGGCCCACCGCTGCGACGCGGACGGCGCATCGGTGGTGGCGCTGCACAACCTCGCCGGCGCCGACGTCGACGCCGCACCGGTGCTGCCGGACCTCGCCGGGACGCAGCTCACCGACGTCCTCGACCCGCGCGCGAAGCCGGTCCCCGTCGCCGAGGACGGGCGCTTGGCCATCACGCTGCCGCCGTACGGGTGCCGCTGGCTCCGCTCGGCCGACGGCGTGGCCCTGCCCAGCTGAGAGGTCGAGGCCACCACGAACCGGGCACCTCCGCCGATCGACCAGCCGTTTGATCGGGTCGGCCCGTTCACGCGGCCTCTAAGGTGGGCGGTTGTGCCCGACACCGCGATCCCGGACCCCCTGGCCCCCGTCCCGCGGCTCGACGCGGCGAGCGTGCTCGAGCAGTTGCGCACCGCCACCGGCACCGGCCTGGAGCTGATCGGGCCGCTGCCGGGCGGCGAGGTCGGAGCGGCCCTGGTCCGCTGGCCGGACGGCCACGACGGCGTGCTCACGCACTGGGGCGACGCATCGGACGAGGCGTGGGCACACGTGCAGCGGACGGCCGAGCTGCTCGACGTCGCCCGCCACGCCGGGATCCCCGCGCCCCGCTACGAGCTCGTCACGCGGCTGCCCGACCGGATCGCCGTGGTGCAGGAGCGGCTGCCCGGCGAGCCGCCGTCCCGCGTCGACCTCGCCATGGTCGAGCACCTCGTCGCCATCGCCCGGCGCGGCGCCGACCTCCTGCAGGACAGGCCCGACGTCCCGGCGGCCGAGCTGTACCTGCTGCGCAGCGGCCCCGGCTTCTGCCTGCACCAGCCGCTCGCCCAGTACGACGACCGCACCCGCCGCCTGCTCGACCTCATCCGCCGCATCGGCACCGAGTCACCGCACCGGATGGGCGGTGACGATCTCGTGCACACCGACTTCCACCCCGGCAACGTGCTGGTCGACCGCACCGGTGCCGTCACCGGCGTCGTCGACTGGGACGGCGTCGGCCGCGGTGACCACCGCTTCGCCCTCGTCACCCTGCGCTTCGACCTGGCCGTGCCCGGCGTCGACGCCCAGGACCGCTCGGCCCGCTCCGCCGCGGCCCGGTGGCTGGACAACCGCATCGACGAGCTCATCGACCCGGCCACCCTGCGCGCCTACTGGGCGCACATGGGGCTGCGACTGGTCGACTGGGCCATCCGCCACCACGGCCCCGACGAGGTGAACCGCTGGCTGACGGTCGCGGCGTCGCGCCTGGGGTAGCGCGCGCCGTTCAGGCCGATCTCGCGGTGGTGCGCCAGCGGCCGGGGGCCACGCCGTGGTGGCGCTTGAAAGCGGCGGCGAACGAGAACTCGGACCCGTAGCCGAGCGAGCGGGCGATCGCGGCCAGGCTCGCGTCGCCGGTGCGCAGGTGCTCGCGAGCCAGCGCCATCCGCCAGTCCGTGACGTACCCGAGCGGGGCGATGCCGAGCAGCTGCGTGAAGCGGCGGGCGAACGTCGCCCGTGACAGCGACGCCTCCGCCGCCAGTGCGGCCACCGTCCACTCCCGCTGCGGGTCGGCGTGGATCGCGCGCAACGCCGCTGCGATCGCCGGGTCGGCCATGCCGCGGAACCAGGAGGGGGCGGCGTCCAGATCGGCCGCGAGCTGCTCCCGCAACGCCTGCACGAGGATCACGTCCAGCAGGCTGTCCAGCAGCGCCTGCTGGCCGGGCCCCTGCCGCATGAGCTCGCCCGCGAAGACGTCGAGCGTGGCGCGCAGGCTGTCCCCGGTGCACGGGCGCACGACGGTCAGAGCCGGCAACCCGGCCAGCAGACCGGCGCAGAGATCGCCCTCGAAGCGGTAGGCGCCGCAGAAGAACGTGGTCGGGTCGCCCGCCCCCGAGCCGAAGCTCATCCGGAGCGCGCCCCCGGAGGGTGGTGCGGACGCCGGGTGGTTCTCGAACGGCACGAGGCCGGCCCCGGGCTCGTGACCCATGTGGTGCTGCGACGGACCCCGGATCAGGACGACGTCGCCGGGCAGCACCCGGCGTGCCCCGTGGGGCCGGTCGGTCCAGGCGTAGGCCTCACCGCTGAGGATCCCGTGGATGGCGAGCTGCGTTGCCGGCGGGAAGCGCACCCCCCACTCACCGCGCGCCGTGGAGTGCGAGAACGCCGCCCCGCGCGCCCGGGAGCGCTGCAGCATGTCGGTGAGCACGTCCACGAGATGAGACGATGCCACATCTTTCCGCGCCGATCCAGCATGGATAACGGCATCAGCCGCGCGTTGCATGGGCGACGTCCAAATCACGATGAGGAGCGGCGAGATGCCACTTGCAGTGCAGTTCGAGAAGTACGGCGACATCGACGTCCTCGAGGTCCGCGAGGTGCCGACCCCGCGGCCCGGACCGGGTGAGGTGCTGGTCCGCGTCAGGGCGGCCGGGCTCAACCCCGGCGAGAACGCGATCCGCCTCGGCGCGTTCCACGACACGTGGCCCGCCACCTTCCCCTCCGGCCAGGGCAGCGACCTCGCCGGGCGCGTCGAGGAGCTCGGGGCGAACGTGTCGAACTGGTCGGTCGGCGACGAGGTGATCGGCTGGGTCGACACCCGCGCCAGCCACGCCGAGCTGGTCGTGGTGCCCGCCGAGCAGCTGGTCCGCAGGGACCCCGCGGTGCCGTGGGAGGTGGGTGGCGCGCTGTTCGTCGCCGGGACGACCGCGCACGCCGCCGTCCGCGCGGTCGGCGCCGGCCAGGGCGACACGATCGTCGTCGCCGGCGCGGCGGGCGGCGTGGGATCCCTCGCGGTGCAGCTGGCCAGGCGCGCCGGGGCCACGGTGATCGGGCTGGCGAGCGAGCCCAACCACGCCTGGCTGGCCGATCACGGCGTCGTCGCGGTGACCCACGGCGACGGCGTCGCCGACCGCGTCCGAGCGGCCGCACCCGGTGGTGTCGACGCGTTCGTCGACACCTTCGGCGGCGGCTACGTCGACCTCGCGCTCGGGCTCGGGGTCGCGAAGGACCGCGTCAACACCATCATCGACTTCGCAGCCGCGGCGCGCACGGGGGTCAGGAGCGCCGGGAACATGGACGCGGCGAGCGCCGAGGTCCTGGAGGACCTCGCCAAGCTCGTCGCGGCGGGCGAGCTCGACGTCCCGATCGCGGCGTCCTACCCGCTGACCGAGGTCCGCGCGGCGTACCGGCAGCTCATGCAGCGGCGCACCCGGGGCAAGATCGTTCTGCTGCCGTGACTCGGGGTGGCCGTGACCGACGCGCACCCGTACGGGTACGGATCCACATCACGCGGATCCGGGACCGTGCGGGGCGCGCGCGAATGGCATCGTGTCGCCCGTGACCCCCGCACAGAACTCCGCCGCCGTCGTCACCGGCGCCGCCCGCGGCTTCGGCCGCGAGATCGCCCGCCGGCTCGTGGCCCGCGGCCACCGGGTGCTGATCACCGACCTCGACGCCGATGCGGTCACCGCCACCGCGGCCGAGCTGGGCGTGGCCGCGGTGCCGGCGGACGCGCGCGTGCCGGCCGACCACGCCAAGGTCGCGGCGGCGGCCGCCGAGCTCGGGCCGGTCGGCGTGTGGGTCAACAACGCGGGCGTGCTGCGGGCGGGCCGGGTGTGGGAGCAGCCCGAACAGGACGTCACCCTGCAGGTCGAGGTGAACCTGCTCGGCGTCGTGCACGGCTCGCGCGCCGCCGTCGAGGCGATGCGGGAACACGGTGGGCACCTGCTCAACATCGCGTCGATGTCGTCGCACGGACCGGTGCCGGGGCTCGCGGTCTACGCCGCGACGAAGGCGGCGGTGCTCAGCTTCACCACCAGCCTGCAGGGCGAGCTGGACCTCGCGCGGCTGCCGATCCGCGCCCACGCGCTCTGCCCGGACGCCGCCGACACCGCGCTCGTGCGCGACGAGCAGGCCAGCCCCGACTCGGCGATGCTGTTCTCGCAGAAGGCACTCCTCACCCCGACCGCAGTCGCCGACGCGGCCGTCGCGCTGCTCGACGGCCGCCGCGTCGTGCGCTCGATCCCGACATACCGGGCCGGTGCGATGCGCGTGGCGGGCGCGCTGCCCCGGTTGGGGCTGCCGGTGCTCGCCCGGCTGCGCGCACAGGGCGACCGGCGGCGGGTCGGGGGCTCGTGACCAGGCGGCACGACCACGACGCGGGCGGCGACCCGGAGCTGCTCGCGGCCAAGGCCGCCCTGCGCGACGAGGTGTGGACGGCGCTGTCCGAGGCGCGGGTGGCCCGGTTCCCGGGAGCCCGCAACCGCATCTCCAACTTCACCGGCGCCGAAGCGGCGGCCCGGCGGCTGGCCGAGACCGAGGTCTGGCGGGCAGCAACCACCGTCAAGGCGAACCCCGACTCGGCGCAGCTGCCGGTGCGCCGGCGGGCCCTGGAGGACGGCAAGACCGTCTACATGGCGGTGCCGCGCCTCGCCGAGACCGAGCCGTTCTTCCTGCTCGACCCCGACCACCTCGCCGACCCGCCCCGGCGCGCCGCGTCCATCGCCGGGGCGACGCGCTCCGCGAGGCGGGTGGCCGTGGCCGACCTGGCCCCGGTCGACCTCGTCGTGAGCGGCTGCGTCGCCGTCGGCGAGGACGGCGCGCGGCTGGGCAAGGGCGGCGGCTTCGCCGACCTGGAGTTCGCACTCGCCACGGCCGCCGGGCTGGTCGGCCCGGAGACGCTGGTGGTCACCACCGTGCACGAGCTGCAGGTGCGCCCCGCCGGGGCGATCCCGACCGCGGCCCACGACGCGCCGGTCGACCTCGTCGTCACCCCGGACCGGGTGATCGACTGCCGGGAGCGGCGCGGGCCCCGGCCCGTCGACGGCATCCGCTGGTCCGAGCTCACGCAGGAGAAGATCGAGGCGATCCCGCTGCTGCGGGCGCTCGCGAAGGAGGCAGTCCGATGACGAGTACCACGAGCGTGCGGCTCGCCTACGGCGAGACGGGGCTGTCGGTGGACCTGCCGGCCGACCGCACCACCGTCGTCGAGCCCGTCTACGTACCGGGCGCGCCCGACCAGCGGGAGGTGCTGCGAAGCGCACTCCGGGAGCCGGTCGCCGGGCCGCCGCTGCGCGAGCTGGCCCGGCCCGGGCAGCGCGTCGCGATCTCGATGTGCGACGGCACCCGCGCGCAGCCCCGGCACCTGATGATCCCCGCCGTGCTCGAGGAGCTGGACGGGGTGATCGACCTCGACGACGTCGTGGTCATCGTCGCCACCGGCACCCACCGCGGCAACACCGAGTCCGAGATCCGGACGATGCTCGGCGACGAGGTCGCGGACACCGTGCACGTGGTCAACCACGACGCCCGCGACCCGTCGCTGCTCGTGCACCTCGGCACCCACGGCAACGGCGTGCCGGTGTGGCTGAACCGCCACTGGGTGGAGGCCGACCTGCGGATCACCACCGGGTTCGTCGAGCCGCACTTCTTCGCCGGCTTCAGCGGCGGGCCCAAGCTGGTGGCCCCCGGCCTCGCCGGGCTGGACACCGTGCTCACCCTGCACGACGCCCGGCGCATCGGGCACCCGAACGCCACCTGGGCGGTGTGCGAGGGCAACCCGGTGCACGACGACATCCGGGCGGTCGTCGGCGCCGTCGGCCGCGTCGACTTCGCCCTGGACGTCGTGCTCAACCGCGAGCAGCAGATCGTCGAGGCGTTCGGCGGCGAGCTGTTCGCCATGCACGCCGCCGCGCGGGAGGCGGCGAGGCGGCTCGCGATGCGCCCGGTGCCCGGCCGGTTCGACGTGGTCGTGACGACGAACGCGGGCTTCCCGCTCGACCAGAACCTCTACCAGTCGGTGAAGGGCATGACCGCGGGCGCGACGGTCGTGCGGGACGGCGGCACGATCGTCTGCGCGGCCGAGTGCCGCGACGGGTTCCCCGACCACGGCTCCTACCGGGAGGTCCTGGAGTCGGCCCCGTCCCCCCGCGCGCTGCTCGACGCCATCGAGGCCCGGCCGGAGACCGTGCCCGACCAGTGGCAGGTGCAGGTGCAGGCCAAGGTGCAGACCATGGCCCGAGTGGTGATGCACACGTCGTACCTGTCGGACGAGGCACTGGCCGCCGCCCACCTCGAGCAGACCGCCGACGTCGCAGGCACCGTCGCGGAGGCGCTGGGGGCCGCCGGACCGGACGCACGGGTCTGCGTCCTGCCCGAGGGCCCCCAGACGATCCCCTACCTGGCCTGAGGGCCGTCGCGGTCAAGGCCTCACCGGGTCAGGCCTTCCGAGTCAGGGCCTCCTGTCTCAAGGTCTACCTCTCCCTGGGGCCACCTGACGGCGCCGCGCATTGTGCGGGGACGCCCCTCACAGCTCAAGGGCGCTGCGCGTCGCTTCGCGAGCGCTTCGCGCCCCTTGACCTGCGAGCCTCTGCGGCCCCTTGAGGGCAGCTTTGCGGGCAGGCCCAAGGGCCTGCCCTCCTTGGTGCGCGGCGCCGCCAGGAGGCCGGTGTCGGGCGTCTCCTTGTCCCGGTCCCTCGTGCACCCGGTTTCGGCTCACGCGCCCCGTTTCGGTCCATGCGACCGGTCGACGGGGTGCATCAGCCGAGAAGGGGTGCGTGAGCTGTGAAGATCACCAGTTGGGTGCGTTTTCCGACGCAGGGCGTCGGGTTTCGCGCCGAAACGCCGATCATGCCCGTGAGACCGGCCTTCGGTGGCGCCGCGCGCCGAACGGGCAGGCCCGGGGCCTGCCCGCGAAGCGGGCCCTCAGGGGCCGTAGAGGCTCGCGGGTCAAGGGTCGCGTAGCGATCGCGGCAGCGACGCGCAGCGCCCTTGAGGCGTGAGGGGCGGCCCCGCACGATGCGCGGCGCCACCGAAGGCCCGGTGGGGGTGGGCCTGGGCGTACGCGGAGCCCGCGAGTCGCGGCCCGGGTGCAGACGAGTCGCGGGCAGCCCGGTGCCTGGCATCCTCGGTACATGGGCTACCAGCTGCTCGCCGAGCTGGTGATGGCGCTGCACTTCGGGTTCCTCGCCTACGTCGCGCTCGGCGGGTTCCTCGCCTGGCGCCACCTGTGGGCGATCATCCCGCACGCGGCGGCGGTGCTGTGGGGCGCGCTGACCGCCACGGTCGGGATCCCGTGCCCGCTGACGGCGTGGGAGGACGCCGCGCGCCGGCGGGTGGGCGAGCTGGGTCTCCCACGCGGCTTCATCGACACCTACCTCACCGGCGTCGTCTACCCGGAGGAGCACCTGCTCACGGCGCAACTGCTGGTGGCCGCGCTCGTGCTGGTGTCGTGGACGGGGCTCGTGCTGCGGCTGCGCCGGAGCGCGGTGGTCTGACTAGTGGTCCGGGTCGCGGTCCGATCCCTTCTCCGCCCACTCCCGGTCGGCCCGGTCGGCGGCCTCGGTGCGCTCGCGGGCGATCTCCAGGGCCCGCGCCGCGGTCTCCTGGTCCGGGTAGGGCCCGAGCCGGTCGGCGGAGCGGCAGCCGTCCCACGGCTCCACCCGGTTGTGCTTGAGGCAGTAGAACCATTGCTCGTCAGCCATACCGCGAAGCGTGTCACCTCAGGTCGGCTCCCGCAGGAGTCGTGCATGCGAGCATTGGCGCCATGGTGGAACCCGCTCAAGCCCCCGTGATGACCGACGTCGCGCGGTTGGCCGGCGTGTCCCACCAGACCGTCTCCCGCGTCGTCAACGGATCACCGCACGTGAGCGAGTCGACCCGCGCCCGCGTCCTGGCCGCCATGGAGGAGCTCGGCTACCGGCGCAACGCCGTGGCGCGCGCCCTCGCCACCCGCCGCTCCGGCGCCCTCGGCGTGATCACGTTCGACACGGTGCTCTACGGGCCGGTCAGCACGCTCTACAGCATCGAGCAGGCGGCCAGCACGGTCGGCATGGGCGTGAGCATCGCGGTGGTGGAACGGATCAGTTACGAGGCCGTCGAGCGGGCACTCGTCCGGCTGCAGGACCAGTCCGTCGAGGGGGTCGTGGCGCTCGCCGCCCAGCTCGACGCCGTGGACGTCCTCACCGCCAAGCTGCGGCCAGTGCCCACCGTGTTCGTCGGCGGCCTGCTCGGCGGCGGGGCAGGCGGCGAGGTCCCGTCGGTGCCCGCCATCGGCATCGACCAGCGCGGCGGCGCGGCCCGCGCCACCCGTCACCTCCTGGAGCTGGGCCACCGCACCGTCCACCACGTGGCCGGCCCCGCCGACTGGCTCGACGCCCGCTGGCGCGTCGAGGGCTGGCACTCGGCGCTCGCCGAGGCCGGCGCGCCCGTCACCACGCCGGAGGCGGGCGACTGGAGCGCCCGCTCCGGCTTCGCGGCGATGCAGCGCCTCCTCACCGCCGATCCCGGGCTCACGGCCGTCTTCGCTGCCAACGACCACATGGCGCTCGGCGCCCTGCGCGCCCTCGACGAGGCCGGCCGCCGCGTGCCGGAGGACGTCAGCCTGGTCGGATTCGACGACGTCCCGGAGGCAGAGTTCTTCCGCCCGCCGCTCACCACCGTGCGCCAGCACTTCCCCGAGGCGGGCCGGCGCGCCGTGCGCCTGCTGCTCGAGATCATCCGGCCGGACGAGGCCGGGGACTTCCCGCCCGACGACGGATCCGACCTGGTGCCCACCGACCTCGTCCTGCGCCGCAGCACCGGCCCGGCCTGAGCGCCGGCGACCCGACTACCTGGGATATCAGAGGAGTCGCCCCAGCGGCTTGACAAGCCCCCCGCCCGCCCTCGATTGTGAGCGCTAACAATGCCGTTCGACGGGAGAGAGCACCGTGGTCAGTCCGCACACCGCACCGGGCGCCGTCACCGTCGGCATCGACTTCGGCACGCTGTCGGGGCGGGCAGTCGTCGTCCGCGTCTCGGACGGGGCGGAGCTGGCGAGCGCCGTGCACCCCTACCCGCACGGGGTCGTCGACCACACCCTGCCGGCCACCGGGGCGCAGCTGCCGCCCGACTGGGCCCTGCAGATGCCCGCCGACTGGATCGAGGTGCTCAAGGTCGCCGTGCCTAAGGCGGTGGCCGCGGCGGGCGTCGACCCGCGCGACGTGATCGGCGTCGCCACCGACTTCACCGCGTCGACGGTGCTGCCCACGCTCACCGACGGCACCCCGCTCTGCGACCTGCCCGAGTTCGCCGACCGCCCGCACGCCTACCCGAAGCTGTGGAAGCACCACGCCGCGCAGGGCCAGGCCGACCGGATCACGAAGGTCGCCGAGGAGCGCGGCGAGGCGTGGCTCGCCCGCTACGGCGGGCGGATCTCCAGCGAGTGGGAGTTCGCCAAGGCGCTGCAGCTGCTCGAGGAGGACCCGGAGCTCTACGCCCGTACCGAGCGCTGGGTCGAGGCGTGCGACTGGATCGTCTGGAAGCTGTGCGGCACCTACGTCCGCAACGCCTGTGTCGTCGGCTACAAGGGCATCTACCAGGACGGGCACCACCCCGACCGGGAGTACCTCGCCGCGCTGAACCCCGACTTCGCCGACTTCGTCGCCGACAAGCTGGACCACCCGATCGCCCAGCTCGGTGACCGCGCGGGTGGGCTCACCGCCGAGGCGGCCGCCTGGACCGGCCTGCCGGAGGGCATCGCGGTCGCGGTCGGCAACCTCGACGCGCACGCCACCGTCCCGGCCGCGCAGGCCCTCGACCCCGGCCAGATGGTCGCGATCATGGGCACGTCCACCTGCCACGTGATGGTCTCCGACCGGCTCGGCGAGGTGCCCGGCATGTGCGGCGTCGTCGACGGCGGCGTGGTCACGGGCATGTGGGGCTACGAGGCCGGGCAGAGCGGCGTCGGCGACATCTTCGGCTGGTTCGTCGAGACGTCCGTGCCGCCGGAGTACCACCAGCGAGCGGCCGAGCGCGGGATCGACATCCACACCCTGCTCACCGAGCTCGCCGCCGGGCAGGAGGTGGGCGAGCACGGGCTCGTCGCGCTCGACTGGCACTCCGGCAACCGCTCCGTGCTCGTCGACCACGAGCTCTCGGGCGTGGTCGTCGGCCAGACGCTCGCCACCCGGCCCGAGCACACCTATCGCGCCCTGCTCGAGGCCACCGCCTTCGGCACCCGCACGATCATCGAGTCCTTCGAGGCGTCCGGTGTGCCGGTGCGGGAGCTGGTGGTCGCGGGCGGTCTGCTGAAGAACAAGTTCCTCATGCAGCTCTACGCGGACGTCTGCAACATGCCGCTCTCGACGATCGTCTCCGATCAGGGCCCGGCCCTCGGCGCCGCCATCCACGCCGCCGTCGCCGCGGGCGCCTACCTGGACGTGCGCGCCGCCGCGGCCGCCATGGGCGGCGTCAACAGCAACGCATACACCCCCGACCCCGAGCGCGCCCGCGCCTACGACGCGCTCTACGCCGAGTACCAGCGCCTGCACGACTACTTCGGACGAGGAGAGAACGATGTACTGCACCGGTTGCGCGCGATCCGACGGGCGGCGGTGAAGGGCAAGTGACAGCGATCCCCGAGTCCGCGAAAGCCGCGGTCGACGAGCTGCGCGAGCGCGTCGCCGCCCTGCACTCCGAGCTGGTGCGCTACGGCCTCGTCGTGTGGACGGCGGGCAACGTCTCGGCCCGGGTGCCCGGCCACGACCTGATGGTGATCAAGCCGAGCGGCGTGTCCTACGACGACCTGTCCGCCGAGCGGATGGTGGTGTGCGACCTCGACGGCAAGCTCGTCGAGGGCGACTACTCCCCCTCCAGCGACACCGAGGCGCACGCCCACGTCTACCGGCACATGCCCGAGGTGGGCGGCGTCGTGCACACGCACTCCGGCTACGCGAGCGCGTGGGCCGCGCTCGGCGAGCCGATCCCCTGCGTCCTCACGGCGATGGCCGACGAGTTCGGCGGCCCGATCCCGCTCGGCCCGTTCGCCCGCATCGGCGACGACGCGATCGGCCGCGGCATCGTCGACACCCTCACCGGCCACCGCTCCCGTGCGGTGATCATGAAGAACCACGGCGTGTTCTCGATCGGGCCGGACCCGAAGGCCGCGGTGAAGGCGGCCGTGATGTGCGAGGACGTCGCCCGCTCGACGTTCATCGCTCGCCAGATGGGCCCGCTCCGGCCGATCCCGCAGGACGACGTCGACGCGCTCTACGACCGCTACCAGAACGTCTACGGCCAGCAGGGGAGCTCCAAGTGACCGGTCGGGTGTGGTTCCTCACCGGGAGCCAGGGGCTCTACGGCGAGGAGACGCTGCAGCAGGTCGCGCAGCAGTCGCAGGAGATCGCCAAGGAGCTCGGGGCGGCCCTGCCCGTCGAGCTCGCCTGGAAGCCGGTCCTCACCGACTCGCCCGGCATCCACCAGACCATGCTCGCGGCGAACGCCGACCCGGACTGCATCGGCGTGATCGCGTGGATGCACACGTTCTCGCCCGCGCGGATGTGGATCCACGGCCTGGATGCCCTGCAGAAGCCGCTGCTGCACCTGCACACGCAGGCCAACCAGGCGCTGCCGTGGTCCACGATCGACATGGACTTCATGAACCTGAACCAGGCCGCCCACGGCGACCGGGAGTTCGGCTACATCGAGGCCAGGCTCGGGGTGGTCCGCAAGATCGTCGCCGGGCACGTCTCCGACGCGGTCGTGCAGGGCAAGGTCGCCTCGTGGACCCGCGCGGCCCGGGGCTGGGCGGAGGTCCGCTCGCTTCGGCTCGCCCGCTTCGGCGACACCATGCGCGACGTCGCCGTCACGGAAGGGGACCGCACCGAGGCGCAGTGGCGCTGGGGCGTCACGGTCAACGGCTACGCGGTCACCGACCTCGCCGACGCCGTGCACGCGAGCCTCGACGCCGAGGTCGACCGCCTCGTCGCCGAGTACGAGGAGCGCTACGAGGTCGTCCCGGAGCTGCGGCGGGGCGGCGAGCGGCACGAGTCGCTCCGCTACGGCGCACGGATCGAGCTGGGCCTGCGCGCGTTGCTCGACAAGACGGGCGCGAAGGCGTTCACCACCAACTTCGAGGACCTCGGCGCGCTGCGCCAGCTCCCGGGCCTCGCCGTGCAGCGGCTGATGGCCGAGGGCTACGGGTTCGCGGGCGAGGGCGACTGGAAGACGGCCACGCTGCTGCGCACGTTGAAGGTCGCGGCCGAGGGCCTTCCCGGCGGCACGTCCTTCATGGAGGACTACACCTACCACCTCGGCCCGGGCAGGCCGAAGGTGCTGGGCGCCCACATGCTCGAGGTGTGCCCGACGATCGCGGCCGCCACCCCCCGCGTGGAGATCCACCCGCTCGGCATCGGCAACCGCGAGGACCCGGTCCGCATGGTGTTCGACGCCGAGCCGGGCGAGGCCGTCGTCGTCGGCATGTCGGACATGGGCGACCGGTTCCGGCTCGTGCTCAACGAGATCGACGTGGTGCCGGCCGACGAGCCGCTGCCCAAGCTGCCCGTCGCCCGGGCGGTGTGGGAGCCACGACCGGACCTCGCCACATCGGCGGAGACCTGGATCATGGCGGGTGGCCCGCACCACACGGTCCTCTCCACGGCCCTGTCCACCGATGAGGTCGCCGACCTCGCCGAGTTCGCCCGCACCGAGCTCGTCGTGATCGACGCCGACACGCAGGTACGCCGGTTCCAGCAGGAGCTGCGCTGGAACCAGGCCTACTACCGGCTCGCCGGCGCCCTGTAGACAGTGCTCATGGACGTCATGTGGCTGCGCAGCAGCGCGCTCGAGGTCGGCGTGATCACGTACGGGGCGCGGATCGTCGCGGTCCGCACCCCGGACCGCGACGGGACGTGGGGCGGCATCGCACTCGGCCTCGCCGACCTCGACGCGTACCGCCGCGACCCCGCGTACCTCGGCGCGTGCGTGGGCCGCTACGCCAACCGGATCGCCGGCGCGCGGTTCACCCTCGACGGGGTCGAGTACCGGATCCCGCCGAACGAGGGTGAGAACGCGCTGCACGGAGGGCCGGGCGGTTTCGAGTCCGCGGAGTGGGTCACCGACGGGCCGGACGGCTCGTCGGTGACGCTCCGGCACACCAGCCCGGACGGCGACAACGGCTTCCCCGGCACGCTCTCCGCCGCCGTCACGTACACGGTGGACGGCCCGGAGCTCTCCATCGAGCACACCGCCACCACGGACGCGCCGACGGTGGTGAACCTGACCAACCACGCGTACTGGAACCTCGCGGGCGGCGGCAGTGCCGAGGACCACGAGGTGCAGCTGCACGCCGGCCGCGTCCTGCCGGTCGACGGCGAGTCGCTGCCCACCGGCCCGCCGATCCCGGTCGACGGCACCCCCCTGGACTTCCGCTCCCCAGCGCGGCTCGGCGCCCGGATCCGGGACGGCCACCCGCAGCTCGTCGCGGTGCGCGGGCACGATCACACCTACGTGCTCGATGACGCACCCGGCGAGCTGCGGGCCGCCGCCCGCGTGGTGGAGCCGCGCACCGGCCGCACCCTCGAGCTGCGCACCGACCAGCCGAGCGTGCAGTTCTACACCGGCAACATGCTGGACGGCACGCTCGTGCTCGGCGATGGCAGAACGGCTCGCCAGGCCGACGCGTTCTGCCTGGAGGCGCAGGGCTTCCCCGACGCCCCCAACCACCCCGACTACCCCTCCACCGTCCTGCGGCCCGGCGAGGAGTACCGCTCCCGGATGGTCTTCACGTTCGGCACGGTGTAGCCGGGGTCGACCACCGGACGCTCACGGCGAGAGGCTGCTCGACGGGCGAGGGGGTCGCTCGGGCGACGGGTTCACCTCTTCATCGACCACCGGTGGCTTCAGGAAGCCGGTCGCCCATGCGGCCACGGCGGCGATCACGGCGATCACGATGCCGGTCAGCACCGCGGCCGAGGTCGTGGAGGTCTCGATCGCCCGCCCGCCGGCGATCGAGCCCAACGCGACGCCCACGTTGGCAGCGGATGCGGGCAGGGACTGCGCGAGCGAGCCACCGGGGCCGGCCAGGCTCACCACCCGGTACTGGAGTGAGGGCGCCGTTCCGCCGACGAACAGGCCCAGTGCCGCGAGTGCCAGCATCGCGAGGAACGCCGCCGCGCCGACGAGGTACAGCGCCAGCAGGGCCGCCAGTGCGCCGGTGGCCCCGACGACCAAGGTGCGTGCAGCGTTGGCGTCGGCGAACCGTCCGCCCGCGAACGAGCCGATCGCCGTGGCTGCGCCGTACGCCAGGAGGAAGGCGCTGATCAGTGCGCCGGAGACGCCGGTGACGCTCTCCAGGAACGGCACGATGTAGGTCAGCGCCGAGAACACCGCCCCGAACACCAGGACGGCCAGCAGCAGCACCGCGAGCACCCGCGGAGCGAACGCGTACCGGGCCTGGTCCCCCGCGCCGCCACCCGTGCTCGGCACCGACGGCACCACCACCAGCGAGGCGATCAGTGCGACCGCGCTGAGCACGACGATCGCGACGAACGAGCCGCGCCATCCCAGCGCCTGGCCGACCAGCGTGCCCAGCGGCACGCCGAGCGCCGCCGACACCGCGACGCCGGAGAAGACCACCGACATCGCCCGGCCCCTGCGCTCGGGCGGCACGACTGCCGTCCCGGCCGCGAACGCGCCGGCGATGAACAGGCCCTGGAACGCACCGGCGCCGACACGTGCGGCGAGGAACGAGCCGTAGTCGGGGGTCAGCACCGCGACCACGTTGGCCACGACGAACAGGAGGAGGGACCCGACGAGGACGTGCCGCCTGTCCGACCTGATCGCCAAGGCGGTCAGGATCGGTCCGCCGATGGCCAGGCCGGCCGCGTAGGCGGTCACCAGGGTGCCGGCCGCGGGGATGGAGACCCTGAGGTCGGCCGCGACCAGGTTCAGCACCCCGACCACGAGCAGCTCGGCACTGCCGAGGACGAACGTGCCGAGGAACAGCGTGGCGAGGACGAGGTTCGCCCTCCCCTTGCTCGGCGGCGCTTGCGCGGTGCTCATCCGCTCGGTCACGCCGTCAGGGAAGCGATGCCGGCGCGTACCTCACGGGCGAAGATCTCGGGCTGTTCGAAGGCCGCGAAGTGCCCGCCGCGCTCGGCGGCGCGGTAGTAGCGCAGGTCGCTGAACCGCGTCCCCAGCCAACGCTCGCTGAACGCGAAGATCTCTTCGGGGAACTGCGTGTACGCGGTGGGGATCCGCACCGGATGTTCCGGCTCGGTGCTGAGGTACCGGGCGTTCTCCCAGTACATCCGGGCCGATGATGCTGCGCTGTTGGTCAGCCAGTAGATCATGACGTTGTCCAGCAGGTCGTCCCGCGACACCGCGTTCTCCGGGTGACCGTCGCAGTCGGTCCAGGCGTAGAACTTCTCCACGATCCAGGCGAGCTGGCCGGCCGGGGAGTCGGCGAGCGGGTACCCGATCGTCTGCGGGCGGGTGGACTGCTGGGCCCCGTAGCCGTTCTCCTCGGCGAAGAACCGGTTCGTCCTGGCCAGCATCTCCCGCTCCTGCTCGGTCGGCTCGCCCAGTTGGAGGAGCGCCTCCGGTGAGGCGAGCGCGACGTTGAGGTGCACCCCCAACAGGCCCTCGAAGGCGCCGGCGGCCATTGCGGTGGTCACCGCCGAGCCCCAGTCACCGCCTTGTGCGTAGTAGCGCGGGTATCCGAGGTGACCCATCAGCTCGTGCCAGGCGCCGGCGATCCGCTCGATCCCGATACCGGGCCGGGACGGCTTGTCGCTGAAGCCGAAGCCGGGCA
The DNA here is from genome assembly GCF_006717045.1 of Pseudonocardia cypriaca. Classification (NCBI taxonomy): domain Bacteria; kingdom Bacillati; phylum Actinomycetota; class Actinomycetes; order Pseudonocardiales; family Pseudonocardiaceae; genus Pseudonocardia; species Pseudonocardia cypriaca. The sequence goes on from NZ_VFPH01000001.1 coordinate 3,391,842, forward strand.
GCGCCGGGACCACGACGTGGAACGCGTCGGCCGCCGAGCCGCCGTGGCTCTCCGGGTCGGTCAGCGGCCCGATCACGTCCAGGAACTCCACGACCGAGCCCGGCCAGCCGTGCGTCATGATCAGCGGACGGGCCTGCTCGTGCGGGGAGCGGACGTGCAGGAAGTGGATGCCCAGGTCGCCGATCGTGGCGTGGAACTGGGGGAACGCGTTCAGCCGTGCGGCCAGCCGCTGCATGTCGTACTCGTTCGCCCAGTACTCGCACAGCTCCTGGGTGTAGCTCAGCGGGATGCCCTGCGACCAGTCGTCCACGGTCTCCGGCTCGGGCCAGCGGGTGCGGGCCAGCCGATCGCGCAGATCGGCGATCTCCGCGTCGGTGATCTCTGTCCGGAAGTCGCGTACCTGGACCGTTGCGGTTCTCATGCGGGGTGGCTGTCCTTCGTGGGGTGGGACGCGATCGCTGACGGCCGGAGCCGAAGATCATCGCTGTCGTGCATCTGCTTGCGTGACGCTAGCCCAGAGGGCTTTTATGATGCAAGCGATGCGAAGGAGGCCGGGCCGATCATCAGAAGTGGCCTGGCAGCAGCAGATCTGTCGCCCGCGCCCCACTTGCGCTGATCATGCTCGTCCGGGAACCGGATTGGACCCACAGCAAGCGCGTGGAATGGACTCTGTGGGAGGACCATTCGGGGCGCAGGCTGTGGCCATGACGATCCGATCCGAGACCCGCGGCGGCGCCATCGCCATGGGCGCCGTGGCCATGGCGAGCGTGGGTGGCAGCGTCGCCGTGTCCGGCGTGCTGGCCGACGCACCCCTGTTCACCGTGCAGGCGATCCGCTACGCCGCGGCCACGCTCCTGCTCCTCGCGCTGGCGCGCGCGGCCCGGGTGCCGCTGCGGCTGCCGCGGGGAACGGAGTGGCTGTGGCTGCTCGGGGTCGCCGCGCTCGGGCTCGTGCTGTTCAACGTCGCGCTGGTGCGCGGGTCCGAGCACGCCGAGCCGGCGGCGCTCGGGGTCGCGGTGGCGTGCGTGCCGGTGGTGCTCGCGCTCGTCGGCCCGCTGCTGGAGGGCGGGCGGCCGGCGCGGGGGGCCGTGCTCGCCGCGGTGGTCGTGACGGCGGGGGCTGCTCTGGTGCAGAGCGGCGGCCGCACCGACCTCGCCGGTCTCGGCTGGGCGGCGACGGTGCTGGCCTGCGAGGTCGGGTTCACCCTGCTCGCGGTGCCGGTGCTGCGCCGGCACGGACCGTGGGGCGTGTCCGTGCACACGTGCTGGATCGCCACCGCCCAGCTCACCGTCCTCGCCGCGGTGACCGAGGGTCCCACAGCGGCGATGACGCTGCGCGCCCCGCACCTCGTCGCGATCGCGTACCTGGCGGTCGTGCTCACCGCGATCGCGTTCGTCCTCTGGTACTCCGCGGTCGGCCGGCTCGGCACCGCGCTCGCAGGCCTGCTGACCGGCGTCGCACCGGTCGCAGCGGCCACCGTCGGCGTGCTGCTCGGCGGCCCCGTTCCCGGACCGGGGGTGTGGGCCGGGACGGCGCTGGTCGTCACCGGGCTGGTGGTCGGGGTGCGGGGCCGGCCGAGCCGGACGAAGGAGACCGCCGTCGCAGGCGCTACACCGTGAGCCAGGCCGCCGTGTCGGCGGGGAGCAGCTCGCCGTCGAGCGGACCGCTGGCCAGCAGCAGCCGGGAACCGTCCGGCAGCGGCACCGGTGCCTGCGACAGGTTGACGACGCAGGCGAACCCGTGGCCGCGGGAGAACGCCAGCACGTCCGGACCGGCCGGGAGCCAGGTGATCTCACCCCCGCCGAGGGCGGGGTGCTCGCGGCGCAGCCGTAGCGCGTTGCGGTAGAGGTTGAGCATCGAGCCCGGGTCACCCTCTTCCGCCTGGACCGTCACCGAGGCGAAGTCGGCGGGCTGGGGCAGCCACGGCGCGGCGCTCGCCCCGTCCGGGCTGAAGCCGAACGGCGCCCTGCTGCCCGACCACGGCAGGGGCACCCGGCACCCGTCGCGACCCACCTCCGTGTGGCCCGACCGCTCCCACGTCGGGTCCTGCCGCACCTCGTCGGGCAGGTCCTCGACCTCCCACAGGCCGAGCTCGTCGCCCTGGTAGACGTACGCGCTCCCCGGCAGGGCGAGCATCAGCAGCGCGGCCGCCCGGGCCCGGCGCGTGCCGAGGTCCCGGTCGAGCGTGTCCACCGGCGGCAGGTGCGCGAGCGAGTAGGCACCCGGGGTGAGCGGGCGTCCCAGCCGCGACACGTGCCGCGCCACGTCGTGGTTGGACAGCACCCACGTGGCCGGCGCGCCCACCGCGGCGACGGTGGCGAGCGACTCGTCGATGACCTTCCGCAACGCGTCGGCGTCCCACGGCGCCCGCAGGTAGTCGAAGTTGAACGCCGTGTGCAGCTCGTCCGGGCGCAGGTAGAGCGCGAGCCGCTCGGGCGATGGCGACCACGCCTCGGCGACGAACACCGGCGGCTCGGGGTAGGAGTCGGCGACGCGGCGCCACCCCCGGTAGATCTCGTGGACGCCGTCGCGGTCCCAGTGCGGGTGGTCCGGCCGGCTGGGGGGCAGCAGCAGCCCCTCCTCGTCGTGCGGTCCGAGGTCGGGCAGGTCGGGCTGCTTCACCAGGCCGTTGGCCACGTCGATGCGGAAGCCGTCCACCCCGCGGTCGAACCAGAACCGCAGTACGTCCTCGAACTCGGCCCGCACCTCCTCGTTGTCCCAGTTCAGGTCGGGCTGCGAGGAGTCGAACAGGTGCAGGTACCACTCGCCGTCCGGCACCCGGGTCCAGGCGGGCCCGCCGAAGACGCTCTGCCAGTCGTTGGGCGGCTCGGCCCCGCCGGGACCGCTGCCCGGACGGAACCAGTACCGCGCCCGCTCCCGCGAGCCCGGTGGGCTCGCGAGGGCCGCCTGGAACCAGGCGTGCCGGTCGGAGGTGTGGTTGGGGACGATGTCGAGGATCACCCGCAGCCCGCGCGCGTGCGCCTCCTCGATCATCGCGGCGGCCTCGTCGGCGGTGCCGAACACCGGCTCGACGGCGCGGTAGTCGGCCACGTCGTACCCGCCGTCAGCCATCGGCGACGGGTACCACGGGTTGATCCACAGCGCGTCGACGCCGAGGTCACGCAGGTAGTCCAGCCGGGAGCGGATGCCGGCGATGTCGCCCACCCCGTCCCCGTTGGCGTCGGCGAAACTGCGGATGTAGACCTGGTAGACCACCGCGTCGCGCCACCAGCTCGCCCCGGCCGTACCCATGGAACTCCCTCCGATCGGTTACCCCGAGCGTAACCGCGGCCCGGAACCCTGATCGACATGGACGCCGGACCCCCGCGGGCCGACGATGGGTCCGGGATCAACGACGGAGGGGCATCTGTGGGGCGCGACGTCGAGCACATGGTGTTCAGCAGGGAGGACCGGCGGAGGTTCCGGGACAAGACGCGGCGGTGCCTCGACGCGCTCGCCCAGATGCTGCGCGAGTCGCAGTTCGACTTCGACCGCCCGCTCACCGGGATGGAGATCGAGCTCAACCTCGTCGACCGGCGCGGCGAGCCCGCGAACAGGAACGAGCAGGTGCTGGCGCTCGTCGCCGACCGCGCCTTCCAGACCGAGGTCGGCCAGTTCAACATCGAGATCAACGTCCCACCGCGCGAGATCGGCGGCACCGGGCTCGTCTCGTTCGAGGAGACCGTGCGGGCGAGCCTGAACGCCGCCGACGAGCGCGCCCGCTCCGACGACGCGCGGCTCGTGATGATCGGGATACTGCCGACGCTCATGCCGCGCCACGTGAGCATCGACTCGATGAGCGGGAACCCGCGCTACGCCCTGCTGAACGACCAGATCTTCGCCGCACGGGGCGAGGACATGGCGGTGTCGATCCAGGGCGTGGAGCAGCTGCGCACCTACACCGACTCGATCACCCCCGAGGCCGCGTGCACGAGCTTCCAGCTGCACCTGCAGGTCAGCCCCGCGGAGTTCGCGCAGTACTGGAACGCGGCGCAGGCGATCGCGGGCGTGCAGCTCGCGCTGGCCGCGAACTCGCCCTACCTGTTCGGCACCGAGCTGTGGCGCGAGACCCGCATCCCGCTGTTCGAGCAGGCCACCGACACGCGGCCCGAGGAGCTGAAGGAGCAGGGGGTCCGGCCGCGGGTGTGGTTCGGGGAACGCTGGATCACGTCGGTGTTCGACCTGTTCGAGGAGAACACCCGCTACTTCCCCGCACTGCTGCCGATCTGCGAGGACACCGACCCGATCGAGCAGCTCGCGGACGGCGACGTACCGACGCTGGACGAGCTGTGCCTCCACAACGGCACGATCTACCGCTGGAACCGCCCGATCTACGCCGTCGTCGACGGCAGGCCGCACCTGCGCGTGGAGAACCGGGTGCTGCCTGCAGGCCCGACCGTCGTGGACGCCATGGCCAACGCAGCGTTCTACTACGGCCTGGTGCGCACGCTCGCCGAGCACGAGCGGCCGGTGTGGTCGCAGATGTCGTTCTCCGCGGCCGAGGAGAACTTCCACAGCGGCGCCCGCGACGGCCTCGACGCCTCGATCTACTGGCCCGGCCTCGGCCCGGTGCCGGCCGCCGAGCTCGTGCTGCGCAGGCTCCTGCCGCTCGCTTACGAGGGCCTGGACGCGTGGGGCGTCGACCCGGACGTGCGCGACCGGCTGCTCGGGATCATCGAGGCCCGCTGCGTCGCCGGCACGAACGGCGCCTCGTGGCAGGTCGACACCGTGCGGGCGCTCGGTGGCGACCGGCTGGCGGCCCTGCACGAGATGCTGCGGCGCTACGTGGAGAACATGCACGCGAACGAGCCGGTGCACACGTGGGAGCGGTGACCTCGCCGTTCCGGTCCGGAGCGACGGAGGCCGGATGAGCGACCACGCCCACAGCGGGCTGCCCGGGTGGTCGCTCGCCTGGTCGGATGAGTTCGACGGCGCTGCGGGGTCGCCGCCGGATCCCGCCATCTGGCAGCCGGAGATCGGCGGGCACGGCTGGGGGAACGACGAGCTCCAGTACTACTCCGACAGCAGCGAGAACGCCGCGCTCGACGGCGCAGGCAACCTCGCCGTCGTGGTCCGGCGCGTAGACCCGGAGCTACGTGGCCGCTTCGACGGCTGCGAGTACAGCTCCGCGCGGTTGGTCAGCAAGGACCGTGCGGCCTTCTCCTACGGTCTGGTGCAGGCGCGGATTCGGCTACCGCCGGGCCGGGGCATCTGGCCGGCGTTCTGGATGCTCGGCCGGAACATCGACGAGGTCGGATGGCCGCGCTGCGGCGAGATCGACGTAATGGAGAACTTCGGCAAGGACCCGACCGTGGTTCACGGGACGGTCCACGGTCCCGGCTACTCGGGGGCCGGCGGCATCACCGCCTCATACCGCGCCGACGCGGGCCTCGCCGACGACTTCCACGTGTACGCCGTCCACTGGGAGCCGGACCGCATTCGCTGGTACCTGGATCACCGGCTCTACGCCACGGTCACGCCGGATGATCTGCACGGCCACCCGTGGGTCTTCGACCACGAGTTCTACTTCCTGCTGAACGTGGCCGTGGGTGGGACGTTCTCAACCGACCCCGACCCTTCGGCGGCGTTCCCGCAGGCGATGCTCGTCGACTACATCCGCGTCCACGAACGGTCGAGCTGACGGTCGCCACCGTCGTCGATGTCACCCACGGAGGCGGGGCCTCCTGGCGGCGTCACCGTCATCCCTTGGCCCTCCTGCACTCGGCCGCCGATCAAGGGGAGAAGGTCGCTGGTCGATCTGGCAGCGACCATCAGCCCTTGATCAGCGCCATCCGGGCGGTCGCCAGTGCCTCGAGTTCGGAATTACTCGTCTAGGACGTGATGGCGGGTGCGTACTGCGGGCGCCCGCCGGGCCGGTAGACCTGGATCGCCACGCCGTTCGACGTGGTCCGGGAGTCGACCAGTTCGAGTGCCGTGTCCGGGCCGCTGTCGGGGAACAGCCGCATGCCCTGGCCGACGACCACGGGGTAGGTGATCAGGGTGATCTCGTCGACGAGCTGGTTGTCGAACAGCCAGCGGACCAGGCTGAGGCTGCCGTGCACCTGCAGCTCCCCTCCCGGCCGTGCCTTCAGCTCGCGGATTGCGGCCGCGAAGTCAACGGAGAGGACGGTCGTGTCCGCCCATCGCGGGTCGGTGAGCGTGTTCGACACGACGTACTTGGGCCGCGTGTTCAGGGCACGTCCGATGGGAGCGTTCACCATCTCCTCGACCGCGCCCCAGGATTCGGCGAAGATCTCGTAGGTCCGCCGTCCGAACAGGAACGCGTCGGCGCGCTGGTAGAGCCGGCCGAGGAACGCCGCGTTCTCGTCGTCGAACAGCGGCAAGGCCCATCCGCCGCGCTCGAACCCGCCGGTGGGGTCCTCGTCCGGCCCGCCGAGTCCCTGCATCACACCGTCGACGGAGACGTTCGTGATGGTCGTCAGTTTCATGGTCGCAGTTCCCTTCTCGAGGACGCCCCTCGTGGGCGGGCTCTCACCCCTGCTACGAAAACCTCCGCCCCGATCCGACATCGCCCGCCGGACTTTTCTCCGAGAAGTTCTGGTACGTCACTCGTAGACGAGCTTCTGCGGGCCCGGGTAGACCCACGACAGCGCGTCGCGGAGGCTGTCGCGCCAGTTCTCCCAGTTGTGGCCGTCGCGCGTCTCCACGAAGCGCACGGTCATGCCCGTCGACTCGAAGGTGTGCAGGACCGAGCGGTTGTAGGTGATCAGCGGCTCGTACACGCCGCAGCTGAGGAACAGCCGGTCGGCCACGCGGCGGGGGCGTTGCCGGTAGCGGTTCACGAACCGCACCACCGGGTCGAAGACCGGGCCGCCGCCGTGGTCGGCGCCGCCGATGTCGGTGAAGACGAACGAGCCGGACATCAGGACGAGCGAGCCGTAGACGTCCGGCGCCCGGTAGGCCGTGGCCAGCGAGGCGACGGCTCCGAAGCTGGAGCCGAGCAGGCACCGGCCGGAGCGCTGCCCGACGAGCGGCAGCTCGGCCTCCAGCCGGGGTACCAGCTCGCGGGTGAGGAACCGCGCGTGCGCCGCCGAGTTCGCGTACTCGGCGAGGCGGTCGTGCGGGTTGACGAACGCGACCACGGTCTCGGCGACGTCGAGCCGGTGGATCAGGTTGTCCAGCACGGTCTTCGCCGCGGCGTACTGCAGGAAGTCGCCGCCGTCGTGCACGACCAGCAGCGGGTAGGCCGCGGTTGGCCGGAACCGCGCCGGCAGGTAGAGGGTGACCGAGCAGTCGCGGCGAAGCGCGCGGCTCTGCAGCACGAGCTCGGTCAGCTCGCCGGGTCGGGCGTCGGGGTCGGGCTCGGTCCAGTCGGGGGGGACGTAGCCGTGGGCGAAGCACACCGACGACGTGCCGACGGGGCTGTAGGACAGCTTCGGGTTGAGCGGGTCGTTGCCGCGCTCGAAGTGCTCGCCGCGCCGGACCTCGACCTGGTAGTTGATCCGCGATCCCGGCGGCAGCTCCAGCACGAGGTACCACAGGTCCGTGCCCCACAGCTTGCGCAGCGGCAGCCGTTCGGGCAGCCCCACGATCCGCTGCACGAGGAAGACCTCGTCGGCCTCGCCCCGCCAGAGGAACGTGCAGCGGTCGCCCTCGACGATCGGCGCCTCGTGCCGGGCGAGGAACCGGTCGATCGCGGCGGCGTCCGGCCTGCGCTCCTTGAGCCGGTTGATCGCGAGGCGGGTCACGCGGCGTCGCCGATCCGGCCGTCCGGGCCGATCGTCCGCACACCCGGCGGCAGTGCGCCGCCCTCGCCGAGGTCGAGGCGCAGGCCGTCGTCGAGCACCACGCAGCGGGCCGGGGCGGCCCGGCCGGCCAGCTCGGCCATCCGCGCGGTGTCATCGGTGCGCAGCCGCCTGCGCGCGTGCGGGAGCAGGACGCACCCCCTGATCCACCCGAGGCCGGAGTCGAGGAACTCGGCGTGCGCCGGACCGTGCGGCGCCCGGTCGTGGAAGAGCAGCACCCGCTCGGTCAGCGCCATCGCGCCCGCCGACCAGGCGATCACCGCGGGTGCGGCACCCACCGCGAACAGCCGCAGCACGTGCAGCAACACCCCCACGTGCCCGCCGGCGACGACCAGCGCGGCCGCCGCGTCCAGCACCTGGCGGACCTCGGCGCGGTGCCCGGCGGCGGCGAGCCGCTCCCCCGGGTGCCACCTGGCCTCGAACTCCGCCCGCGCCTCCCGCACCCGGGCCAGGTGCCGCTCGTCGACGAGCCGGACCGCGGCCTCCGTGTCGGCCCGCGCCGCCTCCCGGATCTCGGCCCGGCTGCCGCCGTAGCGCCCCACCTCGCGCAGGGCCCGCAGCGTCCCGTCGATCTGCACGAGGTACAGCTCCTGCAGCTCGCGCAGCGCCGCCCGGTGCTCCAGCTCGGCGGCCGCGTACTCCGGGTCCTTCACCAGCACGTCCTGCCAGCGCGCGTGCAGGCTCAGGTTGACGCCGCGGCCCCCGACCAGCGCGTCGAGCTCCGCGTCGTCGGGCTCGCGCTCCTGCCAGCCCGCGGTGACCACGGCGACGGGCCCGTCGTCGAGGTCGAGGTTGCGGACGACCGAGTCCAGCGTGGGCCGCCGCTGCGGCCCCAGTACGACGATCTTCACTGCGCTGATGGTGGTCTCGGTCAACCTGCGTGCACGTGGACCGTCCGGCCCACGTCGTCGAGCATCCCGCGCAGGACGTCGTAGTCGGGGTGCCGCATGCGCACGTAGGCGTTGGCCCAGTACCCGGCCTCCACCGGCTGGGTCGGCGTACCGGGCGGCGGCAGGTGGGCGTCGATCACCCACTCCCCCACGCGCGCCTGCGCCTCGTCGACGCCCGAGTAGCCGCTGATCTGCCCGTCGCGGTCGGGGCGGAGCGCCACGATCCCGGTGGCGAACCGCCGCGACGGGCGGGCCGCGATGTGCCCGTGGACCACCGCGTTGGCCCACTCCCGGTAGATGTCGATGTCGTTGCCCGCCGAGTAGAGGTCCCACGCGCCGACACCGGGCGGCCGGCACCCGATCTCGGAGAACCGCAGGCCCTTCGGCCCGAAGAACCACTCCATGTGCGTGGCGCTCGTGCCGATCCCCAGCGCCTCGTTCACCCGGGCGCCCAGTTCGCGCAGCTCTTCGTAGTCGGGCACGGAGTCGACCCGGTTCGTCGAGACGAACTGCGGGGAGATCCACCGGGTGCGCATCGCCTCGAGGACGTTCGGGTAGTAGTGCGAGACGAAGTCGAGCGAGGCGTGCCCGTCGATCGACAGCGTGTCGTAGAAGCCCTCGTGGCCCTCCACGAACTCCTCGACGGCGATCGACTCGACGCCCTGCCCGCCGAACCGGCCGAGCGCCTCGTCCAGTCCGGCGCGGTCGTCGATGCGGACGGTGTCGAGCGCACCCGCGCCGGTGCGCGGCTTGAGGATGATCGGGTAGCCGATGGCGTCGACGAAGGCGTGCACCTCCTCGGCGTTCGTCACGGCCGCCGAGGCCGCCGTGGGAACGCCCGCGGCGCGCAGCGCCTCCTTCATCGAGGGCTTGTCCCGGCAGAGCCACGCCGTGCGCACCGACGTGCCCGGGATCGTGCAGTTCTCCCTGGCCTGCGCCGCTGCCATCGTGTGGGCCTCGATCGTGGCCTCGAGTCGGTCGACCCACACCTTGTCCTGGATCCAGCGGACGGCGTCGGTGAGGACTCCGGCGTCCACCACCGTCGGCACCTGGTGGTAGTGCGCCATCCAGCCTTTCAGCTCGTCGTCGAGCTCGTCGACGTGCCGCTCCCCCACGCCGATCACCGTGGCCCCGACATCGGCCAGCGCGCGCACGAAATGGCGTTGGGTGGGCGGGAACGCCGGCTCGACGTAGACCACGTTCACCCTGAGGAGGGTAGCTTCCAGGAGTGGTCGTCGCCGCCTTCGTCGCACCGTTCCTGATGCCGGCCACCGCGCGGTTCGTCGCTGCGGCTGCTCAGCTGCCCGGCGTCCGACTGGGGGTGATCACCGCGGCGCCCGCCGAGCAGGTGCCCCCTGACCTGGCCCGCCACCTGCACGCGCACTGGCGCGTGGACGACCCCCTCGACCCGCGCCAGATCGTCGCGGCCGTGAAGGGGCTCTCCGGCCAGATGGGGCAGGTGGAGCGGCTGGTCGGGGCCCTCGAACAGCTGCAGGTGCCGCTCGCGTACGCGCGGGAGACCCTCGGCATCCCCGGCCTGGACGTCGAGACCGCTTACAACGTGCGGGACAAGTCGCGGATGAAGCAGGTGCTGCGCGCCGCGGGTGTCCCGTGCGCCCGCCACCAGCTCGTCACCGACCCCGGCGAAGCCTTCGCCTTCGCGGACACCGTCGGATTCCCGCTGGTCGCGAAGCCGCCCGCTGGGGCGGGCGCCCAGGCGACCTACCGGCTCGACGACGGCGGCGCGCTGCGGAGCTGGCTCGCCGCCACCCCGCCCCGGGCGGACGCACCGGGCCTGCTCGAGGAGTTCCTGGTCGGGGAGGAGCACACCTTCGACAGCGTCACCCTCGGCGGGCGCACCGTGTGGGCCTCGATCTCGGACTACCTACCGCCCCCGCTGGACGTGCTGCGCAACCCGTGGATCCAGTGGACGGTGCTGCTGCCACGCGAGCTGGACGACCCGCGCTACTCCGGGATCGGCGAGGCCGGGCCGGCCGCGCTCCGCGCGCTCGGCGTGCGCGACGGCCTGACCCACATGGAGTGGTTCCGCCGTCCCGACGGCTCGGTCGCGGTGTCCGAGGTGGGCGCCCGGCCGCCCGGCGCCCAGATCTCGTCCATGCTCGGGTACGTCCACGACGTCGACTTCTACCGGATGTGGACCGAGCTAGTGATCCTCGACCGCTTCGACCCGCCCGAACGCAAGTACGCCGCGGGCACCGTCTACCTGCGGGGCCAGGGACGTGGGCGCGTCCGCGCGGTGCACGGGGTCGACGAGCTGCAGCAGCGCATCGGGCACCTCGTCGTGGAGGCGCGGCTGCCCGAGCCGGGGCAGCCGGCGTCGTCGAGCTACGAGGGCGAGGGGTACGTCACCGTCCGGCATCCCGACACGGACGTGGTGCGCGACGCCCTGCGGCAGATCGTCGACGGGATCCGGGTCGAGCTGGTGGAGGCGCAGTGACCACCGTCGTGATGCTGTCGCCCGGCTTCCCGGCGGAGATGGCCTACTTCACCCGCGCACTGGCCTCCGTCGGGGCGCGCGTGATCGGGATCGGCGACCAGCCGCCGTCCGAGCTGCCCGCACCGGCCCGCGACGCGCTCGACCACTACGAGCACGTGTCGCTCGCCGACGAGGGCGCCGTGTTCGCCGCGCTGCACGGCCTCACCCGGCACGTGCGGTTCGACCAGGTCGAGTGCCTGTGGGAGCCGTACATGATCCTGGCCGCTCGGATCAGGGAGACGTTCGGGCTGCCCGGCATGACCGTCGAGCAGACCGTCCCGTTCCGCGACAAGGAGCGGATGAAGCAGGTGCTCGACGCCGCCGGCATCCGCACGCCGCGGCACGCCAGCACGACCACCGTCGCCGGGGTGTGGGAGGCGGCGGAGCGGATCGGCTACCCGATCATCATCAAGCCCATCTCGGGCGCGGGATCGGCCGACACCTACCGCATCGACTCCTCGTCCCAGCTCACCGAGACGCTGCCGCTGCTGCGGCACGTGCCGGAGGTGAGCGTCGAGGAGTTCGTCGACGGGGAGGAGTTCACCTTCGACACCGTCTGCGCCAACGGGAAGATCCTCTTCGAGAACGTCATGTGGTACCGGCCGCGACCGCTGCAGATGAAGATGCACGAGTGGGTCAGCCCGGTCTCGATCGCGCTGCGCGACCTCTCGGTGCCCGACCTGCAGCCGGGGCGGGAGATGGGCGCCCAGGTCCTCGCCGCGCTCGGGTTCCAGACCGGGTTCACGCACATGGAGTGGTACCGCACCGCGTCCGGTGAGGCCGTGTTCGGCGAGATCGCCGCCCGGCCGCCCGGCGCCCGGGTCGTCGACCTGATGAACTACTCCACCGACGGAGACCTCTACGTCGGCTGGGCGGAGGCCGTGCTCCACGGGCAGCTGCGCACCCCGCTGCACCAGCGCTACAACGCGGGCACCATCTTCAAGCGCGCGCAGGGCGCCGGCCGGATCACCCACATCGAGGGCCTCCACGCCCTCCAGGCCGACTACGGCGACGACATCGTGCTCGTCGACCTGCTCCCGGTCGGCGCACAACGCCGCGACTGGCGGGCCCTGCTGATCAGCGACGGCTGGGTCGTGGTGCGCCACCACGAGCTGCAGCGGGTGATCGAGATGACCGAGCGGTTCGCCACCGACCTGCAGCTCTACGCGGGATGAACCTCAGTCGGGCGAGATGTTCTGGTTCAGCCGGAAGACGTTGTCCGGGTCGTACCGGCGTTTGAGCGCCTTGAGCCGCGCGTACTTCGCCGCACCGTAGGCCTGCCGAACGCGTTCCTCGCCCTCGTCCATGAGGAAGTTGACGTAGACGCCGGAGTGGTGCGGCGTGAGCGCCGACCAGTAGGCGCGCGCCCATTCCCGTTCCGCGTTGAAACCCTCGGGGGTCCGGCTGTTGCCGTTGATGTTGAACGTGAAGCCGGCGGTGCGTCCGTTGAAAGCCGTCCGGGTCTCGTCGACGCGGGCGACGGCTCCGCCCATCTGCCACAGGGCGATGCTGCTGATGGGCGACACGATCCGGCTGCCGTACTCGGCAACGGTGTCGATCAGGTCGTCGGTGAGCTCCGCGACGTCACACGCCCGGAAGTAGTACCACCAGCCGCGCTGGAAGCTGGGATCGAACATCGACTGGTGGACCAGGTACGGCTTGGGCACGCACAGGTCCAGCACGGGCCGGCCGAACGTCTTCAACGGACGCAGCACGCGTTCCGCATCCTCGAGCGGGCCGGCGTAACAGGCGGCGACGCCGATCACGTGCCGGCCGACCAGCTCGCGGGGGACGACCGGCAGGTCGGGCGCCCTCCGCTGCACGACGATCGTCATCAGCTCGTCGGGGCAATCGGCGATCCATTCGCGGTAGAAACGAAGTACCTCGGGGGCCTGCTCCATCGGCCAGTAGACCGGGCCTGCGAAGACATCGGGTCCCAACGGGTGCAGCCGGAACTCGAACTCGGTGACGATCCCGAAGTTGCCGCCACCACCGCGCACCGCCCAGAACAGGTCGGCGTTGCTGGTGTCGCTCGCGCTCACGGACGCGCCGTCGGCGGTGACCATCTCCACCGAGAGCAGGTTGTCGATCGTCAGGCCGTACTTGCGCATGATCCAGCCGATCCCGCCGCCCAACGTGAGTCCCGAAATCCCGGTGTGCGTCACGATCCCCGCTGGTACTGCGAGCCCGAACGCCTGCGTCTCCCGGTCCAGCTCGCCGAGGAGCACCCCGGCGTGCACCCGGGCTGTCCGGGTGGCGGGGTCGACCCGGACCCCTTTCATCGGGGACAGATCGATGACCATCCCGCCGTCGCAGACGGAGTAGCCCGGGAAGCTGTGGCCACCGCCTCGGACCGCGACGCGCAGGTCGTGCGTTCTGGCGAAGCGCACCGCCGCGCTCACGTCGGCAGCACCGGCGCATCGGGCGATGAGCGCCGGGCGACGGTCGATCGACCCGTTCCACACTCGTCGATGCTGTTCGTACGCAGGGTCGTGTGGACCGATCAGGTCGCCGCGCAGGGCGGTTCCGAGCTCCTTGACTGCGCGCTGGTCGAGCCGGACCGGCTCGTGCGCCGTTCTGGTCGGGGTCGCCATCCCGGAAGTGTCGAGGTGAGGGGCGTCCCTGTCAGGAACGTCGGTTCCACCCCAGCTCCCGGGTCAGGTGTTCCGGATCGACGAGGACGATCCGATCGCGCTCGGTACGCACCAGCCCGTCCTCGCGCAGCTCCCGCAGTACCCGAACGACAACCTCCCGGACCGTGCCGACTGAGTCCGCCAGCTCCCGCTGGCTGACCGGGACGGCGAGCTCCTGACCTCGCGCACACCTGCTCGCACGCTCTGAGGCGAGGTCGAGCAGATGCCGGGCCACCCGCTGCCGCATCGTGGCGAACGCGGTGCCGGGGATCTCGTAGACGAAGTTCAGGGCCCGTTCGCTCTGCTCGGCGAGGAAGGCCCGGGCCACCCGCACGTCGCGGTCCCCCGCCGTTCGCGCCCTGCTCGGAGAAAGCCGCAGCACATCCGCATCCACGAGCGCCTGGATCGTGGCGGGCAACGTGAACCCGGCTGCGAACAGCGACATCACCCCTATGAGGGCACCGGACCGGCAGTACCGGATGGTCATCGTCCGACCGTCCGGAGCAGTCACGAAGACCCGCACCACACCGGAGACGACCAGCTCGAGGTGCGGTGCGTCCTCGCCCTCCCGGTGGGTGACCGATCCGGCCGGGATCCTCACCCGGACCGCATCCGCCAGCAGTTCGGTGAGAACCGTCGGTGGCAGCCCACGCAGGTGGGACATCGAGACGGCGCGGTGCACATCAGCGTCCACGACACCACCCAACGACCGGCCCGGGGCTGATCAGTGTGCGTAGATGGTGAGACAGCGGGCAACGAGGGTAGCGCTGCGGTGGTGTCTTGCGCCCAGGCCAGCCTCCACCAGGCCTTCGGTGGCGCCGCGGCCCGTCGAGGCCACCGCACACCGGGCCTTCGGTGGCGCCGCGCATCGTGCGGGGCCGCCCCTCACGCCTCAAGGGCGCTCCGCGTCGCTGCCGCGATCGCTACGCGACCCTTGACCCGTGAGCCTCTACGACCCCTGAAGGCCCGCTTCGCGGGCAGGCCCGGGCCTGCCCCTTCGGCCCGCGGCGCCCCCGAAGGCCGGTCCCACCACCATGATCACGGCTTCGGCGCGAAACCCGACGCCCTGCGTCGGGAAACGCACCCAACTGATGATCTTCGCAGCCCACACACCCGTTCTCCGCTCACGCTGCCCGTCGACCGGCCGCGTGGGCCGACAAGGGGTGCGCGAGAGCACCAACCCCGGTGCGCGAAGGCAACCGAATGCCCGACACCGGCCTCCTGGCGGCGCCGCGCACCAAGAGGGCAGGCCCTTGGGCCTGCCCGCACAGCTGCCCTCAAGGGGCCGCAGAGGCTCGCAGGTCAAGGGTCGCGAAGCGATCGCGAAGCGACGCCGAAGGCGCCCTTGAGCTGTGAGGGGCGGCCCCGCACAATCGCGGCGCCGCCAGGAGGCCCCGGAAAGAGCACACCTTGAGCCAGGAGGCCTTGACCGGGAAGACCGGGAGACAGGGGGCCTTGAGCCAAAGCTATGCCGGCTGGGTGGCCCCCTTCTCATCCCGCACCCACAACCCCACGAGCCCGCGGAAGTGCGCGATGAACCGCTCGTGCTCCTCCGGCGGGTAGGTGCTGCGGACGGTGTCGACGAGCAGTGCGTCGAACTCGGGGCTGTCGACCCACTCCAGCACGACCTCGCCGAGGTTGCCCATGCGGCTCTCGCAGAAGTCGAGGTAGCGGTCGGTCTCGAAGTACTCGTCGGCGAGCTTGCGGTAGCCGGCGAGCTTCTCGTGGTAGCTGAGGTCCTCCCGGTCGGCGATGGCGAAGTACTCGGCCATGCTCAGGTCCAGGCGCGGCTTGCGTTCGGTCACGAGGGAGAACACCGACCAGCGCACGAGGGCCCTCATCGCCCAGGGGAAGTAGTAATGCAGTGATGTCAGCGCGACGTCCGGGCAGGCGTTGGCGTAGTCGATCGGGTACACCTCGCTGCCGGAGACCAGGTTCTCGCAGGAGTTGAACTCCCAGCGGAAGAACGCGTTGATGAGCCGGGAGATCGTGACGACCTCGTCGCCGACCTCGGGGTTGAGGAACTCGTAGGTCACCTCGTAGCGGTCGTGCATGGGCAGCTCGGGGCGGAACTTCATCACCATCGTCTCCGCGCCGATCGAGAGCGACCGTGCGAACGCCTCGTAGCCGTCGACCGCCTTCTGCAGGTGCATGAGCCGCTGGCCGGACGCGTCGTAGGCGGCCCGCAGGTCGTCGCGGTCCTTGATGCGGGTGACGCCGACCCATGCCCCGCCGTCGTAGGGCTTCATGAACAGCGGGTAGCCCATGCGCTCTGCGATGGCGTCGAGGTCGAACGGCTTGTTGTAGCGGGACGCGGTGTAGGCGAACTTGGCGTGTTCGGGCGGGTCCTTGAACGGCACGAGCACGGTGTCGGGCACCTTGAGCCCCAGCCGCATCATCGCGCAGTACGCGGCGTGCTTCTCCATCGACTGGAACGTGAACGGGCTGTTGAGCAGGTACACGTCGTCCATCAGCGCGATCTTCTTCAGCCACTCGCGCGGGACGTAGTACCAGTAGGCGAGCCGGTCGATGACCAGGTCGTACCGGGGGGTGTAGCGGAGGTCGAACGGCTCGATGGTGATCCGCTCGACGTCGAAGCAGTGTTCCTCTCCCGCGCCGGCGCGCACCGGCCCCATGCGCCGCACGATCGTCTCGAAGGCGGTGGGCCAGTCCTCCTCTGTGCCGAGCAGCAGCCCGATCAGGTGTCGGTTCAACGGCCCCTCTCCTTCGTCAGGTCAAGCGGTGCAGGTGGTGCGCGAGCTGGCGCCGCCACCACGGCCAGTCGTGCGCGACGTCGTGCCCCCACGCGTCCAGCTCGTGCGGGATGCCCTTCTCGGCGAGCAGGCCGGCGAGCTTCCGCGTGCTCGCCTCGGCGCCGGTGGTGTCCTCCCACATCCCCTGCCCGACGACGAGCACGAGGTGCACCTGCCCGCGCAGCCACTCCAGGTGGTCGCCGTGGAGGTTGCCGACGTACGCGATCGGCGTGTGGAAGTAGAACGCCTCGCCCCGCTCGCCCCACCCGTGCAGCGCGCTCATGTCGTAGACGCCCGAGAGGCACAGGGCCTGGGGGAACAGGTCGCCGCGGCGGAGCGTGAAGTTCGCAGCGTGGAAGGCGCCCATGCTCGGGCCGGTGGTGAGGATCGGGAGCGGCCCGCCGGAGTCCTCGTGGATCCACGGCACGACCTGGTCGACGATCCACGACTCGTACGCGCCGTGCCGCCGCGCCCGCTCCTCCAGGGGGACGGACCGGTCCGACCACGACCACGAGTCGTAGCTGTCGACGCAGTAGAGCTTGATCCGTCCGGCTTCCAGCAGGTCGGCGACCGCGTCGACCATGCCGCGCGACTCGAAATCGCCCGCCCGGCCCGCCTCGGCCGGGAACACCAGCACCGGGCGTCCCCAGTGGCCGTAGGACACGACGGTGCCGGAGGAGCCGATCGCGGGCGACCACAGGTCGATGCTGCGCCGCCTCACCCTTCGGGATCGTAGACGGAGATCGGGGTCTTCGCGGGGCTCGCGGCGACGGTGGATGCAGGCGCGGTGCGCCAGGCCGCCCGGTGGGGGCTCACGCGGCCCAGTCCCCCGGACGCCACCGCTGCCACAGCCGCTCGACCAGCGGTGCCAGGAACAGCAGCAGCAGAGCCGTGTACCCGACACCGGGGACGAACGCGGCCACCAGGAGCGCCAGCGCGAGAAGGGCGGTCATGCTCCCCGCGCCGCCGACGAGTCGGCCGCGGATCGCCACGCTGAGCGCGGTGAGGCAGGCGCTGCTCGCCAGGATCGTGCCGATGTAGAGCACGACGGTGAACCGGTCCTCGCCGTAGCCACCGACCATCTCCGTCGGGAACGGCAGCACCACGATCGTAGCAGCCACAGCAGGTTCAGCCCGACAACGCGCCCGGGCGCGGTGGCCACCCCGTCGAAGAGCCGGTGGTGCGCCGTCCACAGCCGGGCGATCACGGCGAAGCTGAGCAGGAAGCTGAAGAACTGGCTGATGTTGTCCGTGACCACCTCGGCCGCGCTCCGCCGATCGTCCACCGCCTCGCCGACCGCGTCCACCAGCGGCAGCACCAGCAGCGTGATCGCGATCGCGACCACCGCGTCGGTGAAGTACACGAGCCGCTCGGCCCCACGGGGCTCGGTCACCGGACCAACCTAGCCGCATCGCCAGTGGCAGGCGCCTGGTTCACGTGCTCGAATGGTCGATCGACCGCCCGAGCCACGGCAGGTGGGCCATGACCGCATCGGCATCCCAGGACGACCGCACGTTCGTCATCGTCGGCGCGAGCCTCGCAGGCGCGAAGGCGGCGGAGACGCTGCGCGACGAAGGGTTCGCAGGCCGGGTGGTCCTCGTCGGCGAGGAGCCCGAGCCCCCGTACGAGCGGCCACCGCTGTCGAAGGGGTACCTGCTCGGCAGCGACGAGCGCGGCACGGCGTTCGTGCACGACCGCGCCTGGTACGACAAGCAGAACATCGAGCTGCGCACCGGGGTGCGCGCCGAGGCGGTCGACCCGGGAGCCCACGCGGTCACGCTCGCCGGCGGCGAGCGGCTGGCCTACGACAAGCTCCTGCTCGCCACCGGGTCGGTGGTCCGGCGGCTGCAGGTTCCCGGTGCGGAGCTGGAGGGTGTGCATTACCTGCGCCGCATCGAGCACTCCGACGCGCTGCGGGGCGTGCTCGTCGAGGGCGCCCGCGTGGTCGTCGTGGGCGGCGGCTGGATCGGGCTCGAGGTCGCGGCGGCGGCCCGCACGCACGGGGCGACGGTCACGCTCGTCGAGGTCGACACGCTGCCGTTGCGCCGGGTGCTGGGCGACGAGGTCGCCCAGGTGTTCGCCGACCTGCACGCCGACCACGGAGTGGACCTGCGGCTCGGCACCGGTGTCCGGGAGATCGCCGGAGCGGACGGCCGGGTCGCGTCGGTGACCCTCGACGACGGCACGTCGCTGCCCGCGGACGCGGTCGTCGTGGGCGTCGGCATCACCCCGGCCGTCGAGCTCGCGCAGTCCGCAGGCCTGGCGGTCGACAACGGCGTGCTGGTCGACGCGGCGCTGCGCACCTCCGACCCGGACGTCTACGCGGCGGGCGACGTCGCCAACGCCGACAACCCGCTGCTCGGGAAGCACATCCGGGTCGAGCACTGGCAGAACGCCCTGGACGGTGGCCCGGCCGCCGCGCGCTCGATGCTCGGCCAGGACGTCGTGTACGACCGGGTCCCGTACTTCTTCACCGACCAGTACGACCTCGGCATGGAGTACACCGGCCACGCCGAGCCCGGCAGCTACGACCAGGTCGTGTTCCGCGGCGACGTCCCGGGCCGGGAGTTCATCTCCTTCTGGCTCTCCGAAGGGCGCGTGCTGGCCGGGATGAACGTCAACGTCTGGGACGTCGCCGCGGACGTCGAGCGGATCATCCGCTCCGGCGCACCGGTCGACCCCGCCCGGCTGGCCGATCCCACCGTCCCCCTCAGCGATCTGTAGTTCTCATCGGGTGCTCCTGCGCACCGTCGCGGTCCACGGGGCATCCCCCGGTGCCCGGTCGCCCAGCGCGATGAGGGCGCAGCTGCGGCCCTGGTCGAACAGGGACTGCGCGATGGTGGTGAGGCCTTCCCGCTCGGCGTCCGGGTCGTCGTCCCAGCCGGCGACGGCGACGTCGTCGGGCACGCGGAGCCCTCGGCGGCGCGCGGCGTCGAGGACGGCGTAGGCGAGCTGGTCGCCCATGGCCACCACCGCGTCGGGCTCGAAGGAGTCGAACAGCGCATCGGCCATGGCCGCCGCCTCCACGCGGTCGTTGCGCGCCACGACGGCGACCGGCAGCCCGCGCGGATCGATGCCCGCCTCCCGGCAGTGGTCGTAGACGCCGAGCAGGCGGTCGCGGGTGACCGGGAACTCCACGCCCTCCGGGTCCGGCCCGATCTCCAGCCGCGGCCTGCGGTCGCGGCCGAAGGGCTGGCTGAACACCGCCGGGCGGCGGGCGCCCGGGAAGGTGTGCGCGGCAAGCTCGCGGCCGGATGCGCGGTTGTCGATGCTGACCACCTGCGCGCCGGGAACGGCGGGGCCACCGTGCACGACGACGGGCTTGCCGAGCCCGGTCACCACGGCGAGCACCGGGTCGGAGTCGACCGTGGTCCAGACGATGTAGCCGTCGACGGATGCCGCCCGCACGCGGTCGACGTCGCCGTCCTCGCCGGTGGTCGGGATGAGGTTCAGCCCGATCCCCCGCTCGCGGCAGACCTCGGCGACGCCGGCCAGGAAGCGGCGGGCCCCCGGGTCCTCGAACGCGTAGGTGAGGTGCTCGCCGAGCACGACGCCGATCGCGCCGGTGCGGCGGCGGCGCAGGGACCGGGCCGTCGGGTCGGGGCCCGGGTAGCCCAGCTCGGCGGCGACCGCGCGGACCCGCCGCAGTGTGCTCGGGGCGACCCGCTCCGGCTGGTTGTAGCAGTACGAGACCGTCATCGGTGAGACACCGGAACGGCGCGCCACCTCGGCCATCGTGATGCGCGACCCCGCACTGGACATGTCCCGAGTCTAGCTGTGTATCGTTACACACATGCGGAGGTGGAGCCCGTCCCGAGAAGGCGTGGCGCTGGGGGCGCTCAGCGCCGCCTGCTTCGTCTCGGTGACCTCGGAGAACCTGCCCGTCGCCCTGCTACCGGACCTGGCGTCCGGCTTCGGCGTGTCCGAGTCGGCCGTCGGCCTCCTGGTCACGGGGTACGCGGTCGTCGTCGCGGTCTCGGTGGTGCCGCTGGTCGCCCTGACGACGCACTGGGACCGCCGGACGGCAGCGGTCGCCACCGTCGCGACGATCACCGCGTCCAACCTGCTGCTGGCCGTCGCGCCCAGCTACGGCGTCGCCGTGGTCGCCCGGGTGGTCTCCGCCGTCGGCCACGGCGTGTTCTGGTCGGTGGTCGCGGTGATCGCCGCCCGGATGCTCGGACCGCACCGGGCCGGCCGCGCCACCGCGGTGGTCTTCGCGGGGAACTCGCTCGCCTTCCTCTTCGGGCTCCCGCTGAGCTCGTGGCTCGGCGCGACGATCGGCTGGCGACCCGCCGTCCTCGCCGTGGCCGGCGCCGCGGCGCTCTCGGCCGTGGCGATCCGCGCCACCGTCGACCCGATGCCGGCGGAGCACGCACCGCAGCAGCAGGGGCCGTCGACGCTCCGGCGCACCCTGACCGACAGATCCCTCAACGCCGTGAACGCGACCACGCTGATCGTGGTGCTGGGACACCTCACCGCGTTCACCTACATCACCGTGATCATCGCCGACTACGTCCACCTCACCGGCCCCGCCACCTCTGGCCTCCTCCTCGCGCACGGGGCGGCGGGCCTGCTCGGCCTCGCGCTGATCGGCAGGCACGTGGACCGGCAGCCACGAGCTACCGCCCTGATCGTCACCGGCGGGTTCGTCGCGTGCATGCTCGCGCTGCTCGTCGTCGGACCGAGCTCCGGTGCCGTCGCCGGTGCCGCGGTCGTGTTGTGGGCCGTGCCGGCGGCCGGGATGAGCGTGGTGCTGCAAGCCGCGGTCCTGCGCGTCGCCCGCGTCCGGCAGGACCTCGCCTCCGCGGTCTACATCGTCGCCTACCAGGTCGGCATCGGTGGGGGCGCGGCGATCGGCGGGGTCTTCCTCGACCACGGCGCACTGCCCGTCGCGGTCGCGACCACCGCGGCGTGCGGCCTCGTCGGCGCCGTCGTCGTCGCCCGGTCCGCCGCCTTCCACCGCGCCCGCACCCCCGAGTGCCGAGGTGCGCGATGAGCCGGCCGTGGTGGCAGGACGCCGTCGTCTACCAGATCTACCCGCGCAGCTTCGCCGACTCGGACGGCGACGGGATCGGTGACCTGCCCGGCATCATCGAGCGGCTCCCCTACCTGCGCACCCTCGGCGTCGACGCCCTGTGGATCTCGCCGTTCTTCCGGTCGCCGATGGCCGACTTCGGCTACGACATCAGCGATCACACCGCCGTCGACCCGATCTTCGGCACGGACGCCGACGCCGAGGCGCTCATCGCCGCGGCCCACGCGCACGGCCTGCGCCTCCTCGTCGACATCGTCCTGTCGCACACCAGCGACCAGCACCCGTGGTTCCGCGACGCCGCGTCGTCCCGCACCGCGGCGAAGCGCGACTTCTACGTGTGGCGCGACGGGCCGACACCCGGGCGCCCCGACGGCGGCCCGCCCAACAACTGGGTCGCCGGCTTCCCCGCCGGGGTCCCCGCGTGGACGTGGCACCCGGGCACCGCCCAGTGGTACCTGCACTCCCACCTGCCCCAGCAGCCCGACCTCGACTGGTCCAACCCCGCGGTGCGGGCCGCCCAGCTCGAGGTCCTGCGCCACTGGCTGGACCGCGGGGTCGACGGAGTGCGGCTCGACGCCATCAACCGGCTGGGCAAGGACCCGGACCACCGCGACAACGTCGCGGGCGAGCCGTCGCGCCAGCAGGACTGGCCGACGCTTCACGAGTACCTGCGCGAGGTGCGTGCGGTCGTCGACGAGTACCCGGGCGCCGTCACGGTGGGCGAGGTCTGGGAGTTCGACCAGCGCCGCATCCTGCCCTACCTCGCCCCCGGCGAGCTGCACCTCGCCCACAACTTCGTGTTCGCCCGGTCGCCGTTCGACGCAGCGCGGATCCGGCTGACCGTCGAGGAGTTCGTCGAGCTGGCCGACCCGGACACCTGGCCGGCGTGGTTCCTGGGCAACCACGACGAACCGCGGCTCGTCACCCGGTGGTCGACCCCCGGCGACGACGAGGAGACCCGCGCCGCGCGGGGCCGCCTCGCCGCGGTGCTGCTGCTCACCCTGCGCGGCACACCCTTCCTCTACCAGGGCGAGGAGCTGGGCCTGCCCGACACCGAGCTCCCACCCGGCATCGGCACCGACCGCGACGGGCGCGACCCGCAGCGCACCCCGATGCCCTGGGCGCCCCCGTCGACGGCCGGTCCGGGGGCCGGCTTCACCACCGGCGACCCGTGGCTGCCGATCGGCGACACGGCCGAACGGCTCAACGTCGCGTCCGAACTGGAGGACGAGAGCTCGATGCTCGCCCTCTACCGCACGCTGCTCGCGCTGCGCCGGGCCCGCCCGTCACTGCGCACCGGGAGCCAGGCGTTCCTCGACGGTCCGCCCGACGTGCTCGCGTACGTCCGCGCGGAGGCCGGGGAACGCACGCTGGTGATCCTCAACCTCTGCGCGACACCGCGGCGTCTCGACGTCACGGCGCTGTCCGGGTCGTCCTCCGCGCCGCTGCTGCTGGCCTCGACCGATGCCGCTTCCGAGCCCGGACGGCCGGGGGCGACGATCGTCCTGGGTCCGTTCAGCGGCGTCGTCCTCGACCCCGGATGCTCATAGCGGAGTCTTGACTATCGTCAGCAAAGCGCGATACTTCCCGGCGGGAGGTTCGCCATGGCCAGCGCCCACACGGACCCGTTCTGCCGCGATCATCTACCGCCCCGCGACCAGTGGCCCGAGCTCACGTTCGAGCTGCCGGAGCTGCGCTACCCCCGACAGCTCAACGCCGCACGAGAGCTGCTCGCCGGCCCACCCGGCGAGCGACCCTGCATGCGCGGGTCCGGCATCGCGTGGACGTACGGCGAGCTGCGCCACCACGCCGCCCAGGTGGCGGCCGCGCTCACCGAGGACCTCGGCCTCGTGCCGGGCAACCGGGTGCTCCTGCGGGGGCCGAACGAGCCGTGGCAGGTGGCCTGCTGGCTCGGGGTGCTGCTCGCGGGCGGGGTGGCCGTGGCCACGATGCCGATGCTGCGCCGCACCGAGCTGGACACGATCACCGAGCTCGCCCGGCCGTCGCTCGCCCTCGTCCACCACGACTTCCTCCACGACGTACCGCCTGACCTGCGCACCGTCGCCTACGGGGGCGACAGCGAGCTCACCGGCATGATCGCCGCCCACGACGGCGGCTTCGCCGCGGTGGACACCGCCGCCGACGACGTGGCGCTACTGGCCTTCACCTCGGGCACCACCGGCCGCCCGAAGGCCACCATGCACTTCCACCGCGACGTACTCGCGATCGCCGACACGTTCTCGCGGCACGTGGTCGGCATCCAGCCCTCCGACGTGGTGACGGGCACCCCGCCGATCGCGTTCACGTTCGGGCTCGGCGGGCTGGTGGTCTTCCCGCTGCGCGCCGGGGCGAGCACGGTGCTGCTGGACCGCGTGACGCCGCCGCAGCTCGCCGACACCGTGGCCGAGGAGGGCGTCACCGTGCTCTTCACGGCCCCGACCGCGTACCGGGCGGTCCTCGCGGCCGGCAAGGCCGACCGGCTGGCCGGGGTGCGCCGTCTGGTCTCGGCGGGCGAGACGCTGCCCGCGAGCGTGTGGCACGCGATGCACGACGCCACCGGCCTGCAGATCATCGACGGCATCGGGTCCACCGAGATGCTGCACGTGTTCATCTCCGCGGCCGACGACGACATCCGACCCGGCACCACCGGCCGAGCGGTGCCCGGCTACCAGGCCGCCGTGCTCGACGACGACGGCCGGCCGGTACCGGACGGCACACCGGGCAACCTCGCGGTGAAGGGCCCCACCGGATGCCGCTACCTCAACGGCGACCGGCAGACCACGTACGTGCGGCACGGCTGGAACTTCACCGGCGACACCTACGTGCGCGACGCCGACGGCTACTTCACCTACCTCGCCCGGAGCGACGACATGATCGTCTCGTCGGGCTACAACATCTCGGGCCCCGAGGTGGAACAGGCCATGCTCGGACACCCGGACGTCGTGGACTGCGCCGTGGTGGCCACGCCCGACGAGGAGCGCGGCTCACTCGTCACCGCGTACGTCGTGCTGCGGGAGGGCGCCACCCGCGACGCGGCGGCGCTGCAGGACCACGTGAAGCAGACGATCGCGCCCTACAAGTACCCGCGGCTCGTCGAGTTCGTCGCCGAGCTCCCCCGCACGAGCACCGGGAAGCTGCAACGCTTCGTGCTGCGGCAGCAGGCCGCCGGGAGAGCGTCCGACGGCGGACCCCACGCCTCGGCGTAGGAACGGATGGGGTCTGGGGACCCGCCCCGGCGGGGGTCTGTTGGGGCGGGCCCCCAGAAGGCTGAACATTCGCGAGGGCGGGCATCACCCAGCGGGGTGGACCGCGGACCGGCTGCATTGACGGCCCGCGGCCGGGACTGGAAGGGTGCACCGCCCGGTGGCGCCCGGCACCCGGCGCTGGTGGTGGCCGCCGGGGCGGGGTCCGGGCGCGAGCTCTACGGCACTAGGACGCCGCGCGGCCGCGCCGCGCGTCGTAGGAACGGCGGGCCATGTCGGCGATCCCGTGGATCACGCAGGGCCACGGGGTGGTGGGCAACCCCGTGCCGCCCTTCGTGCAGGTGCGGCAGCGCCCGGCGCGGTCGGGCACGTGCTGCGCGAGCAGCCGCTGCCACACCTCCACCATCGGCGCCAGCTCGTCGGCGACGCGCTGCTGCTCGGGCATCCCGTCGCTGGACTCGACAGGGCGGCTACCTGGCCCGCCCTGGAGCCGCGCCGGGGTCTCGGCCGGCCGGTGTGGCGCGGCCCCGCCGGGGACGGCGGTTCGCGTCCGGTCGAGCGACACGCCCCCCGCGCGCCCCGAGCCGTGGCTCGCCCCCCAGGAGTAACTCATGGCGCTCCCCCGCTTTCGCTGCCCGTACCGACGCCCACCCGGTCGGGTGGCGCTTGTCGCATCCGATCGTGGCCTGCCTAACTTGCATCCGCAAGTGCCAGTGCATGAGCATCTGCACGTGCACTTCGCTTTCACAGAGAACTACGACGCCCTGCAGTGGCGCAAGAGCAGGGCGAGCAATCCCAGCGGGAACTGCGTCGAACTGGCAGAACTCGCAGGTGGCGATGTCGCGCTGCGCAACTCGCGGTTCCCGGCGGGCCCGGTGCTCGTCGGCACCCGCGCCGCGGTCGCGGACTTCGTGCGCGCCGCGCGGAGGGGGGAGCTCGACGATCTCGCGAGCTGAACGAGCATCTGCGCACGCTTGCCGTACGTGCCGATGCACGGCAGAGTGAGTGTGCTCACTACAGTGCGCACCCACGTGAACGCGAGCGAGACACACTCCCGGGGGAACCTGATGATCGTCGTGCCCGACGACGCGGAATCCGGGTCGATCGACCAGGCCGCTCTCGACCGTGCCGGCGGTCGCACTCCCAAGGGACCGACAGGCCCCACCGTGCTCCGCATCGGACTCGGTGGGGCACTGCGTCGCAGACGTGAGGCCGCGGGCGTCACCCGCGAGCGCGCGGGTGAGGCCATCCGCGCCTCGCCCGCCAAGATCAGCCGTCTCGAGCTGGGGCGCGTCGGGTTCAAGGAACGCGACGTCGCCGACCTGCTCACCTGCTACGGGGTGCGTGACCCCGCCGAGCGGGCGCAGTTCCTCGACCTCGCCAGGCAGGCCAACACCCCCGGCTGGTGGCACCGCTACGCCGACCTGCTGCCCAGCTGGTTCGAGACCTACCTGGGCCTCGAGCAGGCCGCGTCGGTGATCCGGAACTACGAGCTCCAGTTCGTACCCGGGCTGCTGCAGACCCGCGACTACGCCCGTGCCGTCACGATGCTCGGCCACACCGACCCGGTGGAGGTCGAGCGCCGCGTCGAGCTGCGGATGCAGCGCCAGGCGCTGCTCACCGGCCCCCACCCGCCCACGCTGTGGGCGGTGGTCGACGAGGCGGCGCTGCGGCGCTCGCTGATGGGCCGCGAGCAGAGCCGGGCCCAGCTCACGCATCTGATCGAGATGAACGAGCTGCCCAACATCTCGCTGCAGGTGGCCCCGTTCTCCTACGGCGGCCACGCCGCGGCGGGCGGGCCGTTCGCGATCCTGCGCTTCGCCGAGCCGGACCTGCCCGACATCGTCTACCTCGAGCAGCTCACCAGCGCGCTCTACCTGGACAAACGCGCCGACGTGGAGCATTACGCTGCCGTGATGGACCGGCTCTGCGCGCAGGTGGAGCAGCCGGACCGCACGGAGGAGATCCTCACCCGGATCCGCTCCGAGATCTAGTGGCAAGTGCGGTGGACACGAACGTTGCCGGGGTGGAACGCGGCGAGGCGGCGCCTGGGCGTGCGAGGACCCGGTGAACGTTCGTCGCCGCCGCACTAGGCTCGCCGCATCAGACGCAAGTTGAAGTCGCCGCTTCCGCAGCGGCACGGGCTCGACCCGGTGCGCCTGCGGACGCCGGCGGACACCCCCGACGGCCCGCGGTGGGCCACCATGCGTGACCACCTGGTCGAGCGGCTCCCCCGGGTCGACCCCGCGCGGATCGACGCCATGCTCCGGGAGGAGCGCATCGTCGACCGCAGTGGACCGATCGCGCCGGACGCGCCGTTCGTGCCGGAAGAGTTCCTGTGGTTCCACCGGGACCTCCCCGACGAGGCACCGGTCCCGTTCGAGATCGGGATCGTGCACCGCGACGACGACCTGGTCGTCGTCGACAAACCGCACTTCCTCGCCACGATCCCGCGCGGGAGCCACATCCTCGAGACCGCGCTCGTGCGCCTGCGCCTCGAGCTGGACCTGCCGGCGCTCTCGCCCGCCCACCGCCTCGACCGTCCCACCGCGGGCCTGCTCATGTTCGTGGTGCACCGGGAGCGGCGCGGTGCCTACCAGACGCTGTTCCGCGACCGGCGGGTCCGCAAGACCTACGAGGCCGTCGCGCGCCACGACCCGGCTCTCACCCTGCCCCGCACCGTGGAGAGCCGGATCGTGAAGGAACGCGGGATCATCCGGGCGTACGAGGAGCCGGGCCCGGTCAACGCGGTCACGCACGTCGAGCTGATGGCCCACCGGGACGGGCTCGCCCGCTACCGGCTCACCCCCGAGACCGGCCGCACCCACCAGCTGCGCGTGCACATGAACCGGCTCGGCGTCCCCATCCTGGGCGACGACTTCTACCCCGAGCTCACCGAGAAGCCGCTCGACGACTTCCGGCGTCCCCTGCAGCTGCTCGCGTCCGAGCTGGAGTTCCGCGACCCGTTCAGCGGCACGATGCGCCGGTTCACCACCCGCCTCGAGCTGCGAGCATGGACCTCCTACGAGCAGTGGGCATCGCAGCATCACGCATCACCTGGAACGAGAACGGAAGGACGTACGTGACCGCCACCCGGGCCAGCACCGCCACCGGCGCAATCCAGTTCCCGCAGGGGTTCCTGTGGGGCTCCGCAACCGCCTCCTACCAGATCGAGGGGGCTGTCGCGGAGGGCGGGCGCACGCCGTCGATCTGGGACACCTTCTCGCACACCCCGGGACGCGTCGACCGCGGTGACACCGGGGACGTCGCCGTCGACCACTACCACCGGTTCCGCGAGGACGTCGCCCTGATGGCCGAGCTGGGGCTCACCTCGTACCGGTTCTCCGTCGCGTGGCCCCGGATCACGCCCCAGGTCACCCCCGACGAGCTCGGCCCCGTCAACGCGGAGGGCATCGCCTTCTACTCCGACCTGGTCGACGAGCTGCTCGCACACGGGATCAGCCCGTCGATCACGCTCTACCACTGGGACCTCCCACAGGCGCTCGAGGACGCGGGCGGCTGGACGGAGCGGCGCACCGCAGAGCGGTTCGCGGAGTACGCGGAAGCGGTGGCCGCGGCCCTCGGTGACCGGGTGCCGCTCTTCATCACGCTCAACGAGCCGTGGTGCAGCGCGTACCTCGGCTACGCCAGCGGCGTGCACGCCCCTGGCCGCACCGACGGCGCGGCCGCGCTCGCCGCCGTCCACCACCTCAACCTGGCCCACGGGCTCGCGACGGTGGCGATCCGCCGCGCCGCGCCCGCCGCCCGCGTCGCGCTCACGCTGAACCTCGCCTGGGTGCGGCCCGAGCGCCCGGACGCACCGCTCGACGTCGATGCGGCCCGCCGCGTCGACGGGTTGCAGAACCGCGTGTTCCTCGACCCGGTGCTGCAGGGGCGCTACCCGGCGGACGTCCAGGCCGACACCGCGGGCGTGACCGACTGGTCGTTCGTGCAGGACGGCGACCTCGACGTCATCTCGGCCCGCATCGACGCACTCGGCGTCAACTACTACACGCCCACGTGGGTTCGGCACTGGACGCGGGAGCGCCCCAAGGAGAACGCCGACGGCCACGGCGACGGCGCAGCCACCCCGTGGATCGCGTGCGACGACGTCGAGTTCCCGCTCCAGCACGGCCCGAAGACCGACATGGGGTGGAGCATCGACCCGCGCGGGCTCACCGAGCTGCTCCTCCGGGTGGCAGCGGAGGCCCCGGGCCTCGAGCTGCTGGTCACCGAGAACGGCGCGGCGTTCCCGGACGAGGTCGGGCCCGACGGGCGGATCGCCGACACCGACCGCATCGAGTACCTGCGCGGCCACCTCGCCGCCGTGCACGCCGCGATCGAGGCGGGCGCCCCGGTCACCGGGTACTACGTGTGGTCCCTCCTCGACAACTTCGAGTGGGCATGGGGCTACGCCAAGCGGTTCGGGATCGTCCACGTCGACTACGAGACGCAGGTCCGAACGCCCAAGGACAGCGCCCATTTCTACGCCGAGGTGATTCGACACAACGGGCTACCGGGCTGACCGTCCGGCTCGAAAGTAGGCCGAAACTTCGCGGGCGCGAAACATCGGGCGATCCGGGAACGACTCTCAACGGGACACCCCGGACCGCGACGGCGACCGGGGTAGTCTTGTCGCCGGTTGCCCGGCCGGCACCAGCCATGAGAAACGGAGGTCGGGGTGCGGCTCGGAGACGAGAACGATCTCCCCGACGGGGGCGGCACCGAAAGTCGAGGGTCACTGCCCCAGGACGCCGAGCATCCCCTCGACGTCGCCGCCCTGCGTGCCGACGACGAGTTCATCGAGCAGCTCGCCGCGGGCCTCGTCGCCCCGCGGGACGTACCGACCTCGTCCCGCGGCACCGAGGACGAGCTCGTCGCGATGCTCGCCGCGTGGGTTGCCGAGGTCCGGCCCGAGGCCCTCGCCCCCGCCTCCGATTCCGCGTCCACCACCGGCGTTATCGCCGACACCTCGGTCGACGTTTCCGCACCTGCGGATCCGGGCGATCCCGCTGACGCCACGGCCACCGCCACCGCCACCGTCACCTCGCTGCGCTCCGGCCGGCACCGGAGCACCGTCCCCTACGCCCGGCGGCTCGCGATCGCGGCCGCCCTCGTCGCGCTGGCGACGTCGGGGGTCGCGGCAGGCGCCTCCGACGCGGAGCCCGGCAGCGCCCTGTGGCCCGTGTCCAAGGTCTTCTACGCGGAGCGGGCGCGGTCCGTCGAGGCCGCGGTCGCCGTGAACGACCACCTCGAGCAGGCGCGCGCGGCGCTGCGCGCGGGCCGTCCCGACGAGGCGGCCCGCCAGATCGACGCCGCCGCCGCGACACTGCCGGCCGTCCGGCCCGCCGAGGGCCACGAGAACCTCGCACGGGTGCAACGGCAGCTGGCCGACTCGATCGGCCCGGAAGGTCGCCCCGACCCGGACGCCCCGGAGGCGTCACGGCAGCCCGGTGGCGGCCGGGCCGACGAGGACATCCTCGCCTTGCCACAGGGCGAGGGCCGTGGGCCCTCGGAGCCCGCCGGGCCCGAGACTAGCGGCGCCCCCGGTCCCGCGGCGACCGGACCGGACGCCGGGCCGCAGCTCGCCGCGCCCGAGTCGGGCGAGCCCCAGAGCCCGTCGAGCACCGATCAGAACCCGGCCCCCTCCACGGGCAGCGACGACCCGAGCACCGAACCCACCGGCGTACCCCAGAGCCCGGGGTCCCAAGGCCCCGAGACCCAGAGCCCCGAGCCGCAGACGCCGACCCAGCCTTCCACCGAACCCCAGAGTCCGGCCGATCCGCCCGCCGGCTCCGGCACCGGATCGGGCAGCGGATCGGGCAGCGGCACCGGATCGGGCTCCGGCACCGAGACCGGCTCGAGCGGATCCGAGGGCGAGCCGCAGACCCAGTCCGACGACGATCCCGGCAGCGGGTCGGGCACTGACACCGGGTCCGGCACCGACTCTGGCACCGACACAGGCTCTGGCACCGACACAGGCTCTGGCACCGACACAGGCTCTGGCACCGACACAGGCTCTGGCACCGACACAGGCTCTGGCACCGACACAGGCTCTGGCACCGACACAGGCTCTGGCACCGACACAGGCTCTGGCACCGACACAGGCTCTGGCACCGACACAGGCTCTGGCACCGACACAGGCACCGACACCGGGTCCGGATCCGACACTGGCACCGACACCGGGTCCGACACCGAGGCCGGTTCCGACGAGTCCGGGTCCGTCGACGAGCCTTCGTCGGAGGGGAGCGGCGACGCCGCCGAGGAGCCCGAAGCGGGCACGGCGAGCGACGGTGCGACCGACAGCGGGTCGACCGCCCCGGCCGAAGGTGATGAGGCCCCCGCCGCCCAGGCCGCGCCCGCCCCAGCAGGCGGGGACACGACCGGCGAGGACACGACCGGCGGGGACACCCCCGCCGAGCCGGCCCCGGCCGCCGAGGGTGAGGACGGCGAAGCCCCGGCCGACCAGGCCGCTCCCGCGGAGCCGCTGATCGAGGTTCCCCCCACGGACGACACCGCGGAGGACGTGGCCGAGGACACCGCGGCAGGGGCGGCGGAGGAGGTCGCTGACGCCGCGACCGGTGCGGGTCAGGCCGCGGCGGATGCCGTGGGCGAGGCCACCGGTGGCGCATCCCCCGAGGAGCCGGACGCTTCGGAGTCGGCCGGCTCCGGCGAAAGCTCCAGCGAGAAGGAGAAGCCGAGCATCTCCGGTTCCGCGAAGTCCGGATCGGACGAGTCCGACGGCGACGCGAAGAGCGGCGACGAGAAGAGCAGCGACACCAAGAGCAGCGACGCCAAGGACGAGTCCGAGGACGACGAGTCCGACAGCGACAAGAAGGACAGCGAGAAGAAGGACAGCGACAAGAAGGACAGCGACAGCGAGGACAGCAGCAAGAAGGACGCCGACGAGAAGGACGAGTCCGACGACTCGGCCGACTCGAAGGACTCGAAGGACTCGAAGGACTCGAAGGACTCGAAGGACTCCGACAGCAAGGACAGCGAGGACTCGTCCGACGAGAAGTCGCAGGACGAGGACTCGAGCGACAGCGAGAAGGAGTCCGGCGACGAGGACTCCGACGACTCCGTGCTGTCCGGCGTCACCGATGCCGTCGAGTCCGTGGCGAAGGCGGTGACCTCTGTGGTCACCAACGTCTTCGGCTACCGCTCCTAGTCCTGCTCCGCGGCCCGCCGCGAGACCGCCACGAGCACCGCGCTCTCCTGGCCCTCGTTGTGCAGCGCCCGCACCCCCATCCCGGTGAGCCAGAGGACTTCCCCCGACCGGAAGGTCCGGCGACCGCCTGCCTGGCATTCCACCACCACGGCCCCGCATTCGACGACGACGAGCGCGTCGCGCCACTCCGCCTCCTCGTAGGGCCGGGTGCCGCCGGGACGGATCGTCACGGTGCGGCTCCGGAACGACGGGCCGAGCGGCCGGCCGAGGAACGTGATCGGCTCGGCGTCCACCCCTCCTCCTCCCCCGCTACCGGCTGGCCGGAAGGCCGAGCAGGTCGAAGGCGGGGAACGCCGCCGTGTGCTCGAACGACACGACGTCGGTGATCACGCCGCCCTCGACGCGCAGCACGTCCAGCGCGAGCGCGCGGAACACCGGCTCACCGGGCCTGCGGACGTAGCTCGCCGCCGCGGGCTGGCGGTTCACCCGCACCGGCACCATGAGCAGCTCGCCGAGTGCGGACGGGCCGGCCAGCGCAGGGGCCCAGAGCTCCACGATCGCGTCCCGCCCTCGCGTCACGTCGGGATGCGGCGGCATCGAGAAGACGGCGTCCTCGCGCAGCAGCGCTGCGAGCGCGGTCATGTCGGCGCGCTCGCAGGCTTCCATGAACCGCTGCAGGACGGAGCGCTCTTCCTCGGACGGCCCGGCCGGTGACCACTCCGAGCGCCGCCGCGGCAGGTGCTCGCGCAGGGTGGCCCGCGCCCGCTGCAGCGCGCTGTTGACCGAGGCGACGCTCGACTCGAGCACGGCGGCGCTCTCCGCTGCCGACCAGCCGAGCACGTCGCGCAGCATGAGCACCGCCCGCTGCCGGGGCGGCAGGTGCTGCACGGCGACGAGGAAGGCGAGCTCGATCGTCTCCCGCGCCACGACGGCGGCGTCGGGCTCGGCGTCGGGCGGCGCGGCCATTTCGAGCAGGTTGTCCGGGAACGGCTGCAGCCACGTCACCTCGCCGACGCCGCCGTCACCGCGGGGGCGACGCGGGTGGCGCTCCAGGTGGTCGAGGCATGTGTTGGTGGCGATGCGGTAGAGCCATGCCCGGAAGGTCGAGCGGCCGGCGTAGGTCTCGCGGCGGCGCCACGCCCGCAGGAGGGTCTCCTGGACCATGTCCTCGGCGTCGGTGAAGGAGCCGAGCATCCGGTAGCAGTGCACCTGCAGCTCCCGGCGGTGCGGCTCGGCGAGCGCCGCGAACGCGGCCTGGTCACCGGACCGGACCGTCGTCACCGCACGGGAGATCTCCGTCGCTACCGTCATGCAGGTAGAGACCGGCGCGGGCACCGAAACTCATCGGCGAACTCATCGGCGCCCGGTCTCGGTCTCGTCCAGGTGCAGCCGCAGCATCGCCGCCGACGCCCATGCCGGCGGCCGGCCCCGCAGCGAGACCAGCACCATCGTCGCGAACGCGAGCGGCACCGACCACAGCGCGGGCTGGCCGAGGAGGATCCCGGCGAGTCCCGGCGGCACGCCGAGGAACAGGTCGATCCCGATCACGCCTGCCGACGCCAGCAGGCCGGTCGTCATCCCGACGATCGCGCCGCGGGCCGTGAGCCGCGGCCACCAGATGCCGAGCACGAGCAGCGGGCAGAACGTGGAGGCGGCCACGGCGAACGCCGAGGTCACCAGCACGCCGACGTCGAGCCGGGCCGCGGGGAGGGCGAGCAGCACGATGGCGAGCGCCGCGACGATGGGGGTGAACCGCAGTCGGCGCAACGTACTCGGCACGAGGTCGTGGGACAGGGCGCCGGACACGGCGAGCAGCAGGCCGAGCGAGGTCGCCAGGAACGCCGCGAACGCGCCGGCCGTCAGCAGCGCGGTGAACAGCGTGCCCGCGAAGCCGCCGTCGACGCGGGCCGGGAGCGCGACCACCACCGTGTCGGTGCCCCCGGAGAGGTACAGCTCGGGCAGCAGCACCGCGCCGAGCAGGCCGTACACCGCGGGGAACAGGTAGAAAACGCCGAGCAGGGCCACGGTGATCGCGGCCGTGCGGCGGGCGCCGCGACCGTCGGGGCTGGTGTGGAACCGGATGAGGATGTGCGGCAGCCCCATCGTGCCGAGCACCGTGGCCACCAGCACCGACCAGGTGGCGAGCACGGGGTGGCCGCCCGGGTCGAGCAGCGGGCGCGCCCAGTTCGGGCCACCCGGTGGCCCGGCGCCGACGTGCGGCACCGCGGTGCCGGCGGCGAACTCCCAGGTCTGCCCCGCCTCCGCGTGGTACTCGCCCGGTGCCAGCTCCTCTTGCGCTCCCCCGGCGACGCGCACGAGGGTCGGCTCGGTGAGGGTGAGGGTGGTGTCGAGGCGGAACTGCACCGGGGTGACCACCTGGAAGCGGCTGAACTCGACCGGGGTGAGCGCGTCGCGGCGGGTGTCCGGGCTGACCTGCAGGACCAGCCAGATCGCCGGCACGATGAACAGCACGAGCTTCAGCACGAACTGGAACGCCTGCACGTAGGTGGCCGCCCGCATCCCGCCGAGCGCGAGCGTCACGCTGACGGCGGCCCCGGCGATCACCACGCCCACCCAGTACGGGCTGCCGCTCACCACGCCAAGCACCTGCCCGGCGGCGGTGAACTGCGGCACGAGGTAGAGGCAGCCGATCACCAGCACGACCGCGGCCGACAGCTTGCGCAGGGCGGGCGACCCGAGCCGGGCCTCGGCGAAGTCGGGCACGGTGAGCGCGCCCGTGCGGCGCATCGGGGCGGCGACGAGCGCGAGCATCGCGACGTAGCCGGCGGCGAAACCGACCGCGTACCAGAGCGAGCCGACGCCGTCCTTGACGACGAGGCCGGCGATCCCGAGGAACGACGCCGCGGACAGGTACTCGCCGGACACGGCGGCCGCGTTGACCGTCGGGGAGATCCGTCGCGACGCCACCAGGAAGTCCGAGGTGGTGCGCATGGCCGCGACCCCGCGCGCGCCGATCAGCAGCGTGATCAGCAGTACCGGGACGATCGCGAGGATCACCGCGGCGCCCGCCGCCGGTCCGGCCACGAGCGCTCCACGCGCTCGGCCTTGCGCAGCTGCCACCCGGCGAGCAGCGCCATCAGCGGGAACGGGAGCACGGCGACGGCCAGCCAGGAGACCGGGATGCCGGCCAGCCGCACCGTGTCGAGGGCGGGCAAGGCGGCGAGCACCAGCGGCAGCCCCAGCAGGAGCGCGCCCAGCAGCCCGAGCACCGTGAGCGCGTAGCGCAGCTGCCGGTCGTGGATGCGGCGGGCGCGCTCGGCGTCGGCGGGGGCGAGGTGCGGCGGCGCGGCGGGCGCTCCGCTGCGCCGGCCGGCCAGTGCCACCCGCGTCTGCGGGCTCGTCACGGCGACGCGGCGGGGTTGCTTCATCGGGCCTGCTGTCTCATCGGGCCCGCTGGTCCGGCGGTTCGAAGGCGCCCCTCGTGGCGGCTTCGAGGAGGTGCTCGCGCAGCTCGCGGGCGTGCCGGCGGCTCACCGGGACGTCGCCGACGTCGGTGTGGGCGAGCAGGCCGCCGGACAGGTCGCTGCGCAGCTCGCGGACGGCGGGCACGGCGAGCAGGTAGCTGCGGTGCACGCGGCTGAAGCCGGCGTGCTGCCAGTGCTCCTCGAGACGGGAGATGGGGATCCGCACGAGGTGCGCGCCGGAGGGGGTGTGCAGGCGCACGTAGTCGCCGTGCGCCTCGACGAAGCGCACGTCGTCCCTGCGCACGAAGCGGGTGCGCCCGGCGAGCTCGACCGGCACGGCGGGGAG
Source organism: Pseudonocardia cypriaca (assembly GCF_006717045.1). Classification (NCBI taxonomy): domain Bacteria; kingdom Bacillati; phylum Actinomycetota; class Actinomycetes; order Pseudonocardiales; family Pseudonocardiaceae; genus Pseudonocardia; species Pseudonocardia cypriaca. The sequence continues at coordinate 3,427,561 of NZ_VFPH01000001.1, forward strand.
CGCGTCGACCGGGGTGGGGGCCTGCGTGGTCTCCGCGGCGCCGAACCGCCGCACCCGGGCGATCGCGGCGGCGAGCCGTTCCGCGCTCACCGGCTTCAGCAGGTAGTCCACCGCGCCGATCCCGTACGCCGACGCGGCGTGCTCCTCGTAGGCGGTGACGAACACGACCACCGGCGGGTCGGTCATCCGGGCGAGCAGCGATCCGAGCTCGAGCCCGTTCATGGCGGGCATCGAGATGTCCAGGAACACGGCGTCGAGCGGGCCGGCCTGGATCAGCCGGAGCGCGGTGATCGGGTCGCCCGCCTCGGCCACTTCCCCCACGTGCGGCGACTCGCGCAGCATCCGGCTGAGCTCCGCCAACGCCGGCGCCACGTCGTCGACGGCGAGCACCCGCATGCGGCGGGTCATTGGACCACCACCCCTGGTTGGAACCGGGGCAGGCGCAGCAGCACGCGCGTGCCGGCGCCCTCCCCCGTCTCGATCACGAGACCGTAGCCCGGTCCGAACACCGTGCGCAGCCGCCGATCGACGTTCACCAGTCCCATGCTTCCCGGGGAGCCCTGTCCGGCCAGCACCGCGGCCGCGTAGTCCGGGTCCATGCCCGGCCCGTCATCCTCCACCGCGATCACGCACTCGGTGCCGTCGGCCTCGCCGCTGACCTGCACGAGGCCGCTGCCGCCCGGCAGCTCCACGCCGTGGCGGACGGCGTTCTCCACGAGCGGCTGGAGCGCGAGGTAGGGCAGCGCGACGGGCAGGATCTCCGGGGCGATGCGCACCTGCACCTTCAACCGCTCCCCGAGCACGGCCCTGGCGAGCGCCAGGTAGGCCTCGATCGCCCGGAACTCGCCCGCCACGGTGGTGTAGTCGCCGTGGCGGGCCAGGCTGTGGCGCGTGTACTCGGCGAAGTCGAGCATGAGGTCACGGGACCGCTCGGGATCGGACTTCACGAACGACGCGATCGCGGTGAGGCTGTTGTAGACGAAGTGTGGCGAGATCTCCGCGCGCAGCGCCCGCAGCTCGGCCTGCTCGGCCACGGCCGCGGTCTCCTCCAGCCGGGCCCGCTCGAGGGCCTCCCCCAGCCAGAGCGCCGCCTCGCGCGCGGCAGCGGCGGCCACCGGCCCCGCCACCACCAGGACGCCGGCCAGCTCGTCCCTGGCGTGCACGGGAAGCGCGATGATCCCCCGGGCGGCCGCGCGGGCGTCGCTGCTCAGGACCGCATCGGCGAGGGCGTCGGCGTCGTCGGGCACCCGCCCCGACCACACCAGCGCGCCGTGCAGGCCTCCGATCCCCACCGCGTCCGCCTCGAGCATCCGGCGCAGCCCGCGTGCCGCCCCGATCGCGTCGGGCCCGCCCAGCCCGCCCCGCACAGCGGACGCGATCCGCCGCGCCTCGGCCAGGGTGGCCACCGTCTCGGTCCCGCCCCGTCCGCGGCGCCACCGGCGGCGGGAACTCTCCGGCGCGGGATCCGCGTCCACTGCAACCATCGCCGCCTCCGTCGCCCGAACAGCGTGACGTTAGGTCACTCGGGCCGCGGAGCCAAGGACATCCACATCGGACATTGCGGGCAGGCGTCCTGCACCGGCTCCCGACCGGCTGAGACCCCGGTCGGACGTTCAGCGGCGGTCCGGGCCCGCCGCTAGCCGATGGCCGGCGCCTGTCCGCCCAGACCGTCGGCGAGCTCCTGCGGATCGAGGTCGAAGCTCCGCAGCAGGTCCGCGTCGCGCTCCGTGTCGACCTTCTCGGGCAGTTCCGCATCTGCCCGAGCAGCGGCGTCGGCGCTGCCGGAGCTCCGGATCCGCTCCACGACCATGCCCTTCGGAATCTGCACGCTTTCGGGTACCCCTCGACGAGCTCCCGCCAACCGACCCGACTCGTCAGCGGCGTCAGGTTGTCGCAAGGTGGCTCCCGGCGATCCGGTCGCCGCGGGCGGCCGTCACTTCTGCAGCATCCCGGCGTCGACGGGCAACGCCACGCCGGTGACGTAGCGGGCCTCCTCGGAGGCGAGCCACACGATGGCGTTGGAGATGTCGACCGACTCGATCAATCCGACGGGGCAGCAGGTTGTACATGTTCGCCTGCCCGCTCGTGTCCTCCGTGAACCGCGCCGTGACGTCGTTGACCACCATGGGGGTGTCGACGCCCGTCGGGTGCACGGTGTTGACGCGGATCGAGTGGGGGGCGAGCTCCACGGCGAGCGCGCGCATCAGCCCGACGAGGCCGTGCTTCGCCGTCACGTAGTGCCCGATGCGGGCCATGCCCTTCAGCCCGGCCGCCGAGCTGATGAGCACCATGCTCCCGCCGTTGCCGGCCGCGACCATGGCCGGCACCGCGGCCCGCACCGTCTTCCACACGCCCGTGAGGTTCACCGCGAGCAGCTCGTCCCACTGCTCCTCGGTGAACGACCACGTGTTCTCCGCGAAGGACACGATGCCCGCGTTGGCCACCACGACGTCGAGGCGCCCGAACTCGCGCAGGCCCTCGTCGACAACCGCCTGGACTGCCGCGGCGTCCCGCACGTCGGCCTCGCGGGCGACGATCCGCCGGTCGACGTCCTCGACGAGCTTGACCGTCTCGGCTAGGTCCTCGGGCGTGGCCATCGCGTAGGGGACCGTCTCGAGCTGCCCGCACACGTCGAAGGCGATGATGTCGGCGCCCTCCTGCGCCAGCCGCGCCGCGTGCGACCGGCCCTGCCCTCGGGCCGCCCCGGACACCAGCGCGACCTTGCCCTCGAGCCGTCCACCCATGTCGTCTCCTCCCCCACGGACGTTCCCGGCGATCCTCTCGGCCGCCGGAAGTGCAGCAAAGCCACTTTCCCGCACCGAGATGGCGGGAAAGTGGCTTTGCTGCGGTGGAAGGCGCTACGAACCGCTGCTGAACGCCGCGTCGAAGGCCGCGGACGGCGGGTCGAACGCCGTGCGCTTCACGAAGGCCAGTGCGTCGGGGGCGCCGACGAGGCGGTCCATGCCGGCGTCCTCCCACTCCACGGAGATGGGCCCGTCGTAGCCGATCGTGTTGAGCATGCGGAAGCAGGCCTCCCACGGGACGTCGCCGTGGCCGGTGGACACGAAGTCCCAGCCGCGCCGCGGGTCGGCCCACGCGAGGTGGCTGCCCATCCGGCCGTTGCGGCCGTTGCCGACCTGGCGCTTCGCGTCCTTGCAGTCGACGTGGTAGATCCGGTCCTTGAAGTCCCACAGGAACCCGACCGGGTCGAGGTCCTGCCACACGAAGTGGCTCGGGTCCCAGTTGAGCCCGAACGCCTCCCGGTGCCCGACGGCCTCCAGCGCGGCGACCGTGGTCCAGTAGTCGTAGGCGATCTCCGACGGGTGCACCTCGTGGGCGAACCGGACCCCGACCTCGTCGAACACGTCGAGGATCGGGTTCCAGCGGTCGGCGAAGTCCTGGTAGCCCTCGTCCACCATCGACTGCGGCACCGGCGGGAACATCGCGACGGTCTTCCAGATCTTCGACCCGGTGAACCCGACGACGGTGTTCACGCCGAGCTTCGCCGCGGCCCGAGCGGTGTACTTCATCTCCTCGGCGGCGCGCTGCCGCACGCCCTCGGGGTCGCCGTCACCCCAGACGCGCGGGTGCACGATGCCGCGGTGCCGCTCGTCGATCGGGTCATCGCAGACCGCCTGGCCGTTCAGGTGGTTGGAGATCGCGAAGACCTGCAGCCCGTGCTTGTCCAGGATCTCCTTGCGCCCTGCGATGTAGGAGTCGTCCTCCACCGCGGCCCGGACGTCGAAGTGGTCGCCCCAGCAGGCGATCTCCAGACCGTCGTAGCCCCACTCCCCGGCCAGCCGGGCGACCTCCTCGAACGGCAGGTCGGCCCACTGCCCCGTGAACAGCGTGATCGGTCGTGCCATCAGTCCTCTCCTGCGATCGGTTCCCAGCTGCTGCCGGACTCGGCCGAGCGGACCACGGCGTCCAGCACCTGCTGGACCTGCAGCCCGTCGGCGAACGACGGGGTGGGGTCGTTGCCCGCGGCGAGGTCGCGGACCAGGTCCACGACCTCGTGGGTGAAGGAGTGCTCGTAGCCGAGCCCGTGGCCGGGCGGCCACCACGCTCCGACGTACGGGTGGGTCGACTCGGTGACGTAGATCCGGCGGAACCCCGCGGTGCCGGGGTCCTCGGTGCCGTCGTAGAACGACAGCTCGTTCATCGACTCGAAGTCGAACGCGAGCGACCCGGCGCTTCCGTTGATCTCCAGGCGGATCGCGTTCTTGCGGCCGGTGGCGAACCGGGTGGCCTCGAACGACGCGACCGCGCCGCCGCCGAAGCGGCCGATGAAGAGCGCGGTGTCGTCGACCGTGACCTCGCCGCGTTCGCTCGACCCGGACGCCGACAGCCCGCTGGACGCCTCCGGCAGGGGGCGCTCCTTGACGAACGTCTCGGTGAGCGCGGAGACACCGGTGAGGCGGTCGCCCGTGACGAACTGCGCCATGTCGACGATGTGCGCGCCGATGTCACCGAGCGCGCCGGACCCGGCCTTGTCCTTCTGCAGCCGCCAGACCAGCGGGAACTCCGGGTCGACGATCCAGTCCTGCAGGTAGACGGCCCGGACGTGGCGGATCTCGCCGATCCGGCCCTGCTCGACCAGCTGGCGGGCGAGCGCGACCGCCGGGACGCGGCGGTAGTTGAAGCCCACCATGCTGAGCACGCCCTTGGCCTTGGCGGCCTCGGCGGCCGCGACCATGGCCTTCGCCTCGTCGACGGTGTTGGCGAGCGGCTTCTCGCACAGCACGTGCTTGCCGGCCTCCAGCGCGGCGATCGCGATCTCGGCGTGGGTGTCGCCCGGGGTGCAGACGTCGACCAGCTGCACGTCGTCGCGGCCGAGCAGGGCCTTCCAGTCGGTCTCGGTGTGCCGCCAGCCCATGCGCTGCGCCGCCGCGGCGGTGGCGTCGGCGTTGCGCCCGCAGAGCACCGCCATGTCCGGCTGCAGCGGGAGGTCGAAGAACCGTCCCGCCGTGCGCCAGGCCTGCGAGTGGGCGGCGCCCATGAAGGCGTAGCCGACCATCCCGACGCCGAGGGTGGCACCAGTCATGACTCGAACCCGAGAGGCAGGTAGTTGGCCACGTTCTCCTTCGTGATGGTCGCCGACGCCAGCGTGATCGACGCCGGCACCTCCTGTTCGGCAAGATCGCTCATGCCCCGACCCTGCGCCACGAGCCGGGCGAGCGCAACGGCCGAGGACGCCATCGACGGGCTGTAGGTCACCGTGGCCTTGAGCACACCGGTGTCGGCCTGGATCTCGCGCATCGCGTTGGCCGAGCCCGCGCCGCCGACCATGAAGAACTCGTTGCGGCCGGCCTGGTTGATCGCTGCGAGCACGCCGATGCCCTGGTCGTCGTCGTGGTTCCACACGGCGTCCAGCCGGGGGGATGCCTGCAGCAGGTTCGCGGTGACCTCCTGGCCGCCCTGGGCGGTGAAGTCGGCGGCCTGGCGCGGGCCCACGGCGAAGCCGTAGGTGGCCAGCGCTTCGGCGAACCCGCGGCTGCGCTCCTGGGTGAGCGGCAGGCTGTCGATGCCTGCGATCTCGGCGATGATCGGGCTGGCCACACCGGCCTCGCGCAGCCGGGTGCCGATGTAGTGGCCCGCGCTCACGCCCATGCCGTAGTTGTCGCCGCCGATCCAGGTGCGGTACGCGAGCGGCGAGTCGAAGATCCGGTCCAGGTTGATCACGGCGACGCCGGCGTCCATCGCCTGCCGCCCCACGCGGGTGAGCTGGCTGCCGTCGTTGGGCAGGATCACCAGCGCGTCGACGCCCCGGTTGATCAGGGTCTCGACGGCCGCGATCTGCTGGGCGATGTCGTTGGTCGGGTTGACCGCCTCGAACGTGACGTCGGGGAACTCCTCCGCCTGCGCCTGGGCGTTGTTCGCGATCGCCGCGATCCAGCCGTGGTCCGCGGCGGGCGCCGAGAAACCGATGGTGACGGGGCGGCCGGGCTCGGCAGCCCCCGCGGCGGGCGCGGGTGCGACCGCGGGGCCGCCGCCTCCGCCCGCGGGAGCGTTGCTCGTGCACGCGGTGAGCGCCGCACCGGCGCCGACGCCGAGCGCGCCCGTGAGGAACCTGCGACGGTGCAGGCCCCGGGTGGGATCGGACATTCTCATTCTCCTTCTGGATCAGCCGGTAGCTGACGAGCGCTGGGCGCGGGCCTGGATCAGCACGGCGACGACGATGATCGCGCCCTTCGCGATGTTCTGGACCTCGGTGGCGAGGTTGTTGAGCACGAACAGGTTCGTGATCGTGGTGAAGACGAGCACGCCGAGGATCGAGCCGATCAGCGTGCCGCGGCCGCCGGAGAGCAGCGTGCCGCCGATGATCACCGCGGCGATCGCGTCCAGCTCGTAGAGCGTGCCGTGGGTGCTCGACCCGGTGGTCGTCAGCGAGGCGATCATGATCGCCGCGATGCCGCAGCACAGGCCGGACACCACGTAGAGGCCGATCGTGTGCCGCTTCACGTCGAGGCCCGCCAGGCGCGCGGCCTCCGGGTTGCCGCCGATGGCGAACGTGCGGCGGCCGAACGTGGTGCGGTTGAGCACCACCCAGCCGACCGCCACCACCGCGGCGAAGATGTAGACCAGCAGCGGGATGCCCAGCAGGCGGGTGTTGGCGATGCCGGCGATCACCGGGTCGGTGACGATCTGGCTGCGCCGGCCCGATATCCGCTCGGCGAGGCCCTGCGCGGAGATCAGCATGGCGAGCGTGACGATGAACGGCACGATCCGCCCGTAGGCGATGAGTAGACCGTTCACCAGGCCCGCTCCCACCCCCACGGCGATCGCACAGAAGATCATCACAACCGGGCCGTAGGACTGGGTCGCGACGGTGGTGGCCCACACCGACGCCAGCGCCATCACCTTGCCGACCGACAGGTCGATGCCCCCGCCGATGATCACGAACGTGACGCCGACCGTGAGCACGCCGATGATCGACGCCTGGGTCAGGACGGTCAGCAGGTTCGCCGTGGTGAGGAACGTGTCGGCGGTGGCAACGCCGACGATGACCAGCAGCACCAGCACGGCGACCAGGCCCAGGTTGCGCCCCGCCCCGCTGTCGAGGACGCGGGACCACGCTGAGCGCGGCGGCTCCGCCTCACGGGCGGCCTGCTCCACCCGCGCGTGCTCGTCGGCGGCCGGAACGGCCGTCTGCTCACTCATGTCCTGCTCCCTTCCATGACGAGGTCGAGCACCTTGGCCTCGTCGAGCTCGTCGCCCGGCGCCTCGTGGACCACTCGGCCCTCGCGCACGACGAGCACGCGGTGGGCGAGTCCGAGCACCTCCGGCACCTCGCTGGACACCAGCACGACCGCCGCTCCCTCCTCGGCGAGCCGGTGGACCAGCGCGTAGATCTCGCTGCGGGCACCGACGTCCACGCCGCGGGTGGGCTCGTCCAGCAGCAGCACGGTGCAGCCCTGCAGCAGCCACCGCGCGAGCACGACCTTCTGCTGGTTGCCGCCCGACAGCATCCGCACGGGCCGGGTCGCGTCCCCCGGACGGACGTCGAGCTGCGCGGTGACGCCGGCCGCCGCCTCCAGGTCGGCCTGCGGTCCGAGGAACCCGCCGCGGGCGTACCTGCCCATGCCGGGCAGCGAGACGTTGCGGAACACCGGCTCGGCGAGCAGCAGGCCCTGGCTCTTGCGTTCCTCGGGGGCGAGGCCCATCCCGGCCCGGACGGCGGCGGGCACCGACCCGGGCCGCAGGGCCCGGCCGCGTAGCCGCACCGTGCCGGCGGTGGCCTTGCGGGCGCCGTAGACGGTCTCCAGGATCTCCGAGCGCCCGGACCCGACGAGCCCGGCCAGTCCGACGACCTCGCCCGCGCGCACCGTGAACGACACGTCCGCGAACTCGCCGGCGCGGCCGAGGCCCTCGACCTCGAGCACCACCTCGTCGGAGGGCCGGTTGCGCTCGGGGAACACGTACTCGATGGTGCGGCCGGTCATCAGGCGGATGACGTCGGCGGTGGGTGTGTCGCGGGCCGGGAGGTTCCGGGCGACGGTGCGGCCGTCCTTCAGCACGGTGACCCGGTCGCCGATCTCGCGGATCTCCTCGAGCCGGTGGGAGATGTAGACGACCGCGACGCCGTCGGCGGTGAGCTCGCGGATCACCCGGAACAGGTTCTGGACCTCCTCGGGGTCCAGAACGGCCGACGGCTCGTCCATCACGATGAGCCGGGCGTCGCGAGCCAACGCGCGGGCCATGCTCACCACCTGCTGGCCCGCAGCCGAGAGCCGGCCCAGCTCGCGCCGTGGCGGGATCTCGGGATGCCCGAGCCGCGAGAGGAGCTTGCGCGCGATGTCCTCGGCGGTGCGCAGCCGGCTGAACCCCAGCCGCGACGGCTCGTGGCCGAGCACGATGTTCTCCGCGACCGACAGGCCGGGCACCAGGTCCAGCTCCTGGTAGATGGTGGCGATACCGGCGGCGTCGGCGGCCTGCGGTGCCGCGAACACCACCTGCCGGCCATCCCAGACGATCTCGCCCGCGTCCGGTGAATGCGCGCCGGCCAGCACCTTGATCAGGGTGGACTTGCCCGCCCCGTTCTGCCCCAGCAGGCAGTGCACCTCACCCGCGGCGACGTCCAGGTCGACGCCGTCGAGGGCGCGCACCCCCGGGAACTGCTTCACGATGCTGCGCATCGCGAGCAGTGGTTCTCCAGTCATTCGGCACCTCGTTGTGGCGGCTCCCCCGCGCGCAACCTAGGAGCATTGACCAGTGCCGTGCAAGGACGGAATAATGCCTCTTTCCGTCAGATTTCCGTCGATATCGGACCGTGATGCTCGCATCTTCTCCCCAGGCGCCGCTGCCGCCGCTGCGGCTCGCCACCCCGCCGCTCTCCGGCCGGATCGACACCGCCGTCACGCTCAGCACGGTGGCCCGGCTGGTGGCCTCCGGTGCCGCGCTGAGCAAGGCAGACCTCGTTCCGGCGGCCGGGCTGGCCCGCACCACCGTCAGCACCGCCGTGGACGAGCTGCTCGCGCGCGGTCTGCTGCAGGTCGACGGCACCCGCCCGACCGCAGGCCGCGGCCGCCCCGCCGACCGGCTCGCGCTCTCGCCGCGCGGTGGCCACGTGCTGCTGGCCGACGTCGGCGCGAGCAGCGCGCACCTCGCGATCGTCGACCTCAGCCAGCGGATGCTCGCCCGCACCGAGGTGCCGGTCGACATGACCGACGGGCCCGACCCGGTACTCCGAACGGTGGAGACCCAGCTCACCGAACTGCGGGACGGCGTGCCCCCGGACGTCCCCGTGCGCGCGGTCGTGATCGGCCTGCCCGGTCCGGTGGACGGCACCCACGGCGTCCCGGTCCGGCCGCCGATCATGCCCGGGTGGCACGCCTACCCGGTGGCCGCGCGGCTGACCCAGACCTTCGGCTGCCCCGCCCTGCTGGAGAACGACGTCAACCTCCGCGCGCTCGGGGAGGCGCGGGCGTTGCCTCCCGACCAGGTCCCGCTGCTGTTCGTCAAGGTCGGCACCGGTATCGGCGGCGGGCTGGTGAGCCGGGAAGGGGTGCTGCACCACGGCGCGGATGGCGCGGCGGGCGACATCGGGCACGTCCGCGTGCGCGGCGCCCCGGACGAGCCCTGCGTCTGCGGGAACGTGGGCTGCATCGAGGCGGTCGCATCGGCGGGTGCCATCGCGCGTCGCCTCGGCGGCCCCGGCGGCCCGATCCCGACCGCGGAGGTCCGCGCGCTGCTCGCACGCGGCGACGCCGCCGCGGTCGCGGCCGTGCGCGAGGCCGCCGCCCTGATCGGCGAGCTCGTGGCCACGCTCGTGCACTTCTACAACCCGGCCCGGGTGACGATCGGGGGCGGCCTCGCCGCCGCGAGCGACGAGCTGCTCGCCGGCGTGCGCAGCGTCGCCTACCAGCGCGCCCTGCCGCTCGCCACCCGCAACCTGGTGCTCACCAACAGCGTGCTCGGCGAGTACGCGGGCCTCGCGGGCGCCGCGGTGCTGGGCATCGAACGTGCGCTGTCGGCGGAGTCGATCGGGCTGCTGCTCGCCCAGCGAGGATGAGGTCGTCTTCACGGGATCGGGTGAATAAGGGGACCCCGGTGACACGCGCGCCGGGCGGCCGGATTCACTAGTGCCCTGGCCAGGGAGGTTGGTGCGTCAGATCGGCGGAACCAGGCGCCGCACGTGCCGCCCTCCCCGTCCAGGGCACAAGATCTTCACTGGTCAGGGATCCGGACGGAACGGACGTCGATGAGCCTCACGTCGAGCCCGCTGCCGGTCGCGGCGGAGCGCCGGCGCGGCGGGGCCGCCGCAGTGGCGGCCGCCGTGGCGCTGCTGGCGCTCGCCGGGCTCTGCGCCGCGCTCGACGGGAGCGCGCGGCAGCTGGTGGCCAACCTCGGCGTGCTCGGGCTCGCCGCAGCGGGCGGGTTCGGCTGCTTCGGCGCCGCACGGCGGACCGGGGGGCGGACCCGCCGCGGGTGGGCAGCGCTCGCCGTGGCCTGCTGGTCCTGGGCAGCTGGTCAGGCGGCGTGGACGGTGTACGAGAACGTGCTGGCGATCGAGAGCCCGTACCCGTCCCTCGCCGACATCGGCTTCCTGGGCTTTCCCGTGGCAGCGCTGGTGGGGCTGGCCTTCCTCGCACCGCCGGGCTCCGGTCACGCCACGCCGCGGCGCGTGCTCGACGCCCTCCTCGTCGGCTGCGCCGTGGGGCTGGTCGCGTGGGTGACGGTGCTCGACCCCGTGATCGGCACATCCGGCAACTCGCTGCTGCACGCCGCCGCGTCGGTCGCCTACCCCGTCGCGGACGCCGTGCTGCTGACCGTCACGGTCCTGACGCTCGCCCAGACCCGGGACTCCCCGCTGCGCTGGGGCGTGCTCGGCGCAGCGGTGCTCGCGATGGCCGTGTCCGATGCGACGTTCGCCTACCAGATCGCGGTGGGGACGTACGCCACCGGCTCGACCGTCGAGTGGGGGTGGCGGATCGCCTTCTGCCTGCTCGGGATCGCCGGCACGCTCGTGCGCGGCGGCCCGCCGACCGAGGTGCAGAGCAGTCCCGCACCTCGGGAGTCCGTGCGCGCCGGGCTCCTGCCGTACCTCCCGCTCGCGGTCGCCGCCGTGCTCGTCGCCCTCGAGGCCGCGGGCGGGGTGGGCCTCGACGGCGTGGAGTTCGCGTGCGTCGCCGCGCTGGTGCTGCTCGTGCTCGCCCGCCAGTACGTGACGATGCGGGAGAACCAGGAGCTCACCCGCGCCATCCAGCAACGCGAGGTGCAGCTGCACCACCTCGCCTTCCACGACCCGCTCACCAACCTCGCCAACCGGGCCCTTTTCCTCGACCGGCTCGAACACGCGCTCGACCGCGCCGAACGCACCCGGCAGCCGGTCTCCGTGGCGTTCGTGGACCTGGACGGGTTCAAGGCCGTCAACGACACGCTCGGGCACGCGGCGGGCGACGCGCTGCTCGTCGAGGTCGCAGGCCGGCTTCGCGGGGCGCTGCGCAGCGCCGACACCCTCGCCCGCCTCGGCGGCGACGAGTTCGCCGTGCTCGTCGAGCAGGGCGACGACGCCACGACCGCCGCCCGGCGGCTCCTGGGCACCCTGCGCGACCCGTTCCACGTCCACGGCCGGTCGGTTGCGGTGACGGCGAGCATCGGCGTGGCCACCGTCGAGGCCGGGCAGGACACCGGCACCGACGCGGCCACCCGCGCCGCCACCCTCCTGCACCGCGCCGACGTCGCGATGTACGCGGTGAAGGCGTCCGGAAAGGGGGACGTGGCCGCCCACACCACGGCGCTCGACGGGGAGCCGATGGACCGGAACGGGCGGCACACGGTGCGCCGGGTCCGCCCGCAGCTCCCGGAGGCGTTCGCCGACGCCCTGCACCGCGGCGACGTGCAGGCCATCTACCAGCCCGTGGTGGACCCGGTGTCCGGGCGCATCTCCGCCATGGAGGTGCTCGCCCGCTGGACGCACGAGGGCGAGCCGGTGTCTCCCTCCACGTTCATCCCGGCCTGCGCGGCGGCAGGCCTGTCCGGCCAGCTGACCGCGCTCATGCTGGAGCAGGGGTGCGCCCAGCTCGGCCTGTGGAACGCCGGGCTCGCCCACCGGCGGCTGCGGATCGCGGTGAACGTGGACCCCACCGAGTTCGGTGACAGCGGGTTGCCCGACCGCGTGGCGGGCGTCCTGCGGCGCTACGGGATCTCCCCCGGCCAGCTCGCGCTGGAGATGACCGAGATCGCCGTGAACAACCGGCCCGCCAACGCCGTCGACGTGATGCACCGGCTGCGCCAGCTCGGCGTGCGGATCGCGCTGGACGACTTCGGCACCGGCTACTCCACGCTGGCCCGCCTCGCCCGCACCCCCGTGGACACCGTGAAGATCGACCGCTCGTTCGTGGCGCACATCGACCACGACGAGCAGCAGCGGTGGTTCCTGCGCGGCCTGCTCGACCTCGCCCGCCACCTGGGGCTGCGCACCGTCGCCGAGGGTGTGGAGCGGGCCGGCCAGCTGCACGAGCTGCGCCGCCAGGGCTGCGACCTGGTGCAGGGCCACTTCATCGCCCGGCCCGCCACCGGCGCCCAGCTCACCCCCGCGGTGCTCTCCGACCTCCCGATCCTCGCCCCCCACCTGCGCGGGATGCGGGCGAGCGAGACGAGGCTCGCCGCGGGCCGCTGGTTCCGCCCGGCGTCCGAGCCCGGCTGACGCGCGGTTAAAGGTGGACGACCCGCGGCGGTCAGGCGGGCCGGAACGCCGCCGCGTGTTCGGCGGCCCACTGCGCGAAGGTGCGCGGCTGCCGTCCCGTCACCCGCTCGACGGCGTCGGTCACCACACCCACCTCCGCAGGCACCGTGGCCCACATGTCGAGCATGAACTCGACGCCTTCCGCCGGCCAGCCCTCTGCCGACCACAGCGCGCGTGCCTCGTCGCTGGTGAGCTCGACGAACTCGACCGGGCGACCGGCGGCCGCAGCGATGATCCGCACCTTGTCCGCGGGCGTCAGCGCCTCGGGGCCGGTCACGCGGTAGCACTGGCCGGCGTGCCCGCCGCGCACGAGCAGCGCGGCCACCACAGCGGCGACATCCGCCTCGTCCGCGGACGCGGTGCGCCGGCCGCCGAACGGCTCCCTGACGACACCTTCGGTCCGGATGGACTCGGCCCAGCCCAGCGTGTTCGCCATGAAGTCAACCGGTGCGAGCTGGGTCCACTCCACGTCGCTCGCGGCCACCGCCTTCTCGACGGGCCCCTGCCGGCCGGTTCCGAGCACCGTGACCCGCCGGACGCCCGCCGCGGTGGCGAGGTCGACGATCTCCGGGCCCGTCTCCAGGGGGATGTGGTCCGCCCCGCTGGCGCTGAGCAGGTGCAACGCGGTGGCCCCTTCGAGGGCCGTGCGGACGGTCTCTGGCCGGGTCAGATCACCCTCGGCGATCTCGACGCCTGCGGGCAGGTCGGCGGCCGCCGCGTTGCGGGTGAGGGCACGGACCGGTCGCCCGGCCTGCACCAGCAGGTCGACCACCCGGCGTCCGATGGTGCCGGTTGCGCCCGTCACGACGATCGTCATCGTGTTCTCCTCCGCGTCGGTCTGGATCAACAACGAGGAGCGTACGAAGGATGTAGGCCAATGATTGTCCTAGTTCTGGTGCGAGTCTCGCGCGGGTCCGCCCTTACGGCACGGCGAGTCCGACACCCGGCAGGGCGAATCCGCCAATCCGGCGGGGCGAGGTCGTCGCGGTGGCGTACTCCGCCTGACCCTGCCCGCATGCTCGCCGACGTCTCAGTCGAGGCAGCCGGCGCCCGACTCACCGGGCCAGAACGCCGGACTCACCGGGTCCGGACGCAAGACTCGCGCGAGTCCGACGTTCCAGCACGGTGGGTCCGGCACCCCGCGCGGCAAGTCCGGCGTTGCGGCGGGTGAGTTGGACGTCGTGAGTCAGGCCGGTAGGGGGATGGTCGCGGTTGGGGCGTCGGCGCGGGTGGTGGCCAGCTCCTCGAACTCCTGGACCGCGTCGATCTCGGTGCCCATCGCGACGTTGGTGACCCGCTCGCAGATCACCTCGACCACCACCGGCACCCGGTGGACCGCCATGAGCTTCCTGGCCGTGGCGAAGGCGCCGGGCAGCTCACGCGGGTCGGTCACGCGAAGGGCCTTGCAGCCCAGGCCCTCGGCGACCGCGACGTGGTCGACGCCGTACTTGCCCAGCCCGGGCGCGTTGATGTTGTCGAAGCCCAGCTGCACGCAGTAGTCCATGTCGAACGCGCGCTGGGACTGCCGGATCAGCCCCAGGTAGGAGTTGTTCAGCACGAGGTGCAGGTAGGGCAGGTTGAACTGCGCCCCAACCGCCAGCTCCTCGATCATGAACTGGAAGTCGTAGTCGCCGGAGACGGCCACGACGAACGCGTCCGGGTCGGCCGCGCACACGCCGAGCGCGGCCGGGGCGGTCCAGCCGAGCGGGCCGGCCTGCCCCGCGTTGATCCAGTGCCGCGGCCGCTGGACGTGCAGGAACTGCGCGGCCGCGATCTGGGAGAGCCCGATCGTGGTGACGTAGCGGGTGTCCGGGCCGAACGCCCGGTTGCACTCCTCGTACACCCGCTGCGGCTTGATCGGCATGTCGTCGAAGTGGGTGCGCCGTTGCATCGCGCCCTTGCGGCCTGCGCACTCGCGCACCCAGGCGCCCCGGTCGGGATGCGCCCGCCCGCGGGCGGCGGCGAGCATCTCGCGCAGGAACGCCCCCGCATCCGACACCACGCCGTAGTCCGGCGCGAACACCCGGCCCACCTGCGTCGGCTCGATGTCGACGTGCACGAACGTGCGGCCCGCGCGGTAGACGCCGAGGCCGCCGGTGTGCCGGTTGGCCCACCGGTTCCCGATGCCGAGCACGACGTCGGACGCGAGCAGGGTGGCGTTGCCGTACCGGTGGGCCGTCTGCAGCCCGGCCATGCCCGCCATCAGCGGGTGGTCGTCCGGGATCGAGCCCCAGCCCATCAGCGTGGGCACGACCGGCACGTCGAGCAGCTCGGCCAGCTCCACCAGCTCCGCGCAGGCATCCGCACCGACGATCCCGCCGCCGGCGACGATGATCGGCCGCTCGGCCGCGTCGAGGAGGTCCAGGACCTTCTCGGCCTGCGCCCGCGTGGCGGCCGGCCGGTGCACCGGCAGCGGGGCGTAGGTGTCGACGTCGAAGGCGATCTCGGCCAGCTGGACGTCGAGCGGCAGGTCGATCAGCACCGGACCGGGCCGGCCGGAGCGCATCAGGTGGAAGGCCTGGGCGAACGCGCCCGGCACCTGCCCGGGCTCGCGCACCGTGACGGCCCACTTGGTGACCGGCGCGGCGATGGCCGCGATGTCGACGGCCTGGAAGTCCTCCTTGTGCAGCCGCGCCACCGGGGTCTGGCCGGTGATCGCGAGCATCGGCACGGAGTCGGCCGCCGCGGCGTAGAGGCCGGTGACCATGTCCGTGCCCGCCGGGCCGGACGTGCCGACGCAGACCCCGATGTTGCCGGCGGTCGTGCGCGTGTAGCCGTCGGCCATGTGCGCGGCGCCCTCGACGTGCCGGGCGAGCACGTGCTGGAGGGAGCCGTCCCGCCGGACGGCGTCGTAGAACGGGTTGATCGCCGCACCGGGCACCCCGAACAGGTGCGAGATCCCCTCGCGGCGCAGGATCGCGACGGCGGCGTCGACGGCGCGCATGCGTTCCATCAGGTGCCACCCCTCCCGGACAGCTTCTCGACGAGCAGCAGGAGCGCGCTGTGGTCGAGGTCGCCGTGGCCCATGGCGCGTAGCGCGCCGACCAGCTGGGCGACGTGCGCGCCGAGCGGGATCGTGACGCCGGCCTCGCGGGCGGCTGCGGTGACGATGCCCAGGTCCTTGTGGTGCAGGTCGATCCGGAAGCCGGGGGCGAACTCGCGCGCCCGCATACCGGCGGCCTTGCGCTGCAGCACGGTGCTGCCCGCGAGCCCGCCGCCGAGCACCTCGGTGGCGGCCTCGGTGTCGACGCCGTGCGCCTCCAGGAACACCAGTGCCTCGGCGAGCAGCTGGATGTTGCCGGCCACGATCAGCTGGTTGGCCGCCTTCACCGTCTGGCCCGCGCCGGCGGGGCCGACGTGCACGACGGTGCCACCCACGATGTCGAGGTACGGCCGTGCCGCCTCGACGTCCTCGGCAGAGCCGCCGACCATGATCGAGAGCGAGCCCTCCTTCGCGCCCGCCTCGCCGCCGCTCACGGGCGCGTCGACCACGCGGATGCCGCGCTCGTTCCCCGCCTCCGCGATGGCGCGGGCGACGTCGGGGCGGATCGTGGAGCAGTCGATGTGCAGGGTGCCGGGCTTCGCGGTGGCGTAGATGCCGTCGTCGCCGAGCGAGACGTCCTCAACGTCCGGGCTGTCCGGCACCATCGTGATCACGACCTCGGCGTCGCGCACGGCGTCGGCCACGCTGCCCGCGGCCCGCCCGCCCCGCTCCACGAGCGCGTCCACCGCGGGGCGGGAACGGTTGTAGCCCACCACGTCGTGGCCGGCGTCGATCAGGTGCCCGGCCATGGGAGCACCCATGATGCCGAGGCCGATGAAGGCGATCGTGCTCACTTCTCATCCTTCCGGAGCCAGTCGAAGGCGTGGTCACTGTCGGACGACGGCACGTACTCCAGCCCGATGAAGCCGGTGTAGCCGGCCGCGGTGAGGGCGGAGAGGTGCGCGTCGAAGGGGATCTCGCCGGTGCCGGGCTCGTGGCGGCCGGGCGCGTCGGCGATCTGGACGTGCCCGATCCGGGCGGTGTGGTCGCGGATCACCGCGGCGACGTCGTCGCCGTTCACGGTGAGGTGGTACAGGTCGGCCAGCAACGCGACGTTCGGCACGTTGAGCCGGTCGGCCACGGCCAGCGCGTCGGCTGCGGTGCGCAGCGGGTAGCGGTCGGCGCCGGAAAGCGGCTCCAGCACCACGGTGCCGTCGAGCAGGGCGGCAGCGCGGGAGAGGTTCTGCACGGCGAGGTCGTCCTGGTCGCGCGGGTCGGCGCCCTCGACGCGGTTGCCGTAGAGCGCGTTGAACACCCGCGTGCCGAGCCGCTTCCCGATCGCGGCGGCGATGTCGATGCTGTCGCGGAACTCCGTCTCCCGCCCCGGCCACGAAGCGAGTCCGCGGTCCCCGTTCGGCATGTCGCCCGCGGCGAGGTTGAGGCCGGTGAGCTGCACGCCGGCGTCCTCGATCGCGCCCACGAACCGCTCCACGTCGGCGTCGCTCGGTGCGGCGGTGGGGAACGGCCACCAGAACTCGACGGCGGAGAACCCGGCCGCCTTCGCGGCGGCGGGCCGTTCGAGCAGCGGGTGTTCGGTGAAGAGGATCGAGCAGTTGGCGGTGTATCTCACCGATGAGACCTCCGGGTAGGTGTCAGCAAAGCCACTTTCATGTCACGTGGCGTCCTGAAAGTGGCTTTGCTGACATCAGGGCTGGGACCAGCGGGCCGCGAGCTCCGTGCGGCCGTTCGCCGTGAGCGCGCCGTGCAGACGCAGGCGGGCCATGCCGCCGTCGGGGAAGACGTCCATCCGGACATGGGTCACCGCCGTGGTGGGAACCCCGAAGCGGTGGCGCGTGTCGGGCTGCAGCGCAGTGCGGCGGAGCAGCTCGACCGTGCCGCCGTCGGCGGTGCGGCCGGTGAGCGCCGCCCAGCCGGGCGCGTTGTGCAGGAACCAGCTCGTGTCGAGCTCGGCCAGCACCAGTTCGGCCTCGGCGACGAGCGCCACCTCGACCCAGTCGTTGCCGTCGTCGCGGCGGCGGGCGTTCTCCCAGCCCTCGCCCATGTGGCGGGCCGGGCCGGGCAGCAGCAGGTTGTTCGGGGATCCGTAGAACGCGTTCGAGCAGGCGACCGCCCGGCCGCCGTTCTCGAGGGCGGCGAGGTCGGCGGTGCCGAGCGCGTCCAGGAGCGCCGGGTCGGGCAGGGCCTCGCCGTGCACGCGGAGCCGGGCGACGCCACCGTCCGGGAAGATCCGCAGCCGGACGTGGGTGAGCCGCCGCGGCTGCTCCGCCGCGAAGGCGTTCTCGGAGTCGCCCGTGACCGCGCTGCGCGCCACCAGCGGCTCCCACTCCAGCCCGGCCACGTCGGCGAGCCCGTCGACGCAGGCGCCGTCCACCGCGATCTCGGGCGGGTAGTTGCCCTTGAACCATGCCGTGTCGACCACGACCCCGTGCACCACCCCGGACGCCCCGAGCCGCACGATCGCCTCGTCGTGCCCCGGCGAGCGCCGCCTGCGCGTCTCCCAGCCGTCGTAGACCTTGCCCTGGGAGCCGAACGTCGTGGGGTCGAACGCCGGCCGGCCCGGCGTGATCAGGTTCTCCTTCGCGGCGAACGCGTCGTCGTTGGCGTACACGACGGCGCCGCCGAGCGAACGCAGCGCCAGGTCCGGCAGCTCCCTGAAGTCGGCCATCAGCTCTCACCCCTCCGCAGCAGCCGCCCCCGCGGTGCCCCGTCGACCGGGGCACCGCGCAGCCAGGTCTGCCGCACGACGCCCGTGAGCCGCCGCCCCGCGTACGGGGTGACCGCGTGGCGATGGTGCAGCTCCCCCACCGTGTACGGCTCGTCCGGGGCGAGCACGACGAGGTCGGCGTCGGCGCCCGCGGCGATCCGGCCCTTGCGGGTCAGGCCGACCAGCGCGGCGGGCTCCTGGGCCATCCACCGCACGACCTCGGCCAGGCCGTGCCCGCGCCGCCGGGCCTCGGTCCAGACGACCGGCAACCCCACCTGCAGCGACGCGATCCCGCCCCACGCGGTGCCGAAGTCCCCCGTGTCCAGGTGCTTCAGTGCCGGCGGAGAGGGCGAGTGGTCGGAGACGATCATGTCGATCACGCCGTCGGCGAGGCCCTGCCACAGCGCGTCCCGGTTGCCCGCCTCGCGCACCGGCGGGCAGCACTTGAAGCGGGTGTCGCCGTCGGGCACCTCCTCGGCGGTGAGGGCGAGGTAGTGCGGGCAGGTCTCGACGGTCACCGGCAGCCCGTCGGCCCGGGCGGCGGCCAACAGCGGCAGCGCCGACGCCGCGGACAGGTGCACCACGTGCACCCGGGCCCCGGTCTCGCGGGCCAGCCGCAGCAGCGTGGCGATGGCCCCGTCCTCCGCCTCCGGCGGCCGGGACGCGACGAAGTCGGCGTAGCGCCGACCGGATGCGGGCCGGATCGCGTCGCCGTCCTCGGCGTGGGCGATGAGCAGCCCGTCGTGCTCGGCGACGGTCGTGAGCGCGGCTCGCAATCCCTCGGTGTCGAGCGGCGGGAACTCCGGCACCCCGCTGTCGAGG
The DNA here is from genome assembly GCF_006717045.1 of Pseudonocardia cypriaca. Taxonomy (NCBI): domain Bacteria; kingdom Bacillati; phylum Actinomycetota; class Actinomycetes; order Pseudonocardiales; family Pseudonocardiaceae; genus Pseudonocardia; species Pseudonocardia cypriaca. The sequence goes on from NZ_VFPH01000001.1 coordinate 3,446,779, forward strand.
AGGAAGCACTTGACGCCGAAGACGCCCTCGGCGTGCAGCTTCGCCAGCTGGTCGGCGTTGCCGGGGATCGCTCCGCCCCAGAACCCGACGTCGACGGCGCACTGCCCGGCCGCCGCGGCCCGCTTGGTGTCCAGCGCCGCCACGTCGACCGTGGGTGGCAGCGAGTTGAGCGGCATGTCCACGATCGTCGTGACGCCGCCCGCCGCCGCGGCCCGGGTGGCGGTGGCGAAGCCCTCCCACTCGGTGCGGCCCGGCTCGTTGACGTGCACGTGGGTGTCGACCAGCCCCGGGAGCAGCACCTCGTCGTCGGCGAGGACCACCTCCGTGGCATCGGACGGGGAGTCGACCGGCAGGTCGAACGGCAGCACGGCCTCGATCCGCTCGCCCGAGACCAGCACGGCCGCCGGCCGCTCGGCGCCCTCGACGACGGCCCGCCGCGCCCGGAAGACGATCACTGTTTCTCCTGGTACGCGCGCCAGCTCGCCAGCTCCGAGATGTCATCGAGGGGCGGGAGCTGCGGGTACTCCCGGCGCAGGATCATGGCGAGGGATCCGCTGCCGTCGGCCAGCTCCACGACCCCCAGCTCCAGCCCGTCCGGCTCGCCGGGGAGCAGCACCTCGCGCAGCTGCTCGTAGGACAGCTCGTAGACCTCGCCCTCGACGGCGGCGCCGCCCTCCCCGATGTCCTCGAGGGCCGGGTACTTCCCGCCGACGGCGTGGAAGCGGTAGCGCGCTGCCGTGGTGGTGCGGGCGACCAGCGGGGCGTCGCCCACGAGGTGGTGGTCGGCACCGCCGGACATGGCGGTGCCGTTCAGGAACATCCGTGGCACTGTTCAGACCCCCGCTGCGGGTTCGACGATGTGTTCGGGCCGGATCGGGACGCGGCGCAGCGCGCGCCCCGTCGCCTTCCGGATCGCGGCCGCGACGGCGGGGCCGCTGGAGATCGTCGGTGGTTCGCCGACCCCCCGGACACCGTACGGCGCGTGCGGGTCGGCGTACTCCAGAACCTCGATCTTCATCGGTGGCATGTCGAGGATGGTGGGGATCAGGTAGTCGGTGAACGACGGGTTCTTGACGATCCCGTCCGCCACGACGATCTCCTCCATGAGCGCGAGGCCCATGCCCTGCGCGGTGCCGCCCTGGATCTGCCCGATCACGGCGTCCGGGTTGATCGCCTTGCCGACGTCCTGCGCCGTGTCCAGCGCGACCACCTTGACGAGGCCGAGCTCGACGTCGACGTCGACGACCGCGCGGTGCGCGGAGAACGCGTACTGCACGTGGGCGGTGCCCTGGCCGGTCTCCGGGTCGACCGGGTAGGTCGGCCGGTGCCGCCACTCGACGGTCTCCTCGACGAACCCGTCCCCGAGGACCGCCGCGAGGTCGGTGAGCACCTCGCCCTCCTCGGACACGATCTTGTCCCCGTCGAGCCGGAGCCGGGACCGGCCGAAGCTGGGCCGGTCGAGCAGCTCGCCCGCCCGCTCCAGCAGGGAGGCCCGCACCTTCTCGCAGGCGGCCTTGACCGCGCCGCCGGTGACGTAGGTCTGCCGCGACGCCGAGGTGGAGCCGCCGGACCCGACGCTGGTGTCCTTGGGCGCGACGACCACCCGGTCGATGCCCAGCTCGGTGCGCACGATCTGCTGCTCGACCGTGACCAGTCCCTGGCCGACCTCGGCCGCCGCCGTCTGCACGGTGGCCACCGGCTCGCCGCCGATCATCTGCAGCCGCACCCGGGCCGTGGAGTAGTCGTCGAAGCCCTCGGAGAACCCGACGTTCTTGTACGTGACGGCGTAGCCGACGCCGCGGACGACGCCCTCGCCGTGGGTGGTGTTGGAGACCCCGCCGGGCAGGTCCCGCAGGTCCCGCTCGGGTCCGGGGGCGGGCGGCATGGGCAGGTCGCGGACCCTGCGGATCAGCTCGGCCACCGGGGCGGCGGAGTCGATCTCCTGGCCGGTGATGTTGTGGTCGCCCTCGCGCATGCCGTTGCGGGCGCGGATCTCCACCCGGTCGACGCCGATCGCGTCGGCCAGCTCGTCCATCAGCGCCTCGTGCGCGAACGCTGCCTGCACGCAGCCGAACCCGCGCATCGCGCCGCACGGCGGGTTGTTGGTGTAGACGCCGCGCGCGTCGACGTGCACGTTCGGGATCCGGTACGGACCCAGCCCGAGGGTGCCGCCGTTGCCGACCACCGCGGGCGTGGAGGAGGCGTACGCGCCGCCGTCGAAGAGCAGGTCGGCCTTCGCGTAGACGAGGGTGCCGTCGGGCTCGGCGCCGAACTCGTACGTGAGCCACGCGGGGTGGCGGTGCACGTGCCCGAAGAACGACTCCTCGCGGTTGTAGCTCATCTTCACCGGCTTGCCGGTGTGCAGCGCGAGCAGGCAGGCGTGGACGTGCATCGAGAGGTCCTCGCGGCCGCCGAAGGCGCCGCCGACGCCTGCGAGGTGCAGCCGCACCTGCTCGGGCTCCATCCCGAGCGCGCGGCAGACCTGGCGCTGGTCGACGTGCAGCCACTGGGTGGCGACGTAGAGATCGAGGCCACCGTCCTCGGCCGGCACCGCGAGCCCGGACTCGGGCCCGAGGAAGGCCTGGTCCTGCATGCCGACCTCGAAGTCGAGCGCGACCACGACCGGCGCGGTGGGGTTCGGCTCCCCACGGCGGATCTTGAGGTGCCGCACCAGGTTGCCGCCCGGCTGCACCTGGGGGGCGTCCGGGTCGAGGGCCTTGCGCGGGTCGGTGAGCGCGGGCAGCGGCTCGTACTCCACGACGATCCGGTTGGCCGCCCGGCGGGCGGTCTCGGGGTGGTCGGCGGCGACCAGCACCACGGGTTCGCCCTGGTACCGCACCACGTCGCCGGCGAGAACGGGCGTGTCCTGGTGCTCCAGCCCGACGGAGTTCTCCCCCGGCACGTCGTCGGCGGTGAGCACGGCCGTCACGCCGGGCACTGCGAGGGCCTCGCCGATGTCGATCGAGACGATCCGGGCGTGCGGGTGCGGGCTGCGCAGGGTGACGCCCCACACCATGTCGTCGTGCCACAGGTCGCTGGCGTAGGCGAACTCGCCGGTGACCTTCAGCGTGCCGTCCGGGCGCAGCGGGCTGTCGCCGATCCGGCCGGTGGTGCGGGTTCCCGCGGGTGATGTCTCCGTGCTGGTCATGCCTTCTCCAGGAGGTCGCGGTGGACGGCCTCGGCCTCACGGGCGAGCGCGTCCGCGTCGACGGTGACCACCCGGTCGCGCTCGACGACCGGGCGCCCGTCCACGAGCAGCAGTTCCAGGGGTGGCGGGGCGCCGAGCACGAGCGCGGCCACGGGGTCGGCGACGTCGGCGTGCGCGGGACCGTCGATCCGCCAGAGCGCGAGGTCGGCCAGCTTGCCGACCTCGATGGAGCCCAGCTCGTCGGTGCGCCCGATCACGGCGGCCCCGCCGAGGGTCGCGAGCTCGAGGCCGTCCCGCACGGAGAGGGCGGTGGGGCCGCCGACGGCGCGGGCGAAGAGCACGGCGTGCCGGACCTCCTCCAGGAGGCTCCCGGCCTCGTTGCTGGCCGCCCCGTCCACGCCGAGGCCGATCCGGGCGCCCGCGTCGCGCAGGTCGCGGGTGCGGGCGATGCCGGCGCCGAGCCGGGCGTTGGAGGACGGGCAGTGGGCCACGCCGGTTCCGGTGTCGCCGATCTTCTTGACGGCCGCGTCGTCGAGGTGGATCGCGTGGGCGAACCAGACGTCCTCGCCGATCCAGCCGAGGCTCTCGACGTAGTCGAGGGGCGTGCAGCCGAACCGCTCGCGGCAGAACTCTTCCTCGTCGAGAGTCTCGGCGAGGTGGGTGTGCAGCCGCACGCCGCGGCGCCGCGCCAGCTCCGCGGCCTCGCGCATCAGGTCGCCGGTCACCGAGAACGGCGAGCACGGGGCGAGGCCGATCCGCAGCATCGCGCCGGGCGACGGGTCGTGCCAGCGGTCGATCGCCTCCTCGGAGGCGGCGAGGATCGCGTCGCGGTCCTCCACGACGTGGTCGGGCGGAAGCCCGCCGTCGCGCTGCCCGAGGTCCATGGAGCCGCGGGTCGGGTGGAAGCGCAGGCCGACCTCGCGGGCGGCGGTGATCTCGGCCCCGAGCAGGTCACCGCCCTCGCGGGGGAAGACGTAGTGGTGGTCGGTGCTCGTGGTGCAGCCGGTGCGGGCGAGCTGGGCCAGCGCGCCGCTCGCCCCGACGTGCACCGCGTGCTCGTCGATGCCGGCCCACACCGGGTAGAGCGTGGTGAGCCACTCGAAGAGCGTGGCGTCGACAGCGAGGCCGCGGGTGACCCACTGGTAGAGGTGGTTGTGGGTGTTCACGAAGCCCGGTGTGAGCAGGCAACCACGACCGTCGACGACCCGACCCGAGCGCTCCGGCGCCGGACCCGCGCCGACCGCGGTGATCCGGTTGCCCTCCACGACGACGTGCCCGCCCGGGAGCTCCTCACCGGAGACGGTGACGACGTGTGCTCCTTCGATGATCACTGAGCCGCCTCCGCCGCGGTGCGGACCGCGTCCATGATCTTCTCGTAGCCGGTGCATCGGCACAGGTTCCCGGCGAGGGCCTCCCGGATCTCCGGGTCGGACGGGCTCGGGTTGCGCTGCAGCAGGTCGTGCGTGGAGACGATCAGGCCGGGTGTGCAGAAGCCGCACTGCACGGCGCCGCGCTCGAGGAACGCCTGCTGCACCGGGTGCAGCGAATCGCTCGTCCTCGCTGGCGCTCGGCCGGCGCTTCGCGCAGACGCTGTGTCTTCGGTTCGCTCGCAAGCTCGCTCACGGCCCGAGCCGAGCCCTTCGACGGTGGTGACCTCGCGGCCGTTCGCCTGCCCCGCGGCCACCAGGCAGGAGCACACCGGGGTGTCGTCGAGGTAGACGGTGCAGGAGCCGCACTCGCCCTGCTCGCAGGCGTTCTTGGAGCCGGGCAGGCCGAGCCGCTCGCGCAGGGCGTAGAGCAGGCTTTCGCCCTCCCACACGTCGTCGGCCTCGCGCCGCTCACCGTTGATCGTCAGTTCGATCCGCATGTCAGGCGGCCCTCCGGTAGTCGTCCCACGCCCAGGTGGCGGCGCGGCGCGCCATCACCGACAGGGAATGCAGGCGGTACGCGGCGGTGCCGCGCACGTCGTCGATGGGGGCGGCGGCGTCGCGGACCTTCCGCCCGAACTCCACGGCGAGCCCCTCGGGCAGCTCTCCGCGGGACTCCCACAGCCCGGCCGCGGCGATCTCCCCGGCCAGGAAATCCTCGGCGGCAAGGGCTCGACGTGGAGTGGGGGCCGCCGAACCGATGCCGGTGCCGACGGCACGCCGCTGCGGGTGCAGGGCCAGCCCGAACGCCGACACGGCGATCACCATCGCGTTCCTGGTGCCGATCTTGCAGAACTGCTGCGGCCCGCTCGCGGGCGCGATCAGAATGGCCGCGATCAGCTCGTCGGCGGCGAGGGCGTTGCGCTTGACGCCGGTGTAGAACTCCGCGGCCGGGATGCGCCGCACGCCCCGCACCGAGGCGACCTCGATCTCCGCGTCGGCCGCCAGCAGCGGCGGGTGGCTGTCCCCGGCGGGTGACGCCGCGCCCAGGTTGCCGCCGACCGTGCCGCGGTTGCGGATCTGCGGCGAGCCGACCGTCCGCGCGGCCATCGCCAGCCCGGGCAGCCGGTCGCCCAGCTCGTCGATGATGCGGGTGTACGTGACGCCTGCGCCCAGGCGCACCCGCCCGTCGCTCTCGGTGGCCCATTCCTGCAGGTCGGGCACGCGGGTGAGGTCGAGCAGGGCGGGCGGGCGCCGGTGGTCGAAGTTGATCTCGACCATCACGTCGGTGCCGCCGGCCACCGGCACGGCGTCCGGCTGCTCGGCCTTCGCCGCGAGGGCGTCGGCCCACGTCGTCGGCGCGAGGAAGTCCATGCCGAGAAGTAGAGCCCTTTCCCGCGACGCGCAGAAGTCGCCGTCGTGACGAATCGCCCGACCCGGGACCGCCGACGGGTTGTAGGTTCCTCCAATGCAGCTGCGCGACCTGCTTGCGCACCCCGCGCTGGGGTTGCGGCTGCTGCACGCCGGCAGCGGACCGGACGCCATCGACCGACCGGTCCGCTGGGTCTACACCACCGACCTGATCGACCCGGCCCGCTACCTGTCCGGCGGCGAGCTGGTGATCAGCGGGCTGGTGTGGCGCCGGAAGCCGGCCGACAGCGAGCGGTTCGTCGCGGCAGTGGCGGGCGCGGGGGCGGTCGCGCTCGCCGCGGGCGAGGCCGTGTTCCACGGCATCCCGGACGACCTGGTCGACGCCTGCCGCCGCCACGACCTCCCGCTGCTCGCCGTGCCCGAGGAGGTGTCGTTCGCGGCGGTCACCGAGCTGGTGGTCGGCGCCCTGACGGCCGCGCGCGGCGACCGGCTCGCGCTCACCCTCGGGCGGCAGCGGCGACTGCTCTCGGCGGTCGCGGGCGGGCTCGGGCTCGACGAGCTGACGGCCGAGGTCTCCGCGGCCACCGGCGTGGCGATCCGGGTGCTCTCCGCGACGGGACGGGCGGTCGTCGCCGGTCCGGTCCCGCTCACCGGCGACGACCTGGACGCCGCCGTCACCACGTTCCTCACCGCCGACCGCCTGCCGGCGGTGGTACCCGGTCCAGGGCGGTCGGTGTTCCCGGTGGGCCCCGCCTCGGAGGAGCGGATCACGTCGTGGTTCGTGGCCGCCGACGGCGACTGCACCACCTGGGACGCCGAGGTCGGCGACACCGTCGGCGAGCTGGTGGCGATCACCGCGCTCGACCGCGCCCGCCGCGGCGAGGGCCTGCGACTGGCCCGCGAGATCGCCGAGGACGCGATCGGGCTCGTCGCGGCGGGGTCGGCACACCGGCCGGAGGTGGCCGTGCGGCTGCGGCAGGCGGGCCTCGACCCGGACGGGCCGCTCGTCGTCGCGGTCGCCGGGTTCACGACCCCCGAGCGGGTGCAGACCGCCCGTTCCGTGCTCGTCGACGCCGCCACGCACGCGGGGCCGCCCGCGGTCGGCGTGCACGACGGGCTGGCGGTGGCGCTGCTGCCCGCGGGCTCACCGGACTCGCCGACCGACGCCGTGCTGGCCGCAGCGCTACGCCGCCTCGCGCCGGGACTCGGGTCGGACCGGCTCACGGTGGGCCTGAGCCGTCCCGCACCGGTCGACGCCCTGTCCGGTGCCCTCCAGGAGGCCCGGCACGCCCGCGAGCTGGGCGCCCGCCGACCCGGCCCGGTGCACGTCGTCACCGGTGCCGAGGTCACCTCCCACGTGGCGCTGCTCGCGGCAGTGCCCGACGAGGTCCGCCGCGCGTTCGCCGTCCGCGTGCTGGAACCCGTGCTGGACTACGACGCGCGCACCGGCGCCGGCCTGCGCGAGACCCTGGAGGCTTTCCTCGAGTGCTCCGGGTCGTGGAGCCGCGCCGCCCAGCGGCTGCACCTGCACGTCAACACGGTTCGCTACCGGATCGGCCGGGTGGAGGAGCTCACGGGCCGGAACCTCGCGGAGCTCGCCGACCGGGTGGACGTGTACCTCGCGCTCCGATCGCTCTAGGAGGGAGCTCTTCAGCGCGCTCCTCGGCCCCGCCGGGCGCGCGGGAACGTCCCTTCAGCGGCGCGCTCCCCGCTCGGTGAACGCGTGAGGGCTCCCTTCCGTACCCACCGGAGAGATCCGCTCCCCGACACCTGGAGATCTCCATGCGCACATCTTGGAAGACCACCCTGATCGCCGGCGCGGCCCTTGTCGCGACCGCCTCGTGCGCCGGCAACACCCCTAGCACGCCCGCCGCGGCCGCCGCCCCCGTCGGCGACCCGTCCAGAGCCGGCGCCGGCACTGCTGCCGTGGACGTCGTCGGCCTGGTCGACGGGACCTCGCTGGTGCGCTTCAACACCATCGACCCCACGATCAGCGGCGAGCCCGCCACGGTGTCCGGTATGGCCGGGGACACCCAGCTGGTCGGCATCGACTTCCGCGTCCAGGACGGCAAGCTGTACGGCGTCGGCGACGAGGGCGGGCTGTACACGCTCACCGAGACCGGCTCCGCCACCAAGGTCGGCGAGCTGTCGGTGCCGCTGGAGGGCAAGGTGTTCGGCGTCGACTTCAACCCGGCCGCGAACGCGCTGCGGATCATCAGCGACACCGGGCAGAACCTCCGCCAACCGTTCGCGACGACACCGCTGCCGAAGACGGTGGCGGACACCGAGCTCACCAACCCGGCCCAGGCACCCGCCACCGGCACGGTGCCGGCCACCGGGATCGTGTCCGCCGCCTACACCAACAACGACACCGAGGACACGACCGCGACGTCGCTGTTCGTGCTCGACGCCGCGGCCGGCCGGATCTCGCTGCAGGCCCCGGCCAACGGCGGCACGCTCTCCCCGACCGGCAGCCTGGGCGTCGATGCCGACGCGGGGTGGGGCTTCGACATCCACACCGACGCGGACGGTGTCAACACCGGCTACGCCACGGTGAAGGTCGGCAGTGGGTACGAGATGCGCTCGGTCAACCTGCTCACGGGCACCACGACCCGGATCGACGCCCTCAACGGGGCCGTCACCGACATCGCGGTAGCGCTGACGTAGGAGCGGCTCCACGCACTCCCTCCGCGCCGACGCACCCCGGCTCGGCCCGCGCGACCCGTCGACCGGTCGCGCGAGCCGAAACGGGGTGCCGAAGCGGCCCCCCTGGACCGATACGAACGGTCGTGCTAAACATGCACCCGTGAGCAAAGGTGAGGCGACCCGCGGGGTCATCCTCGACGAGGCGGGCCGGCTGGCGCGCCGCGTCGGCCTCGGTGGCCTCACGATCGGCTCGCTCGCCACGCAGACCGGCATGAGCAAGAGCGGCCTGTTCGCCCACTTCGGCTCGAAGGAGTCGCTGCAGCTGCAGGTGCTCGAGCACAGCAGGGACCGGTTCATCGACGAGGTGATCCGGCCCGCGCTCAAGGCGCCGCGGGGTCTCCCCCGCGTGCGGGACCTGTTCGAGCGCTGGCTCGCATGGGACTCCGTCGAGGGCGGCTGCCCGCTCACCGCCGCCTCCTTCGAGCTCGACGACCAGCCGGGGCCGGTGCGCGAGTGCCTGGTCCGCGTGCAGCGGGACTGGTCCGACACCCTCGCCACCGTCTTCACCAGCGGCATCGGCGAGGGTCATTTCCGCGCCGACGCCGACCCGCTCCAGTTCGCCCAGGACCTGCAGGGCGTCATGCTCTCCTTCCACATGGCGAGCCGACTGCTCGCCGACCCCAGCGCAGCCGACCGCGCCCGCCGCGCCCTCGACACGCTCCTCGCCGCAGCCGCCGCCTGACCACCACCCGCCCGGAGGGACCCGAACCCGTGTCGCCGAAAAAAAGCACGATCGTTCGTATCTTTACGTGGGGTGAGCGGTGGGCTCCGGCCGTCGCGACCCGGATCGCGACCCGCATCTGGTTCAGGATCCCGCCCCCGATCCCGCGGGACCGGCTGCCCGCACTCCCCCCGGGCGCGGCCACCGCGTTGGAGCTGCGCGGGCGCCCGTTGCACGTGGTCACCTGGGGTGTGGGCGAGCCGGTGTACCTCGTGCACGGCTGGGGCGGGCGGTCCGAGCAGCTGGGCGGGCTCGTCGCGCCGCTGGTCGCCGCCGGGCACCGGGTGGTCTGCTTCGACGGGCCCGGCCACGGCACGTCGCCCGGGCCGCGCTCGACCACGATCCCGGAGCTCGCCGACGCGCTGCGCGCCGTGGTCGCCGAGCACGGCAGGCCCCATGCCGTGATCGCCCACTCGCTGGGCGCGGCCGTCACCGCCCACGCCGTGCGGAACGGGCTGCGGCCCCGGGCGCTCGTACTGCTCGCCCCGACGGCGGACCCGCGCCGGGTGCTCGACCACTTCGTGCACCGGATCGGTGCGGGCCCGCGGGTGCGGGCCGGCGTCGAGCGGGCGGTGGCGCGGCGGGTCGGGCTGCCGTGGGAGGCGTTCCACGTGCCGTCGCTGCACCGCTCGGTGCCCGTGCCGCCCACGCTCGTGGTGCACGACGCGGACGACCGGGAGATCGGCCCCGAGCACGGCCGCGCGATCGCGGACGTCTGGCCCGGCGCCCGGCTGCTGCAGACCGAGGGCCTCGGCCACCGCAGGTTGCTCCGCGACCCCGGTGTGATCGACGAGGCCGTCCGCTTCGTGGCCGACGCGCGCAGCGTGCGGCGGCCGGCATGAGCTGCTTCGCGTGCTCGGCGCCCGTCGTCCACCCGCTGGACCGGGCCCGGGCCGAAGCCGCCGTCGACGCCGTGTTCGCCGGCCTGTCCCCGCGCAGCCGCTACCTGCGCTTCCACTCCCCCGTGCCGCGACTGCCGGAGTCGGTGCGGGCGCGACTGGTCGACATCGACGGCACCCGCCACGCCGCCGTCGTCGCCGAGGTCAAGGGCGGGGGTGTGATCGGCATGGCGCAGCTGTTCGGGCCCGGCCACGGCACGGCGGACGTCGCCGTGGCGGTGGTCGACGCCTGGCAGCGGCGCGGGATCGGCAAGCGGCTGCTCACCGCCGTGGGCGCGCTCGCCGAGCAGATCGGCTACACGCAGCTGCGCGGCTCGATCCTCCCGGAGAACGTGGCGATGCAGCGGCTGGCCCGCAGCGTCCTGCCCTGGATCCGGCCGTGGTTCGACGGGGAGACGGTGCAGTTCACCGCCCCGATCGGCCCGGCGGCCTGGACGGTGACGGACGAGGACCTGGTGGCCGACCTGATGCGCTAGCGGTGAGCCGGACGGGATCGTCGCCCCGACCGCACTGATGCGCTGCTGAAAGCGATCACGAGCAGCACGACAAGCGCTGCCCCGGGAGCATTCGGGTTGGTTCGGCAACGATCACCGCTCGTCCGCCAGAGTGCGGGACTCCCCTTCACATGCGGTCGAATCCCCTCTTGTGGAGCATTGCGTCGACCGCTTGAAGCACGACCTGAACCGCTGAGCCCATTCTTTCATATGAACCTTAGGCAGTCGCCTGCAGCGCTCCACACTTGGGTCTGCGGCGATCCTGTCGCAAACGGTGTGCGCCCGCTCCAACAGAAATGCAGCGCGCATGAAAGGAAGAATGATGATCAAGGTGTGGCTGTCCAAGTCCGCCTCTCCCCACCAGCCCGACGAGCACCCGAAGGGCGATGTGATCCGTGAGTTCGACGGCGGACATCTCGCGATTCTGAGCTCTACGAAGACGCCGCTCGCCGTCTACGCGCCGGACACGTGGGCGAAAGCGTTCCGCACCGACTGACGGAGACGTTCGTCGCTCCCCACGGGATCCCCGGTGCGTCGCATTGCGGTAGTGCCGGGGATCTCGTCGGCAAGGTTTGATTCCGACGCAGCGCAACTCGTACCACTGCGCGCCGCACGGCCGCCCGCCGAGCTGAACTCAGGCGACCCTCACTCGGTCCCATCTCGCCCTGATGCGGCGGACCTCCATTGCTCCACATACGCGTGCCTCGCCGCCGCCACCGGCAAGGCGACGCGAAGATCGAATCAGAGGGCGACGGACGCCGGTGATCGCCTCGAGCCGCACATCAGCGCTCACCCGACCGCAGTGGCGTGCCGCTGACGGCGATCATCGATCGCGAGCGGTACATCAGCGTTGTCCTCGGAGCCCTCGGGTGCGGCTGACGACGATCACAGGGTGGCGAACTCGCCCGCTCGGACGCCGGCGAGGAACTCAGCCCATGAGACGGCCGGGTAGCGGTGCGGGGCCAGGGCGCGGTCCTTGGTGTCGCGCACCGCCACCCCGGCGGGCAGGAACGCCACCTCGACGCACCCCTCGCCGTTCCCACCGCTGAAGCTGCTCGTGAACCAGCGGAGCTCGTCGTCACGCACGGCCTTCTCCTTCGGACGGGCTCACCTCCCGGCCAGGCGGCGGATCAGCGCGAGCGACTCGGCCGGGTCGAGCGCATCGGACAGCACACGCTCGAATGTGAGCTTAGCCCGCGCGACATCTCCGGCCTTGTCAAGACTCAGAGCACCGAGGGAATGCTCGACGTATGCCATGTCCGGCTCACCGAGATCCCCGAAGTGCAGGATCGTGAAGCCCGAGGCCAAGCCCGCGTGCGCGCCCGCGGACGCGGGCAGCACGTGCAACGCCACCGTGTCCAGGCCGGCGAGCGTCATGAGGCGGTCCAGCTGCGCTCGCAGGACATCGGGCCCGCCCACGGTCCGGTGAAGTGCCGACTCGTCGATCACCGTCACCAAGTCCAGCGGATTGTCCGCCGAGGTCAGCCGCTGCTGGCGGTAGACGCGGGCAGCTACCTCGTTGTCGAGCTGCTCGGCGGTGCGCTGCACAGGCACCGCGACCATAAGCGCCCGGGCGTAGTCACCTGTCTGCAGCAGACCGGTGACGTAGCCGAGGCTGAAGATGTGCACGCGCGTCGCCTCCGTCTCGAAGGCGATGTAGCTGGTGTCGCCGAGCCCGTAGGCCTTCCACCACCCCGGCTGGTTGGCCTCCCGGGCCAGCTCGACCAGCTCGCTCCACCGGCCGCCGCCGACGTCGTACAGGTCGAGCATCCCCCGCACCCAGTGGACGTCGATGCGGACCTGGGCGTTCTCGATGCGGCTCAGCCTGCTCATCGAGAAGTCGAGCCGGGGCGCCGCTTCCTCCAGGGTGAGCCCGGCCTGCTCGCGCAGCAGCTTGAGCTGCTTCGCCAGCATCCGCCGCCTGACCACGGAACCCTCATGCCACGCCACGTGACCCCCCGCTCCGACTCGATCACGCATCGTGGCACGGGAGAAGGCGGGAGCGGGATTCCCGCTCCCGCGTCTCCCGGCGGAGCGGATCAGGAGCGGGTGACCGTGGCCTCGATCAGCCCGTACGGGCGGTCGGCCGCGTAGAACACCTCGTTGGGATTCTCCAGGCCGAACGGCGACAGGTCCACGGTGAAGTGGTGCTTGTTGGGCGCCTGCAGGCTGATCTCGGCGATCTCAGGGTGCGCCTCGAGCACGCCGCGGCCCATCTCCCAGAGGGTCTGCTGGAGGGCGAGCGAGTGCACGGTTGCGAACTTCTCCAGGAGGATGCGGCGGGCGTCGGCCCAGGTCTTGTCCCAGTCCACGTCGAGGCCCGAGTAGCGCCACTGCGCGACCAGGGCCGTCGACATGATGCGGTCGTCGGTCTCGGGCAGGGTGGTGTAGCGGTCCTTGAGGAAGCCGTGGAACTCCGAGCCGGTCGACTTGAGCAGCACCAGGTCACGCAGGCCCGAGACGACCTCGGTGCCCTCGTCGGAGACGTCGACCACGCACGTCCGCACCTCGGGGCCGCGACGCACCCACGTGTGGTCGTGGGCCTCCCCACCGACGGGCACCCGCTCCCACGCGTGCTCGTCCACGGAGATGCGGGCGCCGCGCACCGGCTCGACGTCGTCGACGAAGTGCCGGGCCAGGGTGAGCGCGTACTCCTCGACCGCGTGCAGCCCGTGCTCCTTCGCGAAGGCGTACGCGGTGTTCTTCTGGGTGTCGGTGGGCAGCACCTTGGCCTGGTCGCCGTGCAGGTGGGCGTCGGCGAAGTCGCCGCGCAGCGCCGTGGACACGGTGACGTCGCGGATCTCGTGCCGCGCGGTCTCCCGGTAGATCCGGACGAGGCGGTTCTCCGCCTTCCCGTACTGGTTCGCGCCCAGGACGATCGACCCTGTTGTTGTCATCTCGGTCAGCTCCCGCGGTAGGTCGAGTAGGCGTACGGGGACAGCAGCAGCGGCACGTGGTGGTGCTGTCCCGGGTCGGTGACGGTGAAGGTGACGACCACCTCGGGGTAGAACCCCTCCTGGCCGCTCGCCGCGAAGTACTCCCCCGTGGCGAACGTGAGGCGGTAGTCGCCCGCCGTGAGCTCGGCGGCGAGCTCCCGGACGCGCCCGTCGGCGTCGGTGACGACGGAGGCGAGCTCGTGGCCGTCCGTGGTCGCGAGCCGGACGGCGACGCCGGAGGCCGGCGTTCCGCGGGACGCGTCGAGGACGTGGGTGGAGAGGGTCATGCCGCATCCTCCGCGAACATGCGCGCGATGCGCAGCCGGTTGATCGCCGCCAGCTCGGCGAGCGCGACGGCCCGCTCGGTGGCGGGGTCGTTGCCGAGCCGGGCGCGCAGGATGTCGAGCAGCTCCTGCGCGCTGCGGCCGGTGGCGCACACCAGGTAGACGTGCCCGAAGCGCTGCTCGTAGGCGCGGTTGGCGTCGGCGAGCGCGGCCAGCACGGCGGCGTCTGCACCGGCCACACCACACTGCTCGCGCGCAGACGCGCCGCCTGCGTTGCGGTCCCCGATGCGGGGGTGGCCGGCCATCGCCTCGTCCAGGTCGGCGTCGGTGAGCGTGACCTCGGCCATCGCCTGCAGCGAGGCGACATCCGGGTGCGGCCGGCTCGCGGCCACCTCCCGCGCCCACCGGGGCACCGCGCACACCTGGCGCAGCTCGCGCTCCGCGGCGGCCGCGTCGAGGGCGTTCCACTCGTCCAGGGTCATCGGCCGAACGCCCTCGTGCGCGCGGTGGCGATCGGGTTGGCTCCCGCGACGAGGTCCGCGAACCGGTGGTTGGCCACCTTCGCGATCTCGATCAGCGCCGCGGCGTGCTCCTGCGCCGGGGAGTTCCCCAGCCGCTGCCGCCCTTCGGTGAGCACCCGCTCGCTGGACCCGGAGTCGCGCACGCAGACGATCAGGGGGAACCCGAACCGTTCCCGGTACGCCGCGGTCAGCTCCGCGAGCTCCTCGTGCTCCTCGTCGGCGAGCCGGGTGAGCCCCGCGCTCGCCTGGTCGCGCACGGAGTCCTCGCCCTCCTCACCGTCGGCGACCCGGTCGGCCCCGAGGTCCGGGTAGGCCGCCATGAGCGCGCGCTGCTCGTCCGGCGGCGCGGAGAAGAGCGCCTCCTGGAACGCGGCGCGCAGGTTCGCGGTGTCGGCGAACGGCCGCCGGTCGTAGGCGCGGCCCGCGATGGCTGCACGCGTGATGGCGCTGCCCTGGAACAGCCGCCCGAAGGTGGCGACGAACTCGTCGCGGCTCATCCGGTTGACCTGCTCCAGCCGCACCGCACCCGCGCCCGGGGTGCCCGCCACGGCCGGCCCGCGACCACGTCCGACGTGGTGGAACGCCACGTTGAGCACGATCGCCGTGATGCTGCCGAGCGTGATCCCGGAACCGAACACGATCTGCGCCCACCCGGGCACCGCGGTCGCCACGGCCGGCTGGGCCGTGACGAACATGGCGAGCCCCACGCTCGTGCCGACGATCACGACGTTGCGGTGGTCGTGGAAGTCGACGCGGGACAGCGTCTGGATTCCGACCACGGCCACCGTCGCGAACATGGCCAGCGCCGCGCCGCCCAGCACCGGGTGCGGGATCGCGGCCACGACCGCACCCGCCTTGGGCAGGAGCCCGAGCACGATCATGAACCCGCCCGCGGCGACGACCACCCAGCGGCTCTTGACCTGGGTGAGCCGGACCAGGCCGACGTTCTCGGCGAAGCAGGTGTAGGGGAAGGAGTTGAGGACGCCGCCGATCGTGGTGGCGAGGCCGTCGGCGCGCAGGGCGCGGGTGACGTCCTCGCGCCCGACGCGCTTGTCGACGATCTCGCCGGTGGCGAACACGTCCCCGGTGGTCTCCACCGCGGTGATGAGCATGACCACGATCATGGACACGATCGCGGCCAAGCTGAACTGCGGCCACCCGAAATGGAACGGGGTGGTAACACCGACCCAGGCCGACTCGCTCACGGCGTCGAAGTGAGCGTCCCCGAGCAGCCACGCCACGAACGTGCCGAGCACGAGCCCGATCAGCACGGCGACCGTGGCCATGAACCCGCGGAACAGCCGCTGGATCGCGACGATCACGGCGAGCGTGCCGAGGGCGTAGGCGAGGTGGCGGATGTTGCCCGGCTGCGGGTCGGAGCCGCCGCCCACGGCATCCAGCGCGGCCACCGGCAGCAGCGCCAGCCCGATGATCAGGATGACCGAGCCGGTGACGACCGGCGGGAAGAACCGGATCAGGCGGCCGAAGAACGGCGCGATCAGGAACGTCGCCAGCCCTGCGACGATCACCGCGCCGTAGATCACCAGCAGCCCGTCGGTGCCACCACCCGCCGCGAGCCCGATGGCGATCATGGGCGACACCGCGGTGAACGTGACGCCCTGCAGAAGCGGCAACCGCACGCCGATCTTCCAGAACCCGGCGGCCTGGATGATCGAGGCGATCCCGCAGGTGAAGAGGTCGGCGTTGATCAGGTGGATCAGCTCGCGGTCGGACAGGCCGATCGCGCCTGCCAGCAGGATCGGGACGATCACCGCGCCCGCGTAGAACGCGAGCACGTGCTGGAACCCGTAGACGGCGAGCTTTCCGACGGGCAGGACCTCGTCGACGGGGTGGGTACGTCGCGGCATGGGGCACCTCGCTGTGCACGGCGGCGGGGACGGCACCACCATCGCCGCCCGGGTGTGGCGCCGGACACCCACGGAACCGACGAATCCGCTCGTCGAGGCTGCTGCACGGCTTGTGCGATCCGCCAGAGGCGCCACACCTGCGGACGTTCAGGAAAGCCACGTTCCGGGCTTTCAAAGCCTTGAATGTGGCTTTCCTGAACCTCCCCGGGCCGCCCGCGACCCGCTACCGGACGAGGGCGTCGAGGTGCCCGGCGAGTACCTGCCGCAGGGTCGAGGGATCCGCGCGGGCGGGACGCAGCACCCCGTGCACGAGCAGCCCGTCGACCAGGGCGTGCAGCCGGGCCGCCTCCACGTCCAGGTCGAGGTCCGGCGCCCCCGCGTCGGCGAAGCGGCGGACCAGGTTGTCGCAGACCTCCCTCAGCAGGTCCCAGCCCTCGTCGCGGAGCGCGCCCAGCTCCGGGTCGACCAGTGCCCGTGCGCTGAAGGCGAACCACACCTCCGACTCGGCCATGCGGTCGGCGTCCAAGGGGAGCATCTGCTCGAGGACCCCGATCGCCCAGCGCCGCGGGTCCGGGGTGGCGGGCAGCGCCTCGACCCGGGCGCGGATGCGGTCGGTGACCAGTCGCATCGCGAAGGCGTGCAGCTCCGACTGGCTCGGGAAGTAGTGCCGCAGCGACCCCATCGACAGCCCGGCCTCCCCCGCGACCGCCCGCACCGAGGCGCCCTCCAGGCCGTCGCGGCGCACGACCCGCCACACCGCCTCGGCGACGTCCCTGCGACGAACCGATTCCTCCACGCTGCGCGGCACACCCTTTTCTAGCACACCTGTGCTACTGTCCGTACTAGCACACACGTGCTACTACAGGGGGAGGAACGCCATGGGCGGACCATCAGGCCGGACGGGACGCGGGCTCGTGGTGGCGGCGGGCGCGCTGCTCGCGCTGGCCGGGCTCGCGGCGGTCGGTGCGCACGTCGCGCAGCAGGCCGATGGCGGCTGGTTCGCCAGTTCCACCGAGCGCTTCTCCACGCCGACGTCCGTGCTGGTGACCGACGAGATCCTGGTCGAGGAGGGCCGGCCGGGCGACCCGCCCACCGACCTCGGGGAGCTGGCCGAGGTGCGGATCCGGGCGACGCCCGCCGAGCCGGGGCAGCCGGTGTTCGTCGGCATCGGGCCGAAGGCCGACGTCGACGCCTACCTGCGCGGGACCGCCCACGACCGGATGGCGAGCTTCGACCTGGAGCCCTTCGCGGTGCGGTTCGACCGCGTGCCGGGCGGCCCGGCCCCGGCGCCTGCCGCGCAGCCGTTCTGGGTGGCCACGGCGAGCGGCCCGGGCACCCAGACCCTGCTGTGGGACAAGACGCGGGGAGCGTGGTCGGCGGTGGTCATGAACGCCGACGGCAGCCCGGGCGTCGACGTACGGGCCGACGTCGGCCTCCGGTTCGGTTTCCTGCTCCCGCTCGGCGTCGCCCTGCTCGCCGCCGCGGCGCTGGTGGCCGCCGGCCCGTCGGTGCTCCGCCGGGTGCGGTCGGCGAACGCCTCCCGCCGGGAGTGACTCCGCCCGTCGGCCGCGCCCGCGAGCCGTTCCCGGCCCGGGTTGGCCGGTCCCGCTCCCGCTGGAGATGATGATCGGCGCCGGGCCGGGACGGGGGACCACATGGGCTGGGACAGGGAGTGGCGGCCCGGTGAGGTCGTCGCGGACCTCTACGAGGTCGTGGACGTCGTACGCAGCGGCGGGATGGGACTGGTCTACCGGGTGCGGCACCGGGACTGGCGCGTCGACCTCGCGGTGAAGGCCCCTAGGCCGGCGTTGCTGGCCTCCGCGCGCAGTGTGGCGAACTTCCTCGCCGAGGCCCAGACCTGGGTCGAGCTGGGATTGCACCCGCACACGGTGAACTGCGTCTACGTCCGCAGGCTGGACGGGCTGCCGTACGTCTTCGCCGAGTGGGTGGACGGTGGGAGCCTCGCCGAGTGGGTCCACGACCGGCGGCTCTACCAGGGCGGACCGCGCAGGGCGCTGGCCAGGATGCTGGACGTCGCGATCCAGTTCACCTGGGGTCTCGAGTACGCCCACGAGCAGAAGCTGGTCCACCAGGACGTGAAGCCGGCCAACGTGCTGCTCGCCACCGACGGCACGGTGAAGGTCACCGACTTCGGGCTCGCCAAGGCACGCGCGGCAGCCGGTGAGAGCACCGTCGCGCCTCCGGGAGCGAGCGTGCTGGTCGGTTTCGGCGGCATGACGCCCGCCTACTGCTCGCCGGAGCAGGCGCAGGCCGCGGCGGGCGCGCCCCGCGGGTTGAGCCGGGCCACCGACGTCTGGTCGTGGGCGGTGAGTGTGCTGGAGATGTTCGCAGGCGCACCCCCGACCGCGAACGGGCAGGCTGCCGGGCGGGCGCTCGAGCGGTTCCTCGGCACCGGCGCGGCCGACCCGGAGATCCCGGGTATCCCGGACGGGCTGGTGGAGGTGCTGCGTCAGTGCTTCGCGCAGGAGCCCGGCGACCGGCCCCAGCGGATGAGCGCGGTCGCCGACCAGCTGATCCGCCTGTACCGGGCCGAAACGGGACAGGACTACGACCGCCCGCGGCCGCGGGCGTCCCGGCTCCTGGCCGACAGCCTGTCCAACCAGGCGCTGTCCCTGCTGGACCTCGGGCAGACCGAGCGGGCCGAGCAGCTGTGGGACCAGGCCGTCGCCGCCGACCCGCAGCATCCGCAGGCGGTGTACAACCGCGGTCTGTGGCGCTGGCGCCAGGGCCGGCTCAACGACCGCCAGCTGCTGGCCGCGCTGGACGAGATCCGGGCCCTGCACCCCGACGAGGTGATCGGCGAGTACCTCCAGGCGCAGGTGCACCTCGAGCGGGGTGATCCCGACAGCGCCCGGGAGGTGCTCGGGCAGGCGGCCGGGCGGGACCCCGACGATCCGGACGTCGTCGCGGCACTGGCCGGGCTCGACGGGGCGGCGGCGTCGGCATCGACCGAGTTCCGGGCGCCGGACGAGTGGATCGGGCATGCGGCCACGGCCGGGGCCGCCCCGACGTTGCTGACCTGCGGTACCGACGGCAGCGTCCGGCTCTGGGACCTGCGGACCGGCTGGTCGACCGTGCTCGACGATGGCGAGCCCGCGATCGTGACCGGACCGGACCATCCGTCGCCCACGGTCGCGATCAGCGCCGACGGCCGCGTGGGGCTGAGCGTGCACCGCAGGACCACCGTGCTGGTCTGGGACCTCACGTCCCGCCGGGTCGTGCGGACGCTGACCGGGCATCCCACCCCGATCCAGTCGGTGGCCCTGAGCGGGGACGCCGGCACGGCCGTCGCGCTGTGCACCAAGGGCCTGGTGCTGGCCTGGGACGCGACCACCGGCGAGGCGCTGGGCACCCTCGAGGACCGGCCGCCGCCCGCCGGGCACCGGTACTGGGGCCGGGTCGAGCTGGACGCCGCCGGGCAGGTCTGCCTGGTGGACGACGGCAACCTGGGCGCTCGGCTACTGGCCGTGCCGTCCGGCGCGCCGCTGGCGGTGCTCGACGACACCGGGGCGACCACGTTCGGCGCGGGCGGGCGGCTGTTGATGACCCGGGACTACTCGAACGCCACCGGTTTCGACCCGGGCTTCGTCGTCGTGCTCGACCTGGCCGCCGGGCGGGAGCTGTCCCGGTGCCCGAGCGGGGTCGACTGGGGCAGCAGCACCGCGGTGAGCGACGACGGGCGGCTGGCCCTCTCCGGGAGCCAGGACGGCGTGGCGCGGGTGTGGGAACTTCGGCGCGGCCGGTGCGTCCGCACGCTCACCGAGGCCGGGTTCCCGCTCGTCGGCCTCGCCCTGCGCGGGGACGGCGGGCTGGCGGTCGCGGTGGGCCGGACCGGCGAGGTGCGGACCTGGGCGCTGGCCGTGCCGGGACCACCGGGCCCCTGGAGCTACTGCCGGCCGCGCGCCGCGCACGAGCTCGCCTCGGCCGCCGAGTCCGTGGCGGCCGCCCTGGAGCGGGCCGCGCAGCTCGCCCGGCAGGGCGAACGCGCCGAGGCCGCACGCACCCTCGCCGAGGTGCGACAGGTCCCCGGCTACGAGCGGGCTCCGGAACTGCTGGCTCAGTGGCGGGAACTCTGCCGGTTCGGCAGTCGCCGCGGTCTGCTGGCCAAGTGGGTGCGCCACGACGTGCCCGAGGTGGGCGGGCTGCGTGGCCACGTCACGCTCGACCCGGGCGGCCTCACGCTGCTCCTGGCCGGCACCGCCCTGGACACCGAGGTCGTGGACGTGAGAACCGGGCGGCACCTGGGCGCGGTGCCCGGGTATCTCAGGCCGGCGACCGGCCTGTCCGCCACCCACCGGTTCGCGCTGACCACCACCGTCGAGCGGGGCGTGCTGATGTTGTCGATGCCCGACGGCGAGCGGCTGGACCGGCGCTTTCGCGGCCACAAGGTCCACGTGTCCTCGACGGCCCTCAGCGCGGACGGCCGGGTCGCGCTGACCCACGCCCCGCCCCGGGACGGCACAGTACGCGTGTGGGACCTGGTCGACGACCGGTGCGTGCACGTGATCCGCACGGAGACGTACCAGCCGGGGCTCGCGCTGCCCCCTGACGGGCGGGTGGCGCTGATCGGCGGCAAGGAGGCCATCGAGGTCTGGGACCCGTGGCGGGGGGAGAAGGTGCGCGACCTGGCGGCCGAGGGCTGCACCCTCCTGCAGGAACCGCG
Source organism: Pseudonocardia cypriaca (assembly GCF_006717045.1). Lineage (NCBI taxonomy): Bacteria > Bacillati > Actinomycetota > Actinomycetes > Pseudonocardiales > Pseudonocardiaceae > Pseudonocardia > Pseudonocardia cypriaca. The sequence goes on from NZ_VFPH01000001.1 coordinate 3,467,778, forward strand.
GGTCAGCCCCGACGGGCGGCTGGTCGTGGCGGGCAACGTGAGCCCCGCCGCGCTCCTCGTGTGGGACCTGGACTCCGGCGAGCTGCTGCACCGGATGCACCCCGACCAGCCCGAGTCGATCCTGATCAGCGCCGACAGTTCGACCGTGTTCCTGGGCTCCTACGAGAACTCGGTGCAGGCGTGGGACCTGCGGACCGGCCGGCTGCGGCACACGGTGCCCGCCGATCGCCCGCACACCAGCGAGGACGGCCCGTGGCTGGCCGCCAGCGCGGACGGCCGGGTCCTCCTGACCTGCGGTGGGGGCCGCACCGCGCTGCTGCACGAGCTGGACACCGGGCGCAGCCACCGGCTCGACGGCCACCCGGCGGACGTCTACGCCGTCTCCCTGAGCGCGGACGCTCAGGTCGCCGCGATCGGCTGCCGGGACCGGAGCGTGCGGATCTGGGAGCTCGACTGGGACCACGCGTTCCCCGCCCAGGCGGACTGGGACGACGCGGCCCGGCCACACCTGGACGCGTTCCTCGCGAGGAGGGGGGTCTGGACCGAGGACTCGGTGGCCGGCCTGCTCGACACGCTGGGGGATGCCGGACTCGGCTGGATCCGCGTGGAAGGGGTCGTCGCCCAGCTCCGGTCCGCGCTGGCCGCACAACCGCCGCATCCCCGCGACAGCGTCCCGCCCCGTCGCCGGGGCCTGTTCGGGCGCCGATGACTCCCCGCACACCCCGCCCTGCGATCTCCGGACCCGTCCCGCGACCGTACGGGTGGGGTCAGCGGACACTTCCCGCCGGTAGCGGTTCGAGGACCAGGTCCTCGAACTTGCGGCGGACCGTCTCCATCCGCCACTTGTTGCTGAACACCGCGAGCAGGACGCCGTCGGCGCGGCGGGTGAGGACCTCGACCTCGCTCTGCCCCTTGAGGAGCTCGGCGCCGGCCGCATCGGTGCGCCGGGCGATCGTGTAGCCGAGGTGCTCCAGGGTGACGGGGGCGCGGAACTCCGACTCCAGCCGGGAGGTGACCACCTCGAACTGCAGCGGCCCGACCGCGGCCAGCACCGGCGCCTGGTCGCCACGCAGGTCGGAGACCAGCACCTGGATGACGCCCTCGCTGTCGAGCTGCTCGATCCCGCGGCGGAACTGCTTGAAGGCGCCGGAGTCGGCGCCGCGCACCACGGCGAAGTGCTCGGGCGCGAAGCTCGGGATCGCCGGGAAGTGCACCGGGTCGGTGGAGTACAGCGTGTCGCCGGGGCGCAGCGCGCCCGCGTTGACCAGGCCGACGATGTCGCCGGGGAACGCCTCCTCCACCGTGGTGCGCTGCTGGCCGAACACCGCCTGCGCGTACTTGGTGGCGAAGGGACGTCCGGTGGCGGCGTGCGTGAGCACCATGCCGCGCTCGAACCGGCCGGAGCAGATCCGCACGAACGCCATCCGGTCGCGGTGGGCGCGGTCCATACCGGCCTGCACCTTGAACACCAGCCCGGAGGTCGGGGCTTCGAGGGGCCGAGGGTTGCCGTCGGCGTCGTCGCGCGGCTCGGGGGAGGGCGCGAGGTCGACAAGCGCATCGAGCAGCCGCCGGACGCCGACGCCGGTGAGCGCGGCTCCGAACAGCACCGGCGTGGCGCTACCGGAGAGGAAGTCCTTCTCGTCGAACCCGGCACCGATCTCCTGCAGCAGCGCCAGCTCGTCCTGCGCGGCCGCCCAGAACTCCGGCTCGGCGGCGGCGATCTCCGCCTCCGGCACCGCCTCGGCCTCGGCGCGTGTGGCTCCGCCCGCGGTGCGGGAGAACCGGGTGAACTCCCCCGTCGCGACCTCGACCAGCCCGCGCAGCTCGCCCGCGATCCCGAGCGGCCACGTGATCGGCATCGGACGCAGCCCGATCGTCTGCTCCACCTCGTCGAGCAGCTCGAGGGCCTCGCGGCCCGGCCGGTCCCACTTGTTGACGAAGGTGAGCACCGGGATCCCGCGCGAGCGGCAGACGTCGAAGAGCTTCAGCGTCTGCGGCTCGAGGCCCTTCGCGGCGTCGAGCAGCATCACCGCGGCGTCGACGGCGGCGAGCACCCGGTAGGTGTCCTCGGAGAAGTCGCCGTGGCCGGGGGTGTCGAGCAGGTTGATGACGCAGTCGCGGTAGGCGAACTGCAGCACCGCCGAGGTGATGGAGATGCCGCGCTTGCGCTCCATCTCCATCCAGTCCGACGTGACGCCGCGCCGGCCGGCCTTGCCGTGGACCGCGCCCGCCGTGTCGATCACCTCGGCGTACAGCGCCAGCGCCTCGGTGAGGGTGGACTTGCCGGCGTCCGGGTGGCTGATCACGGCGAAGGTGCGGCGCCTGCGCGCCTCGGCCGGCACCCGGGCCGGCTCCGCAAGGACCTCTGACATCAGGACCCGAGCCTACGCGGAGCTCCTCGGACGTTCGGAGGTCTACGCCGTAGACCTGGAATGTGTACGGTGTAGACATGCCCGCGACCGCACTCCGCATCGCAGCCGCCGCCCGGGGCGTGCTGATCGAGGAGGGATCGGCGGCGGTCACGATGCGGCGCATCGCCGCCGCCGTCGCGGTCACGCCGATGGCGATCTACCGCCACTACCCCGACCGCGACGCGCTGCTCGCCGCGGTGGCGGACGAGTGCTTCGCCGAGCTGGCGCGGGACTGGGCGGCGCATGCGGGCGACGGCGGCGTCGCCGGGCTGGACCGGCTGCTGTCCGCGCACCTCGACCTCGCGCTCGGCAGGCCGCACCTCTACTCGTTCCTGTTCACCGAGCCACGGCCGGGGGCCCGGCGCTATCCCGCCGACTTCCGCGCGGGCGGCTCACCGACCCTGAACGTGCTCGCCACCGCGCTCGAGGCAGGGGTACGCCGAGGGGAGATCGGCACGGACGACGTGTGGGAGACGGCGCTGCTGCTCGCCTCCCAGCTCCACGGCCTGGTGCAGCTGTACCACGGGGGCCGGATCGGCCTCTCGGAGGACGAGTTCCGCTCCCTGTGCAGGCGAGCGGTCGGGAGGATCGTCGATGGGATCCGCAACTGACCATCGCCCACCGGCGGTCGCTCTTGCCGCGCTGATCGGGTCCGCGGTGCTGTTCGCGTTCGGCACCGGCCTGCAGCCGGTGTGGTGGCTGACCTGGTTGGCCCCTATCCCGGTGCTGCTGGTCGCGCCGCGGATGTCCGCCGTGCGCGCCGCGTCGGTGGCTGCCGCGGCGCACCTGCTGGGCATGGCGGGCTTCGCGCGCTACCTGCTGGCCGGCCTGGCGGTGCCGATCCCGGTCGTGGCTGCGGTCCTCGTGGTGACCGCGGGTGTGTTCGCCGGTGTGGTGCTGCTGTTCCGGGCGTTGGTGCGGCGCGGCCGGCCCATCCTGGCGGTGCTGGCCGCGCCCGCGATGTGGTCCGGAGCGGAGTACCTCATCGCGGCGCTCACACCGTTCGGGTCGAACTGGGCCGTGGCGAACAGCCAGGCCGACGCCCTGCCCGTGCTCCAGGTGGTGGCGGTGACGGGGCCGTGGGGCGTGGCCTTCGTGGTGCTGGCGGTCGCGTGCGCGATCGGCGTGCTCGCCGCGCCCGCCCTCGAGCGCCGGGTTCGGCTGCGGGCGGCCGGAGTGGGGGCGTTGGCGCTGGTCGGGGCGCTGGGATTCGGGACGGCTCGGCTCGCGCTCCCGGACGACCCGGTGGCGGAGCCGGTCCGCGTGAGCCTGGTCGCCGCCCCCACTCCCGTCCGCCAGCCGCATGCCGGCACGCCCGCCGGACGCGCGCTCCTCGACGCGGACCTGGACCGCGTGCGCAGCCTGGCGCCCGGCGGCACCGACCTCGTGGTCTTCCCGGAGAAGGACCTCGTCGTCGACGACGCCACCCTGCCCGGCGTGCTCGACCGCTTCTCCGCCGCCGCACGAGCGGAGGGCGTGACCCTCGTACTCGGGGTGGAGCAGCACAGCGGGGCGATCATCCGCAACACCGCACTGACGTTCCCGGCCGACGGGTCACCGCCGATCGTCTACCACAAGCAGTACCCGGTGCCCGGCGTCGAGGACGAGGTGACGGCCGGCGTCGAGCCCGTCAGCGCGCTCACGGGACCGCCGCCGCGCATCGGAACCGCCATCTGCGCCGACCTCGGCCGGCCGGCGCTCGGCCGCGCGTACGGCTCCACGGGGATCGGTCTGCTCGCCGTGCCCGCCCTCGACTTCACCGTGGACGCGTGGTCGCAGAGCCGGGTGCAGTCCCTCCGCGGCGCGGAGAACGGGTACGCCGTGGCGAGGGCCGCCCGCGCCGGGTTCCTGACCGTGACCGACGCCCGCGGGCGGGTGCTGGCACAGGAGGTCGCCACGGACGGGCGGGCCGCCGCCGTCACCGTGGACGTCCCGCTGCAGGCGGGCGGCACGCCCTACACGCGGTTCGGGGACTGGTTCGCGTGGCTGTGCCTGGTGACGGCGCTGCTCGGGGTGGTGCTGGCCGGCCCGGTGCACCCGGCGGTGGGGTCACGGGAGCCGGTCGGCCACGCGTAGAGGCGCCCGCACACCGATTCCTGCGCTCACACACCGACTGCAGGCTCTCCGGTCTCTCCCTCGGCCTTCCCCTCGCTGGGGACGGCTGACGGATGCCGGTGACTCGGCGGAGCGACCCTGTTCAGGGCCTCCTCGATCCGCTCCAATCCGAGTGAAGCTGCGATCAGGAACAGTGGCACCAGCAATCCGGTCACGAGGAACTCTGTGATCACGGCCCTCTCCCCCCGCGGTGCGAGTTCGGCAGCCGTGATCGTTACCGCTCGAAGGGGGCCGTTCCTCATCCGAGACGGATGAGCTCGTGCTTCGAGCTCGTCCGGGAGAGCTCAGGGACACCCGCGTGCGCCGAACACCGCCCTGCGCAAGGCGGGCATCGAGGTCACCAACATCGAGGGCGGCTTTCCGCGGTGCGGCGGGCGCGGGAATGGGTCGGCGGCTCGCATCGCATGACGTGCCCGATCGAACGCGATGCCGCTCCAGCACGGTGCTATGGCGACGACACCCGGGTAGTCATGCCACGTTCCGGTCAGGGGTAGTCAGGGCCCAGATGAGTGTGACGCCCAGCGAAATGATCGATAATGACCAGATCGGGTAGAAGGGGATGAGGAGAAAGTTGGCGATCAGGCTGAGACATGCCAGCAAGATCGCGACAGTATCGCCCCAACTCCGCCCCTGTAGAACAGGGATAGCAGTTCCGCCGATGAGGACACCGAGCAGCAGGACCAGCCAACCCCACCCGGCGATGCTGAACGCGTAGGTGTACCCGGCCGTGGCGGTGTAGAGACCGTCGCGCACCACAGCCATGAGCCCGGCCAGGACCTGCCACAGCCCGAGGACAAGCATGATCGCTACGGCGAAGACCGTGTAGCCGTTCATCCACGCGTGCTTGGGACTCCTCCGGCTCCTCGTCGACCGGGATGGGATCTCCGCGCTCATGTACGCCTCCTTCGAGGAGAGGGGTTCATCGGCGACATCGTTCAACTGCTTAGTAGCCCTCGCGGGGCCTCCTCGGCAGGAGCCGGGCCCCACTCGGCGCCTGCCGTCGTCCGGAACGCGGTGATCGCGGCGTCGAGCGTGGGGTAGAAGTGCGCCGGGTCGATCGTCGCGGTCAGCTCGTACTGGTCGATCTTGCGCCGCACCGGGTCCTTCATCTCGGCGAAGACGATGTCGACGCCCTTCTTGTTGAGCTCGAGGTCGAGGTCGCGGAGCATGTCCGCCGCGGTCGTGTCCACGTCGGTGATCGGCTCGGCGGCGACGATGATCCATGCGGGTCGCGGCTGCGACTCCGCGAGCGCGAGGATCTGTTCCCGGAACGTCCGCGCGTTCGCGAAGAAGACCGGAGCGTCGGACCGGTAAATCGGACACGCGGGAAGACGCTCGGCGTGCGGGTAGCTCCGCACGTCGTGGTACCCCGGGATCCCCGGCACCCGGCCGAGGACGGTCTGGTACGGCCACCGCGACCGCCCGCAGGAACTGCACCGCGTTGACATCGGACCCTGTCGAGGCCGGGCTCGACATGGTCGATCTCGCCCGCGTACTTCAGCGGACGCCGAGGGCACCCCCGTCGTTCGCGAAGTGCACCATCCTTTTCCGGTGTACGCGCAGCGGCTCGACGAGCTCCGCGTTCCGTTCGCGCCCTCTTGTCGGTCATGGTCTGCCAACCGATCCTCCGAGGGAGATCGTGCGGGCTTCCGCGGGCGGCAGCCTCATCCCCAGGAGGTGAGCGCGGCGTCGCCGCGTCTTGGGTCCGCCGCCAAGGGCTATGTCCCTCGCACCAAAGGAGCCGTTGACCGCGCTGCGCATCCACCCTCGCCGCCGAGGACCTCCATGCGCCACAACCCGACGCCCGCGGGAGCGGGCCGCAGGTATCCGGTTCACGACCGACCGGGCGAGGTGGCGGTCGACCCAGGACGCACGGCATCCGCCCGGTCTGCTCAGTAGGTGCGCCGCAGACGCATATCAAGGGGGCGACCGTCCGGGTCGAGAAAGGACCGGTAGATCGGGGCGGTGAGCCAGCGATGCCGGGCGGGCAGCTTGCCTTCCTTGCCGATGGGGTGGCTGCGCAGTCGGCCGGCAGGTCGGGGTCCGTGGCATCCGCCGTCATGCCACGCGTCGAGCTCGGCGGCGCTCTTGCGGACGGTTTCCGCGGCCCCAGTGGGGTCGAGCAGATCATCGTCCTCGTCGAGGTCGAGGTGTTCGCGCATCAGCGTGAGACGTAGCTCACGCGCGAACCGGCGGGCTCCGTCCCCGAGCCCACCGGGATCGGTCGGCGCGCGCTGGTCACGTTCGGTGTCCAACACCGCGACGGTCAGCTCGGAGTCGTGCGTCCAGGACCTCGTGTTGAAGTTGTCGCTACCGACCGCTGCCCAGGCATCGTCGACGACGCACAGCTTCGAATGAACGTAAACGGGTAAGCCCTGCAGGTTCTCGACATCGAGCACCTGGACCCGGTCCCCGCCCGCCTCCCGCACCATGGCCAGGGCTTCACCGTGTCCCAACATCGCCGCCTCGTTGTAGAACTGGTTCTCGTTGTCCGGCCGCCGAGGCACCACGGCGATCACATGGAGTCGTGACGACCGCTGGAGGGCGGCGGCGAAGATGCGGGCGACGTCGAACGACCACAGGTACTGGTCCTCGATATAGATCAGTTGCTCCGCCCGGCCGAGCGCCTTGGTGTAGGCCAGGGCGATGCTGCGTTCCCCTGACGGGGCATACGGGTAGCGGGGTCGTCGGCGCGGGTAGGTCCGCAGCAGCTGGACCGAGCACGTACCGGTGGCCGGGGGGGCGGGTGACGCCGGCGGGAGCGGGGAGGCGGTGCGGGGAAGGCCGTGGATCCGGTCGGGTACCACGTGCCAGGGCAGCCGCGACACCGCTGCCGGGTTCTGCCAACGCTCGCGGAAGGTCTCCTCCGCCTCCCGCACCACCGGCCCCTGCAGCTCCAGCTGTACGTCGTGATAAGCGGGGTTGGGTCCGTACACGCGATCGGCTCCCACGCTCTGCCGATCGCCACGGTGATCGGCGTCGTCGCGGCTGCCGTGGTCGAGGTCGATGCCGCCGACGAACGCCACATCGTCCCGGGGACGGCCGGGATGGCGGACGATGACCATCTTCTGGTGGTGGCAGCCGAACGGGAGCACCCGCTGGTCCAGCAGCACCTCACCACCCGCCTTGCCCACGGCCAGGGCGAGCATCCGGTTCGGACCCACCTGCGAACCCACCGCGCCCGTGTGGGCGTGCCAGAGCAGCCCACGCACCCTCGCCCCACGACCTGCCGCCCCGGAAAGCGCCTCGACGACCGTCGGCCCGCCCTCGGCGAGGAGCTCATCGGCATCCCCTCGCCACCCCACGAACTGGACCGAATCGCCGTCGCCCGCCGCGGCCAGCACTCTCGCCAGGGCGTCGTAGTACACATGTCCGTGCACCAGTGGGCGCACTGCGTTGCCCTCGGTCCATGCCCTGAGGCGGGTGGCCGCATTGCCGCGCTCGAACTCCGAGAGGAACCAGTCCGCGACCGATCCCTCCCGGGGTTGCCCGATCCCGAGAGCGGCTCGCACCAACGGCAGTAGCTCCTCGCCGTTCGGTGCCCCGACCAGGGCCGCACCGACAATCTCGTCGGCCCGGGAGGACAGATCGATCTTCGAGCGACCTACGTCGAACACCTGCCGCAACCCGATCACCGCAAGACGGTCCCGGCGGCGGCACGCGAAATCGACGAACACCTGCGGGTCGTGCCCCCCATCATCCCCGAGGAGCACCCATCGCACGTTCGGCATCCGGTCCGCGAGGTGTTCGATGCCAGCAAGCTTGCGCGCCCTGCTGCCCCCGACGACCCATCGCGGCGCGAAGTTGCGGCCCATCGTCAGCAGCGTGCCCGAAGGATAGCCATCACGTCTGAGCAGGGACGTGATCGGCCGAGCCAGCACGCTCGGAAAGGCCGTCAAGTAGAACACCGGCGCGCTGTCCAGATCAGCTGAAAGTGCGCGGATGAGACGGGGCATGGCCAGCATCGAACGGCGATCTCGGAGACTGGTCGTGCGCAGGGCTCGAAGCCGCCCCAGCAGACGACGGAGCGACCCCCACCGGAGCACACCATCCACATCGAAAATCACGCCATGAGCATCGCCGCTCGACATCATCGAACTCCAGCTGCAATTCGGTTAACCGTCGTGTGTGGAGGAGGCGCTGATTCGGCCAGGAAATTGCTGAGGCGCTAACGAGCGCCGTATCAGCCCGTCGCGTGAGGTTTGCCGAGTTGGCTTCCGTTCTCTGTGGCCCTGGCTGGGGCGGTGCGCGCCTTGAACAGGCGGCGCTGACTATGAGAGTTGTCGGTCGCCCCTGGCAGGGATGATCGACGGGCGAGGCGGACGAGTGCGTCCTCGGCCTGGGCGGCGGTGATCTGCAGGGGTGCATCAGTCCCGCCCTTTCCGCGGATCGCCGTTCGGCCGTGGACTTGCGGGCGAGTTGGGTCTGGTTTCGACCTCGACGACGCGAACCTGGTCAGCAGCCACGACAGCACCGCAGCATCGCCGTGTACCGCGCGAGCCCGCTCATCCGGCTCTCCGGCAGAAGCTGGCCCACGCCGACTTGCGCTGTTCCGTCGGCGACCGGAACGGGTTCCCGGTACTCATGTGCTGCTCCTCATTTGAGTGCGTCGGTCACGCTTCGCGGATCGTCACCGCCTCGCCAACCCCGCGCATCGCCCGTCTCGGGTGACCACCGATCCCCCGGCCTACGTCGTCGAGCAGTTGCCCCTCAAGCGGGTCGTACCTGCTCGTGGTGGCCTCGCAACCCCTCCGCTCGTTCAGGGTCTGCCGGCAGGTCTCGACGAGTTCGCCCGCAAGGGGGGATACGCAGTCGCCTGCATCTGAGGACGGTTGTGCAATGGCCGAGCCCCAGACGGTCCGCGTGAGACCGACCGCAAGTACGATTCCGGTGAGCCGTTGGACGCCGATTTGGCCGCCGCGATGCCCCGTTGCAACCGGTCGTCGAGCACACCGCCGGGCGCCGGGAGTCGACGGTGCCCGACGGCGCTGGCCATCCGGTCGCCATCATCACCGACGACCGGGTCACCAGCCGCACCCTCGGCACACAGCCCGGCACCACGGCGTGGACAGAGATCGAAGTGGAGCTGGCCGAGCAGGGCACCCCGAGATGCTCGACCGGGACGCGATCCGCGCGACCCTCGCGCGTGCTCGTGTATGCCGATGAGGGGTCGCGCCAGCAGTTTGCGATCTGCTTCCACGACCCGCCCACTGCAGTCGGTGTGCCGGCACAGAAATCGGTGTGTGACCGCCTTCAGCGCAGCTTGCGCCGCAGCAGCACCGGTGTGGCGAGTGCGGCAGCCGCCGCGAGCGTGACAGCCGTCCACGCCGACAGCTGCATGCCGGTGACGAACGCCGACGTGGCGGCGTCCACCAGCTCGGAGCCCGCGGCCCCGGGGAGCTCCGCCGCGGCGTCGTAGGCACCGGCGAGCGTGTCGGCGGCCGCCTCCGCGGCCTCGGGGGGCAGCTGGGCCGCCGCGCCGGCGGGCAGGTTGCCCGCCATCGCGCCGCGGTAGACCGCGACGCCGACGCTGCCCAGCAGCGCGATGCCGAGCGCGTTGCCCAGCTCGTTGCCGGTCTCGGAGACCGCCGAGGCCGCTCCGGCCCGCTCGGCGGGAGCGGAACCGATGATCAGGTCGACGCTGAGGGTGGACGCGGGTGCGGCCCCGATCCCGAGGATCACCGTGCCGGTGATGAGGAGCGCGAGGTCGGGCTCCGCACCGACCTGGGCGATGACGGCCAGCCCGACGGCCGCGACGGCGAGGCCGCCGCCCACCAGGTGGGGCGCCGGGATGCGGCGCACCAGCACGGGCGTCAGCAGTGACCCGGCGATGATCCCGGCCGTCGCCGGGATCAGCCACGCGCCTGCCGCCAGCGGGCCCATGCCGATCACGAGCTGCAGGTACTGGGCGACGAACAGGAAGATCCCCGCCATCATCACGCCGATGAGGACGTTGACCAGCACGGATGTGCTGAACGCCGCCGAGCGGAACAGGCCGAGGTCGAGCAGCGGGTGGGCGATCCGCCGCTGTCGACGGACGAACGCCGCTCCGATCGCGACGCCCGCGGCCACGGCGAGCAGCGCCGTGGCATCGGCTCCGTCCTCGGCGATCCGCTTCACCCCGTAGATCACGGCCAGCACGGCGAGCACGGACAGGACCGCGCCCGGGAGGTCGAACCGGCCGGGTGCGGGGTCGCGCACCTCGGGCAGCAGCCGCGGCCCCACCACCAGGAGCGCCGCCATCACCGGCAGGTTGAGCAGGAACACCGAGCCCCACCAGAAGTGCTGCAGCAGCACGCCGGCCACGAGCGGGCCGATGACGGTGCCGACCGAGAACGTGGTGACCCACAGTCCGATCGCGAACCGGCGCTGCGCCTCGTCGACGAACAGGCTCCGCAGCAGCGACAGCGTGGACGGCATGAGGGTGGCGCCGGCGATCCCGAGCAGTGCCCTGGCGAGAATCAGCAGCTCGGCGGTCGGCGCGAACGCGGCGAGCAGGCTGGCCGCCCCGAACGCCGCCGCACCGGCCAGGAGCAGCCGCCTGCGCCCGATCCGGTCGCCGAGGGTGCCCATCGTCACGAGCGAGCCAGCGATGAGGAAGCCGTACACGTCGGTGATCCACAGCAGCTGCGTGCCGGTCGGTTGCAGTGCCTCGCTGAGCGCGGGCGTCGCGAGGATGAGGACCACGAGGTCCATCGAGATGATCAGGGTGGGCAGCACGAGCGCGGCGAGGGCGGTCCACTCGCGGCGGCCGGCGCGGACGGGGTCGGGCGCGGTCATCGGATCCTCCTTACGTTACATACCGGAACGTAACAGAAGGCTAGGCTGAAGACCATGCCCACCGGTCGCCCGAGGGACCCGCAGATCGATGCCACCGTGCTGGAGGCCACGCTCGCCGTGCTCGACGAGAGCGGCTACGGACAGCTGACCATCGAGGAGGTGGCGCGCCGGGCCGGGGCGACGAAGCCCGCGATCTACCGGCGCTGGCCCACCCGCCAACACCTCGCCCTCGCGGCACTGGCGGTGCGCCTCGGCGACTCCCCGGTGCCGGACACCGGCTGCACCCTCTGCGATCTCGGCGAGGGGATCGGGGTCTTCCTCGCAGCCTTCCGCGAGATCCGGCCGGGGGTGCTCGGCGCCCTGTTCGCCGACTGCGCCCGCGTTCCCGAGCTGCGCGACGCGTTCCTCGCCACCCTCTTCGACCCGCCGCGCGAGGCCGTCGGGCAGATGCTGGAACGCGCCGTGGCCCGCGGCGACCTGCGCGCGGACGTCGACCGCGGCCTCGTGCTCGACATGCTGTCGTCCGTTGTGCACTACCGCGCGCTGTTCGGGCACGCGCCCATCACGGACGTGGAGGTCGAGCGGGCGGTCGAGGTGCTCCTGTCCGGGATCGCCGTCGACTACCCCCGGCTCGTCGCGCACAGCAGAGCCCTCGCGGAGGCACCTCACGCACACGCGTGACGCCCCTCACGGGGCGCCGCTGTCACGGCCCGGCCCCGGTCGCCGTCCCTCCTGCGTGCAGCGCACCCGCGCTGCCGTGAAAAAGGAGAGACCCGATGACCATGCGGCTTCGCATCCGCGACCTCCAGCCAGCGGCCTACCAGGCGATGATGGGCCTGGAGAAGTACCTGGCGACCTGCCCGGTGCCGAAGCGGACGCTGGACCTGATCAAGCTGCGGGCGAGCCAGATGAACGGCTGCGCCTTTTGCACCGACATGCACGCCTTCGACCTGAAGGACGACGGCGAGACCGACGAGCGGATCTTCGCGGTGGCCGTGTGGCGGGACGCGCCGTGGTTCACCCCCGCGGAGCGGGCCGCGCTGGCGCTCACCGAGGAGGCCACCCGCATGGCGCCGGGCGGGGTCAGCGACGAGGTGTGGGCCGAGGCCGAGGAGCACTACGAGCCGGCGGCGCTCGCGGGCCTGGTCGCCGCGATCGCGGCGATCAACGCGTGGAACGTCATCAACGTGACGCTGCGGACCACCCCCGGCCTGCTGCGGAACGCCGCGGTCCCGGCCTGATCACGACGGCCCGCGCAGCGGCAGCCAGGCCAGCACGTCCTGGATCCGGGCGTCCCAGTAGGCCCAGTCGTGGTCGCCCGGGGAGAACTCGGCGCGAAGCGGCACCCCGGCGGCCGCGCAGGTGTCGCGGAACGCCTCGTTCTCGGGGAGCAGGACGTCCTCGGTGCCACAGCACAGGTAGAGCGAAGGCAGGTCCGCCGGCTCGGCGCCGCGCAGCAGCGCGTGGAGGTCGTGCGGGCCCCCTGCGACGTCCTCGTCGCCGAACACGCGCTCGTACAGGCGCGGGTCCTCCGGGCGGGACCGCCGGCGCGCAGCGATGTCCAGGGCGCCAGACAGGCTGGCGGCCGCCGCGAACCGCTCCGGGTGCCGCAGCGCCCAGCGGAACGCGCCGTACCCGCCCATCGACAGGCCGGCGACGAACGTGTCCTCCCGCAGGGACGAGATCCGGAAGAAGTCCCCCACCAGCGCGGGCAGCTCCTCGGACAGGAACGTCCAGTAGCGGCCGCCGTAGGCCTGGTCGGCGTAGAAGCTGCGGTGCACCTGCGGCATCACCACCGCCAGCCCGAGCGACGCCGCGTAGCGCTCGATCGACGTGCGCCGCAGCCAGGTCGTGTCGTCGTCGGAGAGGCCGTGCAGCAGGTAGAGCACCGGGGGCGGCCCGTCACCCCCGGCGCCCGCCATGCCGATCTGGGTCGAGGTCCGCTGCGGCAGCAGCACGGTCATCGACGTCGACAGGCCCAGCACGTCGGAGAAGAAGTCACATCGCAGGTGCGCCACAACCGGTGATCCTCCCGCGTCCACCTGCCCCTCGCGCTTGACAGCGTTTACCGGCCCTGTTGCGATCTACCCGAATCACCCATCCGACCCGGGTGAGCGATTCGGTCCACGCGGTGGCAACGAGGCCACCCTGACGCGCAAGGAGGCGCGGTGGTCACGAGCGACGGTCCCGGGCAGGTCCAGCCCACACTGCCGAGCAAGTACCTCCCACCGGTCGAGTTCAGGGACCTCCCCGAACCTGTGCCGCTGCGGAAGGTGGTCGGGGCGAGCGTCATCATCCTGGCCACCGCGATCGGGTCCGGGGAGATCATCCTCTGGCCCTACATCACATCCCAGATCGGCTTCATCTTCATGTGGGCCGCCGTCGTGGGGTTCGGCATCCAGTTCTTCCTGAACATGGAGATCGAGCGCTACACGCTGGCCACCGGGGAGTCCGCGATCACCGGATTCGCCCGGTTCTGGAAGCCGTGGTGGTGGCTGTTCATCGTCTTCGCGCTCTGCCAGAACTTCTGGCCCGGCTGGGCGACCGGGGCGTCCACGGCCCTGTCGTTCGCGCTCGGGCTGGGTGAGAACGCACCGATCGTCCCGATCACGATCGCGGCGCTCGTGGCCATCGGCATCACGCTCACCCTCTCCCCCGTCGTCTACCAGGCCGTCGAGAAGATCCAGTTCGTGCTGGTCGCACTGATCATGCTCTTCGTCGTCGTCGCGATCCCGGTGGCGACCACGAGCGAAGCGTGGGGTGCCCTCGTCTCCGAGGGAATCGGCGGGCCCGGCTTCCCGCTCGGACACGAGAACCTGGACATCGCGCTGCTCCTGGGTGCGTTGGCCTTCGCCGGCGCGGGCGGTGCGAACAACCTGGTGCAGAGCAACTACATCCGGGACAAGGGCATGGGGATGGGCCAGTACATCCCCAAGATCGTCTCGCCCATCACCGGGCACGAGGAGGCGAAGCCCTCACTCGGGTACATGTTCCCGACCGACGACGAGAACATGCGGCGGTGGCGCGGCTGGTGGAAGGTCGCGAACCTGGAGCAGTTCCTCACCTTCTTCGTCATCGGCGTCGTGTCGCTCATCATCATGTCGGTGCTGGCCTACTCGACGCTGCCACTCGGCCAGGTGGAGGAGCGGAACCTCGACTTCCTGTTCCTGGAGGGGCAGACCCTGCAGGAGACCGTGGCACCGTGGTTCGGCACCGCCTTCTGGCTCACCGCGGTCATCACGCTGTTCTCGACCAACCTCGGCATCCTGGACTACACGAGCCGCCTGATCGCCGACCAGCTCAAGATCAACGCGCTCAAGGACAGCCAGGTCTGGACCGAGAGCCGGATCTACGCCGCCGTCGTCTGGCTCATGATCATCGTGGGCTCGGTGATCCTGCTGTCGGGTGTCAGCCAGCCCTTCGTGCTGCTCGTGATCTCGTCCTGCATCGCGGGCGTGCAGATGTTCATCTACTCCGGACTGCTGATCCAGCTCAACCGGAAGGCACTTCCGAAGGAACTGCAGGTGGGAGGGGTGCGGCTCGCGGTGCTGGCCGTGTCGTTCCTCTTCTTCGGCTTCCTGTCGGTGTTGCTCGTCCTCGACAACATCGGCGGCTGACGATCCGTTGGTCAAACGACTGTGGCTGCGCGTGCTCGTGGCCCTGGTGATCTGGATGGCGCTGCTCGCCGCGATGTGGGCCATCGGCATCATCGGCTGATCGGGCGTTCGGTAGCGGTGCGGGCGTCGCCTCGCCCGCATCGCTACCGAACGGTCCAACCGAGGAGAACCTCGGAGTCAGCGACCGGCGCCCGCGTCCACCCACGTGCCGCCGCGTCGCTCGATCTCCGGCAGGGCCGCCCTCGCCTCGCCCACGAGCTCGGAGACGAACACCAGCACGACGTCCGGCTCCGCCGCGACCAGCTCCTCCGGCGTGATGATCGGGATGTCCCTGCCGGGCATCCGCCGGTCCTGCTTGCCCGGCGAGGCGTCGGCGACCCCGGCGAGCAGGGTGGCGTCCAGGTCGGCGAGGCGCAGCAGCGACACCGCCCGCGACGCCGCCGCATAGCCGTACACGCGGCGCCCCGCGGCCCGCTGCGCGACGAGCATCTCCCGCAGCGACCCCGCCGTGCGCCGCACCGAGTGCTGCAGGGCGCCGACCTTGCCCGGCCGCAGCATGCCCGCGGCGAGCTCGGGCGCCGCCACGGCGTCGACCGCGGCCGTGTCCACGGCCGGCGACTCGGACGTCCGGCCCGCGACGAGCGCGACCGTGCCCCCGTAGAGGGGGAACCGGCGGGCGGTGGTGACCGTGAACCCGGCCCGCCCGAGCATCCCGATCATGGCGGGCGTGGAGTAGTAGGCGTAGTGGCCCAGCCGCAGCGCGTTCCACTGCGAGCCGGCCACGATGGCGTGCAGCGAGTGGAACTGCACCACGAGGCGGCCGCCGGGGCTCACCGCCGCCGTGCGCTCGCGCACGGCCCTGTCCTGGTCGCGCTCGTGCATCACCCCGAAGCAACCGTCGATCACCAGGTCGGCGCCGCCCTCGCGGGGCACCGCGGTGAAGCCGTGCCCGGCGAGCAGGTCCAGCCACGTGCCGCCGTGCGGGCTGGGGAACTCGGCGGCGGTGCCGCCGTCCGGGAGCGCTCCGGCCGCGACGAGCTCGCGCACGGCCTCGCCACGCTGCGCGGTGAGCGCCGCCGGCTCGGTGCCCACGACCTCCTCCGGCACGTCGGCGTCGTCGGCCAGCTGCGCCAGTCCGCAGCTCGCGCACAGCCACATCCGCAGCGGGAACAGCTCGTCCGGGCCGGGCTCGTCGATCTTCGGGAAGAGCTCGGACGACGGCTGCTCGCCGAGGTCGAGGACGATGTCTCCGTCGGTGCGGTGACAGGAACGGCAGGCGGGGCTGGCGATCACCATCGGTCTCCCGGATCGGTCCGGCGAACGGCACAGTGCTGTCGAATTGCTCAGCGGTAGGGTCGGCCCGAAGGCCGGGGACGTCACCCAGGCGCATCGAACCGTTACACGAGCACCGCCGGTGGAGGCACCATGCACGTCCGTGAGACCGGGATCGCCGGCCTCCTGGTGTTCGAGCCGTCGCCGCACCGCGACGAACGCGGCTGGTTCAGCCGCACCTTCGACGCCGACGTGGCGCGGGGCGCTGGCCTGGACCCGAACGCGTTCCTGCAGGACTCCCAGTCGCGCACGGTACGCGCCGGGCTGCGCGGACTCCACGGCCGGGTCGGGCGCGGCGAGGCCAAGTTGGTGCGCTGCGCGCGCGGCGCGATCTTCGACGTGGTCGTGGACGCCCGGGCCGGCTCGCCGACGTTCGGGCGCTCGGAGTCGTTCCGGCTGGACGACGAGAACATGCGCAGCATCTACATCCCGCGCGGGTGCCTGCACGGCTTCCAGGCGCTCACCGAGGCCGACACCTGCTACCGGATCGACGCCCCCCACGACCCCACCGAGGACGTCACCGTCCGGTACGACGACCCGGACCTCGCGATCGACTGGCCGTTGCCGGTCTCGATCATGAGCGAGAAGGACGCGGGTGGGCGCTCGTGGGCCGACCTGACGCAGCTGCTGGCCGCCGCGGCAGGGCGCTGACGCGGCGCCCGCCCACCGAGGCCCAGCCGGGCGAACCCGTCAGCGTTTGACCGTGTAGCGCAGGTGCAGCACGCGGTCGCCCTGAACCACCGAGTCGGGATCGTCGAGCAGGACGGTGCCGGCGTGGCTGCCGAAGAAACGCACCCCTTCGCCCAGCACCACCGGGACGACGTCCATCGCGACCTCGTCGACCAGCCCCGCCGAGAACGCCTGCCCGCCGAGGTCACCCGCGGTCACGTCGACCAGGCCGTCGCCCGCGAGCTCCTTGGCGAGCGCGATGCCCGACTCCACCGAGTCGGCGGTGTGGAACGGCGCGTCCGGGTGCTGGGCGAGCCACTCCTCGGGCAACGGCCGGTGGGTGACGACGACGAGCTCGTCCCCCGCGGCGGGCTTGCCGTCCCAGCCGTTGGTGGTGTCGAACAGGTGCCGGCCGATCACCGTGACCTTGATGGCGTCCCAGAACGGCTGCACGTGGTCGGCGGACGTCCGCGAGACCTGGAACGTCCAGCCGCTCGCCCTGGCGGACAGCTCCGCGTCGCCGTTGAAGTACCAGTCGAACAACGGCCCGACCGAGTCGTCGGGATAGGCGATGTAGCCGTCCACCGACACGACCGCCTGCATAACCACCCTGGCCATCTCTGCTCCCCTCACCGAACGTCCGCCACTCGCTCGCGACGCTAGGGCGGAAGCCGGTCGCCACTCTTGTCCGAAACGGCCATCACCGCCCGGCGGGTGGTCAGCGGGGCGCGTCGCCGATGCGGGCGATCGCGGTCGCCTGCACCGCAGCAGCGGCGAGCAGCAGACCGATCGCCGCGGCGTAACCGCCGGTCAGGTCGATCAGCACGCCCATGGCGAACGGTCCGATGCCGGCCACGGTGTAGCCGACGCCGAGGGCCATCCCGCTCGTGGCGGCGCTCGCGGCGGCGTCCGGCGTGCGCCAGGCGACCACGGCGAGGCCCAGCGGGAACCCGGCCCCCGACCCGACGCCGACGAGCGCCGCCCAGGCCCACGGCCCCACGGCCGGGGGCAGCGGCGCGAGCATCAGGCCGATGGTGCCTGCCGCCGTGCTCGCGAGCGCGACGCCCGACCAGAACCGCCAGCGGCCGCTGCGCTCGGCCAACGCCGGTATGACGAGTGCGCCGGGCACCTGGGCCGCGGCCCACACCGCGAGCACCATCCCCGCATCGCGCGGGCTCCACCCGCGGGTCGCGAGGTAGGGCGCGAGCCAGGTCATCCAGCCGTACACGAGCAGCGAGGCGGCGGACTGGTGGGCCGCCGCGAGCCGGGCGAAGCGGTCGCGCCATGGCAGGCCGGTGCTCGCGGCCGGGGCGGCGGGCTCGACCCTGCGGGCCACCGGCAGCCACGCCGCGGCGGCGAGCACCGCGGGCACCGCCCAGACGGCCAGCGCGAGCGACCACCCGCCCACGGCCGTGGCGAGCGGCACCGCGACCGCACTCGCCACCGTGGACGGGATCATCATCGCGACGACGTAGCCGCCGGTGACCGCCCCGGCGTGGGCGGCGAGGTGCTCCTTGACCACGCCGGTGAGCAGCACGCCCGCCACGCCGATGCCGAAGCCCGCCAGCAGGCTGCCCGCCACCAGCGGAACGGCCGCGGGCACGCCGCGCACGAGGCTGCCCAGCGCGACCAGCCCGACCGCGCCGACGAGCGCGCGTTCCGGTCCGCCACGCCGCGCGGCGGCCGGTCCGACGAGCGAGCCGGCCGCCATCATCAGCACGGCCCCGGTCTGCACGAAGCCCGCGGCGCCCGCCGAGAAACCGAGATCGGCGCGGACGGCGTCGATGAGGGGCGGGTACCCGGCGAGCGCGGTGCGCAGGTTCAGCGCCAGCGCCAGCAGCCCGACCAGCACCACACCCGGCCGGACCCGTATAGAGGTGTAGTCTCGGTTCATCCATTACACGGTAGGGGAGGCTGGTAAGGGATGCAAGTCCAGCTAGACGATTACAGGGCCGGTGCGGCGCTCGCGACCGACCTCGTCAACACGGCACCCGAGGTGATGGTGAGCACCGGCGACACCCTCCCCGACCCCGACGTGCTCGCCCGCTTCCTCGCCGACCACGACCTGCACCCAGGCGCGCCCACCGCCGCGGACCTCGCCGCCGTGCACGACCTGCGGCGCACCCTGCGCACGCTGCTGGAGGAACCCGACCCCGCCCGCGCCGCCGCGCTCACCACGGCCGCAGGCGGTCTGGAACTGCACCCCGACCCCGACGGCCACTGGCAGTGGCAGGTCCGCGCCCGGCCCGGCGCGTCGCCCGCCGACGAGCTCGCCCTCCTCACCGGCACCGCGCTGCTCGGCGTGCTCCGCGCGCTGGGGCCCGAGCGGTTCCGCCACTGCGCCGCACCGACGTGCGACGGCATGTTCGTCGACACCAGCCGTGCCGGCCGCCGCCGCTACTGCGTACCCGAGGTGTGCGGCAACCGCATCAACGTCGCCGCCCACCGCGCCCGCCGCCGAGCCGCCGGCTGACCGGGCCGCCTCACGAGTTGCTCCGGCGGAGGCCGTGCGTCAGGTCGGTGCGTCAGGAATGCACCGGCGAGCCCGCGGCGAGCGGGTCCAGCGTCGGCGGGCGGGGCGTCCGCTCCGTCACGCCCGCGGTGCGCATCGGGAGCCACAGCACGAACGTGGCGCCGGCCCCGTGCGCACTGTGCACGGCCACTGCGCCGCCGTGGCTCTCGACGACCTGCCGGACGATCGCGAGGCCGAGGCCGGTGCCCCGGTCCCGCCCGCGAGTGGCGTCCGGGCCGCGCCAGAACCGGTCGAAGACGCGCTCCTGGTGCTCCGGGGCGATTCCCGGGCCGTGGTCGCGCACGGCCAGCCAGGCCCAGCCGCCGTACCGGCCGGTGGCGAGCACGATCTCCTCCCCCGGCGGCGACACGCGCACGGCGTTGGACAGCAGGTTGTCCACGGCCCTGCGCAGCGCCTCGGCGTCGCCGATCACCCCCAGGCCGGAGGTGGGGCGGCGTTCGAGGCGAAGGCCGTCGCTGTCGGCGAGCAGCGCGAACGCGTCCGCCGCCTCGTCGGCGACCTGCCCGAGGTCGACGTCGGCGTCGGTGAACGCGGGAGCCGCTCGGCGGGCCGCGGCGAGGAGGTCCTCGATGAGGCTGCCCATCCGCTGGGTCGCCCGCGCCGTCACGGTGCTCGCCCGCCGCCGCTCGGCCGCGTCGACGTCGTCGCGCGACAGCACGGCATCGAGGTTGATCTGGATGACGGCCAGCGGGTTTCGCAGCTCGT
Source organism: Pseudonocardia cypriaca (assembly GCF_006717045.1). NCBI lineage: Bacteria > Bacillati > Actinomycetota > Actinomycetes > Pseudonocardiales > Pseudonocardiaceae > Pseudonocardia > Pseudonocardia cypriaca. The sequence goes on from NZ_VFPH01000001.1 coordinate 3,487,940, forward strand.
GGGAGGCGTCGTCGATCATCTGGCGCTGCGCCGCGAACGCCCCGTCGAGCCGGGCGAGCATGTCGTCGACGGTGTCGGCGAGGTCGCGCAGCTCGTCGTGCGGGCCGTCGAGGGCGATGCGGCGCGACAGGTCGGTGGCGCTGATCTCCCGCGCCGCCGCCGTGACCCGCTGGACCGGGCGCAGCACGCGCCCGGAGAGCCACCAGCCCACCCCGAAGCTCGCGATCAGCAGCCCGCCGAGCGCGCCTGCGGACGCGTCGCGCATGAGCTCGAGCGCCTTGTGGTTGACCGCCTGCTGCACGCTCGCGAGGTCGGCGGCCTGGAACTGCTCGCCGTCCTTCAGCACGAGCTCGCCGCCCACCTCCTTCACCTTCTGCACCGTGATCGGGTTCAGCGGCGCGGCGTCGACGCTCTCGGACACGATCGCGTACACGGCCACGAGCACGAGCGCGGCCAGCGCGAACAGCACCAGCGAGTACGTGGCGGCGAGCCGGAACCGGATCGTCTGCGACCACGCGGGGCGCTTCACCCCGTCTCCCGCAGCCGGTAGCCGCGCCCGATCACGGTCTCGATCAGCGGCGGCTCACCGTCGCCGGTGATCTTGCGCCGCAGCGTGCCGACGGTGACGCGCACGGTCTGGGTGAACGGGTCGGTGTTCTCGTCCCACACGTGTTCCAGTAGCTCCTCGGCCGAGACGACGTGCCCCGGCCGGTGCATGAGGTAGCGCAGCACGGCGAACTCCTTGCGGGTGAGCGGCAGCTCCCGGTCACCGCGGGAGGCGGTGCTGCGCCCGTCGTCCAGCGACAGGTCGCCGACGGTGAGGACCGCGGTCCCCCCACCGTTGTCGCGCCTCAGCAGGGCGCGGGCCCTGGCGAGCAGCTCGGCGAGCGCGAACGGCTTCACCAGGTAGTCGTCGGCGCCCTCGTCGAGGCCGCGGACCCGGTCGACCAGCTCGCCGCGCGCGGTGAGCATGAGGATCCGCAGCTCGGGGCCGCTCGGGCCGGCGATGCTGCCGGCGCGCACGCCGCGGCAGAGCGCGAAGCCGTCCACGTCGGGGAGGTTGAGGTCGAGCACGAGCAGGTCGTAGGTGTTCACCGCGAGCTTCGCGACGGCGTCCGCGCCCGTGAGGGCGATGTCGACCGCGTAACCGGCCCGGCCGAGCCCCACCCGCAGCGCGCTCGCAAGATCGTGCGCGTCCTCGACCACCAAGAGCCGCATGCCGCGACGCTAGCGAGTTCGCGCGGTGTGCAGCGCCGTCCTTTCGATCCGCTTTCGGTCGGGCTTCCCGGCGTTTTCGGGTCGCCCTGGTCTGCTGGGTGCAGCCGGTGGGCCGCCCCTCACCACCGGCGCCGTCGGCCGGCCCGGCCCGTACGCCCCCCAGCACGGGCGGGGCCGGCCTCGTCTCCTCGGAGGTCAGAATGTCCAGAACCGCACGCATCGTCCTCGCCGGTGTCCTCACCGGCGGCGCGCTCGTCGTCGGTGGGGTGGCCCTCGCGGCGAACCCCGCGCCGGCCGCCCCGTCCACCGTGTCGGTCGAGCGCGGTGGGCCGGCAGACCTGCGTCCCGCCCAGAACACGCCCGACTCCGACTGCCCGAACGAGGGTGGCCGGACCGGCGCCGCCAACGCCACGTTCCGGCTGTGAGCGCCGCCGTCTCCGTGGAGACCGCGTTGCCGGAGACGGCGCTGCTGGAGAAGGCGCTGTTCGAGGTCAAGCGAGTGGTCGTGGGCCAGGACCACGCCCTCGAGCGGATGTTCGTGGCCATCCTCGCCCGGGGCCACTGCCTGCTCGAGGGCGTGCCCGGGATCGCGAAGACACTCGCGGTCCGGACGCTCGCCACCGTCACCGGCGGGACGTTCTCCCGCCTGCAGTTCACGCCCGACCTGGTGCCCGGCGACATCGTCGGCACCAGGATCTGGCGCCCCTCCGCCGAGGAGTTCGACGTGGAGCTCGGGCCGATCTTCGCCACCGTCGTGCTCGCCGACGAGATCAACCGGGCTCCGGCGAAGGTGCAGTCGGCGCTGCTGGAGGCCATGGCCGAGCGGCAGGTGACGCTCGGGGGTCACAGCCACCCGCTCCCTTCGCCGTTCCTCGTGCTCGCCACGCAGAACCCGATCGAGTCCGACGGCGTGTACGAGCTGCCGGAGGCCCAGCGCGACCGGTTCCTCCTCAAGATCGACATGGGGTACCCGTCGGGCGTCGAGGAGCTGACGATCCTCGCGCGGATGGGCGTCGACCCGCCGGTGCCGGCCCGGGTGCTCGACCCGGGCAGCGTCACCGCGCTGCAACGGGCCGCCGACCGGGTGTTCGTGCACCACGCCAGCGCCGAGTACGCCGTGCGCCTCGTGCTCGCCACCCGCGATCCGGCGGGGTACGGCCTGCCCGACGTCGCAGCGGCCCTTCAGCTCGGCGTGAGCCCGCGCGCCACGCTCGGGCTCGTGGCCGCTGCACGTGCGCTCGCCCTGCTGCGCGGCCGCACCTACGTGCTGCCCGGCGACGTCAGCGACGTCGCGCCGGACGTGCTCGCGCACCGGCTCGTGCTCACCTACGACGCGCTGGCCGACGCCGTGCCCCCGCGGGCGCTGGTGGAGCGGGTCCTCACCGCGGTGCACGCCCCGCGGGTCACCCCGGCGCAGGACGCCGCATGACGGTTCTGGATCTCGCGACCGCCGAACGCGCCCTGCGGGTCCACGAGCTGGCGATCCGCCGCCGCCTCGACGGCCTCCTGCACGGTGGCAGGCTCGGCCGCCGCACCGGGCCCGGAGCGGAGCTCGACGACGTGCGGCCCTACCGCCCGGCCCAGGACGACGTCCGGCGCATGGACTGGAACGTCACCGCCCGGGCGGGCGAGCCGCACGTCCGAGCGAGCATCGCCGAGCCGGAGCTGGAGACCTGGGTGCTGGTCGACGCGTCGGCGAGCATGGACTTCGGCACGGCGCTGATGGAGAAGCGCGACCTCGCCGTCGCGGTCGTGGCCGCGGTGCTCGCGCTCACCGACCGGCCCGGCAACCGGCTCGGCGTGCGTCTCGCCGGTGGGGCCGACCCGCGCACGGTCCCGCCCCGGCCGGGGCGTCAGGCCGGCCGCGTGCTGCTGCGCGAGCTGCTCGCCGCACCCCGCACGCCGGAAGGGGCGGGCCTCGACCTCGCCACCGCGGTGGAGCGGCTGCACCGCGAGCAGCGCAAACCCGGGCTGCGGGTGATCGTGTCCGACCTGCTGCCGCGCACGCCGGGCGAGCGCCTCGACTGGGTCGTCCCGCTGCGCAGGCTCGGCGCGCGGCACGACGTCCTCGCCGTGGAGGTGACCGACCGGCGGGAGGCGGAACTGCCCGATGTCGGGCTGCTCACCCTCGTCGACCCGGAGTCCGGCCGCCGCACCCACGTCCGGACCGGGGACCGCAGGCTGCGCGAGCGCTACGCGCGGGCGGTCGCCGACCACCGGGCGGCCACCGCGGTCGCCATCCGGTCCTCGGGCGCCGACCACCTGGTGCTGCGCACCGACGGCGACTGGGTCGGCGACGTCGCCAGGTTCGTCGCGGTACGCCGCCGCACCGCTCGCTACCGGAGGGTGCGATGAGGTTCCTCTCCCCCGGCTGGCTCGCACTGCTGGCCGTGGTCGCCGCGCTGATCGTCGCGTACGTCGTGGTGCAGCGCCGCCGAAGCCGCTACGCGGTGCGCTTCGCGGCCCTGCCGCTGCTCGAGCGGGTCATGCCGCACGGGCCGGGCTGGCGCCGGCACCTCCCCGCCGTCGCGTTCCTGCTGACGATCGCAGGCCTCGTGCTCGGCATGGCCCGGCCGGTGATGGAGGTCCAGGTGCCGCGGGAGCGGGCCACGATCGTCGTCGCCGTGGACGTGTCGATGTCGATGGGAGCCCAGGACGTCACACCGTCGCGGATCGCCGCCGCGGTGACCGCGGCTCGGCAGTTCGTGGCGGAGCTGCCCGAGGCGTTCCCGGTCGGCCTGGTGCTCTTCTCGGGCACCAGCGCGGTGACCGTGCCGCCGACGCCCGACCGCGCCGCGGTGACGGCGGCGTTCGACCGGATCTCGCTCGGCTCCGGCACCGCCATCGGCGACGCGGTGCTCGCCTCCGTCGAGGCGGTGCGCAGCTCCGACGACGGCGCCGATCCTCCCCCGGCCCGGATCGTCCTGCTCTCCGACGGCGCCAACACCACCGGCACCCCGATCCCGGACGCTGCCGCCGAGGCTGCCGCGGCGGGTGTCCCGGTCTCGACCATCGCCTACGGAACCCCGACCGGCACCACCACGGTGAACGGCGAGAGCGTGCGGGTACCGGCCGACATCGAGGCCCTCGCAGGGCTCGCCGCCGGCAGCGGCGGCCTCGCCTACCGGGCCGAGACCGCGGCCGAGCTGGAGGCCGTGTACGCGGACATCGGCTCGTCGATCGGCTTCCGCACCGAGGAGCGGGAGGTCACGAGCGCCATGCTCGCCGCGGCGCTGCTCGCCGCACTCGTCGCGGCCGCCGGATCGCTCGCCTGGTTCTCCAGGTTGCCCTGAGACCGCAAGATCGGAGCCTCCCCGTGCCTCTCCCACCTGCCATGGTCGGCCCATGACCCAGCCCCGTCCCTTCCAGCTCTTCACCGGTGGCACCTCGCTGGCCGCCACACTGCACCGCGCCGTTCCCGACCTCGTCGAGCCGCAGCCCGCCATCGTCGTCACCGGCTCGTGGCTGACCGTCAAGGAGCAGATGGCCGACCTGTACGCAGCCCGCCTCGCCGAGCGCGGGTACACCGTCTTCACCTTCGACTTCGCGGGCTTCGGCGCGAGCGACGGCACGCCGCGGCAGGCGGAGCTGCCGGCTCGCAAGATCGACGACATCATCGCGGCGACCCGCGCGGTGTCGACGCTGTCGTTCGTCCGGCCGGGCGCGATCGGCTACCTCGGCATCTGCGCGAGCGCGCAGTACGCGGTGCGCGCGATCGCGGCCGGTGCCCCGATCGCGGCGTTCGCGAGCGTCGCGGGCTGGTTCCACGACGCGCGATCGGTCGCGCCGTTCTACGGCGGCGCCGACGGCGTCGCCGGCCGGCTGGACCGGGCGGCGGATGCGCTCGCGGCCTACCAGCGCACCGGTGAGGTCCGCACCGTCCCGGCCTACGAGGCCGGGAACGAGCGCGCCGGGATGTTCCTCGACCTCGACTACTACGGATCGCCCAAGCGCGGCGCCGTGCCCACGTGGACGAACGAGATGGCCGAGCTCAGCTGGGCGTACTGGCTGACCTTCGACGGGCTGTCCGCGGCGCCGCGCGTGCAGGTACCCAGCCTGTTCGTCCACGGCGACGGCTGCGTGCTGCCGGAGAACCTCCGCGCGGTGGCCGGCACGGTCGCCGGCCCGGCGGAGACGGTGTGGGCCGAGGGCACGCAGGTCGACTTCTACGACCAGGAACCACAGGTCGCCCTCGCGGTCGACGCGGCGGACGCCCACTTCCGCGCCCACCTCTGACCGCCATCGCGACGCCGGTCCGACCCGCCCACGAGGCACGACGAGTCGAACCGGGTGGCCACCCTTTCCCTGCTACGATACTTGCTATGCAACTCACAAGTTTTTCGCCCGCGGACCGCTGGGACCTGCTGGTCCGCCGAGACGACGTGTCGGCGCTCTCGCTGCGCCCACGCGCGGAGGAGCCGCTCGAACCCGGCACGATCCGGCTCGGCGTCGAGGCGCTCGCCCTGACCTCGAACAACGTCACGTACGCGGCCCTGGGCGAGCGCGCCGGGTACTTGACGGCCTTCCCCGCGCCTCCCGGCTTCGGCCGGGTTCCGGCGTGGGGATTCGCCGTCGTCGAGGCCTCGGCGCACGAGGACGTCGCCGTCGGGAGCCGGTACTTCGGGCTGCTCCCGATGTCGACGGATCTCACCGTTCGCCCCGCGCCGACGGAGACCGGGTCGTTCCTCGACACCTCCGCGCACCGCGGCGGGCTCGACGACTCCTACCGCCGCTACCGACCGGCGGGCGAGCCGGACCACCTCGACCCGCTGCGCGCCGTCGTGCAGACGATCTACCCGGCCTGCCTCCAGTTGGCCGACCACGTCAGGGACATGAACGCGGACGCGGGGCCGATGACCGTGGTGCTGTCGAGCGCGTCGAGCAAGACGGCGATCGGGACCGCCGAGCGGCTGGCTTCGGATCCCGGCATCCGGACCCACGGGTTGACCTCGCCCGCCAACATCGCCTTCACCGCAGGTCTCAGCGTCTACGACCAGGTGTCGGCCTACGACGACCTCGGCACCCTCGCCACGGACGGGCCGGCCGTGTTCCTCGACCTCACCCGCAACCCCGACCTCGTCACCTCCGTGCACCACCTGCTCGGCAACCGTCTGCGGAGGACGGTTCTGATCGGCGGGACGCATTCGGTACAGCCTCTGGAGCTTCCCGGGTTGCCGGAGCCGGAGCGCTTCTTCGCCCCGGCACAGCAGGCTCTGCAGCGGACGAAGGTCGGGGACCTCGCCTACGAGCAACGGTTGGCCGCCGGCGAACAACAGTTCCTCCGTCGCGCCGCCGAATGGCTGCGGGTCGACGAGCAGACCGGGCCTGCAGCGCTCCGAACCGCGTTCCGGGCGCTGCTCGCGGGGCCGCAGGCACCCGACGTCGCGACCGTCGTCAGGCCACGACCGAAGGCGGGACCCGCGCGGCCGGCATGAACGCTCGCCATCCGGCTCGCAACTGATTGCTACCGTGTCGACATGGTCGCGACCCCGCCGGCCCCCTCGCACAGCGCGCGGCGCACCCAGCAGGAACGCCGGGAGAAGACCGAGGTCGCGCTCCTCACCGCAGCCGCCGAGCTCGTCGTGCAGGACGGGGTGCGGTCGGTGACCCTGGCCCGGATCGGCGAACGCGCCGGCTACAGCCGCGGGATCGTCACCCACCAGTTCGGGACGAAGAAGGCGATGCTCGAAGCCCTCGCCCGCGCCACGCAGGCCGGATTCGTCCCCGGGCTCGCCGACCTGCCACCCGGCCTCGAACGCATGCTCCGCCTCATCGACGGCTACATCGGCGCCCTCGACGGGATCGGGGTGATGAACCGGGCATTCCTGCTGCTGTGGGCGGAGGCTGCGACAGCGCCCGAACTCGCCCCGATCTTCCGCGAGCGCGACGAGGCGTTCCGCGCGGACATACGCGGCGACATCGCCGCCGGCATCACCGAGGGAACCGTGCACCCGGACACCTCCGCCGACGACGTCGCCGTCGCCGTCGTCGGTCAACTCCGCGGAATCGGGCTGCAGTACCTGCTCGACCCCGGTGCCGTCGACACCGGTCGCCTCCGCCGGGTCGTCTCCGGATACTGGCGCCGGTCCCTCGGCGTGCACCGCCCCTGAAGATGGCGAGCCTTCGGTCGACAGGCCCGATGGCCGGAGTCCGAGAACACCACCCGCGCCGAGCTGGTCAGCTGTAGGTCCGAGTTGTTCAGGGCGCTCCTAGGGATGCGGCCGGGCCGCCCGCGGCGACGTGGCGGCGCGCTCCCCCGCGAGCGCGGGCAGGACGGTGTTGCCCTCCTGGTGGAACAGCCGCAGCGTGATCCCGGCGATCTTCCAACCGGACGGTGTGCGTTCGAGCGGCACCACGTAGTGCCCGTGCACACCCCAGACCGGGCCGCCCTCGGCGCCGTCGATGTAGTGGTAGGCGCGCACGTGGGTCCGCAGGACGAGACCACCCTCGCGCTCCTCGACCAGGCCCGTGCCCAGGAGGTGCTGCGTGGCGTCGAAGCCGGGCAGCAACCCCCGCCAGCGCTTCACCAGCTCGTCGGCGGACAGCGTCTCCGCCTCCCCGCCGAACAGCTCGGAGTAGTCGGTGCGCACCTCGTCGGCGAGGCGGTCCCGCACCGCCTCCCAGTCGAGGTCGTCGGCGGCCTGCAGCAGGCCGGTGAGCACGGCAGCGGGATCGTCGGATGCGAACACGAGCAGGAACCTGGCACAACACGCGCCGCAGCGGAGGGTCCGATCTTGCGCTCAGCGCCGCAGCTCGCCCGGCGCCACGCCGAACTCGCGCCGGAACACCCGGCGGAAGTGGCTCACGTTCGAGTACCCGACCGCGTGGGCGACCCGCACCACGCTCGCGTCCGACGTCAGCAGCGCCGCCTTCGCGGCCTCCAGCCTGCGGGCGGTGACGAAGCGGTGCGGCGCCAGCCCGGTGGTCGCCTTGAACGCCCGCGCGAAGTGGAACGGGCTGAGCGCGGCGACGCCTGCCAACGCGTCGAGCGTGATCGTGGCGGCCAGGTCCGCGTCGACGTACTCCGTCACCCGGTCGACCGTCCGCCGGTCCAGCATGCCGACCGCCGGCGCCACCGGGGCGGGGCCGTCGCCGTACGCACGGGCCACGTGGGTGACCAGGCGGTGCGTCAGGGTGCTGGCCTCGATGTCGGTGAGGCTCCCGCCGACGACGTGCGCCCGCCTGACGAGGGTGGCCATCCCGTAGACCACGGGGTCGAGCACGCCGAGCGCGTTCTCGATGCGCGGCACGCCTGCTCGGCGCACGAGCACCGGATCCAGGTAGATCTCGAGGGCTTCGGTCGTGCCGTCCACTCCGCCCCAGGTGATGCCCTCCTCGCCGGTGACGAACACCGCGCCGGCACGGATGTCCGCCCGCACGGCCCGGCCGCCCGACTCGTACTCCTGGCCGCTGTGGGAGGAGAACGAGACACCGACCTGGTTCGGCCTGGTGACGGTCGGTTCACGGTGCGGGGACAGCCACGAGTACTCCGAGCGCATGCCCGGCCACTCGATCACCCCCTTCACCGCACGTCCGGGCGGAGCGCTCATGCGCCCCGCCCGGTCCAGCGCTGGTGGCTCACACCGCGCGTCATACCGCATTCCGCGCTCGGCCGGTGTGAAACGGATGCCCTCTAGCTCTTCGCCGGTGCGTCGAGGAACGCGGGGACGATCGTGTGCAGCTCGGGCCGGTGGATCACGCCGATGTGGGTGGTGCCGGGCAGGACGGCCAGCTGGGAGGCCGGCAGGCCGACGAGATCGCCGACGACGTTGCCGCCGAGGAGCCCGAAGAACTCGACCGTGTAGTCGAGCCGCACGATGTCCGAGTCACCAGCCACGAGCAGCACCGGCGCGGGCAGCCCTTCCACCACGCTCTTCGGGTGGACCGGGTACTGCCGATCCATCTCCACCTTCTTCTGGACCAGGGTCGGGAAGTCCTCGGGGCGAGGTGCTGAGGCCAGGTAGTAGTCGTGGAACGGGGTGCCGTGCAGCATCTCCGGCTTGAAGTCCTGCAGGCCCTCCATCAAACCGGGATGGGTGGACTTGTCGTCGTAGCCGCCCGAGACCAGCACGAGCTTGTGCACCAGCTCGGGGTGCTGCACGCCCATGGTGAACGCGACCGCGGCCCCCATGCTGTAGCCGAGGACGTCGGCCTGGGTCACGCCCAGCTGGGTCAGCAGCGCCGCGGTGTCGGCGGCCATGTGCTCGACCCGCAGCGGCCGGTCGATGTCGGCGGTGTGGCCGTGCGCCTGCTGCTCGACCGCGATCACGCGGCGGTTCTGCGCGAGCGCCGGGATCAGCGTGGCGAAGTCGACACCGATCCCGGAGAAGGCGCCGTGCAGCAGCACCAGGGGGCGACCGGTCTCCGGGCCGTGCACCTCGTAGTACATCTGCAGGCCGTTCACCGTCGCGTGCCGGCCCGACTCGGGCTGCGGCGGGTTCGCCGGAGGTGTCTCGCTCGCCCCGCAGCCGGACACGGCGGCGAGTACGACGGCGACACCGAGCGCCGCGAGCGTAGAGATCCTGGACATGGTGGTCCTCCTGTCGGGGGTCATGGGGTGAAGGGGGAGCGCGACCGCGCGTCCCGCAGGGCACGGGCCCACCAGCAGAGCCGGTCGAGCGTTGCCGTGGCCTGCTCGTTGCAGGCCGCGGCAGCGCGGGGCCAGCTGCCGTCGGCGGCGAACTGGTCCCAGTAGCAGGGCAGGGTGATCGGGTCCGGCAGCGCGACCGCGTGCAGTTCGGCGAAGACCTCCTGCAGTTGTGCGACCGCGTGCAGTCCCCCGGACTCACGGCCGTAGGCCACGAAGGCCACCGGCTTGGCGTGCCACTCCTGGTAGAACCAGTCGATCGCGGTCTTCAGCGGAGCCGGGAAGCTGTGGTTGTACTCCGGCGTCACCACCACGAAGGCGTCGGCGGCCGCCAGTCGCGGGGCGAGCGCCGTGACCGGCCCGGGGACGGCTTCGTCGACGTCGGTCAGCGTGCTCGGCAGCCCGGCGTCGGCGAGGTCGACGACGTCGGTCGCCAGATCCCGGCGCCGGGCGGCACGCCCGGCGAACCAGGTGGCCACCGTCGGGCCGAACCGACCGTGCCGCGTGCTGCCGATGATGATCACGAGCCGGATCGGGTCCGTCGCGACGTCCTGCTGTTCGGGCACGGACACCAGCTTCCGGGCGACGTTTTCGGTTTCCTTGCGGTCCGGCTGCCGTCCCGCGGAACACACATAAGGTGCGATCGTGCGATTCGGGATGTTGGGGTCCGTGGCCGTGTGGACGGACGACGGCACGCCCCTCGCCGTGCCCGGCCGGAAGGTGCGCGCGCTGCTCGCCGACCTGCTGGTGAACGAGGGCAGACCCGTGCCTGCCGACCGGTTGATCGACGACATCTGGGGCGAACGCCCCCCGCCGTCGGCCGCGGCGACCCTGTCGGCCAAGGTCTCGCAGCTGCGCCGCGTGCTGGAGGACGCCGAGCCCCGCGGGCGCTCCCTCGTCGTGTCGGGCCCGGCCGGGTACGCCCTCCGGACCGCGCCGGAGGCCGTCGACGCCGGCCGGTTCGCCGGGCTCGTCGCGCAGGCGAGGTCCGCCGGGCCGCGCACGGCCGTCGCGCTGCTCACCGAGGCGCTCGGCCTCTGGCGCGGGCCCGCCCTCGCCGATTTCGCCGACGCACCGTTCGCCACGGTGGCGATCGCCCACCTCACCGAGCAGCGGCTCGTTGCGCAGGAGGACGTCGCGGAGCTGAGGCTCGGCCTCGGCGAGCACGCGGCGGTGGCCGCGGAGCTCGGTCCGCTCGTGGCCGAGCACCCGTTGCGGGAACGGTTGCGCGGATGCGCGATCCGGGCGCTGCACGGCAGCGGGCGCCAGCACGAGGCGTTGGACAGCTACCGGGAGCTGCGCGCGCTACTGGCCGACGAGCTGGGGCTCGATCCGAGCCCGGAGCTCGTCGCACTCCACGAGGCGGTGCTCACCCGCGATCCGGCACTCGACCCGCCACCCCCACGCCGGGGCAACCTGCCCGCGCCGCGCACCGCACTCGTCGGTCGGGACGCCGCGGTCGCCGACGTGGAGGCGCACCTGGCCACCGACCGGCTCGTCACCCTCACCGGGCCGGGTGGGGTGGGCAAGACCCGCCTCGCGCTCGCCGCGGCCGCGGCCGCCGCTCCCGGCTTCCGCGACGGCGGCTGGCTCGTGGAGCTGGCCCCGGTCGCCTCCGTCGGCGGTCCCACCGACCCCGACCCGTTCGCGTCGCTGGTGGACGCCGTGCTCGCTGCGCTCGACGTCCGGGCGAACGCGGCGCCGGGCGAGCGGACCACACCGCTGGACCGCCTCGTCGAGGTGGTTCGCGGGCGGCAGCTCCTACTCGTGCTCGACAACTGCGAGCACGTCGTCGCGCACGTGGCGGAGCTCGCAGACCGGTTGCTCGCCGCCGCAGCGGACCTGCGGATACTGGCCACCAGCCGGGAACCGCTCGCCCTGGCGGGTGAGGTCGTGTGGAGCGTCCCGCCGCTGGACGTACCCGACCCCGGCGCGGCCGACCCGGAGGCGTTGGCCGGCAGCAGCGCGGTTCGGTTGTTCGTCGCGCGGGCGGCGGCCGCCGCCAAGGGCTTCCGGCTGGACGACCGCACCGCCGCGCCGGTGGCCGTGCTGTGCCGGCGTCTGGACGGCATCCCGCTGGCGCTCGAGCTGGCCGCCACGCGGGTGCGCGCGCTGGGCGTCGACGGCGTCGCGGCCCGGCTCGACGACCGGTTCCGGCTGCTCGCCGCCGGTCACCGGGGCGCGCCGCCGCGCCAGCAGACGCTCCGGTCGATGATCGACTGGAGCTGGGACCTGCTCAGCCCGTCGGAGCAGGTCCTGCTGCGCAGGCTCGCCGTGCACGCCGACGGCGCCACCGCGGACGCGGCGGCTGCGGTCGCCGCGGACGCCGGGCTTCCTGCGCTGGACGTGCCGGACCTGCTGGCCCGCCTCGTGGACCGCTCGTTGGTCGATGTCGTGCCCAGCGAACGCCTGCGCTACCGGCTGCTGGAGTCGGTGGCCGAGTACAGCCTGGACAGGCTCGGCGAGGCGGGCGAGCTCACCGCGCTGCGCCGCCGGCACGCCGACCACTACCTCGTGCTCGCCGAGGAGGCTGCGGCCCAGTTGCACGGGCCGCAGCAGCCACGCGTCCTGCGCCTGCTCGATGCCGAGACCTCCAACCTGCGGGCCGCCCTCGCCACGACCGCAGGCGACCCGAACCGGGACCGCGCGCTCCGCATGGTCGCGGCCTTGGCCTGGTACTGGGTGCTGCGCGGCAGGCTGGGTGAGGCCAGGCGTGCATTCGATGCGGCGCTCGCACCGGTCGGCGAGGCGACGGCCGGGCTGTACGAAGCCGCCCTCGCCTGGCGCGCCGGGATCGCGCTCATGCTGGGCGATCCCGACGGGTCCGAGAGGCACGTCGCGGCCCTGCGGGTCATCGACGCGATCCCCGACCCGGTCGCGCGGGCACGCTCCCAGTGGTTCCTCGCCGACACCGGCGCCACCAGCGACCTCCCCGGCGCCGCCGAGCTGCTCGAGCGCGCGCTGGCGACCAGCCGGGCCTGCGGCGACCGGTGGACCGAGGGCGCGGCGTACCTGGGCCGGGCCCGGCTCGCGCACGTACGCGGCGACCTCGAGGTGCTGCGGCGCGAGGCCGGGCGGGCGGCCGAGCTGTTCGGCGGCGTCGGTGACCGATGGGGACAGCTGCAAGCGACGTGCTGGCTCGGCGCACTGGCCGAGCTCACCGCCGACCACGAGCGTGCCGCCGCGCTGCACCGCGAAGGCCTGCGCTGGTGCGAGGAGCTCGGCCTCTGGGCCGAGGTTTCCTCCAGGCTGTCCTGGCTCGGTTGGATCTCGATGCAGGCCGGTGACCACGCGCAGGCCAGGAGGTACGGCGAGCGGGCACTCGGGCTGGCCACCGAGCAGGGCTTCCTGGACGGGCAGCTGTTCGCCCGCATAGTGCTCGCCTACGCCGCCCGCAAGGAAGGGCGGCTGGACACGGCACAGCGCCAGCTGGACACCGTGCTCGCAGACACGCCGCGGTGCGGCGGCGACATCGCGGTCCACGTGCCGATGGTGCTGATCGAGCTCGGCTTCGTCGCCGAGCTGCGCGATGATCCACACACGGCCGCGCGCCTGCACGGCGAGGCCTACGACGCCGCGCAGAAGATCGCCGCACCACGGGACAGCGCGGGCGCCATCGAAGGCCTGGCCTGCGCGCTCGCGGCGACCGGATCGTTCCAGGCGGCGGCTGTGCTGCTCGGCGCCGCCGACGCCGCCCGCAGGGCGGCAGGGCTCCCGCTGGCCCCCGCCGAACGCCACGACGTCGACCGTGCCGCCACTGCCGCCCGCACCGCCATCGGCGAACCGGCCTTCGACGAGGCACACGCAGCAGGTGGGCGGCTCTCACCCGACGAGGCCTACGCCGCCGCGGTGGCGGCCCTGCCCGTCGCGGCCCGAGCCACGGGGCCACTCACGGTCCGGTGAACAGTTCCGGGACGGCGGCCTCCGCAGCGGCGCGCAGTGCCGGGATCGCCTCCTCGGGCACCCACCGGTGGGGCCAGCGCACCCGGGTGCCGATCGGCGCCCAGCCGCCGATCGCGGCCAGCGTCTTGTCGAGCGCGGGATCGGAGTAGCCGGCGCGGCCGAGCGGGCCGATGTGGGCGTCCAGGAAGCCGCGCAGCCGCCCCTCGAACTCCAGCGCGGCGGGCAGGTCGCTGGTGATCTGCGCGTACCAGCGGGCGGCTCCGGCCGGGCTGAGGCAGGCCACGTTCGAGTACGCGCCGGCTGCACCGCGGGCGTATCCGGAGGCCAGGGTGTGGCCCGCCACGAAGATCGCGATGCGCCCGCCGACGGCGTCGGCCATCCGCGCGTACCAGGCGTCGTCGCCGCCCGGCACCTTCACGCCGACCAGCGCCGGGACCTCGTCGGCGAGCTTCCCGAACAGCTCCGGCGGCACCTGCGTCTTGGCGTACGGCGGGTTGTACAGCACCAGCGGCACGCCGTCGGCCACCGCGGCCATCCGTTCGACGGCGGCGAGCACCTCGTCGGGCCCGAGCGGCAGCCAGTCGGGCAGCACGACCTGGATCGCGCCGGGCCGCAGCGCGGCGGCGCGGGCGATCCGGTCGAGCGACAGCTGCCCGCTGGGGTGGCTCGCCCCGAGCTGGAACGGCATCCCCGCGGCGGCGCAGCGGTCCGCCACGAGCGCGTGCAGTCGGTCGTACTCGGCGTCGGTGAGCGTGTGGAACTCCCCCGCCGTCCCGTTGGCGTAGACGCCGTGCACCCCCGAGGCGAGCACGCGGTCCAGGGCGGCGGCGAGGACGTCGAGGTCGATGCCGTCGTCGTCGCGCAGTGGCAGCAGCACGGTGGCCCACGCCCCGCGGAGCGTGGACGCGGTCAGTGGTTCCACGGGGTCAGCCCGCGTCCTCGGCGGGAGCCCTCAGCAACGCGGCGCGCCCGCGGATGTCGTCGAAGTGCTGCTGCATCGCCCCGATGCTCTCGCCCGCGTCGCCGGACTGCAGTGCCCGGATGATCCGCAGGTGCACGGCGCCGCGCCCGCCCTCGGGCGGCACCGGGATGGAGTCGCCGAGCCGCGTGAACAGCTCCCAGAAGACCTCGATGAGGTTGTCGACGAGCGGGTTGCCCAGCGCCCGGTAGAGCAGCAGGTGGAACCGCTTGTCCACCTCGGTGATCGGCTTCCCGCGGGACTCGAGCGCGGTCATCTCGTCGGCGAGCCGGGCGCACTCGGCCAGCTCGACCTGCGGGTTCAGCCGGGCGACGGCCGGCATCAGTCCGACCTCCATCGCCTCGCGCGCGGTGAGGATCTCCTCCAGCCCGGTGCCGGTGGCGGCGAGCCCGTAGGGCAGCTGCTCGATCAGCGGGCGGAACGAGAACGCCGAGACGAACAGCCCGTTGCCGTGCCGGGCCTCGATGACGCCGAGGGTCTGCAGGCTGCGGGTGGCCTCGCGCAGCGACAGCCGGCTCACGCCGAGCCGCTCGGCCAGGGTGGCCTCGGGGGGCAGCCGGTCCCCCGGGCCGAGCCCGGCCTCGGTGATGAAGTCGCGCAGGCGGGCCTGGGCCTCGAGGTAGATCGGGTTCTTGACCCGTTTCTCAGCCATCGGCCCCCTCCAGTGCCGCCCGGACGGCTCCGGCCAGCTCGCCCACCTTGGCACGTGCGGCGGCGTCCAGGCGGCCGTACGGCGAGCGGGCCGGGCCTGCATCCGGGCCGAGCTCGTTCATCAGCGCCTTCAGGAACCCGATCCCCCCGTGCGCGTTCGCGGCCCTTGCCACCTCGCGGAACGGGGTGTGCAGCCGGTACGCCTCGGCCGGCTCGCCCCGCTCGAACGCGGCGGCCACGGCGTGCGCGAGCGGCGCCATGCCGTTGTAGAGGCTGCCGATCACCTTCTCGACGCCGCAGGCCAGCCCCGCAGGCAGCAGCTCGTCGCGTCCGAAGAAGGCGTCGATCCCGGGAGCGGCCGCGCGGGTGCGGTCGTACTCCAGCAGGTCGCCGTCGGTGAACTTCACCGCCGTCGCGGTGGGCGCGGCCGCGGCGAGCGCGGCCACCACGTCCGACGGCCGGTGGGCCGAGCCCGTCATGCTCGGGATGTGGTAGAAGCCGAACGGCGTGCCCGGCGCCGCCGCCGCCACCGCGGCGAGGTGCGCCACCAGCGCGTCGAGACTCGGAGCATCGCCGTAGTACGGGCCCACCGCCCCGATCAGATCCGCCCCGCACGACTCGGCGTGCGCCGCGAGCTGCTGCGCCTGCGCGAGGTCGGTGTGCCCCACGTGCACGCCCAGCTTCATCCCGGCCGGACGGGCGTCCTGCCAGGCCTCTACCAGCGACTGCCGCTCGGCCGTGTCCATGGCCGCGAACTCGCCGGTCGTCCCGCCGACGAACGCACCGGCGACGCCCGCTGCGTGCAGGTGCGCGGCCTGCGCCGCGACGACGTCGAGGGCCAGCTTCCCGTCCGGTGTGAACGGGGTCGGCGTGGCGGCCCAGATCTCGAGCACAGCAGGTCCTCTCTCAACCCTTGGTGGCGCCGTCGGTGAGACCGGCGACGATGTAACGCTGGAGCAGCACGAACAGGACGATCACCGGCACGGCCACCACGGCGGACACGGCCATGAGCTCGTTCCACCGGGTGCCGAACGCGTTGGTCAGCTTCGCGATCACCACGCTGACCGGCTGCAGCTCGTCGCCGGTCGCCAGCGCGAGGCCGAACACGAACTCGCCCCACGCGCCGAGGAAGCTGACGACCGCCATCGTGATCACGCCGGGGATGCTGACCGGCAGGGCCACCCGGACGAACGCGCCGAAGGTCGTGCAGCCGTCCACGCGTGCCGCCTCGAGCACCTCGCCGGGCACCGACAGGAAGTACGGCCGCATGATCGTGATCGCGAGCGGGATCGAGAGCGAGCAGTTCGCGATGATCAGCCCGGCGTAGGTGTTGACCAGCCCCACCCGCCCGAACAGCACGAACATGGGCAGCGCCAGGTTGACCGCCGGGATCATCTGCACGGCGAGGAACAGCAGCAGCGCGGGCGTGACCCACCGGATGCGCAGGCGGGCGAGCGCGAACGCCGCCGGGACGGCCACGACCAGCGTGAGCAGCGTGGTCCCGGTCGCGATGACGAACGTGTTGAGCAGGCCGCGCCCGATGTCCGGGTCGTCGAAGACCGCGCTTTGGTACGCCGACAGGGTCGGCGGCACCGGCACGAGCGCGGGCGGCCGGGCGAACACGTCGGCCTGCTGCTTGAACGAGGTGTTGAGCATCCAGTAGACGGGCAGCAGGTAGACCGCCGTCACGGCGACGGCCACGACGAGCCGGATGCGTTCGCGCGTCATGCCGTCTCCTCCCTGCGCAGCGACCGGAAGTAGAAGATCGACAGCACCAGCGGGACCAGCAGCATCACGGTGGTGGCGACGGCCGCGGTGTCGTAGCGGCGGAACTCGAACGCCTCCTGGAAGGCGTAGAGCGGCAGGGTGAGCGTGGCGCCGCCCGGGCCGCCGCGCGTCATGAGGTAGATGGTGTCGAACGTCTTGAAGGCGAAAATGAAGATCAGCAGCATCACCGTGACGCTGACCGGACGCAGCGCGGGCAGCGTGACGTGCCGGAACTGCTGCCACGCGCCGGCGCCGTCGATGCGGGCCGCCTCGTACAGCATCGTCGGCACCCCTTGCAGGCCCGCCACCAGCAGGATCATCGCGAACGGCGCGAAGCTCCACGCGGTGGCCGCGATCACCGACACCATCGCGGGCCCGGGCTGGCCCAGCCAGAAGAGGTCGCCGTCGATGAGGCCGAGCCCGCGCAGCACCGCGTTGAGCAGCCCGTACGAGCCGTCGAGCAGCCAGCGCCAGACGTTCGCGCCGACCACCGTCGGCAGGATCCAGGCCAGCATCAGCAACGCCCGCATCACGTTGCGACCCGCGAATCGGCGGACGAACAGCAGCGCGAGCGCGAGACCGCCCGCGTAGGTCAGCACCACCGTGCCGACCGTGTACACCAGCGAGAGCCACAGGGCCTGCCAGAACTCGGCCCGGCCGAACTGGTCGGCGAAGTTGGCGAACCCCACCCAGTCGGCGCCGCCGCGGATCACCTCCCGGAGCCCGACGTCCTGGAAGGCCTGCACCACGCTGTAGATCAGCGGGTACACCACCGTGACCGCGACGAACGCCACCGCGGGCAGCAGGAAGAGCTGGTCGGTCCGGTTGCCCGCACGCCGACGCGGCCGGTGGGCCGGTGCCGGCGTGCGGGTCCGATCGAGAACCGCCGTCATGACGTCCCGAGTGCCTCGTCGATCGTGGCCTGCGCGCTGCGGGCCGCGTCCGGGACCGGGGTGCCGCTGATCGCCTGCTGGAGCGCGGCCTGCAGCGCCGTCAGCAGTTCGGTGGTGTGCGGGGCCAGCGCAGCGTCCGGCGCCCACGCCTGCTGGAGCTGCTGGGCGAAGACGGCGCGCACCGGGTCCTCCGCGGTGCCGGGCACGTCGTTGCGAGCCGGGAGCTTGTTCCGCTCGGGCAGGTAGACCTGCAGCTCCTCGGGCCGCTGCATGAACGTGATGAGGTCCCACGCGCGGTCGACGTCGTCGCTGGTGGCGCCGATCGTCAGGTTCTCCGCGGACAGCATCGTCTGCCCGGTCGCCTCCGACGGCAGCACGGCGACGCTCCACTGCAGGTCGGGGTTCTCCTCGCGCAGGATGTTCACGTACGTCGCCGAGTTGATCATCATCGCGGCCTGGCCGGTGGCGAACTGGTTCTTCGCGTCCTCCTCGTTCCAGGTGAGGAAGCCCTCGGACAGCGCGCCACTGGCCACCATCCGCCGGAACGACTCGAGCGCGGCGTGCCCGCCGGGGCTGTCGATCTGCGTGGGCTGCACGCCCGCGGCGAGCATCCGGATCGCAAGGCCGGTGGCGCCCTCGGCGCCCTCGATCCCGCTCACGGCGAGGCCGGCCCGGCCCTGGCCGGACAGTGCGGCAGCGGTGGACTCCATCTCGGCCCACGTCGTCGGGGCCTTCTGCACCATCGCGGTGTTGTAGTAGACGGCGTAGGCGTCGGCGAGGTGCGGGATCCCGTAGGTCTTCCCGTCGGCCTGGGTCGACTCCCAGCCGGTCGGGAAGTAGGCGCCCTGCTGGCCCCACGCCTGCACCTGGGGGCTCAGGTCCTGGATCACGCCTGCATCCGCCATGGCCGCCGTGTCGAACGCGCTGATAAGCGCGATGTCCGGACCGTCGCCGGCCGCAGCGGCCTGCGTCAGGGTGCGGTTGAAGTCGTCGTACGGGATGAAGCGGATGTCGACGTCGGTGCCGCTCTGCTGCTCGTAGCGGGCGACGAGGTCGTACAACGGCTTGCCCGTCGGCATCGACTCGTCGCCGTAGAACTGCCAGACCGACAGTGGTTCGGCCGGCTCTGCCGCGCCGCCTCCCGTGCCGCTTCCCCCTCCGCTCGAGCACCCCGCCGCCGCGAGGACGGCGGCGGCGACCGCCACGCCAGCTATCCGGACTGCCCGCATGTCCGACCTCCTTGTCCGAGTCCGCAGCGAAAATAGGTTAGATATCTAACCTCTGTCAACGCGGGCCGAAGCGTCGGCTCCGGGATCCGCGGGACTACTCGGAGAACCGGGCGGCTGCGCAGGCGGCCAGGTCATCGCGCAGCCGGCGCTGCTGCGCCGGGGACAACGGCGAGAACAGCCGCCGTTCGACGGCGCGCACGGCGACACTGCCCTCGCGCAGCTTCGCCTGCCCGGCCGACGTGAGCTCGGTCGGCAGCGCCCGCCCGTATGCGGCCTGGTCGGGCCTGGTGAGCAGGCCCCGCTCCTGCAGCCGGCGCAGAACGAGGTTCATCGACTGGCGGGTGACGAAGGCCCGGCGGGCGAGCTCGGAGTTGGACAGGCCGGGGCGCTGTCCGAGCAGTTCGAGGCACGCGTACTGGGCAACGCTCAGATCCAGTGGCCGCAGCACCCCGTCCATCGCGGCGTGCAGCGAGGCCTGCACCTGCTTGACGACGTAGCCCACCGACCGGTCCAGATCACCGACGGTCTCCCCTTGCTCCATGTCAGCATTCTGACATACGCTCCGTGTCAGAAAGCTGACATACACGGGGGGACGAGCGTCATGAATGGACAGGTCACCTACTTCGAGCTGCCGAGCACCGACATCGGCGCAACCCAGCGGTTCTGGGGCTCGCTCTTCGGCTGGACCTTCCACGAGGGCAACTTCCCGGGCTACTCGATGATCCAGGGGCCCCAGCCCATGGGCGGAACGCCGCACGACGACCCGTCACGACACCCGCGCATCTTCTTCGCCGTCGACGACATCACCGCCGCCGTCGCGCGGGTGCGCGAACTCGGCGGCACCGCGCAAGATCCGATCCGCATCCCCTCCGGGGCCTACGCACACTGCGCAGACGACCAGGGCGTGGAGTTCAGCCTGTCCCAACAGGCCGGCGACCACGCTTGAACCGCACCGGGACCACCGAGCCAGGGCCGAAGGGATCAGGCCCCCTCGTAGGTCCGTTGCTGCCGCTGGCGCTGGCCACCTTCGCGGTCGGAACGGACGCGTTCGTGATGGCCGGCCTCCTGCCCGCCATCGCCGCCGACCTCGAGGTCAGCGTGCCGGCAGCCGGCCAGCTGGTGACCGTGTTCGCACTGACGTTGGCCGTCGCCGCGCCGGTTCTGAGCTGGCTGCTGAGCCCACTGGACCGCCGCACGGCGCTGCAGCTCGCGCTGATCGTGTTCATCGTCGGCAATGTCGTCACCGCACTCAGCCCGACCTACGTGCCGGCGTTGCTGGCCCGGATCCTCACCGCAGCCGGTGCGGCCACCATCACCGCCACCGCGTCGAGCGCAGCCGTCGCGATCGCGCCGGCTGAACGGCGAGGCCGCGCCATGGCGCTGGTCATCGGTGGACTGACCCTGTCCACCGCGCTGGGCATGCCTCTCGGCAACCTGATCGGCAGCGTCGACTGGCGCCTCACCCTCTGGGCCATCGCCGCCCTCGGCATCGCTGCCCTGATCGGTATCTCGGTGGCGTTGCCCGAGGTCGTACTGCCCGCGACGAGCCTCACGGCCCGGCTGGCCCCGCTGCGCCGGCCCGAGGTCCTCACCATCCTCGTCGCGACGCTCCTGGTGATGGCCGGGCACTACGCCGTCTACACCTACATCGGAGCAGTCACCGCGGGCGCGACGACCGGATCGTTCTCCCAGGCCCCCACCGTGATCCTCTTCGTGTGGGCGTCGGAGTCCTCGGCGGCAACTTCTTCGCAGGCCATCTCGCCGACAAGATCCCGGCGCTCGGGGCCGCGGTCGCGGCGCTCGTCGGCGGCACCGTGCTGCTCGCGATCAGCCCACTCATGGTCGGCCACCTGGTCGTCGCATGCGTCTGGGCCGCCGTGTGGGGAGCGACCGATGGAATGGCCGCGGTGGTGCAGCAACATCGCCTCGTGACCATTGCGCCCGCCTCCGCACCGGTGCTCCTCGGGCTCAACTCGTCCGCGATCTACCTGGGCGTGGCGATGGGTGGCGGACTCGGCGGCCTGGCCCAGGACTGGCTGTCGGTCACCCTGCTCGGCGTTCCCGCTGCCGCCCTTGCGTTGCTCGCCACGATCGTCACCGTCAGCGGGGGAAGGGCAGGCCTCCCCGGCCTCGGCCATGGGATCCGCCATGGCCGAGGCGAACGCTGAGTCGACCCTCAACTCCCGAGCCCCGATCGACCACCGGCAGGCCCGTGCGTCCTGTGGCACGCTCGGGCGATGGTGGATCCAGCGCTGTTCGCGGCGTTCGTCCTCGCCGTCACGGTGCTCGTGCTCACGCCGGGGCCGGACATGCTGTTCGTGATGGCGGTCGGCGCCGCGGGTGGCCCGGCCGTGGGGCTCTGCGCAGCAGCGGGCGTG
Source organism: Pseudonocardia cypriaca (assembly GCF_006717045.1). Taxonomy (NCBI): domain Bacteria; kingdom Bacillati; phylum Actinomycetota; class Actinomycetes; order Pseudonocardiales; family Pseudonocardiaceae; genus Pseudonocardia; species Pseudonocardia cypriaca. Next base: position 3,509,545 of record NZ_VFPH01000001.1, read on the forward strand.
GCCGCGGGGCTGGCCGTGCACGCCACCGCCACCGCGTTCGGGTTGGCCGCCCTGTTCTCGGCCGTGCCCACGCTCTACGTCGTCGTGAAGCTCTGCGGGGCCGCGTACCTGCTGTACCTGGGGATCACGACGCTCCGCAGGCGTGACGAGCCGCTCGTGCGCGCCGACGCGGCGGGCGACGGGCGTGGGCGCGCCTTCCGCCGCGGCCTGCTCACCAACCTGCTCAACCCGAAGGTCGTGCTGTTCAACGCCGCGTTCCTGCCGCAGTTCGTCGACCCGGCACGCGGGAGCGTCACCACCCAGCTCCTCGTGCTCGGCGCCGCGTTCGTGGTGGTCGACCTGCTCGTCGACGGTCCCATCGGCCTGCTCGCGGGACGGCTCGGCACGCTGCTCGCCGAGCGGCGCGCCGCCGTCCGGCGGCTGAACATCGCGACCGGGTCGATCTTCATCGGGCTGTCCGCCCGGCTCGCGCTGACCCGCTGACACCCCCTCGGGCGGGCGGCAGCGCGAGCGCTCCACCGGCCGCCGCGACCGCGGCCGCACCGAACGCGACCGGCGCCGTCGCGAGGTCGGCGAGCAGGCCGATCGCGGGTGCGGCGAGGGCCTGCCCCACCGCGATGAGCAGGAAGGCCGCCCCCACCCCGAGCGAAGGCGCGTCCGGGTGGATGCGGGTCCCCCAGACGAGCAGCACGGCGGTGAGCCCGATGTACACCGCCCCGAACAGCGCGGCGGCCGCGAACACCACCGGCAGCACGCCGGGAACGAGGGCGAACGCGGCGGTCGCGGCGGCGAGCAGCAGCATCCCCACGGCCCATGCGACGCCCAGGCCGGTGCGCGCGACGAGGTCGCCGGTGAAGGCGCCGGCCACCCCGGCCACCCCGAGCACGATCCACATCAGGGTGGAGGCGGCCGCGCTCACGCCCGCCGCCCCGACGAGGTCCCGGCCGAACACCCACACCGCCGAGCTCCCCACACCCAGCGCGGCGGCGGCCAGCAGGAGCCGGCCCGTCCCCGGCCGCCACCACGCCCCGCCGCCGGGGGCCCGCGAGGGGCGCCGGGACCGGCCGGGCGGAATCGTGACAGCCGCCCAGACGGTGACCAGCACCGCGATCCCGCAGTAGGCCGCCCACGCCAGGCGCCAGCTCCCGGACAGCGCGAGCGCGATCGGCCCGGATGCCGCCACGCCCACCCCGGTGCCGGCGTTGACGACGGCCTGGACCCGGTCGGCGCGCTCGGCGCGCACCCACCGGGCCACGGCGTCGGCCAGCGGCGGGGAGGCCAGACCCGTGCTCGACCCGGCGACCACCACCCCCACCGCGAGGACGGGCACGCCCGGGGCGATCGCGATCAGCCCGGTGCCGAGCACGGCGGCGACCCCGGCGGCCGTCCCGACGGCCCGCGGCCCCCACCGGACCGTCGCGAGCGTTGCCACGACGACGGCCACGCAGTACCCGGCGTAGCTGCTCGACGCGATCGCCCCGGCCGCCGCGGCGCCGAGACCGAACTCCGCCGTGAACGCCGGCACGAAGAGGCCGTACGCGAACCGGGCCAGGCCGTAGCAGACCGCGATGACCGCGAGCCCGGCCGCCGCCAGCGGCACCGCCCCGACGCCGGTCGGCGTCGACCGGTTCCGTTCCCCCACTGAGTGCATGGCGTCGAGTACCCGGGCCGCCCGGCTGGAAGACTCGCCGGGGTGGAGCCCGACCCTGACCGCACCCGCGCCTTCGGCGAACGACTGCTGGGCATGCTCACCGGCGGCATGCTCACGATGCTGATCGGCATCGGCCACCGCACCGGCCTGTTCGAGGCCGCGGCGCACGGGCCCGTCACCAGCGCGGAGCTCGCCGAGCGCGCGGGTCTGCACGAGCGGTACGTGCGCGAGTGGCTGGGCGCCATGGTGACCGGGGAGATCATGGAATACGACCCGGCCGACGGGCGGTACTCACTGCCTGCCGCGCACGCCGCGCTCTTGACCGGGGCCACGTCGCGCAACGTCGGCCCCGCCGCGAGCAGCATGCGCACGCTCGGATCCGTGCTCCCGCAGGTCGAGCGGTGCTTCACCGACGGCGGTGGCGTCCCGATCGCGGAGTACGCCAAGGTGTCGGCGGGCGGGCTCGGGGAGACGTGGCGCTACATCTACGACGAGCACCTCGTCGACGGCTTCCTGCGGCCCGTGCCCGGCCTGCTCGACCGCCTGCGCACCGGGGTGCGCGTGCTCGACCTCGGCTGCGGCACCGGGCACGCCGTCAACGTGATGGCGCGCGAGTTCCCGCGCTCGACGTTCGAGGGCCTCGACATCGCGGCCGACGCCATCGCGGGTGCCGAGGCGGAGCGAGCGGCACTGGGGCTGTCCAACGCCACCTTCGCCGTGTCCGACGCCGCCGCGCTCGCCCCCGCCGAGCCCTTCGACGTGATCATGGCCTTCGACGCTATCCACGACCAGGCCGCGCCGGAAGCAGTGCTGGGACTCATCCGGGACGCGCTCGCCCCGGACGGGGTGTTCCTGATGGTCGACACGAACTTCGCGACGCGGTTGGAGGACAACGCCGGCAACCCGCACGCCCCGCTGTCCTACGGCATCAGTCTGCTGTTCTGCGTGCCCACCTCGATCGCGACCGGCGGGACCGGGCTGGGCGCGATGTGGGGGCAGGAACGGGCCCGGGAGATGCTCGCGGGCGCCGGGTTCACCGACGTCGAGGTGCTCGACACGCCGCGGCCGCAGAACTGCATGTACGTCTGCCGGGCGGTGGCGGCGTGACCGGCGAGGTGGTCGAGCGCACCAGCGGGCTCGCGGGCGAGCTGGTGCTGCGCCGGGACGGGGAGCACCACGAGATCGTCGCGAACGGGGTGTTCCTCATGGACACCCGCGGCGGCAGCTCCGAACGGCTGCTCGTCTCGGCGGCGGCGGATCGCATGCCGCCACCGGGCCGGATGCTCATCGGCGGGCTCGGGGTCGGGTTCTCGCTGGCCGCCGCGCTCGTGCACCCCGCCGTCACCGCGGTCGAGGTGGTCGAGCGCGAGGCCGCGGTGATCCGGTGGAACCGCGGTCCCCTCGCCGCGCTGCACGGTGACGCGCTCGCCGACCCGCGCGTCGCCGTGCACGAGGCGGACGTCGCCGATCGGATCGCGACGGCCGCGCCGGCCTCGTTCGACGCGATCTGCCTCGACACGGACAACGGGCCGGACTGGCTGGTCAGCCCGGCCAACGCCCGGCTCTACACCGACTCCGGCCTCGCCGCCGCCGCTCGGTCCCTCACCCCCGCCGGGGTGCTGGCCGTGTGGAGCGCCGCCCCCTCCCCCGCGCTCGTGGCGCGGATGGGCGGGCTCTTCGTCGACGTCATGACGCTCGAGGTGCCGGTGGCCCGCGGCGCACCGGACGTCGTCGTGCTCGGGAGGCAGCCCCGCTGATCCGGTCCGCCGACGGCGAACCGTCCTTGTACCCACCCGTACGCAGCGGAAGGCTGATCGACCGTGGCTCGCGACTTCCGGTTCTCCTTCAACGTCTTCGGGATCCCGTCACGCAAGGCCCTGCAGGAGCGGTGCCGCCGCGCGGAGAGCGCCGGCTTCCACGCGGTCTTCGCCCCCGACCACCTCGGCGGGCCCGCGCCGTTCCCGGTGCTGCAGGCCGCGGCCGACGTGACCGAGCACCTGCGGGTCGGCACGCTCGTGCTGAACGCGCCGTTCTGGAACCCCGCGCTGCTCGCCAGGGAGGCCGCGTCGCTCGACATCCTGTCCGACGGCCGCCTGGAGCTGGGCCTCGGCGCCGGGCACATGAAACGCGAGTTCGACGTGGCCGGCATCCCGTGGGAACCGTTCGGCGCGCGGGCGCGCCGGCTGGAGGAGACGATCACCGAGCTGCGCCGGTTCTTCACCGCCGACCTGGCCGCGCTGCCCGGCGGCCACTCCCCGGTCCCGGTGCAGCGCACCGGCTTCGACGGCTCCGGCCCGCCGCTGATCGTCGGCGGCACCGGCGACCGGGTGCTGTCCGTCGCCGCGCGGCACGCCGACATCATCGGCGTCGCGGGCGTGTACCAGGTGCCCGGCGAGCCGCCGGGGACGTTCCGGCTCGGCACCGCCGCGGAGGCCGACGAGCGGGTGCGGTTCGTCAGGGAGCTGGCAGGCGAGCGGGCCGACGACATCGAGTGGCACGTGCTCGTGCAGATGGTCGTGCCCACCGACGACCGCCGCGCCGCCGCGGAAGACCTGGTCGCCCGCTTCGGTGGCGAGATGACGGTCGACGAGGCCCTGGAGACCCCGTTCCTGCTGATCGGCACTCCCGCGCAGATGGCCGAGCAGCTGCGAGCGTCCCGCGAGCGCTACGGCTTCTCCTACGTCACCGTGCACGACCCGTACTACGAGGCGTTCGAGCCGGTGGTGGAGCTGATGCGCGACTGACCGACGTCGTCTCCTCGGTTGACCAGGTCAGTCCTCGGGGAATACTCTGTCCACGCTAGAGACAAGGTTTTCGTCATGAGGGAGCGCTACCTCGGCGTCCTCGGCATCGCCGAGGCTCTCGGGGTGAGCCGGCACGCCGTGCACAAGTGGCGCTCCCGCTACCCCAGCGACTCCGCCCACCCGTTCCCCGAACCCGATGTCGAGGTCGACGGGGCGCCCGGCTGGGCGGCGCGCAGATTGGACGAGATCGTGCAGTGGCGTGACGGCCTGCCGGGACGCGGCGCCGGCGGGGGACGCCCGTCCCTCGCGCGGCAGCAGTACTTCGAGAACGCGCTGACCCGAGGCCTCAGCGGCGACGAGGCGAGCCGCCTCCTGGTCGCCATGGGTGAGGAGTTCCCCGAGCTGACCGAGACGCAGGTCTGCGAGCTGCTGCTGGAGAAGTGGCGCGGCCTCGACGAGATGGACGAGATCCTCCGGCGCTACAACCAGTGATCACGGGCGTTCGGCGCTCTTGCCGAGCCCCGTCCGGTGGCGGTCACGAGCATGATCCGGAGTATCGGTCCGCCATGGCTGTGCGGACAGCCGTGGACAACCGATACTCGCGATCTTGGCGTTCATGATCCGTTGTATCGGGCGTTCATGGTCGTGGCCGCAGCCATGAACAACCGCCAGTTCGGATCATGGTGCGCTGTGGCCGGTTCGGCCTGGTCGGGATGCCGTCCACAGGAACGATTCCCCACCACGACAGCACCCGCCGTGCGTTCCGCGGAACGCACGAGCGGCCTTGATAGCGATGGCGCAGACCGACCCGCCCCGGGCCCCGGCTCGCCGGCCACGGGACGGCGATCACGAGGCCGGGCCGCCGGGTCTCGGCGGCCACCGTGCACACCGTCCCGCCACCACACACACGGCCGGACATGTGCACCGACCCCGCACGATGTGCACGCCCGCCCCGGATCGCGTTCCGCGACCACCCGTCTAGGACGTCACCAACGTCGAGGACGGCCGCACCACGAGGTCGGGCCGCAGCAGCCGCTTCTGCGCAGGCGCGGCCGACCGGTTGCGCACGCGCTCGACGAGCAGGTCCACCGCCGACGCGCCCACCTCGTAGGCGGGCAGTCGCACGCTGGTGAGCGGCGGGGTGAGGAACCCGGAGAACGGGAAGTCGCCGTAGCCGAGCACCAGCACGTCGTCCGGCACCCGCAGCCCGCGCTCGGCGAGCGCGCGGTAGAGGCCGAGCGCGAAGTAGTCGTTGCCCACCAGGACGGCGTCGGGCCGGTCGGCGCGGTCGACGATCTCCTGGGCCACCACGTAGGACTCCTGCGGCTGCCACGGAAGCGCCGCCGACTCGTGGCGCCGCGTCGGCACCGAGCGCACGGCGTCGTCGGGCACCGGCAGGCCGGCCTCGGCCATGGCCCGCCGGAAGCCCGCGACCCGCCCGGCGATCGTGGTGATCGGCAGGTCCTCCTCCAGCATCCAGATCCGCCGCGCGCCTGCCTCGATCGCGTGCCGGGTGGCGTCGTAGGCGCCCTGCTCGTAGTCGATGCCGACGAAGTCGTGCCGCCCGGCGGGCAGGTCGCGGTTCACGAGGACGAGCGGGATGCCCGCCGTCGCGAGCCGGTGCCACGGGTCGGACCCGCCCTGCACCGGCACCGCGAGCACCCCGTCCACCGCGGCCCGCAGCAGCGACTCGACCGCGCCCTGCTCGATCGTCTCCGACTCGTCGGTGACGAGCAGCAGCATCGAGTAGCCGTGCTTGCGCCCCTGCACCTCCACCCCGTGGATGAGCTGGGCGTAGAACGGGTTGGACGGGGTGGTGATCACCAGGCCGAGCGTCATCGCCGACCCGAGCACGAGCGACCGCGCGAGCGTGTTCGGCACGTACCCGATCCGCTGCGCCTCGGCCTCCACCAGCCGCCGGGTGCGGGCGCTGATGTCGGACTTGCCGGCCAGCGCCCGCGACACGGTGTTCACCGACAGGCCGAGCGCCTCGGCGATGTCGCGCAGGGTGGGCCGGCGGGAGGTCATCGGCTCAGCTCTTCACGGCCAGGTAGATGCGGACCTTGACCTGCGCCCCCGCCGGCGTGACCGCACCGCGGACGCGCAGCCACTGCCCGAACTCGTGCACGGCCCACGTGGTCAGCTCGCCCTCGGTGCGGTGCGAGCCGCCGTCGTGGTCGCACCACGTGATCCCGTCGGGCGAGATCTGCGTCGTGAGGACGAGCTCGGCGTCCTCAGCCGACCGCTCGAGCACCTGGACGAACCACCGCGCCTCGCCCGCCCACGCCGCCTCGTACGGCTCGGTGGCGAACTCGCCCGTGAGCGTGGTGTTGCGCTCCAGGACCGCGGTCTGCGACTGCCTCATCAGGGGACCCACCAGGTTCACCAATCGACGGAGATGACGACGGAGTCGAGGAACAGGAAGTTTCTCGTAGCGGAGTGCGTGCGGACGGAGAAGTAGAAGTTGAGCAGGTTCTCCAGCGAGTCGTAGCGCTCCGCGTACGGGGGCACCGGGACGTCGCTCATGTCCAGAACGCGGTCGTTGACCTGCAGCTCCACGTTGCGCCGGGCCTCCGTGTCGATCTGCCACCGCAGGTAGTGCCAGTTGACCTTGGTCGGCACCTCGTTGTAGCAGAGCTCCTGGGGCTCGCCGAACGGCTCCCAGTCCTCCGGGTTCGGCGCGGTGAAGTCGGCAGCGTAGCCGAGCTTGACCTTGCCCTCGAGGTGCTCGCGCGGGGTCGGCTCGGGCACCGTCGGGTAGACCCACTGCCGGGCCAGCCGGTTGTCCAGGTCGGTGTTCAGGTAGCGCGCCACCGTGTGGTAGCGCAGGCCGCCGTCGCCGCACAGGTCGGTGGCCACGGTGAAGGCGCCGAACTGCGCCTCGGACGGGTGCAGGTTCCCGTCCCACACGACGTCACCGAACCGGTCGTTCTCCGGACCGCCGCCGAGGTTCGCCTCGGACTTGTAGGTGAAGTACGCCTCGATCTGCAGCAGCCCGCGGCCGCTCATCGTGAGGCGGCGGATCGCGGTGGCCGTGTGGCCAGGGATGGGGCGCGTCGCGAGCTTCAGCGCGTAGGTGCCGCTCATTGCCCCGTGCGTGCCGATGTCGAAGAACGTGCACGAGGACAGCTGCGGGGGCCGGAAGTCGCGCATGTGGTCGTCGACCGTGTCGAGGTTGCCGCGGCCGTCGTAGTTGCCGAGCAGCTCGGTCCAGCCGTGCGTGCCGGAGTCGAACGCGTCGAACGCGAGGATGCGGGGAAGCGGCCGGAACTTCGACAGGCGCGGGTCGACCGACAGCAGGGCCGACCGGAACGCGGACTCCGCGGACGGCGCGGAGCGGGCTTCGGACATGCGGACTCCAGGCGACGGGGATGGTGGCGGACGCGGACATTAACGTTAATGGAACGGCATGGTCAAGGGCGTCGACAGTCGTTGCCTGATCCCTTGACACGCTGGAGCGAAGCCTCCTAGCCTGCCTCGGTCTGTCCCCATTAACGTTAATGGAGCCGATGCAATGATGCGTCCCACTCGGAGCCGCTGATGGCGGCCTACCTCGCCCGGCGGCTCGCCTTCTCCGTGTTCGTCCTGTGGGGCGCCGTCACGATCATCTTCCTGGTGCTGCGCCTCGTCCCCGGCGATCCCGCGCTGCTCATCCTCGGCTCGGACGCCACGCCGGACCAGGTGGCGGCGCTCCGCGCCCAGCTCGGCCTCGACCAGCCGCTGCTCGTGCAGTACAGCGCCTACCTCGCCGACGTCGCCCGGCTCGACTTCGGCCCGTCGTACCGGCTCTCGGGCGACGCCCTCGGCCTCGTGGTGGAGCGACTGCCCGCCACCGCGGAGCTCGCCGTGGTGGCGCTCTCCCTCTCGCTGCTGGTCGGGATCCCGCTCGGCATCGTCGCCGCGCTGCGCGTGAACACCGTCGCCGACCGGTTCGTCTCGGTGTTCTCGCTGATCAGCCAGTCCACGCCGTCGTTCTGGGTGGGCATCGTGCTGATCCTGGTGCTCTCCCGCACCTTCGGCCTGCTCCCGAGCGCCGGCACCGGTTCCCCGGCCCACATGGTGCTGCCGGCCGTCACGCTCGCACTGCCGTTCCTCGCGATCCTCGTGCGGCTCACCCGCAGCGGCCTCCTCGAGGTGATCCACGAGGGCTACGTGCAGACCGCGCGCGCCAAGGGCCTCACCGAGCGGGTGGTGATCTTCCCGCACGCCATCCGCAACGCGCTCATCCCGATCGTCACGGTCGTCGGCCTGCAGTTCGGCGCCCTGCTCGGCGGCACCGTGATCGTCGAGACCGTCTTCTCGTGGCCGGGTGTCGGGCGGCTGCTCATCGACTCGATCTCCCACCGCGACTACGGCGTCGTGCAGGCGGCGGTGCTCGTGATCGCCGCCGGGTTCGTGCTGATCAACCTCGTGGTCGACGTCCTCTACGGCTACCTCGACCCACGGGTGCGGCTGGCGGGCCGGGCATGACCGTGATCGCGCCACCCGTCCCTGCAAAGACCGCGCCGATCGCCCCGCCGTCCCGGCGGCCGGGCACCGCACGGATCCGCTTCGCCATCGCCGTCATCGCGGTGTACGTGCTCGCGGCGATCGTCGGCCCGGTGCTGCTCGCGTACGACTCGGTCGCAACGCACACCGCGGACCGGCTGCTCCCCCCTGGCTCCCGCACCAGCGACGGGACCCTGGCCGTGTTCGGCACCGACCAGGTCGGGCAGGACCTGCTCGCCCAGATGCTGCAGGGTGCGCGCGTCTCGATCGCGGTCGGACTGGCGACGCTGCTGCTCGCCGGGCTGATCGGGGTGACCGTCGGCGTCGTCGCGGGCTACTTCGGCGGCTGGGTCGACGGCGTGCTCATGCGCCTCGCCGACGTGCAGCTGACGTTCCCCTCGATCCTCCTGGCGATCTTCATCGCCGCGCTGCTCGGCCCGAGCGTCGTGAACGTCGTGATCGTGCTGGCGGTGTCCAACTGGGTCACCTTCGCCCGGGTCGTCCGCAGCCAGGTGCTCACCGTGCGCGGCCGGGAGTACGTCGACGCCACCCGCACCCTCGGCGCGGGCACCTGGCACGTGGTGCGCCGCTGCATCCTGCCCGCCTGCGTCGCTCCCGTGCTGGTCGTGGCCACGGTGGAGCTGGGCCACGTGATCCTCGCCGAGGCGTCGCTGTCCTTCCTCGGCCTCGGCACGCCGACCAGCACCCCGAGCTGGGGCGTCACCATCGCCAACGGCCGCAACTACCTCGCCGAGGCGTGGTGGATCGCGACGATCCCCGGCCTGGCCCTCGCCCTACTCGTGGTGGCCTTCGGCGTCCTCGGCGACGCGCTGCGCGACCGCTTCGACCCCCGACTGAAGAGCCTGTAGCCGATGCTCCCTGCCCCCGAACGGCCGGCCCCCGCCCGGGACCGCCCCGCCCCGCTGCTCTCGGTCGAGGACCTGCGCGTGCAGTTCCGCACCGCGACCGGCGTGATCACCCCCGTCGACGGCCTGAGCTTCGAGATCGCTCCCGGCGAGACCCTCGCGGTGCTCGGCGAGTCCGGCAGCGGCAAGAGCGTCACCGCCCAGGCCGTGATGGGCCTGCTGCAGGCGGGCCGCATCACCGGCGGCCGGATCGTCTACGACGGCGTCGACCTGCTCACGCGGCCGGCGGCCGACGTGCGCCGGCTGCGCGGCTCCGAGATGGCGATGGTCTTCCAGGACCCGCTCAGCTCGCTCAACCCCGTGTTCCGGGTGGGCACGCAGATCGGCGAGATGTTCCGCCGCCATCGCGGTGCGTCGCGGCGCGAGGCGAAGGCGGCCGCGGTCGACCTGATGAAGCGCGTCGGCATCCCCGACGCGGCGAAGCGCGTCGACGACTACCCGCACCAGTTCTCCGGCGGCATGCGCCAGCGCGTGATGATCGCGATGGCGATCGCGCTCGACCCGCGGCTGCTCATCGCCGACGAACCGACCACCGCCCTCGACGTCACGGTGCAGGCGCAGGTCATGGCCCTGCTGGCGAGCCTGCAGCAGGAGTACGGGATGGCACTGGTGCTGATCACGCACGACCTCGGCGTGGTCGCCGACGTCGCCGACCGCATGCTGCTGATGTACGCCGGGCGGGCCGCGGAGACCGGCCCGATCAGGGAGGTCTACGAGCGCCCCGCGCACCCCTACGCCGCGGGGCTGATGGCCTCCCTGCCGAGCATCGCGGACGGCCAGGACCGCCTCACGCCGATCCCGGGCGCGCCGCCGAACCTCGCCGCCCTGCCCTCGGGCTGCCCGTTCCACCCCCGCTGCCCGTACGCGGTGGACCGCTGCCGCGACGAGCGGCCCCAGCTGCGCCCGGTCCCTCGCGCCGGGCGGGCGGCGGCGTGCCACCGCGCGGAGGAGGTCCTCGATGGAGCGTGAGCCCCTGCTCTCGGTGCGCGACCTGCACACCACCTTCCCGATCCGCTCCGCCCTGCTCCGCCGCCGGGTCGGCGCGGTGCAGGCGGTGGCGGGGGTCTCGTTCGACCTCGCCCCGGGACGCACCCTCGGCCTCGTCGGCGAGTCCGGGTCGGGCAAGTCCACGCTCGCCCGCACGGTCGTCGGCCTGGAGCGGCCCACCTCGGGGCAGGTGTTGTTCCAGGGGCGGGACCTCACGACGGTGCCGCCCGTCGAGATGCGCCGGCTGCGCCGCGACGTCCAGATGATCTTCCAGGACCCGTACGCCTCGCTGAACCCGCGCCGGACCGTCGAACAGATCGTGAGCGAGGCGTGGGAGATCCACCCCGACGTCGTGCCGCGGGCGCGGTGGGCGGCCGAGGTGCGCGACCTGCTCGAACGCGTGGGCCTCGACCCGACCCACGCCGACCGCTACCCGCACCAGTTCTCCGGCGGCCAGCGCCAGCGCATCGGTATCGCGCGCGCCATCGCCCTGCGTCCGAAGCTCGTGATCTGCGACGAGGCCGTGTCCGCGCTCGACGTGTCGGTGCAGGCCCAGGTGCTCAACCTGCTGCAGGACCTGCAGCGCGACCTGGGCCTGACCTACCTGTTCATCGCACACGACCTGTCCGTGGTGCGGCACATCAGCGATGAGGTCGCCGTGATGTACCTGGGCACGGTCGTGGAGCAGGCGCCCACGCGGGAGCTGTTCGAGCGGCCGACGCACCCGTACACGCAGGCGCTGCTCTCCGCGGTGCCGGTGCCGCGTCCGTGGGACCAGCCCGACCGCGCGCGGATCCTGCTGCAGGGCGACCTGCCCTCGCCCGCGGCGCCACCGTCGGGGTGCCGCTTCCGCACCCGCTGCCCGAAGGCCGTGGCGCGGTGCGCGGACGAGACGCCCGCGCTGGTGGAACGCGCCGGCCACCCGAGCGCCTGCCACTTCGCCGAGCCGCTGACCGCCGGGGCGATCGGATGAACAGGCACAGCGTCCTCGACGACCCCGATCTCGACGACTGGCGCGCCGTCCGCGTGGTGCTGGTGCGCCACGGGGAGTCGCAGGGCAACGCGGCCGCCCGGTTCGAGGGCCAGACCGGGCCGGGACTCACCGCCCGTGGGCACGCGCAGGCGCGCGCGATCGCCTCAGGCCTGGAGCGCCACGGCCTGCCCGACCTGGTGGTGGCCAGCGACCTGCTCCGCGTCTCCGAGACCGCGGCGCCCTACCTCGCCCGCACCGGGCTCCCCGCCCGCATCGACACCCGGTGGCGCGAGGCGGCCGTCGGCACGTGGAGCGGGCGCAGCTTCGTCGAGATCGCAGCGGAGTACCCCGACATCGTCCGCGCGCTGCGCCGGGGCGAGGACGTGCGGCGCGGCGGCGGCGAGACGTTCGCCGAGGTGCGGGGCCGGGTCGCCGCAGCACTGGACGACACGCTGGCCCCTTTCACGAGCACACCGGCCGGCAGCCGGCACACCGTGATCGTCTTCACCCACGGCGGGCCGGTCCGGGTGGCGACGGCCGAGGCACTGGGCCTGCCCGCGGGCGGGCACCTGGGCCTCGACCCGCCCACCAACTGCGCGGAGACCGTCCTGGATTTCGTCCTCGGCGGGGACGGGAGCCGGAGCGCGCGGCTCGTCGCCTACAACACGCCTGCGCCCGAGGAGGCAGCGTGATCACCTTCGTCGCCACGACCTACAACCTCTGGGGAGACGCCCACCTCGCCGAGCGGGAGCCCGCGCTGCGGGCGTTCTTCCGCACCCGGGCGCCGGACCTGCTCGCCACCCAGGAGCTGCGGCCCGGCTCGCGCGCCCTGATCGACGAGGAGCTCCCCGGCCACGCCCGGGTCGTCGACGATCACCCCGGCTGGGCGCGGCAGAGCAACCTCTGGTGGCGGCGCGAGCTGTTCGAGCTGGTCGCCTACGGGGTGCGGGACGTGGGGATCCTCGACCCGACGGCCGGCCTGTTCTGGGTGCGGCTGCGCACGGCGGGCGGCACCGTGCTCGTCTTCGCGACCGCGCACCTGACTTGGCCGGGCCACGCCGAGGAACGCGCGACCGGCGTCAACCAGCGCGTCCCGCAGGCGCGGGCCGTCGCCGCCGCGCTGGACGAGCTGGCCGGCGCCGGGCCGTGCCTGTTCACCTCCGACGTCAACGACATCGGCGGGCCGTTGTGGGAGCTGGGCAACGCCGGTTTCCTCGACTCGTTCACCGCTCTCGGGTCCCCGGCGCCGCCCACCCACCCGGTCGTCCCGATGCCGTTCACCAGCGGCCGGGGCACCCGCCTCTCGCCGGTGCAGTCGCCGGCCAAGGCCATCGACTGGATCTTCTCCCGGGGCGCGGTGCGGCCCCGTACCAGCGAGGTCGTCGAGTTCTTCCACGACGGTTCCGCACCGTCCGACCACAAGCCCGTGGTCGCGACGTTCACCCTGGACGAAGGAGCCCACCGGTGAGCATGCGAAGGCTTCTGCCCGCGGCGGCGCTCGCCGCCGTCGTAGTTCTGTCGGGAGCGCTCTCGGCCTGCACCACGATGTCGGGAGGCGGCGGCGGTGCGGGCGAGGAGCAGGTGCTGCGCTACTCCCCCGCGCTCTTCCCCGTGTCGCTCGACGCGCACCAGTACCCCGCCGAGGAGCCGACGCAGACCGCGGTGCAGCAGGTCATGGAGACCCTCGTCGCGATGGAGGACGGGCAGCCGGTCGGCGTGCTCGCCGAGTCGTTCGAGCCCGTCGGCGACAACACGTGGGTGTTCCACCTGCGCGCGGGCGTGACGTTCAGCGACGGCACGCCGCTCACCGCCCGAGACGTCAAGGCGTCGCTGGAGCGGGGCCAGGCGCTCAAGTGGTCGCTCGCCCCGCTGTTCACGGCCGTCCAGCAGGTCGAGGCCACCGACGACCGGACGGTCACCTTCCGCACGTCCGAGCCGCTCGGGACGCTGCCCAGCTCGCTGTCGCTGGTGTTCATCGGCCCGGCCGACCGCGTGAACGACCCGGCGTACTGGGAGCGCCCGATCGGCACCGGGCCGTTCCTGTTCGAGAGCTTCACCCCCGACGACAGGGTGGTGCTGCGCCGCAACGACACCTACTGGGGCGAGAAGGCCACGCTCGACCGGGTCGAGATCGTCAGCATTCCGGAGACCGCGGCGCGGATCACGGCGCTGCGCACCGGGGAGGTGGACGTGCTGCAGTCCATCCCGCCCGACCAGGCGTCCGAGGTGGACGGCCGGCCGGACATCGCCTACGGCAGCGGTCCGAGCTTCCAGTACTACTTCACCTGGTTCAACTCCTCCCGCCCGCCGTTCGACGACGTCCGCGTCCGGCAGGCGATGTGGCACGCGCTCGACCTGAACGCGATCGTCGGCGACCTGTTCGGCGACAGCGCGAGCGTGGCGGAGGCACCCATCACCCAGGACGTCTTCGGTGCCCCCGCCCTGCAGCCCTACGCGTACGACCCGGCTCGGGCGAAGGCGCTGCTCGCCGAGGCGGGGCACCCGGACGGGCTGCGGGTGTCGATGCAGTGGCCGCGCGAGGGCGGGCCGAACATCCGCGCGCTCGCGCAGGCGATGGTGTCGGCGTGGGCCGCGATCGGCGTCACGGTCGAGCCCCTGGAGAAGGAGCGCCCGCAGTGGCTGCAGGACCTCAACGCGAAGAACTTCGACCTGAACCTGCAGACCAACACCACCGGCACCGGTGACGCCGACTTCACCCTCGCCCGGCTCTACGTCTGTTCGGCGAACCGCACCGGCTACTGCAACCCGGAGCTCGACCGGCTGCTGCTCGACGCCCGCGCCTCGCTCGACCAGGGCGAGCGCGAACGCCTCTACGCCCGGGCCGCGCAGATCATCTGGGACGACGCCGTCGGCATCTTCCCCGCCGACCTGCGCAGCAACTACGCGGTCCGCTCCCGCGTGAAGGGCTTCGCGCTGCCGGTCAACGGCCGCCCGCAGTTCCGCACCGTCTCGATCGACACCGCAACGGGCTCGTAGGTGATCGTGAGTGACAACCGCTCACGACCCCACGAGGCTCGGCGCCAGCCGTTCCAGGGTCGCCAGCTCGCCCGGACCACCCAACGGCGAGATCACGACGTGGTCGGCCCCCGCGGCCTCCTGCTCCCGCAGGCGGGCGAGCACCCGGTCGGCCCCGCCCCAAGCGAAGGTGGCGTCGACGAGGCCGTCACTCATCTCGCGGATCTCGGTGTCGGTGAACCCCATCCGCGAGAACGCGGCCGCGTAGCCGCCCACCCTGGACAGGAAGCCCAGCGGCTCGCGCGCCGCGGCCCTCGCCGTCTGCGCGTCCTCGTCGAGGACGACGAGCTGGTCGACCACCAGCGTCGAGCCGCCGCCGAGCCGGTCACGGACCCACGCGGTGTACTCGGGGTTCACCAGCAGCGTGACGGCGCCGCCGAACCGGTCCCGTGCCAGGTCCAGCTTCCGCGGCCCGAGCGCCGCGAGCAGCCGCCGCTCCCGCGGCACCACGGCTTCGAGCTCGTCGAGGGCGGTGCCCAGTGCCGCCAGTGCACCGGCCTGTGTGCGTTGGGGACCGCCGAGACCCACCACGAGGCGGCCCGGCGCGATCGCTTCGGCCTCGGCGTACAGCTCGGCAATGGCCTCGGGGCCGTGCACGTCGAGGGCGATGATCCCCGGGACCACCGCCACCCGGGTCGTGGCACGCAGGATCCGCAGCAGCGGTTCGAGCGTGGTCAGCTGCCCGCCGGCCACCCAGATGGACGTGTAGCCCCACCCCTCGACGGCGCGGGCGTGCTCCTCCAGGTCGTCGGTCACGGTGAGGGCGGCGCCGTAGCGCTCCAGTGCTTCGATCACGGGACCGACGGTAGGAGCTGAACCTCACTTCAGGTCAACTCCGGACCCGAAGTGCTGGGATCGACTGGTCGGACCACTGCCGCGGTGAGAGGATCTTCCGGGTGACGCATTCGCTCCTCCGCCCGGGCGTCCTCCTGCTCGCCGGTGCCCTGCTCGCCGCCGGCTGCTCCGCCGGGTCCACCGCCTCCCCCGGCGTGGCTCCCGGAAGCCCGGACGCACCGCTGCGGATCGGGCTCACCGCCGAGCCGGCCAACCTCGACTTCACCCGCACCGACGGCGCCGCGATCCCCGAGGCGCTGCTGGTCAACGTCTACGAGGGCCTGGTCGAGCTGAACCAGGAGACCGGCGAGATCGAGCCCGCCCTCGCCGAGTCCTGGACCGTCAGCCCCGACGGCCTCGTCTACGACTTCACCCTGCGCGAGGACGTCACGTTCTCGAACGGCGAGCCGTTCACCGCCGACGACGTGAAGTTCAGCATCGAGCGGGTGAAGTCCGACGCCTGGACGGTCTCGCTCAAGAGCGCCATGGGCGTCGTGTCCGGGGTCGAGGTGGTGTCCCCGACGCACGCGCGGGTCACGCTCGGCCAGCCGAGCAACAGCTGGCTCTTCCGGATGACCACCCGCATCGGCGCGATGTTCGACCCGTCCGGCGTCGGCGACCTCGCGAACACGCCCGTCGGCACCGGCCCGTACACGGTCTCGGAGTTCCGCCGCGGCGACCGCCTCGTCCTCACCCGCCGCGACGGGTACTGGGGCGACGCCCCCGCCATCCGCCAGGTCGACCTGCAGTACTTCAAGGACGCGACCGCCGCCGTCAACGCGCTCCTCACCGACGGCATCGACGTGATCGGCACCGTGCAGGCACCAGAGGCGCTCGCGCAGTTCGACGGTGACAGCCGCTTCCAGGTGATCGAGGGCACCACCAACGGCGAGGTCACCCTCGCCATGAACGGCGCGACCGGACCCACGAGCGACGTCCGGGTCCGCCGCGCCATCGCGATGGCCATTGACCACCAGGCCGTGCTGAACACGGCCTGGGCGGGGCGCGGCACCCCGATCGACAGCATGGTCCCGCCCACCGACCCGTGGTACCAGCCGCTGCCCGACGTCACCCCGTACAACCCGGACGCAGCGCGGGCGCTGCTCGCCGAGGCCGGCACCCCGAACCTCTCGCTGCGGTTCCGGATCGCGAACCTGCCCTACGCCGTCGCGGCGGCGCAGGTGGTGCAGAGCCAGCTCGCGGCCGTCGGCGTCCAGACCCAGATCGAGCCCCTCGAGTTCCCCGCCCGCTGGCTGGAGCAGGTGTTCAAGAACGCCGACTACGACCTCTCGATCGTCGCGCACGTCGAGCCGCGGGACATCCGCACCTTCGGCGACCCGAGCTACTACTGGCGCTACACCAACCCGGAGGTGCAGCGGCTGCTCACCGAGTCGGAGACCGGCAGCCAGCAGCAGCAGATCGACGACCTGCGGCAGGTGGGGCGGCTCATCGCCGAGGACGCAGCGGCCGACTGGCTCTTCCTGCTGCCGAACCTGATCGTCGCCGACGCCGACGTCAAGGGCCTCCCCCGCAACCGCATCGGCGAGGCGCTCGACCTCACCGCGCTGTCGCGCGGGTAGCCGTGCTGGTCCAGCTGGTCCGCCGCACGGCCGTGTTCGTCGCCAGCCTGGTGGTGGCGTCGGTCGTCGTGTTCGCGTTCATGTCGGTGCTGCCGGGCGACCCGGCCCGCGTCGCGCTGGGCGTCAACGCCACCGAGGAGGCGGTCGCGGCCACCCGCGCGGCGTTCGGCACCGACCGCCCGCTCGTCGTGCAGTACCTGGACTGGGTCGGCGGGCTGCCGGTCGGCGACTTCGGCCGTTCCTACGTCACCGACGTCGACGTCGGGCCGCAGATCCTCGACCGGCTGCTGGTCACCACGTGGCTCGTGCTGACCGGGATGGCGGTCGCGCTGGTGGTGGCGCTGCCCCTCGGCGTGCTCGCCGCCGTGCACCACCGGCGGGCCGCCGGCACCGCGATCTCGGCGTTCAGCCAGGTCGGGGTGGCGATCCCGAGCTTCCTGGCCGGCATCCTGCTCGTCACGGTCTTCGCCGTGCGGCTGGGCTGGCTGCCTTCGGGCGGGTGGGTCCCACCCGCGCAGGACCCCGTCGAGTTCCTGCGCCGCCTGCTGCTCCCGGCGCTCGCGCTCGGCCTCGTGCAGGGCGCGGTGCTCACCCGCTACGTCCGCTCAGCCGTGCTCGACGTGCTGCGCGAGGACTACCTGCGCACCGCCCGCTCCAAGGGCCTCACCCCGGGCCGCGCGCTGGTGCGCCACGGGCTGCGCAACGCCGCGATCCCGGTGGTCACGGTGCTCGGGCTGCAGCTGGCCACGCTCCTGGTCGGCGCGGTCGTGGTGGAGCGGGTGTTCGTGATCCCCGGGCTCGGCAGCCTGCTGCTCGACGGCGTCGCCAACCGCGACCTGCTGCTCGTGCAGGGCGTGGTGATCGTGCTGGTGCTGGCCGTGCTGGTGGTCAACTTCCTGGTCGACGTGGCTTACGCGGTGCTCGACCCGCGGCTGCGGAGAGCGGCATGACCCGCGTTCCGGCCGCGCTGGTGGTGGGCGCCGCGCTCGTGGGGCTCGTCGTGGCCGCTGCGCTGCTCTCGTTCGTCTGGACTCCCTACGACGCGGTGCAGGTCGACCCGGCCAGCCGGCTCGCGCCGCCGGGCGGCGCGCACTGGCTGGGCACCGACACCTTCGGCCGCGACGTGGTGAGCCAGCTGCTCGTCGGGGCCCGCACCACCCTGTTCGTGGGGGTGGTCGCCGTCGGGCTGGCGGGAGTGGTCGGCACGCCGATCGGCATCCTGGCCGCCATGGGACCGCGTTGGCTGGGCGAGCTCGTCATGCGGACCAACGACCTGGTGCTCGCGTTCCCCGCGCTGCTGCTCGCGATCATGTTCGGTGCGGTGTACGGGCCGAGCACGCTCACCGCGATGGTCGCGATCGGCATCGCGACCGTGCCGTCGTTCGCGCGGCTCGCCCGGGGCGGGGCCCTCCAGGTGCTGGCCACCGAGTACGTGCTCGCCGCCCGGGCCGCCGGGCGCCCGCGCACCGCGATCGCCGCCCGGCACGTGCTGCCCAACATCGCCGGGATCCTGCTGGTGCAGGCGTCGGTGTCGTTCGCGATCGCGGTGCTCGCCGAGGCGGCGCTGTCGTTCCTCGGCTTCGGCACCCGCCCGCCGACACCGTCGTGGGGGCGGATGCTGCAGGAGGCGCAGCAGCTGCTCTACCTGAAGCCCGAGCTCTCGCTGTGGCCAGGGCTCGCGATCGCGCTCGCCGTGCTGGGCTTCAACCTGCTCGGCGACGGCCTGCGCGACCGGTTCGACCCGCGGCTGGTGGACCGCTCATGAGCGAGCTCGCGAGCGGATCATCGGCACCGATGACCGCGGTACTGCACGTCGACGGGCTCGACGTCGGCACCGCCGACCTGCGGCTCGTCTCCGACGTCTCGTTCACGATCGCGGCCGGTGAGCGGGTGGGGTTGATCGGCGAGTCCGGCTCGGGCAAGTCGCTCACCGCGCTCGCGATGATGGGCCTGCTCCCCGATGGCGTGCACGCCGGCGGGTCGGTGCGGCTCGCGGGCGTCGGCCACGACCTCGTCGGCGCGCCGGAGCCGCGCATGGCCGCCGTGCGCGGCGCGGCGATGACGATGGTGTTCCAGGAACCGATGTCGGCGCTGAACCCGTCGATGCGGGTGGGCGACCAGGTCGCCGAGGTCATGCTGTTGCACGGCACCCAGCGGGATCGCAGCAACGCCCGGGCCGCCGTCGTGAAGCTCCTCGACAGCGTGCACCTCCCCGAGCCGGAGCGGCTCGCCCGCGCCTACCCCCACCAGCTCTCCGGCGGGCAGCGCCAGCGCGTGATGATCGCGATCGCGCTGGCCAACGGCCCGTCGGTGCTGCTCGCCGACGAGCCCACCACAGCGCTCGACGTCACCGTGCAGGCGCAGGTCCTCGACCTGATCCTGACGGGCGTCGCCGAACGCGGCGCGGCCCTGCTGTTCATCACCCACGACCTCGCCGTCGTGGCCACGGTGTGCGAGCGCGTGATGGTCATGTACGGCGGGCGGATCGTGGAGTCCGGCCCGGTGGAGGAGGTCTTCACGAACCCCCGCCACCCGTACACCCAGGGGCTGCTCGCCGCGTCCGACATGACGGGCACCGACGGCAGGCTGCGCACGATCCCCGGCTCCGTGCCGGCCGCGGGCCGGTTCCCCGACGGCTGCGTGTTCCGCAACCGCTGCCCGAACGCGGCGGACGACTGCGCGGTCCTGCCGCCGTGGACGGAGCAGGACGGCGGCGGCTACGCGTGCCACCACCCGGTGGGCTCCCCTGAGTCGGCGGGTGAGGCGCTGGTTCAGGAACGCCACGTTCCTGTCCTGCAGGTTCAGGAACGTGGCGTTCCTGAACTTCCGGCGCCCGAGCCCCTGATCCAGGTCCGCGACCTGCGGCGCACCTACCACCGCCCGCGCACCTCGCTGCGGCACGCCGCACCGCCGGTGCAGGCGCTGCGCGGGGTGTCGTTCGACATCGCGGAGGGGCAGCGGTTCGGGCTGGTCGGCGAGTCGGGCTCGGGCAAGTCGACGCTGATCCGGCTGCTCGCCGGGCTCGACTCCCCCACCTCGGGCACGATCACGTTCGACGGCCGGGACGTCGGCGGGCAGCCGGAGCGGCGGCTGCGCTTCCTGCGCGACCAGCTGCAGGTCGTGTTCCAGGACCCGATGGGATCGCTCGACCCGCGGATGCGGGTGCGGGACATCGTCGCGGAGCCGCTCGCAGGCAGGGCCGTCGACGCGACCGCCCGGGTGCGGGAGCTCCTCGAGGCGGTGGGCCTCCCACCGGACGCGGGTGATCGCTACCCCCACCAGTTCTCCGGCGGGCAGCGCCAGCGGATCTCGATCGCGCGGGCGCTCGCGCCCCGGCCGTCCGTCCTGGTGGCCGACGAACCGGTGAGCGCGCTCGACGTGTCGGTGCGCGCGCAGATCCTCAACCTGCTCGCCGACCTCGTCGAGCGGTTCCGGCTCACACTGGTGTTCGTCTCGCACGACCTGTCCGTCGTGCGCCACGTCTGCGACACGATCGCCGTGCTGCACCGCGGCGAGCTGGTCGAGCTCGGGCCATCGGCGCAGGTCGCCGACGCGCCGGAGCACCCGTACACGCGGCGGCTCGTCGCCGCCGTCCCCACGATCCGCGGGGCACTGGCCGGACGCACCGCCTCCGACCTCGCCCGCGGAACTCCCGAGGAGTCGAAGTGACATACCCGGTCGACGAGGAGGCCGTCGTCGCGCTGACCCGCGATCTCGTGCGGCTGCGCACGGTGAACGAGGACGGCGCGCGGGAAGCACCTGCCGCGCGGCTGGTGGCCGAGACCATGCACTCGTTCGGATGGCAGCCGCAGGTCACCGAGGTGGCACCGGGACGGCCGAACGTCGTCGCGATCGTCGAGGGCGGCGGTGGCCCGGGCCGAACGCTCGCGTTCGAGGGGCACACCGACGTCGTCACCGAGGGCGACCCGGAGCGCTGGACCGTCGACCCCTACGGCGCCGAGATCCGCGACGGCCGCCTCTACGGCCGCGGCTCCGCGGACATGAAGTCCGGGGTGGCGGCGATGCTCCACGGCGTGCGGGCCCTGCAGCTGGCCGGGCCGTTCCCGGGCCGGGTGCTGGTGTGCGCGCTCGTCGACGAGGAAGGGCTGATGCTCGGCGCCAAGCACTTCGCCCGCACCGACCTCGCGAAGGGCGTCGACGGGGCGATCATCTGCGAGCCCGAGGAGGGCGAGATCTGCACGTCGGCCAAGGGCGCGGTGCGGATCCGGGTCGACCTGCTCGGCGCGATGGCCCACGGCGCCATGCCCCAGCACGGGCGCAACCCGCTGCCCGCGGCCGGCCGGCTGCTCGTGGCGCTCGCCGACCTCCAGGACCGGCTGCAGAAAGCCCATCCGGCCCACGAGCACCTCGGCGAGGTGTACGTGACCCCGACCGTGAGCCGCGCCGGCTCGCTCGACCAGATCAACGTCATCCCCGCCCGGGCGACGGTCGCCGTCGACGTGCGCACCATCCCCGGGGTGGACCACGCGTCGCTGGTCGAGCGGGTGCGCGAGCTGGCCGCCGAGGCGGGCGCACCGGACGGGGTCACCTCCGAGCTGACCGTCGTCGACGACCGCCCGTGCGTGGAGATCGCCACCGACCACCCGCTGGTCACCGCGCTCGCCGCCGCCCACGAGGAGGTGCTCGGCGAGCCCGCGCGCTACGGCGGGGTGCCCGGCGCCACCGACGGCACGATCCTCACCCGCGACGCCGGGATCCCCACCGTCGTCTACGGGCCCGGCGGGAAGTGGATCGCCCACCAGGCGGACGAGTTCGTGGAGGTGGACGACATCGTCCGGTGCGCGCACGTGTACGCCGCCGCAGCTGATCGGTTCCTGCGATGATCCCCGACCTGCCGTTCCCGCCCGGCCTCCCGATCGGCGACGGCTGGGTGCCCGCAGCCACCGCCGACGTCCGGTTCCCCTACGACGGCTCGGTCGTCGCGCCAGGTCCGGTCGGGACGGTCGCCGACGCGTCGGCGGCACTCGACGCGGCGCTCGCCGTCCGTTCCGAGGCGGCCGCGCTGCCCTCGCGCGTCCGGCGGGACGTGCTGCTGGCCACCCGCGACGTCCTCGCGGCCCGCCGCGAGGACCTGGAGCAGCTGCTCGTCCTCGAGACCGGCAAGCCCCTCGTCGACTGCCGGGTGGAGGTCGACCGCACGCTGGTCACCCTCGCGGCGGCGGCCGAGGAGGTCGCCCGCCTGCACGGCGAGACCGTGCCGCTGGACCTGCTGCCGTCGGGCGACGGCATGATCGGCTTCTGGACCCGGCGGCCGATCGGCGTGGTCGTCGGGATCACCGGGTTCAACTACCCGCTGCTGCTCGCCGCCCACAAGTTCGCCCCCGCGGTCGCCGCGGGCTGCCCGGTGATCGGGAAGCCCGCCCCGCAGACGCCCCTCGCGACGTTGTGGCTGGTGCACGCGCTCCGGGAAGCGGGTGCACCGGAGGCGATGGTCCAGCTCGTCACCGGCGACGCCGAGGTCGGCGCCCGGCTCGTGACCGACCCGCGCATCGGGGCCGTCTCGTTCACGGGCTCGGCCGAGGTGGGCCACCGGATCGCCCGCTCCGCCGCGCCGCGCAAGGTGCTGCTGGAGCTGGGCTCGAACGCCGCGCTCGTCGTCGCCGCGGACGCCGACCTGGACGCCGCCGCGGACGCGATCCTGCGCGGCGGCTTCTACGCGTCCGGGCAGGCGTGCATCTCGGTGCAGCGGGTGCTCGTCGAGGAGCCCGTGGCCGACGCGCTGCTCGACCGGCTCGCCGCGGGTCTCGCGGACGTCCGGGTCGGGGACCCGCGGGACCCGGCGACCCGGGTCTCCGCGCTGATCGACCCCGGCGCCCAGAAGCGGGTGGACGAGTGGGTCGACGAGGCGGTCGCCGCCGGCGCGCGGCGGCTGTCGAACGGGGTGCCGACCGTGCTGGCCGACGTCCCGGACGGCCTGCGGGCGTGGGACGAGGAGGTGTTCGGCCCGGTGGTGTGCGTGCGCACGGTGCCGGACCTGGAGGCGGCGTTCGACGCGGTCAACGCCTCGCGGTACGGCCTGCACGCGAGCGTTTTCACCCGCTCCCTCGCCTCGGCGTTCCGGGCGATCGACCGCCTGGAGGTGGGCGGCGTCGTGGTGAACGAGGTGCCCGGCTTCCGCTCGGACACGATGCCCTACGGCGGGGTGAAGGACTCCGGCATCGGGCGGGAAGGCCCGCGGTTCGCGGTGGAGGAGCTGACGGTGACGCGGATGGCGGTGATCCGACCGTGAGCTATGAGGATCTCTTCCGGCTGGACGGCAGGCGGGTGGTCGTCGTGGGGGCCGGGAGCGGGATCGGGCGCGAGGCCGCCAAGGCGCTCGCGGCGCACGGCGCGGAGGTCGTGTGCGCCGACCGCGACGTCGACGCCGCCACCGCGACCGGTGTGGGCACCGCATACGCACTCGACGTGCTCGACCGGGAGGCCGTCCGGTCCGCGGCCACCGATCTGGGCGCCGTGGACGTGCTGGTGTTCACCGCGGCCACCAACGTCCGCAAGCGGCTGCTGGACTACGCCGACGCGGAGTTCGACCGGGTGGTCGACCTGAACCTGCGGGCCTCGTTCAACCTGGTCCGGGCGTTCGGCGGCCCGATGGCCGAGCGGGGCCGCGGCTCGATCGTCGGGTTCGCCTCGATCCGCGCCGTCACCGTCGAGCCGGGCCAGGGCGTGTACGCGGCGACGAAGGCCGGGCTCGTGCAGCTGCTGCGCACCGCCGCCGCCGAGCTGGGGCCGCGCGGGGTGCGGGTCAACGCGATCGCCCCGGGCGTGGTGGAGACCCCGCTGACGCGGCAGATCCGCTCCGACCCGGCCTGGGAGGCCGCCTACGCGTCGAAGAGCGCGCTCGGCCGCTGGGCGCAGCCGTCGGAGCTGGCCGGGGCGGTGGTGTACCTGGCATCGGACGCGGCGAGCTTCGTGACCGGCAGCGTGCTCACCGTCGACGGCGGCTGGACGGCCGTCGACGGCCGCTACGACCCCCCTGGGCTCTGAATGGCGCAGGCCCTCCTCGTGGTCGACGTGCAGCGCGGGTTCGTGTCGGGCGCGGACGCGGTGCTCGCCGCCCCAACACTGCTGAGGACGCTCGACGGGCTGGTCGCGGCGGCGCGCGCCGCCGACGCGCTCGTGGTCCACCTGCAGAACGACGGCCCGCCCGGCGAGCCGGACGAGCCCCACACGCCCGGCTGGGAGCTGGCGATCGCCCCGCGGGACGGGGAGCCGGTGCTGCGCAAGACCGAGGACGACCCCTTCGCGGAGACGGACCTCGCCGCCCTGCTGTCCGGCCACGGCGTGACCCGCATGGCCGTCTGCGGGCTGCTGTCCGAGTTCTGCGTGAGCGCGGCCGCCCGGGGCGCCCTCGACCGCGGGTTCCGGGTAGTTCTGCCGCACGACGCGCACGCCACCTACGACGTGCCCGCCGGGCCGGGCAGCGCGGGCGTACCCGCAGCGCTCGCCTCCCGCGCGGCGGAGTGGGCGCTCGGCGACGCGATCGAGATCGTGGCGACCGCGGCCGAGGTGCGGTTCACGCAGCCATGATCGCGGCTGGGCGCCCGCCCTCACAGCAGCGTGCTGCGACCCCAGCCGCGCCGGAGGCGGACCGCGGCGATCGCCGCCGCCGCGGCGGCGAACGCGAGCAGGACCGCCACGGCGACGAGGGTGGCCTCCCGGTCGCCGTCCAGGGCTGAGCGCAGCCCTTCCATGGCCCAGTAGCCGGGCCAGACGGGCGCGATCGTGCGGGCCCATTCCGGCATCGCCGCCAGCGGTACGAGGGCGCCACTGAGGCCGGCGACGACCGTCGAACCGACGTCGACGACGGCGCTGAACTGGGCGAGGCTGCCGACCGTCGTGGCGATGGCGGCACCGGTGCAGAGCACCGTGGCGGCCCAGACGACGGCGGCGAGCAGCAACAGGGCGGGGTCGGTGACCTCCAGTCCCAGCACCGTCACGCCGAGAACCAGGAGGACCGCCTGCTGCAGCAGCAGGAAACCCATGACGGGGACCGCCTTGCCGGTGAGGAGCTCGGGGACCCGGGCCGGGGTCGCGCGGAGCCGGTCGAGGGTGTTCCAGCGGCGTTCTGTGAGGATCGAGCTGCCGACGACGGACGTGCCGAGCAGGCTGAACATCACCAGCTGGCCGAGGACGACCTGCGCCGTCCCGCGGGCGCCGTCGCCGATCGCCGCCACGTACAGCGGCTGCATCAGCAGGACGAGCAGGACGGGCTGGGTGATGCGGCCGACGAGCGGCCCGGGGTCACGCACGAAGAGGGTGACGTTGCCCCGGACGATCGAGAGGGTGCGGTCAAGGGACGACACGGCCGGCCTCCAGTGCGTGGTAGAGGTCGTCGAGCGAGGGCTGCCGGACGTCGACGGCCTGCAGCGGGAGCCCCTCCCCGACGAGCCCGGCCAGTGATCTCGCGGGGTCGGTGGAGCGCAGGACGCGCTCCTCGCCCGAGGACAACACGACCCTCAACTCGGCGGGGATCCCGGCGAGCAGCTCGGCCTGCGTACCCCTGGCGATGATCCGACCGCGCGCCGCCACGGCGATCGTGGCGTCGAGGTCGGCGAGTTCCGGCAGGTAGTGGGTGGTGTAGCAGACGGCGGTGCCGTCCTCGGCGCACCGCCGCACGAGCTGCAGCAGGGCGCGGCGGGTCGCGGGGTCGGCACCGGCGGTCGGCTCGTCGAGCAGGAGCAGACGCGGATGGTGGACGAGAGCCGTGGCGGCCTGGGTGCGCCGGCGCTGCCCACCGGACAGGTGCCCGACCTGCCGGTCGAGCACCTCCGACAGCCCCAGTGCAGCGCTCGTCTCGGCGATGGCGGCGCGCTGCCGCCGCCCGCGCAGCCCTGCAAGGCCGGCGAACAGCCGGAGGTTCTCCCGCACGGTCAGGGGCGGGTAGAGGCCGATCTCCTGCGGCGCGAGCCCGACGCGCCCACGGACGTGGGCGGTGCGGGTCGCGGTGTCGAGACCGTCGACGAGCACGGTCCCGGCGTCCGGCCGGGTGAGCCCGGCGACGATCTCCACGAACGTCGTCTTGCCGGCTCCGTTGTGCCCGACGAGGCCCACGATCTCGCCGGGGGCGATCCGGAGGTCGAACCCGTCGAGCGCGACGAGGTCGCCGAACCTCTTGCGCACTCCCCGCGCGTCGAGCCCGTCCACGACACCACCGCCCTATACGCCGTATATACACTGTATAAATCTACACTGTACGGATGCCGGGCACCCGAGACAAGATCCTCGCCGCAGCGCTCGAGATCGCCGACGAGCGCGGCCTCGCCGCGGTCTCGATGCGCAGCGTCGGCGAGCGGGTCGGCATGAGCGCGATGGCGCTGTACCCGCACGTGTCCAACAAGGAGGCCCTGCTCGACGGCGTCGTCGACCTGCTGCTCGCCGAGCAGATCCCCGTCGTCGAACGCCTGCCCGCCGACACCGACTGGTGGACGAGGCTGGAGGCACTCGCACACGGCGTCCGCGACCTGGCCGCCCGGCACCCCAGCGCGTTCTCGCTCCTGCTCGCGCGGCCGTCCGTGACCGCCGACGCCCTCCGCGCCACCGACGCCGTCTACCAGGCGCTCCTCGACGCCGGTGTGCCGGCGGCCGAGGTGGGCCGCGTGGAACGGCTGGTCTCGACGTTCGTGCTGGGCTACGCCGCGTCCGAGGTCAACGGCCGGTTCAGCAAGGGGACGCTCTCACCCCGCGCCCGCCGGGCGCAGCTGGAGGAGGAGGACATCCCCGCCCATTACGGGCTCGCCGACCACCTCGACCGGCCGATCGACTGGAGCGCGGAGTTCCGGGCCGACCTCCGCGACCTTCGCCTGCTCGTCGAGACCATCGCCGCCCGGAACCGGCGGTGATCGTGGGCTCGGGTGGACCTGCCGCAGTGCGGATCGGACCCCTGCACGTCGGCCTCGTCGTCTCGCTCAAGCCAGCAGGTTGTGGATCGTCCGAACCGACAGGCTGATCTTCGGGATGAACCCGACGGCGGGGCTTTCGGCGATCAGGTCCGCGAAGTCGTCCTCGTCGTGGGTCGAGATGAGCATGACGCGCCCGTCGAGTTCCGGGAGGCTCTCGACGAGGCGCAGGGCGAGCACGAAGCCGCTCTCGTCGCCGAGCATGATGTCGACCAGGACGACGTCCGGCTGCAGCGAGTCCGCCTGGCGCAGCGCGTCCGCCTGGTTCGTCGCCGTGCCGACGACATCCACTCCGCCGTTCGTGAGGTAGCCCTGGGCAGCCGCGAGGAATCGCTCGTCGTCGTCCACGATGAGACATCGCACACGGCCGGCGACCGGATCTCCCCGACGCTCGGCGCTCATCGCGGTACGCCGGCGCCTGCCACCCTGCCCGTGCCGTTCCGCGTCGCCGCCTGGTACATCGTGAACAGGTCCGGAAGCGATGCGCCGTAGCGGGCGGCGGAGGACGACGAGTCGTGCCCGACCGTCCGGAGCCATCCCTCGCGCCGTGTCAGCTGCCGCCCCGCGGCTGCGAGCGCCGAACTCGTGGTCGGCGCGACCTCGCCCGCCCCGGTCA
The DNA here is from genome assembly GCF_006717045.1 of Pseudonocardia cypriaca. Lineage (NCBI taxonomy): Bacteria > Bacillati > Actinomycetota > Actinomycetes > Pseudonocardiales > Pseudonocardiaceae > Pseudonocardia > Pseudonocardia cypriaca. The sequence goes on from NZ_VFPH01000001.1 coordinate 3,537,297, forward strand.
GGTCCACCAGCACGAACCGTGCGCCGCCGATCAACAGCCCGTCCACCCGCCGTCGCAGCTCGGCCACGGCCTCGTGGCTGCACTCGCCGATCACCTCGATGAAGGCGTGGTCCCGGTCGGGTTGCACGGAGATGATCCGCACACCCGACCGCCGACCGGTGCTGTGCTCCGCCTGCGCGGCTGTGCCCATGCTTCCCCCCGGTGCCACGCCGGCAACTCGCTGAGCGCCGGCTGCGGGATCAGGACCGGGGGCCGGGGTCCGTGAGGATGCCCGCGGGCACCCTCACTCACTGATTGTGCTGCAACCGCCCTCCCAACACTAGTTATGCTGGGTGACGGTGGCAACAGGCCGTCGCGGTTCGATCACATTGCGTGCACGTGAAGCTCCGAGGACTCAGCCGCGCAGGCGCTCCATCTTCGGATCGAAGAGCGGTTCCTGCGCCACCACCGCCGGGATGCGCCGGTCGAACCACCCGATCTCGACCGGCTGGCCCGCAGTGAGGAGCTCCGCCGGCAGCCAGGCGTAGGCGATCCCCCGGCCGAGGGTGTAGCCGTAGGCGGCGCTCGTGACGTAGCCGACCGGGCGGCCGTCGGCGAACACCGGTTCCTTGCCAAGCACCGTCTCGTCGAGCGTGAGGCAGGTGAGCTTCCGGCGGACGTCGTCGCGCCGGCGCAGCACCGCGTCGCGGCCGGTGAACCCACCCTTGTCGAGCTTCACCGCGAAGCCGAGACCGGCCTCCCACGGGTCGTGCTCGAACGTCATGTCCGTGCCGAACGAGCGGTAGCCCTTCTCCAGCCGCAGCGAGTTGAACGCGCCCCGGCCGGCGGCGATGATCCCGTACTCGCGCCCGGCGTCCCAGAGCGCGTCCCAGAGGGTGCGGCCCATGTCGGCGGTCGTGTACAGCTCCCAGCCCAGCTCCCCGACGTACGACAGCCGCAGCGCGGTGACCGGCACCGTGCCGACGTGCACCCGCTTGCCCCGGAAGTACCGGGCGTCGGCGAGGTCGGGGGCGAGCGGCAGCACCACCTCGCGGGCGAGCGGGCCCCACACACCGATGCAGCAGGTGCCCGCGGTGACGTCGCGGACGACGACCCCTTCGGGCGCCTCCCGCAGTAGGAGGTCGAGGTCCAAGGGGCCGTTGGCGCCGATCTGGAACTCGTCGGGCCCGAGCCGGGCGACCGTGATGTCGCTGCGGATGCCGCCGTCCTCGCCGAGCAGGAGGCAGTAGGTGACCGTGCCGACCGAGCGGTCCACGTTGCCGGTGGTGACTCCCTGCAGGAACGCAGCTGCGCCCCGGCCGCTGACCTCGATCCGGGTCAACGAGGTCATGTCGTAGAGCGCCACCCGCTCGCGGGTGATCTGGGCCTCCGCGCCGATAATCGGGGACCACCAGCGGGCGGCCCAGTCGTCGGGGGTCGGGATGTCGCGACCCGCGACGAGCGCGGCGTTGGCCTCGTACCAGTGCGGGCGCTCCCAGCCGGCGGCCTCCAGGAAGACCGCGCCGAGGACGCGTTCCCGCTCGTAGAACGGCGAGGTGCGCAGGGGGCGCGGCTCCAGCATGGGTTCGAGCGGGTGCAGCGCGTCGTACACCTCGACGTAGTTCTGCTTGTTCTTGGCGAGCACGAAGTCGGGGGCGAGCTGGTGGGGCCAGAAGCGGTTGGCGTCGCACTCGTGCAGGTCGAAGCTCGCCGACCGGCCGTCGACCAGCCACTCCGCGAGGGCCTTCGCCACGCCGCAGGAGTGCGTGACCCATACGGCCTCGGCCAGCCAGAAGCCGGGGACGTCGCGCGCCTCCCCCATGAGCGGCATGCCGTCGATCGTGAAGGAGAAGAGGCCGTTCATCGCCTCCCCGATCTTGGCCTCGCGCAGGGCGGGCACGAGCGCCTGCGCGTCGGCCCAGCCGGGGGCGAAGTCGTGCTCGGTGAACGGCAGCACCGAGGGCATCACCTCGGCCTCGTCGACGCCTGCGATGTCCCGGGCGTCGAGCGGCAGCGGGTCGTGGCCGTAGTAGCCGATGGCGAGCGACTCGCCGCGTTCGCGCAGGTAGAGGTCGGCGCCCTGGTGGCGCAGGATCGGCCGGGTGGCCTCGCGGTCGTGACCGGCGAGTGCCGGGAGCGGGTCGCTGACGGCGAGCTGGTGCGCGAGCGGGGTGAGCGGCAGCGGCACGCCCACCATCGCCGCCACCTTCGGGCCCCAGATCCCCGCGCAGCAGACGACGACGTCGGCGGGCAGCTCGCCGTGGTCGGTGACGACGCCGGTGACCCGCCCGTCCTCCGTGGAGATGCCGGTGACCTCGTGCCGGTCGAGCACCCGCACGCCGCGGTCCGCGGCCGCGCGCAGCTGCGCCTCGACGGCCCGGACGGCCTTGGCGATGCCGTCGGTCGGGGTGTGCAGCCCGCCGAGCACGACGTCGCGGTCCAGCAGCGGGTGCATGGCCACGCACTCGTCGGGGTCGATCACCCGGGCCTCGACGCCCCACGAGGTGAGCCAACCGCAGCGGCGGTGCAACTCGGCGAGCCGGTCCGGCGTGGTCGCCACCTCCAGGCCGCCGACCTGCAGGTAGCAGGGCTCCCCGTCCAGCTCCAGCGCGGCGAGCTTCTCGACGGTGTAGCGGGCCATCTCCGTCATGGTCTTGGAGGGGTTGGCCTGGAACACCAGCCCCGGCGCGTGGGAGGTGGACCCGCCGGGCGCGGGAAGCGATCCCTGGTCGACGACGATGACATCGGTCCAGCCCCGGGCGGAGAGCTCGTCGGCGAGGGCAGCCCCGACGACCCCAGCCCCGATGATCACGACGCGCGCTCCGGTCATGTCACTCCTCCCCGAGTCCCACATCGGTTCCGACGAGCGGCGCGTTCGTCGGATAGGTACCGACGAACGCGCCGTTCGTCGGATTGGGTGCCCGCTCAGTCGCCCAGTTCGCGGCGTCGGCGCGTCACGTACGCCTGCAGCTCCTCGCGGATCGCATCGTCCAGCGGCGGGGCCTCGTACTCGTCTATGCGCTTCCGGGCCACGTCCGCCGCTCGGGCGGCTGCGTCCTTCGCGCCGCCCCGCATCCACCGGTCGTAGTTGTCCGAGCTGTTGACGAACGGGCGGTAGAAGCAGGTGCGGAAGCGCTCCATCGTGTGCGCTGCGCCGAGGAAGTGGCCGCCGTGGCGCACCTCGTCGTGGGCGCCGAACGCGAGCGACGCCTCGTCGATCTCCAGGGGCGTGAACTCGTGCTGCAGCATTTCCAGCACCTGGACGTCGAGCACGTACTTCTCGAGGGATGCCACGAGCCCGCCCTCCAACCAGCCGGCGGAGTGCATGACCCAGTTGATACCCGCCAGGAAGGTCGGGAGCATGGTCATCAGGCTCTCGTAGCCGGCCTGCGCGTCGGGGGTCTGGCTGGAGGTCAGCCCGCCGCCGGAACGCACCGGTAGGCCGAAGTGGCGAGCGATCTGGCCCGTGCAGAGCAGGCCGATCGCCGATTCCGGGGTACCGAAACAGGGCGAACCGGACTGCATGTCGATGTTCGACAGGAACGAACCGAAGATCACGGGAGCGCCCGGCCTGATCAATTGCGACAACGCGATGCCGGTGAGGGCCTCGGCCATCTGTTGCGCCAGTGTTGCAGGAATGGAAACAGGTGACATCGCACCCATCAGGAGGAACGGGGTTAGCACAACCGCCTGGTTCGCCGCGGAGTACTCGAACTGCGCCTCCAGCATGCGGTCGTCCCACCGCAGCGGGGAGTTGCAGTTGATCAGGGAGATGGTGGCGGGCGTGGCCTCGATCGCCTCCCGGCCACCGAAGAGGATCTCGGTCATGGCGAGGGTGTCGCGGGCGTTCACCCCCGAGACCACGTTGCCCATGTAGATCTTGTCGGTGAGCGTCTGCAGGGCGTAGGTCATGTCGAGGTGGCGGGAGTCCAGCGGCGTGTCCTCGGGCTCGCACACCACCCCACCTGCCGAGTCGATGGCGTCGAAGCTCTGCGCGAGCTTCGCGAACGAGTGGAAGTCGGCGATCTTCGCGTCGCGGCGGACGTCGCCCTCACGCACGAACGGCGGGCCGTAGACGCTGCCGAAGACCATCGAGTCGTCGCCGATGTGCACGGTGTGCGCGGGGTTGCGCGCCTGGACGTCGAACGCGCGCGGGGCCTTCGCGACCTGCTCCAGCACGAAGTCGGGGTCGAAGATCACGCACTGGTCCTCGACCTTCTGCCCGGCCTGGCGGAACAGCTCCAGCGCACGGTCGGAAAGAAACTCCACGCCGATCTCGCTCACGATCCGCCGCCACCCGCCGTCGAGGGTGGCCATCGCTTCCTCGGAAAGGATCTCGTAGCGCGGCATGGCGTTGCGGAACATGCAGACCCCCTGCGGATCTCCCCATAAACCGGACCTTGACGAGGACCGGTGCCGGCAGGATCCTAACTGCATTCCTCGGAACACTGGTTCCATAACATGGAACTCTTTTGGGAACGGATCCCGCGATGCCGACTCAACAACTGGGCAGCCAGGCCGTCGACCGCGCGAGCGCGCTGCTGGCGCTCGTCGTGGAGTCCGGAGCGCCGCGGACGTTCACCTCGCTCGTGGCCGAGCTCGGACTGGCGAAGTCCACCACCTCGCGGCTGCTGCAGGCCCTGGAGCGCAGCAGGCTCGTGCAGCGCGACCAGAGCGGCGCCTTCCGCCCAGGGGCGCTGTTCTCCATCTACGCCGCCCGGCCGAGCGCGCTCCACGACCTCGTCGAGCTCGCCCGGCCCACGCTGAACCGGATCGGCGAGCTCACCGAGGAGACGGTCAACCTCTCCGTGCCCCGCGGCCGGGAGGTCGTGCAGATCGCCCAGATCGACAGCCGGTACCTGCTCGGTTCCACGAACTGGGTCGGCGTCGACGTCCCGGCCCACTGCACCGCGCTGGGCAAGGTGCTCTACGCCTTCGGCTCGCTGTCGCTACCACCGGGCCAGCTGGAGCGGCGCACCCCGCACTCCCCCGTCGACCGCGCCCAGCTCGAGCACATGCTCGTCGAGGTGCGCCGCCGCGGCTGGGCCGTCTCGCTCGACGAGCTGGAGGTGGGGCTCGGCGCGGTGGCCGCCCCGGTCCGCGGCGTCGACGGGGCCGTGATCGCCGCCGTCTCGGTGTCCGGCCCGACCACCCGCATCAACGACCAGGGGATCACTCGTCTCGGGGACGTCCTGGTCAACGAGCTGCGCGGGCTGTCCGCCCAGCTCGGCCACAACATGGGAAAGGAAACCGCATGACCGACGAGGAGATCCGCAGCGCCGAGATCCTCAGGGCGCTCTACGACGAGACCCTCGTCGGCAACGGTCCACGGGTCCTCGAGCTCACCGAAGAGGGCCTCGCCGCAGGCATGGCCCCCGAGACGATGCTGTTCGAGGCGCTCATCCCCTCCCTGGAGGAGGTCGGCGCCCGGTTCGAGCGCGGCGACTTCTTCGTGCCCGAGATGCTCATCGCCGGCCGCGCCATGGCCGGGGCGCTCGACCGCCTCCGGCCGCTGCTCGCCGAGACGGGCGCGCAGACCGTCGGCACGTTCCTGATGAGCACGGTGAAGGGCGACGTGCACGACATCGGCAAGAACCTGGTCAACATCATGCTGGAGGGCGCGGGCTTCCACGTGATCGACCTGGGCGTGCAGGTCTCGCCGGAGAAGGTGGTGGCGGGCGTGCTGGAGCACAAGCCCGACATCGTCGGGTTCTCGGCGTTCCTCACCACGACGATGCCGATGTTCAAGGCCAACATCAACGCGCTGCAGAAGGCCGGCCTGCGCGACCAGGTGATCGTCATGGTGGGCGGAGCGCCCGTCACGCAGGAGTACGCCGACGCGGTCGGCGCCGACGGGTACGCCGCCGACGCGTCCACCGCCGTGCGCCGCGCCAAGGAGCTGCTGGCCACCAAGCGCGCCGCAGTGGCGGTGTAGCCGTGCACACGAGAGTCAGCTCCGCCACGCGCGAGGTCGTCATCGGTCCCGACCAGCCGTTCTGCCTGATCGGCGAGCGGATCAACCCCACCGGCCGCAGGCTCTTCGCCGAGCAGCTGCGCGCGGGCGACCTGTCCCGGATCGCCGTGGACGTCGAGCAGCAGGTCGCGGGCGGGGCCACGATGCTCGACGTCAACATGGGCGTGCCGCTCGCCGACGAGGCGGAGCTGCTGGCCAAGGCCGTCGCCATGATCCAGGAGATCACCGACCTGCCCCTGTGCATCGACTCGTCGGTCGTCGAGGCCCTCGAAACCGGGCTGTCCGCGTACCGCGGCAAGGCGCTGGTCAACTCCGTCACCGGGGAGCGCGAACGCCTCGACGCGATCCTGCCCCTGGTCAAGGAGCACGGCGCCGCCGTGATCGCCCTCCCGAACGAGGAGGACGAGATCCCCGACGACCCGCGCAAGCGGTTGGAGATCACGCGCAAGATCGTCGACGTCGCGGTGGGCGAGTTCGAGATTCCACTGGAAGACATCGTGATCGACCCCCTCGCCATGCCGATCGGCGCCGACTCCACGCTCGTCAGCAAGACCCTCGACACCATCGAGCTGATCCGCGCCGAGTTCGGGCTGAACATGACGCTCGGCGCGTCCAACGTCTCGTTCGGGATGCCGGACCGGCACGCGCTGGGCGCCGCGTTCCTGCCGATGGCGATGCGGTGCGGGCTCACCAGCGCGGTGATGGACGTGCGTACCCCGCAGATCGTCGAGTCGGTCAAGGCCGCCGACCTGCTGCTCGGCAACGACGAGTGGGGCGCGGCCTGGATCGCGGCGCACCGAGCGAAGAAGCGGTCGGCGTGAGCGAGCTCGCGAGCGAACCTCCGGCCCGGACCGACCGGGTCCGGATCTCCTACGAGGTCGAGGGCGGGCGGCCCCGGGAGGTCCGGGTGCCGGCCGGCGTCACCCTGTTCGACGCCGCGAGCTGGAACGGCATCGCGATCGACTCCACCTGCGGCGGGCACGGCACCTGCCGCAAGTGCAAGGTGCGAGTCACGGACGGGGACGTGCCGGTCTCGCGGCTCGACCCGCGTGCCTTCGACGCCGGTGAGCTGCGCGCGGGCTGGCGGCTCGCCTGCCGGGCCCCTGCCACCGGCGACGTCCGGGTCACGGTGCCGCCGCTCGTCACCCGGCCCAAGGCGGCCACGGTGGGCGTCGGGCGGCAGGTGATCCTGCGCCCGGCGGTGCAGAAGCGGTACGTGGAGCTGTCCGAACCGACGCTCGCCGACCAGCGCACCGACCTCGAACGCCTGCTCGCCGCGCTCGACGACCTGGAACCGACCGTCGACCTGCACGCGCTGCGCGCCCTGCCCCGCGCCCTGCGCGCAGCGGACTTCCGGGCCACGGCGGTGCTGGTCGACGACGTGCTGATCGACGTCGAGCCCGGCGACACCACCGCCCGGATGTTCGGCATCGCGTTCGACCTCGGCACCACCACCGTCGTCGCCACGCTGCTGGACCTCACCACCGGCACCCCCGCGGGCGTCGCGTCGCTGCTCAACCCGCAGCAGCCGCTCGGCGGCGACGTGATCACGCGCATCAGCGCGACCATGCTCGACCCGGAGGCGCTCGGCCGGCTCACCGCGCACGCCCGCGACGCCCTGAACCAGCTGGCGCACGAGGTCTGCGCGGGAGCCGACGTCGACCCGGGCGAGGTCTACGAGGTGGCCCTCGCGGGCAACGCGACCATGACCGCGCTCGCCCTCGGCATCGACCCCGAGCCGCTCGGCGTGGCACCGTTCGTGATGTCGACGCGGTCGTTCCCGGGCCTGCGGGCCGACGACCTCGGGCTCACCCTGCACCCGGCGGCGCGCGCGTACCTGTTCCCCGCGCTGGGCGCGTACGTCGGCGGCGACATCGTGGCCGGGGCGCTCGCGTCCGGCATGGACCGCGACAAGCGCGTACGCCTGTTCGTCGACGTCGGTACGAACTGCGAGATCGTCCTCTCCGACGGCGAACGGGTCTTCGCCACGGCAGCACCGGCGGGCCCCGCGTTCGAGGGCGCGCAGATCCGCTGCGGGATGCGCGCCGCGCCCGGCGCCATCGAGGGCGTCAAGATCTCCGACGACGACGTGGCGCTCCAGGTGATCGGCGACGTCGAGCCGGTGGGCCTGTGCGGATCCGGGCTGGTCGACGCGGTCGCGGCGCTCCTGAGCGTCGGACTCCTGGACGGCTCGGGGCGGCTGCTGACCCGGGATGCGGCGGAGGAGATGCGGCCGGGGCTCGCCGACCGGCTGCAGACCGTCGGCGCGGAACGGGTGTTCGTCCTCGCCGACGGGGTGTACCTGTCCCAGCGCGACGTGCGGGAGCTGCAGTTCGCGAAGGCCGCGATCGCCACCGGCTGGCGGCTGCTCGCCGCGGAGCTGGGAATCGACCCGGCCGACGTCCAGCAGGTGCTCCTCGCCGGCTCGTTCGGCAGCTACCTGTCCCCCGCCGCCGCGGTCCGGATCGGCCTGGTGCCCGGCATCCCGCTGATGCGGATCGTCAGCGCCGGCAACGTCGCGGGCGAGGGCGCCAAGATGGCCCTGCTCTCCGTCCGCGAGCGCGCCGCCGCCGACGCCCTGCTGGAGGAGGTGCGCTACGTCGAGCTCAGCGACCGCCCGGACTTCAACGACCGGTTCATCGACCAGCTGGCCTTCCCCGCCTGAGTGTCAGCAAAGCCACCTTCCTGACACCACGCGTCAGCAAAGTGGCTTTGCTGACATCGCGGTGGTGGCCTGCGGCGCCATCGCCTCGCACGTCGCCGCCGTCGTCGGGCGGCGGGGGTGGACCGTCGACGTGCACCCACTGCCTCCGCTCCTGCACAACCACCCCGAGCGGATCGCGGCCGCCGTGGAGGAGCGGGTCCTCGGCCTGCTCGCCACGCACGCCGCGGTCGCCGTCGCCTACGCCGACTGCGGCACGTACGGCGTGCTCGACGAGGTGTGCGCGCGGCTCGGCGTTCCACGGCTGCGCGGCGACACCTGCTACGACGCCTTCGCCGGGGCCGAGCGCATGCGGGAGATCTACGAGCAGGAGCCGGGCACCTACGTGCTCACCGACTACCTCGCGCTCTCCTTCGACCGCTCGGTGATCCGGGAGCTGGGCCTGGACCGGTACCCGCAGCTGCGCGAGGACTACTTCCGCCACTACCGGCGGGTGGTCTGGCTCGCCCAGCACCCGGTGCCGCGGATCCGGGTGGCCGCGGAACGCGCGGCGGCGTACCTGCGGCTCCCCCTCGAGGTCGTCGACGTGGGCGAGGCCGGGCTGGAGCGTGAGCTGGAGCTGCTCCTGAGCCCGTCCTCCCGCGCGTAGCCGGAGATCGCCCCCGCCGACAGCCACTTCACACACCCAGCATGGACTTCGCACAGGGCCCGCCCTGTGCGAAGTCGGTACTGGGTGTGTGAAGTCGCATGAGGCGCCGAAGCCTTGATCAAGCCCGTGAGGCCGGCCTTCGGTGGCGCCGCGCGCCCGAAGGGCAGGCCCCTGGCCTGCCCGCGTAGTACTGCCCGAAGGGGCCGCAGAGGCTCACGGGTCAAGGGTCGCGAAGCGATCGCGAAGCGACGCGGAGCGCCCTTGAGGCGTGAGGAGCGGCCCCGCACAATGCGCGGCGTCTCCGAAGGCCCCTGGCGTCCCCGAAGGCCCTTGTCTGAAGAGTTGTTCAGATGGGCCATAGTTGGGCCATGCCGCGCTCCGCCCTGCCCCGAATCGTGCCGACGCTCGCTGCCGTCGCGCTCCTCGCCGCCTGCGGCGGCCCGCCGTCCCCCGGCGCGCAGGTGGGGAGCGGCACCACCGCGCACAACTGCGGGATCGACGTAACGGTGCCCGCACCGCCGCAGCGCATCTACGCCGCCTACCAGCCCGCGATCGAGATGGTGCACGCGCTCGGTGTGGGCGACCGCGTCGTCGGAACGGCGTTCCTCGACGCGCAGGTCCTCCCCGAGTACGTCGACGCGCAGGCGGCCACCGACTACCTGCCCGAGCTGCCCAGCCGGGAGGCGTTGCTCGCGGCGAACCCCGACTTCGTCGTGTCCGGCTACAACGGCCTGTTCGCGACCACCGGCTCCGAGACGCTCGGCACCCGGGCGAGCCTGCGTGAGCTCGGCGTGCAGACCTGGATCTTCTCCCCGCTGTGCCCGAGCGCCGACGGCCGGTCCGACGAGGCGATCGACCCCGCCGCGGTGACGATCGAGAACGTCTACGCCGACGTGCGCGACCTGGGCAGGCTCTTCGGCGTGGCGGACCGCCGAGCAGGTGGTGGCCGGCATCCAGGCCCGGATCGAGGCCGTCCAGCGGCGGGTTGCGGACGCGCCCCGCGCGCGCGTCGCGGTGGTGTCACCGGAGGACGACGGCACATTCCGGGTGGCGGGCGGCCTGGACTTCGTCACGCGGATCCTGGACATCGCGGGCGCCGAGAACGCGTTCGCCGACCTGCGGGGCAGGCGCAACGTCCCGGTCGGCGCCGAGGAGATCATCGCCCGCGACCCGGACGTCATCCTCACGAGCACCTGCTGCGACGGCGCCTACACCGTCGCCGACGCCGAGCCGGACGCGGAGCGGATCCGCGCGAACCCGGCGTTCGCCGGGCTCAGGGCCGTGCGCGAGGGCCGCGTGCACGGCTTCCTCTTCGCCGACCGCGCCGCCGGGGTGCGGGTGCCGCACGCCGCCGAGCTGGTGGCCTCGTTCGTGCACCCCGACCGCCGGTGACCAGGCCGCACGCCCTGTCCGCGAGTCGCGCTGTGGGTGCGCGCGAGTCGCGGGCTCGGTGCACGCGTGTCGCGGTGGGGCTCACCCTCGGTGTGGTCGCGGCCGCCGGGCTGTCGCTGCTCGTCGGGATCCAGCCCGTCACCCCGGCCGACGTCGTCCTGGCGCTCACGGCGCCCGCCGGCCGACCGGCCGACGCCGTCGTCCTGCACCTGCGCGTGCCCCGCACCGCGGCCGGCCTGCTCGCAGGCGCCGGGCTCGGGCTGGCGGGCGCGGTGGCGCAGGGGCTGACCCGCAACCCCCTCGCAGGGCCCGAGGTGCTCGGCGTCAACGGCGGGGCGGCGCTCGCGGGCGTGGTCGCGATCGCGCTGGTCGGGGTGGGTCCGCTCGGCGGCTACGTGTGGTTCTGCTTCGCGGGGGCCGCGCTCGCGCTCGGTGCCGTCCTCGCGATCGCCTCCGCCGGGCGCGACGGCGCCACACCGGTGAAGATCGCGATGGCCGGGGCGGCGGTCTCCGCCCTGCTGTTCTCCCTGACCTCGGCGATCGTGCTGCGCGACCACGACCTGTTCGAACGCTTCCGGTTCTGGCTGGTCGGCTCGCTGACGAGGGCCGATCTGCCCATCGTGCTCCAGGCCGTCCCGTTCCTCGCCGCCGGAACGGTGCTCGCGCTCGCGCTCACCCGCCCGCTGGACGCCGCCGCGCTGGGCGACGACGCGGCGCGCAGCATCGGCGCCCGGCCCGCCCTGCTGCGCGGGTCGGCCATCGCGGCGGTCGTGGTCCTCGCCGGGACGGCCACCGCGGTCGCAGGCCCGGTCGGGTTCGTCGGGCTGGTCGTGCCGCACGCCGCACGGGCGCTCGCCGGAGCGGCGAACGTGCGTGTCCTGCCGCTCTCGGCGCTGCTCGGGGCGCTGGTGCTGCTGCTGGCCGACGTCGTGGGCCGCGTCGTGCTGCGGCCGGAGGAGGTGCAGGTCGGCGTCACCGCGGCGGTGCTGGGCGCACCGGTCTTCCTGTACCTGCTCCGCAGGCGCCGGGTGGGGGGCCTGTGACCGCGACCGTGCGGGCCGGGCGGGTCTCGCTGCGGGTGGAGCCGGCGTCCGTGCTGCTCGGGGCCGCCGCGTGGACGGCGGCGGTCGCGGTGGCGCTGCACGCCGTGACCGTGGGCGACTACCCCATGCCGCTCTCCACCGTGCTCGACACGCTCGCCGGTCACGGCACGCTGCTCACCTACGACGTCGTCGTGCGCAACCGGCTGCCCCGCGCGCTCGTCGCGCTGCTGGTCGGCGCGGCGCTGGGGTCGGCCGGCATGGTGCTGCAACGCATCGCCCGGAACCCGCTCGTGAGCCCGGACGTGATCGGGGTCGGGGCCGGGGCGTCCGCGGGAGCGGTGGTGGTGATCGTCGTGGCCGGGGCGGGCGCGACGGCGGTCGCCGCGGGAGCGCTGACCGGCGCGGTGGTCGCCTCGGCGACGGTCTACGCCGTCGCCGCCCGAGGTGCGGCCCACCGGCTCGTGCTGATCGGCATCGGCGTCACCGCGCTCGCGAACGCGGCCGCGTCGTTCCTGCTCACCCGCTCCGACCGGTACGCGGCCAAGCAGGCGGCCACCTGGCTGGTCGGCGACGTGGCCGGCCGCTCGTGGCCGGACGTGCTCACGGTGGCGGCCGGGCTCGCGATCGGAGCGCCCGTCGTGCTGCTGCTCACACGCCACCTGCGGCTGCTGGAGCTCGGTGACGACGTCGCGCGCTCCCTCGACGGCCGGATCGGAGCGGCCCGGGCCGCGCTGGTGGCGGCCGCGGTGGCGCTCACCGCACTTGCCACGGCCGCAGCGGGCCCGATCGCGTTCGTCGCGCTCGTCGCGCCGCAGATCGTGCGCCGGGTGCTCGGCCCGCGGTCCGCAGGCGTGCTGCCCGCGGCCGGGGTCGGAGCCCTCGTCGTGGTCTCGGCCGACCTCGCCGCGCGACGCCTGTTCAGCCCGGACGAGCTCCCGGCGGGCGTGCTCACCGCCGCCGTCGGCGCACCCGTCCTGCTGTACCTGCTGGTGCTGGTCAGCCGCCGTAGCGGCTGATCCGTTCCGGCCGGATGACGATGCGGACGAGATCGGCCTCCACCATCGAGGTCAGCGCGGCGGCCTTCTCCGGGTCGTCGAGGTCCCAGTAGCGGGCGCCGAGGCGTTCTGCCAGCTCGCCTGCGCCGTCCTCCTCGATGGTGGCGGTGCCGCTGATCGCGATCCAGTTCTCCGGCTCCCCCACGCCGTTGGCCGCCACGAGCGACGCCCGCGGGTCCTGTTGCACCCGGCGGACCTTCGGCGAGGTGTTGAGGGAGAACAGCTGCACGGTGCCGTCGTCGGCCACCTCGAACCACACCGGCCGGGGCTCCGGGAGCCCCTTGCCGCCCGCCACGGTGAGGAACCCGATCCGGGGCGTGGCGAGGAACTCCCGGTCGGCGGCGGTCAGCTCTGCGTTGCTCGTCGTGCTGCTCATCGATGATCACCAACGCCGTTCGGCGCCTGGTCATTCCCCGGCCGCCGATACGGTGTGGGTGTGCCCGACCAACCCGCCGCCCGCTTCCTGCGCGTCTCCGATGCCGAGCGGGAGCACGTCGTCGGGCTGCTGCAACGCGCCACCGGCTCCGGACTGCTCGACCTCGACGAGTTCACGAGCCGCGTCGACACCGCCCTCGCGGCGCGCACCAGGGGCGAGCTGAACGCGGTGCTGCTCGACCTGCCGGGCCTGACGCACGCGGAGCGGCCGGCGCAGGTCCCGGCACCCGCCCGGCCTCCCGTCCACCGCCCCACCCCCGTCGTCACCGAGATCGACACCGGCGGTGAGGTCCGCAGCATGCTCGGCTCGGTGACCCGCCGGGGTGTCTGGGACGTGCCCGCGCACCTGGTGGTGCGCAGCACGCTCGGGTCGGCGGAGCTCGACTTCACCGAGGCGCGCATCCCGCACGACGTCGTCGACGTCGAGCTGGAGGTGGTGGCGGGCTCGGTGGAGCTGCGGCTGCCCGCGGGCGCCCGGGTGGAACACGGCGACCTGCAGGCCACGCTCTCCAGCGTCGAGAACCACGTGCGTGGCCGCGCGGACGCCCCGGACGGCCCGCTCTTCCGGATCCGCGGCTCGGTCCGCGCGGGTTCGGTGGAGATCCGCCCGCCGCGCAAGTCCCGCTGGTGGCGACGGTAGGCCGAGGCCCGGTTTCTCGGCCCGGGTTCCGACGAACGGCGCGTTCGTCGGATAGGTTCCGACGAACGCGCCGTTCGTCGGAACGGGCGAGCTAGGGCACGGTCTCCGCGACCACGGCGGCGAAGGCGCGGATCCTCGCGTTCTCGTGGTCCTGGTGCCACACCAGTCCGAGAGCCGTCTCCGGGAGCCCGGCCACCGGGACGTCGACCACGTCGCGGCGGCGGTGGTAGGCGGCCGTCGGCTCGCACAGCAGCATCCCGCCGCGGTTCGCGGCGATGAGCCACACGCCTTCCTGCAGCGTGCTGACGGCGGGGCCGCTCGGGATGGGCCGCCCTCCGGGCGTGGCGGCGGGGGCGTGGGCGCGGCGCCAGTACTCCCCTGCCGGCTCGGCAGCGGAGATCAGCGGGACGTCGGCGAGGTCCTCGGCGGAGACCTCGGCCCGCCGGGCGAGCGGGTGGCGGGTGGAGATCGCGAGTCGTTGCGGCTGCCGCGAGAACACGGGGCCGAGCACGAGCCCGTCCTCCTCGACGGGCAGCAGCACGACGGCGGCGTCGACCTCGCCGCGGTGCACCGGCCCGAACGGGTCGGAGAGCGGGATCTCGGCGATCTCGACGCTGCTGCCCGCGTGCCGGTCCTGGAAGGCCGTGACGGCCGCGAGCAGGCGGTCGTCGGCCGTGCCCTGGAACCCGACGCGCAACGGGCCGGGGACGGACCGGGCCTCGGAACGGGTCTCCTCGACCGCGGCCCGCAGCGCGCCGTAGGCGGGTTCGAGCGCGTCCCGGAACCGCTGCCCGAGCGGGGTGAGCCGCACGCTGCGGCTGGTGCGGCTGACGAGGCGGGCGCCCACGCGCCGCTCCAGCGAGCCGATCAGCTGGCTGACCCGGCTCTGCGAGACGTACAGCCGCTCACCCGTCCGCCCGAAGTGCAGCTCCTCGGCGAGGACGAGGAAGCACTCCAGCTCCCGGATCTCCAGCCCGCCCACCGCACGACCTCCGATCGATGAGTCCCGCTCATGGAAGCGTGAGAGCTCCGTCGTTGTTCCGCGGCGCCGCCGGCGCTGTGCTGGGGATCATGACGCACCTGACTCGCACGACCGGCTGGCCGGCCGTGCTCGTGGTGGCGACCGGCATCTTCACGGTCGTCACGTCGGAGATGCTGCCGGTGGGGCTGCTCACCCCGATGGGCGCCGCGCTGCAGGTCAGCGAGGGGACGGCCGGGCAGACGCTGACGACGACGGGGATCGTCGCGGCCGTCGCGGCGCCGCTCGTGGTGCCCGCCCTCGGCCGCATCGACCGGCGGACGGCACTGGTGGCGCTGACGGCGCTGCTCGCGGCGGCCAACCTGCTGGCCGCGTGGGCGCCCGCCTTCGCGGTGATGGTCGTCGCCCGCGTGCTTGTGGGGGTCGCGATGGGCGGGATCTGGGCGCTCTCGGCGGGACTCGCGGTACGGCTCGTGGCGCCCGGCGCCGTCGGGCGCGCCACCGCCACGATCTTCAGCGGCATCGCCGTGGCGTCCGTGCTCGGCGTGCCCGCCGGCACGTTCCTCGGCGCGATCGCCGGGTGGCGGGCCGCGTTCGTGGTGGTCGGGGCGCTGTCGGCGGCGGTGGCGCTCGCGATGGTGGTGCTGCTCCCCCGGCTTCCGGCCGAGCGCGCGCCGGGTCTGTCCGGCGTCACCGCGCTGTTGCGCAACCCGCCGGTGGCCACCGGGCTGGTCGTGGTGGCGCTGCTCGTCGTCGGGCACTTCGGGGCCTACACCTACGTGCGCCCGGTACTGGAGGGCCTTGCGATCGACGCCCCGCTGATCGGCACGCTGCTGCTGGTCTACGGCGTCGCGGGCGTGCTGGGCAACTTCGTGGCCGGAACGGCAGCGGTCCGGTCGGTACCGCGCACGATGCAGGTGCTCGCCGGGCTGGTGGTGGCGGCCGTGCTGCTGCTCGCGCTCGCGCCGTCCGCATCCCTCGCCGCCGTCGCGCTCGTGGTGTGGGGCCTGGGCTACGGCGGGGTCTCGGTGACCGCCCAGACGTGGATGATGGCCGCCGCCCCCGAGGCCCGCGAGACGGTCTCGTCGCTGTTCGCCGCGGTCTTCAACGGGGCCATCGCGCTGGGCGCGGTGGGCGGCGGCCTGGTCGTCGACGGCTTCGGCCCGAGTGCGGTCCTGGTCTGGGGCGCGGTCCTGGCCGCGGCCGCCCTGGTGGCCGTCGCTACGGGCCGGGCTCCACGGAGCTGAGGGTCTCACGCGTCTTGTCATTGACAAGATGCGGTTCTCGGGGCATCTTGGCAGTGTCATCTTGTCAATGCCAAGACTCGGAGTCCTCGTGGAACCACTGATCACCCTCATCGCCGTCACCGCGCTCCTGCTCGTCCTGGGCGCGCTCGGGGTCCGGGCCCTGCGGCCGTGGCCGGTCGCCGTTCGTGGCGGGCTGGCGGCGATGTTCACGCTCACCGGCGTCGTGCACTTCGTCTTCATGCGCGAGGAGCTGATCGCCATGGTCCCGCCCGCACTGCCGGCGCCCGGGCTGCTGGTGACCATCACCGGCGTGCTCGAGCTGGCCGGCGCGGCCGGACTACTGCTCCCCCGCACCGCGCCATGGGCGGCAGGCGGTCTCTCCCTGCTGCTCGTCGCCATGTTCCCGGCGAACGTGCACGCCGCGCTGGAGGGCACCGCCACGCCACTGCTGCCGCGCACCCTCATGCAGGTGCTGTTCCTCGCAGCCACGCTCGCCGTGGTCGCCCACCACGTGCGGGCGCGCCGGGAGCCCGCCCTCGCGTGAGGGTCCTCAGGTCGTGGCGCGCAACACGGGCCGGCCCGCGGGCCGGCGCGGGGGCGGCGGTTCGAGGCGCCCGAGGGTCAGCAGCGGAAGCGAGTCACTCGAGCGGGACGCCGGATGATCGGGGTTCTCGCCCAGCTCAGGAGATCTGAGGAGCTTGGCCTCGAGCCGCTGCAGCAGCAGCGTCGCCAGGAGGACGGCGACCGGCACGACGAGCGAGATCCACACATCCTCGGCTACCCCGGCAGCAGGGGCCCGTACACGACACGCGGGCGAGGCCGCCCGGACGGGCTACATTTTTCTTCCGCGGCTCACGAGTGGTAGCCGGATGTCCCCCACATCGGTCACGCTCCGCGTCGCCGCCGCCCAGCCGCGCCGGATACGGTTCCCGGATGAGCGACAGCGACCCCGCCGACGTCATGACGGTGACCGCCACGCGCATGGGTCCGGCGGCCGTGGTGACGGTGACCGGCGAGCTGGACCTGCTGACGGCGCGGAAGTTGATGAATACGGTCGACGAGACGCGGCAGTGGCCGGGCCTCGCCGGCGTCGTCGTCGACCTGAGCGCGGTGAGCTTCCTCGGCTCGTCCGGGCTGGGCACCCTGGCCGAGCTGGCCACCCGGACGACGGCGCCCACCGGAAGCGGCGGCTACCGCTCGCAGCCCCCCGAGCCGGTCCCCCCGTTGCGGCTCGTGGCGCCGAGCGGGAACAGCGCCGTCGTGCGCCCGTGGGAGACGATGAACCTGCAGCAGATCCTGCCGCTGCACCCGGATCTGGACAGCGCTCTCCAGAGTTTCTGACCTGCGGGTTATCTTCTACCGGCATCCCCATTCGAGGACAGGAGATCCGTGGCCCGCGCCGATCTGCCCCTTGACGAGCTCGTCTCCTTCCGCCCCGACGTCACCGAACCGGACGACTTCGACGCGTTCTGGGCCCGCACGCTCGACGACGCCCGCACCCACGACCTGGACGTCCGGTCGGAGGAGGTCGACACGCCCTACCGCACCGTCCGGGTGCAGGACGTGACCTTCAGCGGGTTCGGCGGCGACCGCATCGGCGCCTGGTTCACGGTGCCCCGCGCGGAGGAGGGCCCGCTCCCCGCGGTCGTGGAGTTCATCGGCTACAACGGCGGCCGCGACCTGCCGGGCGAGTCGCTGCGCTGGGCGAGCGCGGGCTACGCGCACCTGCTCGTCGACACGCGCGGGCAGGGCGCGCGGTGGGGAGGGGGCGGGCGCACGGCCGACCCGCACGGCTCCGGCCCGGCCACCCCCGGCTTCATGACCCGCGGCATCGACCACCCGGACACCTACTTCTACCGGCGGGTGTTCACCGACGCCGTGCGCGCCGTCGAGGCGGTCCGCACGATGCCCGGCGTCGACGCCGGGCGCGTGGCCGTGCAGGGCGCCAGCCAGGGCGGTGGGATCACCCTCGCCGTGGCCGGGCTGGTGCCCGACGTCGCAGCCGCGCTGCCCGACGTCCCGTTCCTCTGCCACTTCACCCGTGCCCTCGACATCTGCGACAAGGACCCGTACGCAGAGGTCACCCGCTACCTCTCCGTCCACCGGCCGCGCGCGGACGACGTGCTGCACACGCTCTCGTACTTCGACGGGGTGAACTTCGCCAAGCGCGCCGCCGCACCCGGGCTGTTCTCGGTGGCGCTGATGGACCTGATCTGCCCGCCGTCCACGGTGTACGCCGCGTACAACCACTACGCGGGCGACAAGGAGATCGAGGTCTACCGCTACAACGACCACGAGGGCGGCGAGTCGTACCAGCGGCAGGCCCAGATCCGGTGGCTGGACAAGCTGCTGGGCCGGTAGCGCTGACTGCCAGCCGCGGCGATCAAGGGCTGATGGTCGCGGCCGAAGACTTGATCTCAAGTGGTTGTTGCAAGGAGCATGATCATCGGGAGGTGGTCATGCCGGGGAAGCGACTGACCGAGCAGGAGCGGGGCCAGATCGAGGCGTTCTGGCGGGCGGGGGTGGACCTTCCCCGAGATTGGGGCGGCGATCGGGCGTGATCCCAGCACGGTGTGGCGGGAGGTGTCGAAGTACAACTCCCACCGTCACGGCCACAAGAACCCGCTGCGTCGGCGAGGACGTGGGCCGGGGCTGGGTGGGGTGTATCGGTGGGGCTATGACGCCGGCTCCGCGCATGCCCGCGCCGCAGCGCAGGCGCGCCGCCCTAAGACACCGCGCCTGGCGGTCGATTCACCGCTGCGAGACGCGGTGATCGAGGGGCTCAGACAGCAGTGGGCGCCCACCCAGATCGCTGGGCGGCTGCGGCGCGACAACCCCGATGATGAGTCGATGCAGGTCTCCCACGAGACGATCTACCAGGCCATCTACGTCCAGTCCCGTGGTGGGCTACGTCAACTCCTGGGACCGCAGGTGCTGCGCTCGGGACGAGCCCGACGGGTCATTCGCCGTCCTGACCGCGCCGGTTGTGATCAGCGCCGTCGCCGCGACAAGTTGCTCAAGATCTCCGCGCGGCCGGCCGAGGTCGCTGACCGGGCCGTGCCCGGGCACTGGGAAGGCGACCTGATCATGGGTGCGCGGCGGGACACCGCGATCGCGACACTGGCTGAGCGCAGCTCCCGGTTCCTGCTGATGGTCGCGCTTCCCCAGCTGGCCCACCGAGACCCGATCGCGGTCGCTGATGCCCTGGCCGTGCACATGCTCACCCTGCCGGTCGCGCTACGCCGGTCACTGACCTGGGACCGCGGCCTGGAGATGGTCCACGGACACGCCACGTTCTCCCTGGCCACCCAGCTTCCGGTCTACTTCGCCGACCCGCACAGCCCTTGGCAGCGCGGGACGAACGAGAACATCAACGGGCTGATCCGCCAGTACCTGCCCAAGAGCACCCCACTACCGGGCGCCCAAGCCGATGTTGACCGCATCGCCGACCTGCTCAACCACCGCCCCCGCCACACACTGGGATGGCAAACTCCAGCCGAGAAACTCAACGAACTGCTCCTTGCAACAGCTGCTTGAAACCGCCAGATCAACCAGCGACCTTCACCCCTTGATCGGCCACGAGCCCGGCCGGCCGCGCCGCGCGCGCGTGCCGGGCCAGCACGCAGGCCACCACCACCGCGGCGAGCAGCGGGACCAGCCCGCAGAAGGCCATGCCGGCCCGCGCGCCGAGCGCGTCGGTGATCCAGCCGACCACGGGCCCGCCCAGCGGAGTGCCCCCGACGAACGCGAGCATGTAGAGGCTCATCACGCGGCCGCGGACGTCGGCGTCCACCCACGTCTGCACCGACGAGTTCGCCATCGCCTGGAACGCCAGGTTCACCATGCCCATCACGACAAGCGCCGCGAGGAAGGCCCCCAGCCCGGGGGCGAGTGCCGCAGCGAACTGGGCACCGCCGAAGGCGGCACCGGTGAGGACGATCGTGCGCAGCCGGGGATGCGTGCGCGCCGCGATCAGCGCGCCGGCCACGGACCCGAGGGCGATCACCACGTTGAAGAGCCCGTAGAGCTGGGCTCCACCGGCGAACGTCTCGTCGGCCATCGCCGTCAGCACCACCGGGAACTTGAGCCCGAACGTGCCGACCACGCCGACGAGGACGATCGTCCACGCCACGTGCGGGCGCTCGGCCACGTACCGCAGCGCCGAACGCAGCTGCCCGGGCGCCCGCTCGACCGGGGGTGTGCGGATCAGCTCACGGGAGCGGATGAGCAGCAGCCCGGCGATCGGGGCGAGGTAGGACAGCGCGTTCGCGGCGAACGCCCACCCCGAGCCGACGGTGGCGATCATGACGCCGGCCACGGCCGGCCCGACGAGGCGGCTGGTCTGGAAGACGGCTGCGTTGAGCGCGATGGCGTTGCGCACGTACCGGTCCGGCACGACCTCGTTGACGAAGACCTGGCGCGTCGGGTTGTCGACGACGAAAACCAGTCCTGCCAGGAGCGCGAACACGTAGACGTGCTCGACGCGGACGTGCCCGGTGATCGTCAGGACGGCGAGGGCGCCGCTCAGGAGGCCGTTGAGGGTCTGGGTGACCAGGAGGACGGCCCGCTTGGGGTAGCGGTCGGCGATCATGCCGCCGTACATGCCGAGCAGCAGCATCGGCAGGAACTGGCAGGCCATCGTGATGCCCACGGCGGCGGGGCTCCCGCTGAGCTCGAGTACCAGCCATTCGAGGGCGATGTTCTGCATCCACGTGCCGGTGCTGGCGACCGCGTGAGCGCTGACGTAGATGCGGAAGTTCCGGACGCGCAACGCGGCGAATGTGCCGGCGCGGCGGGTGGAATCGAAGGTTGATGTGGTCCCGCTCACGGGTATGTCGGCCGCAGCCGTTGTCACGGATAACCCTTCGTAGTTCCCGGCAGAAATCCGTACCTCAGTCTCCCGAACGAGTGCCGTATTGTGAACGTCGATCAACCGACTAACTGTTATTGCGGAGCAATATGGCCCAGACGATCTACGACCCCGCCCAGCTCCAGACGTTCCTCGCCGTGGCCCAGACCCGCAGCTTCACCCAGGCCGCGGCGCGGCTCGGCATCCGGCAGCCCACCGTCAGCCAGCACATCCGCAGGCTCGAGGAGGCCACCGGGCGGGTGCTCGTGCACCGCGACACCCACAGCGTCTCCATGACCCCCGACGGCGAGGCCATGATCGGCTTCGCCCGGTCCATCCTCGCGGCGCACGAGCAGGCCGCCAACTACTTCAACGGGGAACGGCCGCACGGGCGGCTGCGGATCGGGATGTCCGACGACCTCGCGCTCACCCGGCTCCCGCAGATCCTGCGCGATTTCCGCCGCGACCACCCGCTCGTCGACCTCGACCTGTCCATCGACCAGAGCGGGTCGCTGCACCGCAGGCTGGAGAACGACAGGCTCGACCTGTTCGTCGGCAAGCGCCCGCGCGGCGAGCCGAGGGGGCAGCTCGTGAAGCGCGACCGCCTCGTATGGGTGGGCACGGCGGCCACCCGGCTCGACCCGACGAAACCGCTCCCGCTCGTCGTCTACCCGAACCCCAGCCTGTCCCGCTCCGCGATGGAGAACGCCCTGCAGCGGGCGAACATCACCTACCGCCCGGCGTGCGTGTGCCGCGGCGTCAACGGACTGATCGGGGCGGTGGCTGCGGGCATCGGGATCTCGGCGCTGGCGAGCAGCCTCGTCCCGGTGCAGCTCAGCCCGCTCGGTCCGCAGCACCGCCTGCCCGAGCTCGGCTACCTCGACCTCGTCCTGCTCACCAACCCGCGCACCGAAGGCCGCCCGGCGGCGAAGGCGCTGGCGGCGGCCGTGCTCGCCAGCGGCCCGACCAGCCTCTCCACCACCACGTGAGCGGGGGCATGATCGGCTCGTGATCGACCACCTCGTGTACGCCACGCCCGACCTCGACGCCACGGTCGCCGACCTGGCCCGGCAGGGGCTCACCCTCAGCCCCGGCGGCGCCCACGACGGGCGGGGCACCCGCAACGCGCTCGCCGACCTCGGCGGCGGCGCCTACCTCGAGGTGATCGGCCCGGACCAGGACCAGCCGGAACCCGCCGCGCCGCGGCCGTTCGGCGTCGACGGCCTGCGTGAGCCCCGGCTGGTCGCGTGGGCGGTGCGGGTCACGGACCTCGACGCGGCCGTGGCCGGTGCCCGCTCCCAGGGCTACGACCCGGGGGACGCGCAGTACATGGCCCGCCTGCGTGGCGACGGGGTGCGGCTGGCGTGGCGGCTCACCCCGATGCCGGCCACCGGGCCCGCGGTGGTGCCGTTCCTCATCGCGTGGGGCGACACCGAGCACCCCAGCCTGAGTGCCGCGCACGGCGCCCGGCTGGCGTCGTTCACGGCGTTCCACCCGGACCCGCCCGCCGTACGGGAGCACCTCGTCGCCGTCGGCGTCACGGATGTCCCGGTCGAGCGGGCACCCGCACCCGCGCTCCGAGCGGTGATCGAGACGCCGGCCGGGCCCGTCGAGCTCGCCTGATCAGCACCTCCGCGACCACCAGGTTGATCACGCAGCCCAGCACCTGGCCGATCGGGATCAGCGACGCCACGACCGTCGCCGCGTCCGCGCGTGCGACGACACCGCTCGCGAGCAGCGTCAGCAGGATCAGCGGCACCACGATCCGCGCGGTGACGGCGAGGAAGGTCAGCGCGTAGTTGCGCGTCATCCACGCCCGGTGCGCGGCGACGTCGCCGCTGCGGATGGCGCGGACCGCGAGCCCGGCGGTCACCAGCCACCCGACCGCCACGATCACGAGCCCGACCTGGCTGACGAGCCGGCCCGACAGCAGCGCGACCGGCACGGCGGCCACCGCGGACGGCAGCACGCCGGCCAGCAGGTAGGTGCGCCCGATCCGGCGGTGCCACCGCCTGCGGGCCCGGATCGCCGGCACGAACTGCAGCGGGCCGAGGACCAGCGCCACGGTCGCGGTGAGGATGTGCGTCACCAGGAGGGCGTAGTGCAGCCCGCCTGCCACCTCGACCCGGCTGGAGTCGACGTCGAGCAGCGCGTACGGCGCGGCCATCAGCGCGGCGGCCACCACCGCGACCAGCAGCATCAGCCACACCCGGCGGGGGCGCAGCACCCGGAGGTCCATGCCGACGATCCTGGGCGGGGCCGGCCGCGGTGTCGTCCGGTCGGGGGCGGCCCTGCGCCTACTCCCGCTGACGTAGGTGACGTGCGCCATGGTGGCCTTGAGTTGAACCCGGGTCGAGGTCCGAGGATCGGATCATGACGTACACGCTTCCCGACCTGCCCTACGACTACGGTGCCCTCGCCCCGCACATCACGGGCGAGATCATGGAGCTGCACCACTCCAAGCACCACCAGACCTACGTCGGCGCGCTCAACCAGACCCTCGACAAGCTCGCCGAAGCCCGCGACAAGAACGACTTCGGCGCCATCGTCGGGCTGGAGAAGACCCTCGCCTTCAACCTCGGCGGCCACGTCAACCACTCCGCGTTCTGGCAGAACCTCTCCCCCGACGGCGGCGACAAGCCCACCGGCGAGCTCGCCGCCGCCCTCGACGAGCACTTCGGCTCCTTCGACGCCTTCCGGGCCCACTTCACCGCCGCCGCCACCACCATCCAGGGCTCCGGCTGGGCCATCCTCGGCTGGGACACCCTCGGCGAGCGCCTGCTCATCCACCAGCTCTACGACCAGCAGGCCAACCTCCCGGCAGGCCAGATCCCCCTCGTCCTGCTGGACATGTGGGAACACGCCTTCTACCTGCAGTACCGCAACGTCAAGCCCGACTACGTCAAGGCCTGGTGGAACGTCGTCAACTGGGCCGACGCCGCGGAGCGCTTCGAGAAGGCCCGCGGGGTCTGACCGTGACCGCGACCGGGACGGTGACGCAGACGGGCCTGCTCGCGAGCGCGTTCCGGGACGCCTTCCGCCACCACCCCACCGGCGTCGCCGTTGTCACCGCCCGCGATGGCGCCGGTGGGCCGGTCGGGCTCACCGCGTCGTCGGTGGCCTCGGTGTCGCTGACGCCGCCCGCACTCGTCCTCTCGATCTCCCACCGGGCGAGTGCGGCCGCGGCGCTGCTGGCCGCCGACGCCTTCCTCGTGCACCTGCTGGAAGCGCGCAACGTCGACCTCGCCCGGCGCTTCGCGACGTCGGGGACCGACCGGTTCGGCCCGGCCACCCGGTGGACGCCGCTCGCCACCGGGGAACCGTGGCTGCCGGAGGCCCCGACGGCGCTGCGGTGCCGCCCGCTGTCGCGCACCCCGGTCGGGGACGCGACGGTGGTGACCGCGGAGGTGGTGGGCGTGCGGTCGTCGGGGCGTGCGGGCACCCCGCTGGTCCACCACGACCGCGGCTACCACGTCCTCGGACCGGCCCTGCCGACTTCCTGACCGCTGCGAGCGGCGCGAACCGCGTGAACGGAGGACCATCGGGGGTGGAAGCACCCCCAGGAGGCTGACGTGCCGCAGGACCGACCCGGACCCAACCCCGGGCCATTCGACGACCTCTTCGAGCGGCTCATCGGCAACCTCGAGAGCACCCTCGGCGACACGCTGGGCGGCAACACCGGCCGGCGGCCCGCCACCGGCGGCCGCACCCCGAAGCTCGACCGGTTCGGCCGCGACCTCACGGCCGACGCAGCCCGCGGCGTGCTGGACCCGGTGATCGGGCGCGACGCCGAGATCGACCAGGTGCTCGAGGTACTGGCCCGGCGCACGAAGAACAACCCGGTGCTGGTCGGCGACCCGGGCGTCGGCAAGACCGCGATCGCGGAGGGCGTCGCCCAGCGGGTGGCCGACGGCGCCGTGCCGGAGGCGCTGCGCGGTGTTCGGGTCGTGGCGCTGGATCTCGGCGGCATGGTGGCGGGCACCCGCTACCGCGGCGACTTCGAGCAGCGGCTCACCGGCGTCATCGACGAGGTCGTGGCCGCGGAGCGGTCGATCGTGCTGTTCCTCGACGAGCTGCACTCGGTGATCGGCGCCGGTTCCGCCGAGGGCGCGCCGATGGACGCGGCCACCCTGCTCAAGCCCGCGCTGGCCCGCGGCGACCTGCGGTTGATCGGCGCCACCACGCTGAAGGAGTACCGGCGCCACATCGAGAAGGACGCCGCTCTGGAACGCCGCTTCGAGCCGGTGCCGATCCCCGAGCCGACCGTCGAGGCGACGATCGCGATCCTGCGCGGCCTGCGGGAGCGCTACGAGCAGCACCACGGCGTGCGGATCAGCGACGCCGCCATCGTGGCCGCCGCCGAGATGTCCGACCGGTACGTCCCCGACCGGTTCCTGCCCGACAAGGCGATCGACCTGCTGGACCGGGCGAGCTCCCGCGCCCGGATGCGGTCCGGTCACCCGGTGCCGGGCCCGGCGGACCCCGTCGGCGAGGAGAAGCTGGAGCAGCTGCGCCGGGCTCGGGAGGTGGCGGTCGACGCCGAGGACTTCGAGCGCGCCCACCTGCTCACGCGCGAGATCGAGGCGGCCGAGGCCGCGCTCGGCCCCGACCTGCGCAAGAAGGACGCACCGGACGACGGGACGGTCGAGATCGGCCCCGACGACCTGGCCCGGGTCGTCTCCGACAGCACGGGCATCCCGATCGCCCAGCTCACCGGCGCGGAGCGGCGCCGCCTGCTCGACCTGGAGGAGCTGCTGCACCGGCGCGTGGTCGGGCAGGACGTGGCCGTCGAGACGGTGGCCGACGCGGTACGCGCCGGGCGGGCCGGCCTCGCCCACCCGGACCGGCCGGTCGGCTCGTTCCTGTTCCTCGGCCCGACCGGTGTGGGCAAGACCGAGCTCGCACGGGCCCTCGCCGAGGCCCTCTTCGGCAGCGACGACGCGCTCCTGCGGTTCGACATGAGCGAGTACTCCGACCGCAGCAGCGCGTTCCGGCTGGTCGGCGCCCCGCCCGGGCACGTCGGCTACGACGACGCCGGGCAGCTCACCGAGGCCGTGCGCCGCACCCGCTACGCCGTGCTCCTGCTCGACGAGATCGAGAAGGCGAACGCCGAGGTGATCAACACGCTCCTGCAGGTGCTCGACGCCGGGCGGCTCACCGACTCCCACGGCCGCACCGTCGACTTCACCCACACCGTGGTGATCATGACGAGCAACCTCGGCGCCGACCGCCTGCTCGCTGCCGCGGGCCGGCCGGTCGAGGAGGTGCGCGAGGGCGTGCTCGCCATCGCGCGCCTGCACTTCCGGCCCGAGTTCCTCAACCGCGTGGACGACATCGTGCTCTTCTCCGCCCTCGACCGCGCGGAGCTGCGGCGCATCACCGAGATGCTGCTCGCGGGCACCGCCGACCGGCTGCGCGCACAGGGCATCGAGCTCGAGGCCACCCCCGCGGCGATCGACTGGCTGGCCGAGCGCGGCCACCAGCCCGAGCTCGGGGCCCGGCCGCTGCGGCGCACGATCGCCCGCGAGGTGGACCGCACGCTCTCCCGGCTGATCATCGCCGGGGATCTGGGGCCCGGCAGGCGCGTGGTGGCGGACGTGCGCGACGGGGCGCTGGTGCTGCAACCGCAGCAGCGCTGAGCCGCCCGGTCAGGCGCCCGTCGAGCTGATCAGGTCGGCGACCCGCTGCGGCTCGTCGACCTGGACGTAGTGCCGCGCCGTCGGGAGCAGGTGCAGCTCGGAGGTCGGGAAGAGGCGGTGCAGGCGCTTCGCGACCCGCCGGTTCAGGTACGGGTCGGCCGCGCCGAACACGATCCGGACCGGCCGGTCGAAGTCGCGCAGCCGGCCCGAGCGCAGCCGCCGGCTGACGACCGTGCCCAACAGGTCGTCGTTGAGCCGCCAGAACGCCGGACGCGCGGCCCGGAAGTCCGCGTAGAGCTGCGGGACGAGCTCGGCGCGCACATCCGCGTCACGGATGAACCGGCCGACCTGCCAGGTGAACAGACGCTCGTCGAGCCGCTCGTTGCGCCGGACCACCGCCCGGGCGAGGTTGCGGAGCACCGGGGTGGAGTAGAGCGCGATCGCCTCCGGGGCGCGCAACGCCGGGTGCCAGCCGTAGTAGGTGTTGAGCAGCACCAGCCCGGCCACGCGCCGCGGGTGGGAGAACGCCCAGTCGATCGCGGGCGGGCCGGAGGCGTCGTGCGCCACCAGCACCGCCTCGTCGAGGTCGAGCGCGTCCATCACCGCGCCGACCTCGCCGATCTGGTTGGTCGCCGTGTGCGGATATCCGACCGGCTTGTCGGAACGTCCCCAGCCCAGGAAGTCGAACGTGACGACCCGCCGCCCGTCGAGGAAGGGCAGCACCCGGTCGTAGAGGTGCCGGTTGTCGGGGAAGCCGTGCATGAGCACGATCGCGGGTTCGTCGCCGGGGCGCTCCTCGACGTGGATCCGGTGGCCGTGGTGGTCGGCAACGAGCTCGCGGGCCATCCGATCATCCTGTCGGAGCCGGTCGCATTGCGGCAATTCTCCTCGGCGCGAACAGATCGAATACCGACGACGATCACTTCACGACGCGGTAGATCAGGTGGGTTGCCGGCGGTGTGTCGACCACGCTCTCCACCTCCAGCCGGATGTGGTCGGGTCCGATGTCGTCGAACAGGCGCCGGCCATGGCCGAACAGCACGGGCACGAGGTGGATCCCGATCCGGTCGAGCAGGCCCGCCCGGAGGAACTGCCGGCCGAGGTCCGCACCACCCATCACGGCGACGTCCCGATCCCCGGCGACCGCGCGGGCCTGCTCCAGCGCGGCTTCGACCCCTCCCGTGACGAAGCTGTACACGCTGTCGGCGGGCACCTCCCCCGCGTCCCGGTGGGTGACGACGAACAACGGCACGCGGGCCGGCCCGGTCGGGCCGTCGGCCTGCCACCACTTCAGCGAGGTGTCGTAGGTCCGCCGCCCGCAGATGATGGCGCCCAGGCCGGGGAGGGCCGCGGCCAGCAGCCGGTTGCTACCCGGGTCGGCACCCATCGCCCATTCCGTCAGCCGCTGACCGCCCGGCCCGAGCGGCTCGTCGGGTGTACTACCGGTAGCGCTGAAAAAGCCGTCCAGCGACATGCTGATGTCGAACATCACCGTGCTCATCGAACTCCCTCGGCCGCGAATGGCGTTGATCGCCAGACTGGCCGATCGCGAGTGGCAGAGCCGTGTCACTCCGGTGAAACACCGTATTCGGTAACGGCGGCGCGCACCGAGGCGTCGCACACCGAATTCTGCCGTCACACATCAACTGGAGTCGGTGTGTGAATACCGAAATCGGTGTGTGAGCACCGGCCGCGCCTCAGGGCAGTTCCGATTCCAGTCGCTGCAGGTATCCGGCGAACCGGGTGGCGTCTTCCGGGTCCCAGCCGGCCGTCAGTCGGGCGAAAGCCTCCTCCTGCCAGGCGTGCGAACCGGTCAGCAGCTCGTGGCCGGCCGGGGTGAGGGTGAGGACGGCACGCCGCGCGTCGGCCGCAGACGCCCGGCGCTCCAGGTACCCGTGCTCCACCGCCGCGGTCACGAACCGGCTGGCGCCGGAGCGGTCGATGCCCAGCTGGTGCGCGACGTCGGTCACCGCCACCTCGGGGTCGTGCCGGGACGCGGCGGCCACGGCGTCGAGCACGAGGATGTCCTGCACACGGCGCTGTTCCCCGGTCAGCTCCTCCGAGGCCTGCAGGATCCAGCGGCGCGACCAGTACCGCACGAGGCGGAACAGCGCTGCCCCCGGCCTTCCCTCCACGGACCCCTCCTTGTGCGTGCGATACGCACACAATAGCGTGTGCGATGTGCACGCATCTATGAGGGGGCGGGAGCTCGCGTTCGCCGCGCTGCTCCTCGGCATGCTGGTGTCGCAGCTGGAGGGCACGATCGTGGTGGCGGCCCTGCCGGCGATCGGTGCCGACCTCGGGCAGCCCGAGGCCGCGCCCGCCGTCTTCACCACCTCCCTGCTCGCGGTCACCGTGTCGACCCCGGTCCACGGGGCGCTCGGTGACCGGCTCGGACGCAGGGCCGTGTTCGTCGCAGCTTTGCTGCTGTTCACGGCCGGCTCGCTGGCCTCGGCGGTCGCGCCGACGTTCCCGGCCCTCCTCGCCGCCCGCGTGCTGCAGGGCATCGGCGGCGGCGGTCTGGTCGTCACCGCGATCAGCGCGCTCGGCGAGCTATTCGACGCCCGCGAGCGCATCGGCCGTCAGATCTGGAGCACCGCCGTGTTCGCCGTCTCGTCGCTCGCCGGGCCGCCGCTGGGCGGGCTGGTGGCCGCCACCGCGGGCTGGCGCTGGGTGTTCGCGCTGCCCCTGCCGATCTGCGCCGTCGCGCTGGCGCTGGGATGGCGGTCGGTGCCGCGGCGGCGGGAGCGCCGGGCGGGCTCGTTCGACGTCGCAGGAGCCGCGCTGGTCGCGGTGGGAGGCGCCGCACTGGTCGCGCTCGGGTCGAGCGACGCACTGGGCAGCGACCCGCTCCGGGCGCCGGTGCTCGTCGGCGCGGTACTGGTCTGCGCCGCCGCGTTCGTGCACGTCGAGCGGCGCGCAGCGAACCCGCTCGTCCCGCCCCGCCTGTTCGCGATCGCCCCGCTCGCCCGCGCCGTGGCGGTCACCGCGCTCTCGGGCGTCGCCCTGTTCGGGACGTTCGCGTTCGTCCCGCTCGCACTGGCCACCGGCCTCGGCACGGGAACCGCGGTCACGGGCACCCTGCTGCTCGCCCTCACGGGGGGCCAGCTCGCGGCGAGCACGGCGTTCTCGGTGCTGGCCCGCCGCCGTCCGGCGCTCGCGCCGTGGGGCCGGCTCGCGCTGGCGCTCGGCATCGCAGGCCTCGGACTGCTCGCCGCGCTCCCCCAGCTCGACGGCGGGCCGCTCGCTCACGCCGTGGCCGTGGTGGCACTCGCCATGGCAGGCGCGGCGCTCGGCCTCAGCATGGCGGCGTACACGCTGCTGGGAATGGGCCTGGCGCCGGCCGACGGCATGGGCGCGACGATGGCGACGCTGATGTTCGCCCGCCAGCTGGGCGGCTCGCTGGGCGCGGCCGCGTTCGGCTGGCTCCTGCTCGCCGCGCCCGATCCGGCCGCAGGCCTGACCGCCGTACTCGCCGTCGCCGCCGCCGTGGTCGCCGCGGCACTCGTGATCGCCCCGCGTCAGCCGGCCGTGGATCGCGCCGGGGTCACGCCTCCAGCACCTCCCGGAACGACCGGGGCGGACGCCCGGTGACGTCCCGCACGACCGACGTGGTGCGGTCCTCGGCGCCGTGGGCGATCATGGCGTCCAGCGCGGCGAGCACGGCGGCGAAGTCGGCCGGGTACCCGGCGCCGACGAAGCGCTCGGTCAGCTCCGCCACGCCGACGGCCCGGTGCCGCACGGGCCGCCCCATGACCTCGCTCAGGATCGTGGCGACGTCGGCGTAGCTCAGGGCCTCGGGGCCGGTGAGCACGTACTCGCCGACGTGCGGCTCCTCGTCGGCGAGTACGTGCGCGGCCACCGCCGCGATGTCGCCCGCGTCGACGAAGGCGACGCGGCCGCTGCCGGTCGCCGAGACGATCTCGCCGTCGGCCCGCGCGGACCTGGCGTGCGGGTGGTCGCCGAGGAAGTTCTGCATGAACCACGACGGACGCAGCACCGTGGGCTCCGGGACCGCGGCGCACACCATCCGGTGCAGCTCGCCCAGTCCGGGCGCGCCCTCCGGCACCGCGGAGGAGCTGAGCAGCACCACCCGCCGCACGCCGCGTTCCCGTGCCGTTTCGAGGAACGGCGCCACGAGCGGCGCGGGGTCGGCGACGCCGATGGGGGCCACCAGGTAGACGCCGCGCACCCCGTCCAGCGCGTCGGCGTGCGTGCCGGGGTCGGCCCACTCGAAGCGGACCTGCCCCTTCCCCGGACGGCGACTCGCCACGCGCACCGGAACGCCACGCTCTCGGACGGCGGCGACGACCCGGCTGCCGGTGGTCCCGGTGCCGCCCGTGACGAGGACCGTCACCGGCCACCGCCGGCGAACGCGGTCAGGTCCTCCACGCCACCGAGCGCCTCCGCCGCGGCGACCGGGCTCCAGTAGTCGCGGTAGCCGGTGATCTCGCCGTCCCGCACGGTGATCACCGAGATGTAGCGCATCCGGTACGGCCGCCCGGTGCGCACGGCGGTGCCGTCCACCTCGAACTCGACGACCACGACGTCCGGATCGACGGTCTGGTGCACCGTCCGGCTGGTGATCGCCCGCAGGTCGACGTGGTCGGTGTAGTCGCGCAGGTACTCCGCGACCGCGGCGCGCCCCTCCAGGCGCTGCGGGTACCCGGCGGGCGCGAACGGGAACTCGATCGTCCCGTCGACGGCCCACAGCCCCGCGAACCCCGCCATGTCGTGCGCGAGCAGCAGGTCCATGGCCCGGTCGACGACCTCGAGTGTTGTCATCGTGAACCTCTCTTTAACGGACGGGACGGTCCCGTCCCGACGAACGTAACACGGGACGGGACCGTCCCGTCCGTGCCATACTCGGCAGTCGTGAAGCGAACGCCGACCGGAGCGGCCGTCCTCCAGCCCGAGGTCACCGCGGCCATCACCGAGGCCGTGCTCGACGAGCTGGCCGACACCGGCTACGGCAAGCTCTCGATGGAGGCCGTCGCCCGGCGGGCGGGCGTCGGCAAGAGCGCGCTCTACCGGCGCTGGCCGTCGAAGCAGGAGATGGTCATGGCCGTGCTGGCCGACTTCAGCCTCGAACTGGCGACGGCACCCGACACCGGCTCGCTGCGCGGCGACCTCGTCACCCTCCTGCGCGCGCTGACGGACTGGCTCACCCACCCCCGCTTCTCGCGGATCCTCCCCGACCTGGCCGCCGAGGGAGTCCGCAACCCGGAGGTCGCGGAGGCCGTGCGCGCGGCGATCGGCGAGCCGCGGCGCAGGGTCGGCGCCGCCGTGCTGCGCCGCGCCGTCGATCGTGGTGAGCTGTCGGCCGACACCGACCTCGAGATGGCCCTCGACCTGATCGCCGCGCCCGTCTACTGGCGGCTCTCGGTCCGCAGGGCCCCGGCCGAGCCCGGGTA
Organism: Pseudonocardia cypriaca; assembly: GCF_006717045.1. Taxonomy (NCBI): domain Bacteria; kingdom Bacillati; phylum Actinomycetota; class Actinomycetes; order Pseudonocardiales; family Pseudonocardiaceae; genus Pseudonocardia; species Pseudonocardia cypriaca. Next base: position 3,569,254 of record NZ_VFPH01000001.1, read on the forward strand.
CCTCGACCACCTCGCCGACGTCGTGCTGCGCGCGTTGAAGGGGGATCCGTCATGACGCTGCTGCTCTCGCGCCGGGACCTGGAGTTCCTGCTCTACGACTGGCTCGACGCCGAGTCCCTGCACAGCGAGCACTCCCGCGAGACCTTCGACGCCGTGCTCGACCTCGCCGCCGAGGTGGCCGCGGAGCACTTCGCGCCGCACAACAAGCGGGCCGACGCCGAGGAGCCCACCTTCGACGGCGGCCGCGTCCACATGATCCCCGAGGTCCGCAAGGCCCTCGACGTGCTCGCGCAGACCGGGCTGGTCGCGAGCAGCACCGAGCTGCCGCACGTCGTCTCCACCGCGGCCTTCGCGTACTTCCAGGCCGCCAACCCGGGCACGTGGGCCTACCCGTTCCTGACGATCGCGGCCGCCAACCTGCTGCGCGCGCACGGCACGCCCGAGCAGGTCGAGACGTACGTGGAGCCGATGGTCGAGGGCCGCTTCCACGGCACCATGTGCCTCTCCGAGCCGCAGGCGGGCTCGTCGCTGGCCGACATCACCACCCGCGCCGAACCACAGGCCGACGGCACGTACCGGCTGTTCGGCAACAAGATGTGGATCTCCGCGGGCGAGCACGAGCTCGGCGAGAACATCGTCCACCTCGTGCTCGCCAAGATCCCCGGCGGACCACCTGGCGTGAAGGGCATCTCGCTGTTCCTCGTGCCGAAGCTCCTGCCCGACGGGCGGCGCAACGACATCGCGCTCGCCGGGCTCAACCACAAGATGGGCTACCGAGGCACCACCAACACCCTGCTCAACTTCGGCGAGGGCGCGGGCGCCGTCGGCCAGCTCGTCGGGCCGGAGCACGGCGGGCTGGCCTGCATGTTCCACATGATGAACGAGGCCAGGGTCGGCGTCGGCGCGGGCGCGGCCGCCCTCGGCTACACCGGCTACCTCAAGTCCCTCGACTACGCCCGCACCCGCACCCAGGGCCGGGCGACGTCCGCGAAGGACCCGGCCGCGCCGCCCGTCCCGATCATCGAGCACCCGGACGTCCGACGGATGCTGCTCGCGCAGAAGTGCTACGCCGAGGGCGCCCTCGCGCTGGTGCTCTACTGCGGCCGCCTGCTCGACGACCAGAACACCGGCCCCGACCCGGACCGCGCCCGGCTCCTGCTCGACGTGCTCACCCCGATCGCGAAGAGCTGGCCGTCGCAGTGGTGCGTGGCGGCCAACGACCTGGCCATCCAGGTGCACGGCGGCTACGGCTACACCCGCGAGTACGACGTCGAGCAGCACTACCGCGACAACCGGCTCAACCCGATCCACGAGGGCACCCACGGCATCCAGGCCCTCGACCTCCTCGGTCGCAAGGTCGTCATCCAGGGCGGCGCCGGGCTGGCCCTGCTGCGCGAGATCGTCGCCGCCACGTGCGCCCGCGCCACCACCGGCGAGGCGGCCGAGCTGGCCGCCCAGCTCGACGCGGTGTGGGACCGGATCGTCGCGGTCACCGCGCGCATCCACGCCGACCCCCACCCGGAGCGGCTGGCCGACGCCACCACCTACCTGGAGGCCGTCGGCCACGCCGCCGTCGCGTGGATCTGGCTCGAGCAGTACCTGGCCTGCGGCGACCGGGACGAGCCGTTCCACCGCGGGAAGCGGCAGGCGGCCCGCTACTTCTTCCGCCGCGAGCTGCCCCGCACCGGCCCGCAGCTCGACCTGCTCGCCGCGCTCGACCGCACCACGGTGGAGATGGAACCCGACTGGTTCTAGTCCTCCCAGCCCTCAGCGCGACTGCAGCGCGTCGAGCGCCACCGTCATGGCCGCAGCCAACCGGAAGTCGACGCGCGGGTCGGGCACGTCGATGACGTAGCGGTCCCGGATCGCCTTGCGCCGTTCGCTGGACAGCACCGGCTGCCCGGTGGCGGTGTCGACGAAGTCGAAGTGGAAGACGAACGGCACCCAGACGTCGCCGAGGTACGGGATGAAGTCCCACACCCGCCGCAGGACGGCGATGACGGGCCTGCGCTCCTTGCCGACGGCCTCGTAGCCCGGGCCGGCCATCGTCCACGTCGAGCGCAGCAGGCTGGCGCCGAACTCCTTGCGGAAGTAGCCGAGCGCGTTGCCGTACTCGTCGAACACGTCGTGCTCGGCGCGCACGTCGAGCCGCTGGCGGGCCTTGAACGAGAACACCGCGCGCGACCGCGACTCGTCCGAGTAGAAGACGACCTCCTCCTTCAGCTTCATCCGTTTCTGCTGCGCGAACGCGAGCAGCGGGCCCTCACTGCCGTCGGGGGCGGCGCCGCGGATCTCGTAGCGGTTGACCATCATCGTGATCCGCTGGCGGATGAAGAACCGCGGGACGTGCATCGGGCCGGTCATGCGCGGGAGTCTGGCAGCTGGATCTTTCACCCCGCACCTGCCACTGACACTCTGTGACCATGGGCATGCGCAGCGGCACCCTGATCCGCAGGCGGCAGCTCGCGCGGATCCTGCGCGACCTGCGGCGGAGGTCCGGCTTCACCATCGAGGACCTCGCTCCCCAGCTGGACTTCTCCGCGAGCAAGCTCAGCCGCATCGAGAACGCCCACCAGGGCGTCGACGTCCACGTGGTGCGCACGATGATGGACATCTTCGGCGTCACCGGTGACCAGTGGGAGGCCCTCCTCACCCTCACCCGCGAGGCCAGCGCCAAGGGCTGGTGGCGCGCCTACGGGCTCGACGACCAGGGCTACGTGCCGCTGGAGGCCGAGGCGAGCGCCGTGCGCGAGTACACCGTGAACTACCTGCCCGGCCTGCTGCAGACCGCGGACTACGCGCGGGCCCTGTTCGAGAGCTCCCTGCACGTCGGCAGCCGGGCCGTGCGCGAGAACGACGTCGAGGTCCGCATGATCCGCCAGCAGCGCCTCACGGATCCGGAGAACCCGCTGACGCTCGTCGCAGTGATCGAGGAGGCCGCGGTGCGGCGGGTGATCGGCGACCCCGACGTGATGTGCGCCCAGCTCGCGCACGTGCTGGAGGCCGCTGAGCTCGAAACGGTCACCGTGCAGGTGCTGCCGTCGGGCGTGGGCGCGCACCCGAGCGTGACCGGCGCATTCATCGTGCTCAGCTTCGAGCGCATGGGAGAACCGGACATCGGCTACGTCGAGCACCCGATGGGCTCGATTCACATCGAGAAGGCCGAGGACGTCGCCAGGGGTAGGGTCGTGTTCGACCACCTGCGGTCGCGCGCGCTGAGCCCGGAGGAGTCGGCAGCCCTGATCGAGCGGGTGGCCACGCAGATGTGAGGCCGCGACGCGAAGAGGTGCTTGATGCCCACCCCCACCTTCGACGGCCTGGTCTGGCGCAAGAGCAGCTTCAGCGGCAGCGGCGGCGCCAGCAGCGGCTGCGTAGAGGTGGCCCCGCTCCTCGGCGGCGGCATGGCGGTCCGCGACACGAAGGACCGCTCCCGGGCGGCGCACCTCCACTCGACCCCGGCCTGGCAGGCATTCCTGCGGGGGGTCCGCGCGGGCGAGTTCAACCGGACGATCTAGGTCACTTCGACTTCACAGACCCAGCCTGAACTTCACACAGGGCCCGCCCTGTGTGAAGTCCGCGCTGGGTCTGTGAAGTGACGCCTAGCCCGCTCGCCTGGGAAGGACTAGCCGCCTGTGGATCGCGTGTAGGGCCAGGACCAGGAGCGCTGGGAGGACTACGACCGCCCCGGGTAGGAGTATCGCCAGCAGGATCGCGACCGCCGTCACCAGCAGCGCCGCCAAGGCGGCCGCCGGGGCCTGGAGCAGGTCCGTCCACCCACCGGCCAGCGCGGCGCGCCAGGTGCCACCGGCCAGGCGGGGAATCGCGAGGAGGACCACCGCCGTCAGGCACGCGATCGCCACCCCGAACACCGCCAGCACCGCGCCGCCGCCGGGCACCACGCCGTCGCGCAGCCAGGCGACCTGCTGGGAGACCACGAGCACGGCGAGCACCCCGATCACGCTCACCGGGATCCCGGGCAGCAGCCGTCTCACGAGCTCGGCGCCCATCGCCCGCCACGTGGGCAGGTCGTCGTGGTCGGCCCAGTGCCCGACGGCCGTGGACAGGGTGGCCACCACCGCACCGACCGTCAGCACCGGAAGGCTCACCAGCACCGCGACGATGCCGAGCAGGCACAGCTCCGCGATGCGGCGGAGCTGCTCCTTCCAGCCCCGGACGGGCACGGCCGAGCTCAACCCTTGATACCGCTGGTGTTGATCCCGTCCACGATGAGCCGCTGGAACACCAGGAAGAACAGGAACACCGGCACCAACGACAGCACCGACATCGCGAACATCGGGGCGATGGCGGCCTGCCCGCTCGAGTCGAGGAACAGGCGCAGGCCGATCGGCACCGTGTAGGAGTCGAGGTCGTTGAGGTAGACGAGCTGGGTGAAGAAGTCGTTCCAGGTCCAGATGAACGAGAACACCGCGGTGGTGACCAGCGCCGGCTTGGTGAGCGGCAGCACCACGAAGAAGAACCGCCGGTAGGGCCCGCACCCGTCGATCTCGGCCGCCTCGTCGAGGCTGCGCGGGATGCCCCGCATGAACTGCACCATGAGGAACACGAAGAACGCCTCGGTGGCGAGGAACTTCGGCACGATCAGCGGCAGCGGGGTGTTGATCCACTCCAGGCTGTTGAACAGCACGTACTGCGGCACGATCAGCACGTGGTGCGGCAGCAGCAGCGTGCCGATCATGATCGCGAACCAGAACCCGCGCAGCGGGAACTTGAGCCGGGCGAACGCGAACGCGGCCAGCGAGCACGCCAACGCGTTGCCGACGACCACGCCGATCGCCACCACCGCGCTGTTGAGGAAGAACGTCCCGAACGTGACGCCCGGGATGCCGTTCCAGCCGTCGACGTAGTTCCCGGGGCTGAACTGCCGCGGGAACACGTTGACGTTGTTGAGGATCTCCTGCGGCGACTTGAACGACGTGCCGAACATGTAGGCGATCGGGTAGAGCGCCACGAGCAGGATCGCGATCAGCACGACGTGCGCGGCGATGCCCTCGTACCAGCGGCCCTTCTGCCCGGCCGGGCCGGGCGCGGCCGGGGAGGTCGCGACCGGGGCGACGGTGGTGGTGGCCATCAGCGGTCCCCCTCGTCGGCGTAGTGGACCCAGAGGGAACCGCTGCGGAAGACGAACGCCGTGATGACGCCGAGCGCGATGAGGAACACCCACGCCATCGCCGACGCGTAGCCCATCTGGAAGTCCCCGAACCCGCGCAGGTACAGGTAGACGGTGTAGAGCAGGGTGGAGTCGGCCGGGCCGCCGGTGCCACCGCTGATCACGAACGCCGCGGTGAAGCCCTGGAACCCGGCGATCGTCTCCAGCACCACGTTGAAGAACAGCACCGGCGACAGCAGCGGCAGCGTGACGTGCCAGAACTGCTTGATCCGGCCGGCCCCGTCGAGCGCGGCGGCCTCGAACATCTCCGTCGGGATCTGCTTGAGCCCGGCGAGGAAGATGACCATCGGGGCGCCGAACTGCCAGGCGGCCAGGATCACGAGCGTGCCCAGGGCGAAGGCCGGGTCGGCGATCCAGGCCCGGCCCGGGATGCCGAAGACCGCGAGCAGGCCGTTGATCGCGCCCTGGCCGCCGAACAGGGTCTGCCAGACGATCGCGATCGCGACGCTGCCACCCAGGAGCGACGGCACGTAGTACAGCGAGCGGTACAGCCCGACACCCCGCCGGTTGCGGTACAGCAGCAGCGCGACGCCGAGCGCGACGGCGAGCTTGAGCGGCACCGACGTGATCGCGAACAGGAGGGTGGCGCCCACCGAGTTCCAGAACTGCGGATCCCCGGTGAACATCCGCTCGTAGTTCTCCAGGCCCACCCACTCCGGGTCCTGCAGCAGGTCGTAGTCGGTGAAGCTCAGGTAGAGCGAGTAGAGCATCGGCAGCAGCGTGATGCCGAAGAGCCCGAGCAACCACGGGCTGAGGAAGACGTAGCCCGCGATCGCCTCCTTCCGGCGTCCTGGCCGGCCGCGGGGCGGTGCCGCGTGCCGGCCGGCGGGTGTCGGCCGTACTGCCGTGTCCACCATCGACCGCTCTCCCGTCAGCTCGCCGCGCGCTCGAGCTCGCCTGCGGCCTGCGTGACGAACTCTTCGGCACCGTCGGCGGGCGACTGGCGCCCGAACCCGACGTTCTCCGCGGTCGCCTGCAGCAGCCGGCCGAGCTGTGAGTCGCCCTGCGCGGGAACCGGCGGGGTGGGGCCGGCGTCGGCGACGACCTTCTCGTCGTAGGCGAGGACGTACTTCAGCTGGTCGTCGAAGTTCGGGGAGACCACGTCGCGCACCTGCTTGTTCGGCGGCAGACCGCGCTCGGTGCCGAGGATCGCGCCCGCCTCCGGGTCGCTGACGAAGAAGTTGATCACGTCGACGGCCGTGGCGATGTTGTCGCCCCCGGTGTAGGCGGTGAAGAACTGCGACGGGCGGGCGTACGCACCGCTGCGCGGGCCCGGGATGGGCACGAGCCCGACCTCGTGGTCGGTGGCCTTCGCGAGCTCGGTGAGCTGGTTGTCGTACATGTAGGTCATCGCGGTGCTCTTGGTGGCCACCGTGTTCTTGGAGATGTCACCGGCGTTGGCCGGCTGCGCCACCTCCTGGGGAGAGGCTGCGCCGCTCTTGCGGAGCCGGTCCCACAACTCGAACCAGGCCGTCACGTCCTCGGTGGTGAACCCGGGCTTCTGGCCGTCGTAGAGCTCCTTGCCGTTCTGGCGCAGCCAGTACTCGAACAGGGTGATGTTGGCGCTCTCGTCGCGCATGGCCCACGGCGCGTTCCCCGTGGCCCGCGTGACCCCCGCCGCCCAGGTGTCGAACTCCTCCCAGGTGGCCCAGCCGTTCTCCGGCGGGAGCATGCCCACCTTCTCCAGCGCCGTCCTGTCGTAGGCGATGGCCTGGGTGTTGGCGGCGAGCGGCACGGCGTAGAGCTTGTCGTCGACCTTGCCGGTGCCCAGCAGCTTCTCGTCGATGCCGTCGACCTTCAGGGTGTTGCCGACCCACGGGTCCAGCTCAGCGAGCAGACCCTTGCTCGAGTACTCGCGCAGCACCCGGTTGTCGATCTGGATGATGTCCGCGGCGTTGCGGCCCGCTGCGGTGGTGTTGACCTTGTCGTAGTAGCCGGAGTAGCCCTGCCACTGCGTGGTGAACGTGACGTTCGGGTGCTTCTGCGTGTAGAGGTCGAGCACCTTCTGCGTGAGCTCGGCCCGTGCCGGGCCGCCCCACCAGGTGACCTCCAGCTGTACCGGCTGCTCGCGCTCGGGCGGACCGCCCGCCTGCTGGTCGCTCGCGCGCGACCCACCGCCGCCGCACGCGGCGGTGGCGAGGACGGCGAGCACGGCTGCGCCCGCGAACAGCGTGCGCATGGTCCGGGCGGACCCGAGGATGGCCATGAGAGCTCCTTCGATCACACTGGCCCGGTTCGCCGACGCCTCTGGTGGCGAGCACGGGGCCTCGCTCGTCGCGCAATTAGTTCAGAGCAGGGGCGCGTCGTCAACAACGTCTTGCGGTTTTTTTCAGCCGTTTGCATCATTGGTCTGCCGCCGCCTCGGCAGCGGTGCCGGGCAACGCCGTGAGCTGCCCGCTCAGCCGATCCGCTGATCTGCAACCCTTTGCAGTCGGCCCCAGCACCGGGAGAGTCATGCCCCCCAGCGCCGCGAGCTCGCCGCGCCCCCGCTACGCGATCGTCGGCCTCGGTGGCCGCGCCCAGATGTTCGTCGACGCCCTCACCGGGGCGCACGCCGACACGGCGCAGCTCGTCGCCATGTGCGACGTCAACCAGACCCGGATGGACGTGCACAACCGCACCGTCGTCGAGCGCGGCCAGCCGGCCGTGCCGACCTACAAGGCGCAGGACTTCGGGCGGATGCTCGACGCCGAGCGCGTCGACACCGTCGTCGTCGCGTCCATCGACCGCACCCACGACGAGTACATCGTCGCCGCGTTGCGCGCGGGCCGGGACGTGATCACCGAGAAGCCCATGACGATCGACGCGGAGCGGTGCAAGCGGATCCTCGACGCCCAGGCGGAGACGGGCCGCCAGGTCACGGTCACCTTCAACTACCGCTACAACCCCCTCCACGCGCGCGTTCGCGAGGTGATCGCCTCCGGTGCGATCGGCGAGATCGGCTCCGTCCACTTCGAGTGGCTGCTCGACACCCGTCACGGGGCCGACTACTTCCGCCGCTGGCACCGCGACAAGGCCAACTCGGGCGGCCTCATGGTCCACAAGGCCACCCACCACTTCGACCTCGTCAACTGGTGGGTCGCCTCCTCCCCCGAGCTCGTCTACGGGCTCGGGCGGCTGTTCTTCTACGGCGACGAGAACGGCGCGCGCCGCGGCCTCGCCCGGCCCTACACGCGCGCCCACGGCTCCCCCGAAGCCGCCGACGACCCGTTCGCGCTGCACCTGGCAGGCAACGAGAAGATGACCGCGCTCTACCTCGACGCGGAACACGAGGACGGCTACCACCGCGACCAGAACGTCTTCGGCCCCGGCATCACCATCGAGGACGACATGACGGTGGCCGTGCGCTACCGCAGCGGCGCCACGATGAGCTACCACCTCACCGCGTACTCGCCGTGGGAGGGCTACCGGGTGGCGTTCAACGGCAGCGCGGGGCGCCTCGAGCTCGACGTCATGGAGAACTCGTTCGTCGACCCGGGCACCGCGGGCACGGTCAAGGGCGAGGCCCTGCACGGCAGGCCCGGCACCGAGATGCGGCCCGAACCCGAGCACGGCGCCCGGCTCACCCTGCGCAAGCACTGGGAGAAGCCGGAGGACCTGGACCTCCCCGACACCAGCGGTGGCCACGGCGGCGGCGACGAGCGGATGCTCGCCGACATCTTCGGTGGCAAGGTCGTCGACGACCCGCTCGGCCGGGCGTCCACCCACCGCGACGGCGCGCTGTCGCTGCTCACCGGCCTCGCGGCGAACCGTTCCTTCGAGACCGGCCTCCCGGTCCGTGCCGACGAGATCCTGGAGCTGTGACATGGCGGTACGACCACTGGTGCTGGACGACGACCGCGTCCTGCCCACCGACCCCGCCGTGCGGGCCGTCGCGCGCGAGATCTTCGGCGCCGTCCGCGACCTGCCCCTGATCAGCATGCACGGCCACGTCGAGGCGTCCGTGCTCGCCGACGACGAGCCGTTCGGGGACCCGGCGCAGCTGCTCGTCGTGCCCGACCACTACGTCACCCGCATGTTCGTCTCCCAGGGCGTACGCCTGGAGGAGCTCGGCGTGCCCCGCCGCGACGGCGGCCCCGTCGAGACCGACGGGCGGGCGATCTGGCGCAAGTTCTGCTCCGGGTGGCACCTGTTCCGCGGAACGCCGTCGCGGTTCTGGCTGGAGCAGGAGCTGCACGACGTGTTCGGGGTGAACGTGCAGCCGTCCGACGAGACGGCCGACGCGATCTACGACCAGATCGCCGCGTGCATCGCGCGTCCGGAGTTCCGGCCCCGCGCCCTGTTCGACCGCTTCAAGCTGGAGATCCTCGCCACCACCGACGCCCCGGCGAGCACGCTCGACGCGCACGCCGCGATCGCCGCGTCCGACTGGGACGGACGCGTCGTGCCGACCTTCCGCCCCGACGCGCTCGTGCACCTGAACCGGCCCACGTGGAAGCGCGACGTCGAGGAGCTCGGGGACGTCGCGGGCACCGCCGTCGACACCTACGCCGGCTTCCTCGCCGCCCTCGAGCAGCGGCGCGAGCACTTCAAGCGGCTCGGGGCCCTGGCCACCGACCACGGCCACACCACCGCCGACACCACCCCCCTCGACCGCGCCGACGCCGAGCGGATCTACGCGGCCGCGCTCGCCGGGTCGGTGGAGCAGGCCGCCGCCGACGCGTTCTCGGCGCACATGCTGTTCGAGATGGCGCGCATGAGCCGCGACGACGGCCTCGTCATGCAGATCCACCCGGGCGTCCTGCGCAACCACCACGGCGGGGTCCACGACGCGTTCGGACCGGACCGGGGCTTCGACATCCCGCTGCCCGTCGACTTCACCCGCGGGCTGCACCCGATGCTCTCCGCCTTCGGCACCGACCCCGGGTTCCGGTGCGTGGTCTTCACCATCGACGAGACCACGTACTCCCGCGAGCTCGCCCCGCTGGCCGGCGTCTACCCGTCGATGCGGCTGGGCGTGCCGTGGTGGTTCCTCGACAGCCCGCACGCCATGCGCCGCTTCCGCGAGGCCGTCACCGAGACCGCCGGCTTCTACAACACCGCGGGCTTCGTGGACGACACGAGGGCCTTCGCCTCGATCCCGGCCCGCCACGACCTGGCGAGACGGGTGGACAGCGGCTACCTCGCCCAACTGGTGACGAACGGCCAGCTGGGCCTGGACGAGGCCGTGGAGACGGCGGTGGACCTGAGCACGACGATCCCGCGCGAGGCCTACGCCCCCCGCTGATCGAACGACTTCGCACACCCAGCTGCTACTTCGCATGAGGCCGGCCTTGTGCGAAGTCGGCAGCGGGTGTGCGGAGTGGGTCAGATCCGACGGAAGCGCGAGCGGAGCCTGCTCGCTGTGGGGGCGAAGTTCGCCAGGTCCGACCAGATCCAGCGAACGACCGCCAGGTCCTCGTCGCGGAGGGCGTCCTCCCGCAGTTTCTCCTCGACCAGCACCTCCGCGATGTCCTGTCCAGGACGCAGCGTCCGCCCGTACTTGACGAGCCCGTCGAACTCGCCGACGGTGCGCAGCTCGGGCCAGCCGACATCCACGCGTCCGATGAACCGACCTGTGGCCGAGGCGCGCACCTCCCATTGGAGGACCGGTATGGGCAGGCCGGCGGCAGCGATCGCCACCCGGCTGCGTGACTCCCCGACGCTCTCGCTGAGACCGTTCGAGAACTCGATCACTCGCCGCGCGGCCCGGGTGCCCGGCCGGCGCGGGACGGCTTCCAGCACGTCGACGAGGTCGCCCAGCTCCACCCGATCCGGGCGCTGGTAGAACAGCGCGGAGTCGGCCACCACCACCGCCTGCTCGAAGGGCACCATCCGCGCGAGATCAGCGACCGTGCGGGCCGGCGATGTGACCGGGAGCCCGGCGATCATGGTGATCTCCGCCGGGTCCAGCGCGGCCACGTGCACGTGGACCAGCGCGCCGCGACGGCCACCTCCTGCCCGGCGCCGCGTCACGTGCACCCGGCCGAGCGGGACACCCCAGATCCGCAGCCCGTGCAGCACGGCGGCCGAGATGTGGCTGACCACCGCGTCACCGGCCAGCTCCCGCATGGCGGCCGCGATCTGCAGGGTGTGCCGCGCGAGGAGGTCGTCCGGCAGATCGCCCTGGACGTAGGCCCCGCGGCGCACGGGGGTGAGCCGGCCGGTACGCACCAGCCGGCGCAACTCGTCGTCCGAGAAACCGGCGCCGAGCAGGTGCGGCCGCAGGGTGAGGTCGGGCAGTTCCACCTCGGCAGCATCCCCGGCGGGAGCGGCCGGTGGGCCCGAACGGACGATCTCCCCCACTTCGCACATCCAGCCCCAACTCCGCACAGGGCCCGCCTCGTGCGGAGTCAGGGGTGGGTGTGCGAAGTGCGACTCAGGGGGCGGTGGCCGCTGCTACGCCGCCCTTCGTCAACGCCTCCAGTGACTCCGTGACCAGGTCGCGGAACCTTCCGTTCGCCGGTAGGTCCTCCCCGAAGACCTCCTGCAGGGACAGCAGGGCGTCCACTGCCGCCTGTGGCGTCGCGGCCTCGGCGGTGAGCTCTTTCAGGCGGTCGGCCATCGGGTCGTCCACGGTGTCGGCCGTGCAGACGTAGCGCATCCACGCCGCCACGCCGAGGCAGGCGAAGCGGGGCTCGGCACCGCGGGCGAGGGCGTCGCGGATCGTGCCGAGCAGGCGTTGCGGGAGCTTCTGCGTGCCGTCCATCGCGATCTGGACGGTGCGGTGGCGCAGCGCCGGGTTGTGGAAGCGCTCGATGAGCTCCCGCTGGTAGGCGGCCACGTCGAAGCCGTCCGGCACCGCGAGGGTCGGCTCCACGTCGTCGGCCATGAGGTGGGCGACGACGCCCGCGATGCCCGGGTCGGCCATGGCGTCGGCCACGTACACGTGCCCGGCCAGCGCGCCGAGGTAGGCGAGGGTGGAGTGGCTGCCGTTGAGCAGCCGCAGCTTCATCGCCTCGTACGGGGCGACGTCCGCGGTGAGCACCGCACCGGCGCGCTCCCAGGCCGGGCGGCCCGCGGCGAAGCGGTCCTCCACCACCCACTGCCGGAACGGCTCCGTGACGACGACGCCGCGGTCCTCGAAGCCGAGCAGGCGGGCGGCCTCGGCACGGTCCTCGTCGGTGGTGGCCGGGACGATCCGGTCGACCATCGACGACGGGAACGCCACCGACTCGGCGACCCAGGCCGCGAGGGACCCGCCGTCGGGGAGTGCCTCGCAGAAGTCCGTCACGAGCCCGCGCAGCACCTCGCCGTTGGCCGGCAGGTTGTCGCAGGACAGCAGCGTGATCGGGCCCGCGTCGGCCGCCCGGCGGGCCTGCAGGCCGCGTACAAGCTGCCCGATGACGGTGCGCGGCAGCGCGTCCCCGGTGAGGTCGGCGGCCACGTCGGGGTCGGTGCGGCGCAGCCTGCCGGTGGCCGGGTCGTGCCGGTAGCCCTTCTCGGTGACGGTGAGCGTGACCAGCCGGGTGGACGGCGCGGCGAGCAGCGCCTGCAGCCGCTCCCCCTCCTCCGCCGCGAAGAGCAGGTCGCGCACGGCGCCCGCCACCCGCAGCGACGTGTCCTCGCCCCGGACGAGCACGGAGTAGAGGCCGTCCTGGGGCTGCAGCTGGTCGAGCACCCCGCGGCTGCGCTGGGTGACCCCGCAGATCCCCCAGTCGCCGCCGGCGGCCGCGACGGCTTCCTCGGTGAACACCGCCTGGTGGGCCCGGTGGAAGGCGCCGATGCCCAGGTGCACGATGCCCACGCCGAGGGCACGCGGGTCGACGAGCGGGCGCTGCGCGGCGGGCAGGTCCGGGAGCGCGCCGAGGGCGAGACGTGCCATCACCGACCTGCCAGCACGCGAGGGGATCCGGCGTCCCGACCGGGTGGCGCCGTGGTGGACCGCACGATGAGCTGCGTGGGCAGCCAACGGCGCGTGACGTCCGGCTCGTCCCCGGCGTCGAGGCCGTCGAGCAGCAGGTCGACGGCCGCCCGACCGGCCGCCTCCATCGGCATGCGCACGGTGGTGAGCGGCACGGTGGTCATCGACGACATCTCGATGTCGTCGTAGCCGACCACGCTGATGTCCTCCGGCACCGCCACCCCGCGGGCCGCGAGCCGGTTGAGCACGCCGACCGCCATCAGGTCGTTGAAGGCGAGGATCGCCGTGACACCGCGGGCGAGCGCGAGATCGGCGGCCTGCACACCGCCCTGGAACGTGGGCGGGAACGGGCCGAGCTCGACGATCTCGACGTCGCACTGGGGCGCTGCGGCGCGGACGCCGCGCAACCGCTCCTCCCCCGCCCACGAGGCGGGCGGCCCGGCCAGGTGGGCGACGCGGCGGTGGCCGAGCGCGGCGAGGTGTTCGACCGCCTGGCGCGCCCCGTCGGCGGAGTCCATGAGCACGGCGGGCAGGCCCGCCTCGTCGCTGTTGATCAGCACCAGCGGGGTGGAGCCGACCAGCCGCTCCAGCTGGGAGGGGTGCATGCGGGGCGAGCAGAGCACGACACCGTCGACCTGCTTGGCCATCGCGCCCACGACCTCGGCCTCCACGCGCGGGTCCTCCGCGGCGTCGGCGAGGAAGACCACGTGCCGCACCTCGCGCGCCCGCGCGGTGCAGCCCTTGAGCATTGCGGAGAAGAACGGGTTGGCGACGTCGGGCACGACCACCCCGATGTTGCCGGTCTTGCCGGTGACGAGGCCGCGCGCCGCACGGTTGGGCTGGTAGCCGAGCTCCTCGGCCACCTGCAGGACCTTGCGACGCGTCGCGGCGTTCACCATGTCCGGCATCGTGAACGCCCGGGACACGGTGGACACCGAGACGTCGGCACCCTTCGCCACCTCGTGGATCGTGACCGCCATGCTGCTCCCGTTCCGCCGGCTCAGCACAGCCTGCAAACCATTGCAGCAAGTGTCAAGAACGGAAGCGCTTACGTCTCGTCACCACGTGTCGGCGAGGAGCGAGGTCCTGGACGGCGAGGCCGGCCGCGCGTCCAACCGCTGGGGAAGCTCCACGAGCCGTAGGCGCTTCGGCGGGAGCGGCGGGAGCGGCCCGTTGCCGATGATCATGTCGGCCGCCTTCTCGGCGATCATCATCGTGGGCGCGAGCGTGTGGGCGTTGGTCAGCGACGGCATGACCGACGCATCCACCACCCTCAGCCCGTCCACGCCGTGCACCCGCAGCGTGTCCGGGTCGACGACCGCCGCCTCGCCGCGGCCCATCGGCGCGCTGCAAGCCAGGTGCAGGCCCACGCGCGCGGTGCGCCGCACCCACGCCATGACCTCCTCGCCGCCGCGGACGAACGGGCCGGGGAGGGTCTCGCCGCCGTCCAGGTGCCGGAACGCCGGCTGCCCGAGCAGGTGACGCGCCCGCTCGATGCCGTTGACCCACCGGTTGCGGTCCTTCGGGTCGGACAGGAAGTTCAGCACGATCTTCGGGTGGACGACCGGGATCGGCGAGGCGATCCGCACCGAGCCGCGCGCCTTCGACTGCATCACGCCCACGTGCATCTGGTAGCCGTGGGCGGAGACCTCCATGGACCCCTCGGCGCTGCGCATGGCCAGGGGCGCCAGCAGGAACATCAGGTCCGGCTCGCCCTCGGCGAAGTCGCTGGAGACGAACCCGCCCGCCTGCATCGGGTTGCGCGCGCCCGGCCCCTTGCCGAACAGGACCGCGTCGAGGACCACCCCCGGCCACTTCGCCTTTCTGCGGATCCCCGACATCGACACCGGCTGGCTGCAGCGGTGCTGGATGTGCACCGCGAGGTGGTCCTGCAGCGACTCGCCCACCCCCGGCAGGTGGTGCACCACCCGGATGCCCAGCCCGCGCAGGTGCTCGCCGTCGCCCACGCCGGACAGCTGCAGGATCTGCGGGGTGCCGATCGCGCCCGCGGACAGGATCGTCTCGGAGGCGCGGACGTCGTGGGTCTCCCCGTCCCGGTCCCGGTAGCGGACGCCCACCGCTCGCGTCCCCTCGAAGAGGACCTTGCTGACGATCGCGTGGCAGCGGACCTCGAGGTTCGGCCGGTGCTCGACCGGGTGCAGGTACGAGGCGGCGGCCGACGCGCGCCTGCCGCCCCGGACCGCCTGGTCCAGCGGGGAGAAGGCCTCCTGCACGTCGTCGTTGAGGTCGGGTACGACCTTGTAGCCCGCCTGGTGCGCCGCCTCGAAGAAGGCGTCGAAGATGGGACCTTCCGCGGGGCCGCGGTGCAACGCCTGCGGGCCGTTGCGCCCCCGGCCGGTGCCCCGCGGCTCGCCCACGTTGCCCTCCAGCTTGCGGAAGTACGGCTCGCAGTGGGCGTAGTCCCAGGTCTTGCTGCCGGTCTCCGCCGCCCACCGGTCGTAGTCCGCCCGGTTGCCGCGCTGGTAGATCATCCCGTTGATGCTGCTGGAGCCGCCGAGCACCTTCCCGCGGGGATGGTGCAGCCGCCGCGCTCCGAGACCGGGCTCCGGCTCCGACTCGTAGCGCCAGTCGAAGCTGCGGCTGCCGACGGGGAAGCCCATCGCGACCGGCAGCTGGATCCGCAGGTCCCACCAGTGGTCCGGCCCGCCCGCCTCCAGCAGCAGCACCCGCACGGACGGGTCGGCCGTCAGGCGGTTGGCCAGGATGCAGCCGGCCGGGCCGCCACCGATGATCACGAAGTCGCAGTCGGTGCCACTCATGTCCACTCCCCCTCGGCGAACCGGAAGCGACGTTAGCCGGAACGGGTGACGCCCGGCGGCGTCGGGGTGACGTGCATCCCCAGCGCGAGCGAAGGAGCGACCTGGAGTTCGCCTGCTCGGTGCAGAATGGCAATGTGTTGTTCACCAATACGCCACCCGACGCCGAGCCACGCTCGTGAACGGCCCACACCTCGAGGTGACGCGGCTGTTGCAGAACCCCCTCGGCCAACCCGCACCCGAGGGCGAACGGGGCGACATCGTCCGCGTCAGCGACGGGACGCGCACCCTCTACCTCACCCCGCAGGAGTTCGACGAGGCCAGCGAGCAGCAGCTGCGCTACCGGCTCGCGGCCGAGGGCCAGAGCCGTTGGAGCGCCTGACCGATCAGCTGCAGATCAGCTGCCGCCCTCGTGTGCCGAGTCGTAGCCGAGGTCACCGTGCGGGTCTGCGACGAAGGGCGCCGCACTCACCGTGAGCGGTGAGACACCCCGCGCGCGCGGGATGGAGTGCAGGCCGGCGTGCACCTCGTGTGCGAGGTCGTAGCCGTAGTCACCGGAGTACTCCTGATCGGCCGACATGACGCCTCCTCTCCCGCAGGCCGCCCCACGACCTGCCAGAACCTGACGCTGTGCGACCACGTGCCTCCGGTCGGTGTCGTCGATCATCGCTCGCGCGGGTGGCGCGCGCAATAGACCGGGACTCTCAGCCACCCAGGCGGACGAGGACCTTGCCGACGCCCGCCCCGGTGAGCACCCCGAGCAGCGCCTCGGGGGCCTGCTCCAGGCCCTCGTACACGGTCTCCCTGGTCCGCAGGCTGCCGTCGGCGAGCCAGCGGGCCGCCCGCTCGGTGTACGTCCCCATCAGGGGGAGGTAGGTGCCGACCTGCATCCCCCTCAGCGTGATCTGCTTCAGCACGGCCTGCAGGAGGTTCGACGGGCCCGGGGGCGGCTCCACCGCGTTGTAGCCGCTGATCTGCCCCACGAGCGCGACGCGGCCGCCGACGTGCAGCGCGTCGAGGGCGGCGGCCAGGTGCTCGCCCCCCACGTTGTCGACGTAGACGTCGATGCCCTCGGGTGCGACCCGGGCGAGCTGCTCGCCCACGGGACCCGCCCGGTGGTCGATCGCCGCGTCGAACCCGAAGACGTCGACGAGCGCGGCGGCCTTGTCGGGACCGCCCGCGGACCCGATCACGCGCGCGGCACCGGCCTTGCGGGCGAGCTGGCCTGCGACGCTGCCGACGGCACCGGCCGCGCTGGAGACGAACACGACGTCGCCCGGGCGCACCGGGGCGACGTCGGTGACGGCCGCGTACGCCGTGAGGCCGGTGGGGCCGAGCGGCCCCAGGTAGGCCTGGGCCGGCGCGATCGCCGTGTCGACGACGACGGCCGCAGCGGCGTCGAGCACCACGTGCTCGCGCCAGCCCACGAAGTGCGACACGGTGGCGCCGACCGGGATCGCGCCGGATCGGGACGCGACGACCTCCCCGACCGCCGAACCCTCCAGCGGCTCCCCGATCGCGAACGGCGGGAGCACGGGCGACGGCCGGTCGTCCATCCGGCCGCGCATGTACGGATCGACCGACATCCACGTGTTGCGGACCAGGATCTGGCCGTCCGCGAGCTCGGGCAGCTTCGCATCGGCGAGCACGAGGTCGTCGAGCCGCGGCACCCCGACGGGGCGGGCGGCGAGGTGGATCTCCCGGGTGGTCTCCGGGACGTTCGCGCTGGTCATGTGGGTCTCCATGTCGATTCGGACCGTGCCGCCACCGACGATGCCGGGCCCCGCTCCAGATCCGCTCCGGGTCCGCTGCGGATCGGCCCACTACGCTGCCGCGGGTGCGTTTCGGGGTGCTCGGCCCGCTCGCGGTGTGGACCGCGGACGGGGAGCCGGTCCGCATCCCGGAGCTGAAGGTGCGCGCGCTGCTGGCCGACCTGCTGGTGCACGCCGGACGCCCGGTCGGCGTCGACCGCCTGATCGACGATCTCTGGGGCGAGCGGGCGCCGCGCGACCCGCTCGGTGCACTGCAGACCCGGGTCTCGCAGCTGCGGCGGGTGCTCGGCCGGGACCTGGTGGTCTTCCAGCCGCCCGGGTACCTGCTGCGGGCCGGGGACGACGCGCTCGACGTCGCGCGGTTCCGGCGGCTCACCGGGGAGGCCGCCGCGGCCGAGGACGCCCGGGTGCGCGCGGGGCTGCTGGCCGACGCGCTCGCGCTCTGGCGGGGCCCCGCACTCGCCGACTTCGCCGACGAGGAGTTCGCGGCGGCGGCAGCCGCGCGCTGGGAGGAGGAGCGGCTCGACGCGGTCGAGTCGCTCGCGGAGGCCCGGCTCGCGCTCGGCGAGCACGGCGCGCTGGCCGCCGAGCTGGGCGAGCTCGTCGCCCGGCACCCGCTGCGGGAACGGCTGCGCGCCGCCCACCTGCGCGCGCTGCACCGGTCCGGGCGCCAGACCGAGGCCCTCGCCGGCTTCCACGACCTCCGCGAGCGGCTGGCCGACGAGCTGGGGCTCGCGCCCGGCCGCGAGCTCGTCGCGCTGCACGAGGCGATCCTGCGCCACGACCCGGCCGAGGAGCCGGTTCCCGAGACGGACCCGCTCCCCCGGTCGAACCTGCCGGAGCCGCTCACCGCGGTCGTCGGCCGGGAGGACGCGGTGGCCGCAGTGCAGGCCCGGTCGGCGGACGCCCGGCTGGTGACGCTCACCGGGCCGGGCGGGGTCGGCAAGACCCGCCTGGCCCTGGAGGTGGCCGCCCGGCTGCGCGAACCGGACGGTGACGGCCCGTGGCTCGTCGAGCTGGGCGGGGTCGACGCGGCCGGCCCCGTCGCCACCCCCGTCGCCACGGCCCTCGGCCTGCGCGACGACCCGCGGTCCCCGCCGGACCCGGTGCGGCGGGTGGCCGACGCGCTGCGCACCCGGCGCACGCTGCTCGTCCTCGACAACTGCGAGCACCTGGCAGGCGCCGTCGCGGAGCTGGTGGAGACGTTGCTGCGGGCCGCGCCGGCGCTGCGGGTGCTCGCGACGAGCCGCGAGCCGCTCCGGGTGGCCGGCGAGGTGGTGTGGCCGGTCCCCCCGCTCGCGCTGCCACCCGCGGATGCCTCGCCCGCGCAGCAGCGGGCGTCCGGCGCCGTTCAGCTGTTCGCAGCGCGGGCCGCGGCGGCGGCACCGGACTTCGTCCTCGACGACTCCACCGCCGCGTCGGTGGCGCGCATCTGCCGGCGGCTCGACGGGCTACCGCTCGCGCTCGAGCTGGCGGCCACCCGGGTACGGCTGTTCGGGGTGCACGAGCTCGCCGACCGGCTCGACGGTGACGCCGACCGGTTCGGCCTGCTCGGCGCAGGTCCCCGCAGCGCCCCGGCCCGCCACCGGACGCTGCGCGCCACGATCGACTGGAGCTGGGGCCTCCTCGACGAGGCCGAACGCGCGGTGCTGCGCCGGATCGCGGTGCAGGCAGGCGCCGCGTCGCTCGACGCGGTCGTCGCGCTCGCCGGTCCCGACACCGGCGGGGACGTCGTCGACGTGCTCGCAGGCCTCGTCGACCGGTCCCTGGTCTCGGTGCTCCCGGGCGGCGCGGGCGAGCCGACGCGCTACCGGCTGCTGGAGTCCGTGCGGGACTACGCGCTCGACCGGCTGGCGGAGGCGGGCGAGGTGGCCGCCACGCGGCAGCGCCACCTCGACCACCACGTCGCGCTGGCGGAGCGGGCGGCCGTTCGCCTGCGCGGCCCCGAGCAGGCCCGCTGGCTGCGGGTGCTGGACGGCGCATCGGCGGACCTGCGCGTCGCCCTCGACACGGCCACGACCAGTGGGGAGGTCGGGGCCGCCCTTCGGCTGGTCGACGCGCTCGGCTGGTACTGGTGCCTGCTCGGGCGGTGGACCGAGGCGCTGGGGTACTGCGCGCTCGCGTCGGGCGCGGCGGACCGTTGCCGGGACGACGACGCGCGGGCGCGGGTGATCGTCTGGCAGGCCGGGTTCACGATGCTGAGCGAGTCGGTCGACGGGCTCGCGGCGGCGCTCGCGGCCGCCGACGGGCTCGCCGATGCCGGCGAGCGCGCACGGGCCCGCTGGTTCCTGGCCTTCGCCCACCGCGGGCGCGGTGCGCTCGGTACCACGGCGCGGCTGGTCGATGAGGCGGTCGAGCAGGCCGGGGCCGACAGGTGGGCCACCGCCGCCGCGCTCGCCGTGCGGGCCACCGTCGCCCGCGCCGCGGGAGCGCTCGACGACGCGGCCCGCGACGCGGAACGCAGCGACCGGCTCTTCCAGGAGCTCGGCGACCGGTGGGGCCGGTTGCGGGCCACCACCACCCTGGCCGAGCTCGCGGAGATCGCGGGCGACTACGCGCGCGCCGCGCGGCTGCACCGGGAGGGCCTGCGGATGGCCGAGGACCTGCAGCTGCGCGACGAGGCGGCGATGCGGCTCTCCGGCCTGGGTCGCATCGCGCTGCTGGCGGGCGACCTCGCGGAGGCCGACGTCCTGCACGAGCGCGCCCGGCGGATGGCGACGCAGGGCGGGCATCCGGTGGCCGAGGAGTTCGCCGAGATCGGGCTCGCGCTCTCCGCGCGCAGGGCGGGCCGGCTCGACGACGCCGAGCGCCACCTCCGGCGCTGGGTCGACTGGCTCCGGAGCGTGGACGGCGAGCCGGGGCTCGCGCTCGTGCTCGCCGAGCTCGGCTTCGTGGCGGAGCAGCGCGGCGACCTCGCCGCGGCCCGGCGGACGCACCTGGACGGCCTCGCCGCGGCCCAGCGGATCGGCGACCCGCGCGCGATCGCGCTGGCCCTCGAAGGGCTCGCCGGTGCGCAGGGCGAGCACGAGCCGGAACGCGCCGCCGAGCTGCTCGGGGCGGCGGGGGCGCTGCGGGCGGGGGTCGGCGCGCCGCTGCCGCCGGCCGAGCGGGGTGACGTCGAACGGATCAGCGGCCGGCTGCGGGACGCGCTCGGCCCCGAGTCGTTCGAGGCCCACCTGGCCCGCGGCGCACAGCGCAGCTGGACCGATCTCGTACCGGATCCCGCCGCCGCGCTGTGATCGATCTCTCGCGCCGCTCCGCCCCTGATCGGCGCGGTGCGAGACTCGGGCTCGTGCGCATCGCTGTCTGCACCGTGAGCCTGCCCGAGTGGACCCCCGAGGAGGCCGTTGCCGAGGTGGCGGCGCTGGGGTTCGACGGGATCGAGTGGCGGGTGGCCGACGACCCGGGCACCGACGGCCCGCCCGGCTTCTGGCGCGGCAACCGCTGCACGCTGCCGGCGTCGACCTTCGAGCAGGACGCGCCGCGGATCAGGGAGCTGACGAGCGCCGCGGGTCTCGACATCCCCGCCGTCGGCCCCTACGCGCGCTGCGACGACCTCGAGACGGTGGAGCGCCTCATGCGCGGGGCGGCTGCGCTGGGGACACCGCGGATGCGCGTGCAGGTCGGCGCGCCCGGCCCCGAGGGCTACCGGGAGACGTTCGCGCGGCGCCGCGAGGAGTTCCGGGCCGTCGCCGACCTCGCGCTGCGGCACGGGGTGCAGGCGCTGCTCGAGCTGCACCACCAGTCGCTCGTGTCCAGCGCGTCGGCCGCCGCGCGCTTCCTCGACGGCGTCGACCCGCGCGCCGTCGGCGTGATCCACGACGTCGGGAACATGGTCCGCGAGGGCTACGAGTTCGACCCGTGGAGCCTGGAGATCCTCGGCGAGCACCTCGCCCACGTGCACGTCAAGAACGCGGTGCTGCAGCCCGCACCGAGCGCCTCGCCGCCGTGGAGCTGGGAGTGGGCGCCCATGCGCACCGGGGCCGCTCCGCTGCAGCGGCTGTTCGACGCCCTCACCGGCGTCGGGTACGAGGGCTGGGTGTCCCTCGAGGACTTCTCCACCGAGGTTCCGCTTCGTGAACGGCTCGCCGACGACCTCGCCTACGTCCGCCAGCTCACCGCATAGAGCTGCCCCCTTCCGGGTGAACACCGGCCGGTAGTCTGGCCGAACGGGAACAAGGGGGGCACCGTCCCACACCGAGCCCGTCTCCGAGAGGGAGCCCCTGGATGAGCCAGCGCACGTCCGCGCTCGCACCGCCCACCGCCCCGCATCGACCCGCCGAGGCGCTCGTCGTCATGACGCACGAGCCCGACCTGCCGGCGTGGGTGGCGCGAGTGTGCCGACGGGCCGGTCGGCAGGTGCGGATCGAGCCAGCACCCGGCAGCCCGGAGGACCGCCTGCTCACGGTCGCCGCGCTCGCCGGCCGCAGCGTCCTCGTCATGGGCCCACCGGGTGACGACCGCACGCCGAAGGGGCGCGTGGTCGCCGCGATCCACGACCTCCCGACCGACGCCGCGGTCCTCACGGAGGCGGCGTTGGCCGCCGCGGTGCTCGACGCCGCCGTCGTGCCCGTCCTCTGCGTGCCGCTCTCCTTCGGGGAGCGCAGCGTCGGGCTCACCGACGCGCTGGCCCGCGGGCACGACGTCCTCGACACGGCCGTCGCGCAGCTCGCGACGGACGCCCCGGAGCTCACCGTGATCCCCCGCCTCCTGCGGATGCACCCGCACGAGCTGGTGGGCGAGGGCCTCGATGCCGACCTGCTCGTGCTCGGCGGCCCGCGCCACCGCATCCCGGCCCGCGTCGGGTTGGTGGGCGGCAGCGCCGTGCAGCACGCGCCCTGCCCGGTGCTGCTGGCACCCCGGCCCGGCTGATACGCCCACTCGGCTCACCCGATCCCGAGCCGCGCGATCGGCTCCACCAGCTCGCGCTCCTCGTAGGCCAGGTGCGACAGCAACGTGTCGGTGAGCAGGTCGACCGCGGCGTGCAACGCGTGCGTGTCGTGGCCCGCTACGAACGCGACCAGCGCGCGGTCGACCAGCTCCAGGACGGTGTGGATCGCCTGGTGCTCCTGCTGGAGCCGGTCGACCACCGGGGCGAGCCGCGGGTCGCCCCGGCGCAGCCGCGGGAACATCGCCTGGTCCTCGAGGGTGTGGTGCATCGTGAGCACGCGGCAGTAGGACTCGCAGTAGGTGCCCACCGTCCAGTTGTTCTGCCGCAGCGTCATGGTGGAGATGTGCGAGCGCGCCGTGCCCGCGTCCACGGCACCGGCGACGACCTGGTCGACGAGGTCGCGCACGCGCGCGAGCTCGGAGCGCAGGTGGTCGTGCACGTCGACGAGGTGCTGGGCCGCGGCCAGCTCGTGCTGGGCGTAGGTGCGGTGGGGGTCCGGCGCGGGACCGGTCGGCCGCTCCGACTCGTCCCACACCCGCGTCGCGCTGCGGCGCACCCCGTCGTCCGGGGTGGGCACGACGGTGAAGCCGCCGGTAGGCGCCACCGGGGCCTGCGCCGGCGGGGCACCTTCGGCCGACACCAGCTCGCGCACGGCAGGTGCGACCTCCTCGGCGAAGCGCTGCAGCTCGCCGGGGTCGTCGGCGGCGAGGATGAACGTGCTGATCCCGTGGTCGAGGGCCAGGCCGGCGAGCTCATCGGCGGACTGGGCCGGACCGACGTTGAGCAGCCTCCTGATGTCCCGCGGTGACCGGCCCGCCTCCCGCGCGGCATCGTCGATGATCGCGTTGCCGGCCGCGAGGTCGCCGGGCTGCAGGTAGCCGAGCGACGGCAGCCAGCCGTCGGCCACCCGGCCGGTGAGGGCGAGCATGCGCGGCTTGTACGCGCCGAGCCAGATGCCGACGTCGTGCGCGGGCGCCGGGCCGCGCTTGGCGCCGACCACGCGGTGGAACTCCCCCTCCACGCGCACGCCGCCGCGCGCGTCGACGTCCCAGACCTGGCGGATGACGTCGATGGCCTCCTCCAGCGCGCGCACGCCCTGCCCGCCGGGCAGCCGCCGACCGCCCATCGCCTCGATGGCCTCCCAGAACGCGCCGGCGCCGAGGCCCAGCTCCACGCGGCCGCCCGAGAGCAGGTCGAGGCTCGCCACGCTCCGCGCGAGCACAGCGGGCGGGCGCAGCGGCAGGTTGGTGACGTTCGCCGCCAGCCGGACGGTGCGGGTGCGGGCCGCAACGTAGGAGAGCAGCGTCCAGGTGTCGAGGAAGCGCGGCTGGTAGGGGTGGTCCTGCACGGTCACCAGGTCCAGCCCCAGCCGCTCGCAGCGCTGCGCCAGCCCGACCACGTGCTCGGGGTCGGCCGCGGTCGGGGTGAGGAAGGACCCGAAGAGCAGCGGGTGGCCGTAGACGGTCATGCTCCGATCCTATGCGACACAGAACATCTGTGTCACAGAACATCTCGGCTGCCCTGACCCGGCCGACCGATCACCGACGGAGGTCGAAGGTCGACTCGGCGGCCAACCGGGCGAAGAGCTCCCGCTGGACGGGTGTGAGCGACGGCGGGACGACGATCCTGATCTCGGCGTAGAGATCACCCGGCGGGCCGCCCGGGCCCCGCAGCCCGTACCCGCGCAGACGCAACCGTTGCCCACTCGACGAGCCGGCCGGCAGATCGACTCGGGCCGTTCCCGCAGGTGTGGGCACGGGGATCGACGCACCGAGCGCCGCCTCCCACGGCGTGACCGGCACCTCGACGATGATGTCGCGGCCCGACACGCGGTAGGAGGGGTGCGGGGAACGTGGACGCACCTGCTCGAAGAAGCTCCGGAACGGGTCATCGCGAGACCCGCCGGAGTCGCTCGCCCGGGGCGCCCCCGTGCGCACGTGGACCCGCCGACCGCGACCGGATCCGCCGGCGACCGCACGCCGCCTCGCGGCGCGGTCGTACCGGGCCCGCCGCTCCGGGTCGGACAGCACCTCGTAGGCCTGCGTGACCTCCCCGAAGCGGGCGGCCGCGTCCGGTTCCGCGTTGAGGTCGGGATGGTGGTGGCGGGCGAGCGTGCGGTAGGCGCGCTGGATCTCCTCCTGGCGGGCTGTGCGGGCCACCCCGAGCACCTCGTAGAAGTCCCGCCCAGCCATACCTCACCTCCGCGGTCAGCCGCTGTTGATCGGGATCTTGCGTTGCCGGGCCCGCTCGGTCTTCGGGACGCGCACGGTCAGCACACCGTCGACGAGCGACGCCGTGACGTTGTCCTCGTCCACCTCCGCCGCGAGGTTCACCCGGTACTCGAAGCGGCCCACCTGGCGGGTGCGGGACCTCAGGAAGCCAACGCGTTCGCGTTCCTTCACCTGCCCCCTGACGGTGAGCTCGGCGCCGCCGAACTCGACGATGACGTCGTCCCGCTTCACCCCGGGGAGCTCGAGCTCGACGAGGTAGTCGTCAGCGGTCTCCTCGACGTCGGCGGCGGGCCGCCAGCCGACGCCCGCCGGGAACCCCTCCCCGAACGTCTGCCCGACCAGCTCGGACATGAGCTTGCCCATGCGGTCGTGCAGCTCGCTGATCTCCGCCCAGGGAGACCTGTCGTAGGTGGTCGTGCTCACGCCGGACGCGTCGCGCTGCCGCGGCGCGCGATGCCGGCGCAGCACCGGAAGAGCCATGGATATCCCTCCTCGTGCGTGGTGAGGCCCTGGGCGCGCAGGACCCCACCGGGAAGTGCGGACCGGATCAGCTGGTGAGCTGTGGGGTGCTGCCGGCGCTGACCTGGATCCGGCGGGGCCGTGCCTCCTCGGCCACGGGGATCGTCACCGTCAGCACACCGGCGTCGTAGTGCGCCTCGATGCGGTCGGCGTCGAGGCCGTCGCCGAGGAACAGCTGGCGCGAGAACACCCCGTACGGGCGCTCCGCCACGACCGTCTGCACGTCGTCACCGGTCACGGCGGGCCGCCGCTCGGCCTTCACCGTCAGCGTGTCCTGCTCGACGTGCAGGTCGATCGACTCCGGGTCAACGCCGGGAAGGTCGAGCTGCACCACGAACTCGTCGCCACGGCGGTACGCCTCCATCGGCACCGGTGACGGCCGGGACCACGTACCCAGCGACCACGTGCCCGGCCGGCCGAAGACCTGCTGGGTCAGCCGGTCCAGCTCGCGGAACGGGTCGGTGCGCATCAGCATTCGTCATCGCCTCCTTCGACCAGTAGTCCCCCCGGGTCCCACCGGGGGCCATCACTTACAACGGCCAGTATAGGTTTTCTGTTCCCAGCGCAACACTAATGGGCGTTGATCCGGCGGGACCGCACCGCGTTGTACGTGCGTCCCAGCGCGGTCGTCGTCCGGTCGTAGGAGCGCTGCGCCACGGCGACGAAGAGGCAGTCGATCACGGCGAGCTGGGCGATCCGGCTGGCCATCGCGCCGGAACGGAAGGTCGTCTCGCGGGCGGCGGTGGTGAGCACCAGGTCGGCGTGCTCGGCGAGCGGGGAGGGCACGAAGTTGGTGATGGCGATCGTGCGCGCGCCGGACTCGCGGGCCGTGCGCAGGGCGTCCACGGTGTCGAGCGTGGAGCCGGTGTGCGAGATGCCGATCGCGACGCAGCCGGCGTCCAGCAGGGCGGCCGAGGTCAGGGCCGCGTGCGGGTCCGGCCACGCGAACGCGAGCAGGCCGATGCGGTGCAGCTTCTGGTGCAGGTCCTGCCCCACGAAACCGCTCGCCCCGATGCCGTAGACGTCGATCCGCCGGGCCGTCGCCACGGCGTCGACGGCCGCGGCGAGCGCGTCGAGGTCGAGGTTGGCGGCGGTGTCCTGCACGGCCGCCGCGTCACTGAAGGCGATCTTCGCGACGATGTCGGCGAGCGAGTCGTCGCGGTCGATGTCCGGCGAGAGCACGGCACCGTCGGCCGCGGACTCCCGGCCGGTCTCGCGCGCGAGCGCCAGCCGCAGCTCGGGGTAGCCCTGGAACCCGGCCGACCGGCAGAACCGCATGACGGTGGCCACCGAGGTGGCGCAGTCCTGCGCGAGCCGCCCGATCGGCAGTTCGGCGGTGCCGGCCGGGTCGCGCAGCACCGCATCGGCGACGCGGCGCTGCGCCGGGCGAAGCGACGGCGCGACGGCGCGGATCCGCACGAGGACGCTCACGACCGCAGTATCCACGGCTGCGAAACTTTGTTACATCCTGATCGACGGGTGCGGAAAGTCTTGACCCACGCGCGGGGCCTGTGATCCGGTAGCGGCCATGCGTCGCACGGGTGCGGTCGTGGTGGCCGCGGCGGTACTGCTCACCGCCTGTTCAGGAGGCGGTGGTGCACCGGCCGGCGGCACCGCCCAGAGGGGTCTCGTGGTCGGCTCGACCTCCGACCCGGACACCCTCTTCCCCTGGAAGGCCACCCAGTTCCAGGCCGTGCACGTCCTCGAACAGCTCTACGGCACGCTCACCGAGCTGGACGCGAACCTCGAGGTGGTGCCGGGGCTCGCCGAGTCGTGGCAGGTGTCCGGGGACGGCCGGACGATCACGATGACGCTGCGCGAGAACGTCGCGTTCGCCGACGGGAGCGCGTTCGACTCCGCGGACGCGAAGGCATCCCTCGACCGCATCCGCGAAGAGGCGACCGGCGCCGTCGCGGCCGCGAGCCTCGCATCGGTCACCGCCGTGGACGCGCCCGACCCGAGGACCGTCGTGCTCACGCTGTCCGGCCCGGACGCCGGCATCCTCGCCGCGCTGGCCTCGGTGAACCTCGCGATGCTGCCCAGCGACGCCACCGAGCAGGGCCTCCAGGCCACCCCGAACGGCACCGGCCCGTTCACGCTCACCCAGCGCACGCCGAACCAGTCGATCGTGCTGGCCCCCAACCAGCGGTTCTGGGACGGGCCACCCCGGCTCCCGTCGCTGGAGTTCCGGGTGATCCCGGACGAGACGTCGATCGTGTCGGCGATGCAGTCCGGCAACGTCGGCTTCGCCGTGTTCGACGACCCGCTCGTCGCGCAGAGCGCGGAGGGGTCCGGCCTCAGCGTTACCGACACGCCGCAGCTCTCGTACCACGTCCTGCAGCTGAACACCCGCCAGGCGCCGCTCGACAGCCTCGACGTGCGGCTGGCGCTCCAGTGCGCGATCGACCGCCAGCAGGTGCTCGACACGGCAGCGCTCGGCGAGGGGGAGGTGACCGGACCGATCACCTCACCCGCCTACCGGTCCGACCCCGCCGCGCGCCCCTGCCCCCAGCGCGACGTCGAGGCGGCGAAGCGACACCTGGCCGCGGCCGGGCACGCCGGCGGCCTCACGCTCTCGGCGATCGTGTCGCAGGGCGAGTACGCCACGTCCGTCAACGAGGCCACCAACATCCAGGCGCAGCTGGCCGAAGCGGGCATCACGCTGAACCTGGACGTGCTGGAGTCCGGCGCCTACGTCGACCGCTGGGTGGCGGCCGACTTCCAGACCGCGGTGGCGCTCAACGGCGGCCGCCCCGACCCCGACGGCATGTACGGGCGCTATTTCACCAGCACCGGCAACCTCAACAAGGTCGCCGGCTACTCCTCCCCCCAGCTGGACGCGCTCTTCGCACAGGGCAAGGCCACCGCCGACCCGGAGGCCCGCAAAGCGATCTACCAGCAGGTGTCGGCCGAGCTGGAGAACAACGCGGCCTGGATCTGGCTCTTCACCAGCTTCACCTACACCGCCACCGGCGCCGACGTCACCGGCTTCCGGCCGATGGCCAACGGCTCGCTGAAATACCTGCGCGAGACCTCCGTCGGCGGGTCATGATCGCTCGCCATCCCCTGGTCCGCCGCGTCCTGGAGGCGCTCGCCACCCTCATCGGCGTCGCGGTGCTGGTCTTCGTCATGCTCCGCGCGATCCCGGGTGACCAGGTCACGGCGAGCCTCGGCACCGAGGCCGCCGCCCTCACCCCGGCCCAGCGCGCCGCGTTGGAGGCCTACTACGGGCTGGACCAGGCGCTGCCGGTCCAGTTCCTGTCCTGGCTCGGCGCCGTCGCCACGGGCAACCTCGGCGCGTCGCAACGCAGCGGCGAGCCGGTGCTCGCGATGACCGCGTCTGCGCTGCCGATCACCCTGGAGCTCGCGGTGCTCTCGCTGGTCATCGGCCTGACCCTCGGCGTCGCCGCCGCGATGCTCTCGGCGTCACGCCCGAACT
Organism: Pseudonocardia cypriaca; assembly: GCF_006717045.1. NCBI lineage: Bacteria > Bacillati > Actinomycetota > Actinomycetes > Pseudonocardiales > Pseudonocardiaceae > Pseudonocardia > Pseudonocardia cypriaca. Next base: position 3,597,914 of record NZ_VFPH01000001.1, read on the forward strand.
CGGCTCGCGACGCGGTCGGCCAGGCGGTCGGGCTCGCCGGGCTGTCGGTGCCGGCGTTCCTGCTGGGATCGGCACTGCTCGCGCTCTCGGCCCGGTTCCTCGGCTACAACCCCAACGCCGAGCAGTTCACGCCGATCACCACCGACCCGTGGCTGCACCTGCAACAGCTGCTCATGCCGGCACTCGTACTCGGGTTCGGGCTCGCGGCCCCGATCATGCGGACGGCGCGGTCGGCGCTGCTGGAGGTCCACTCGCAGGACTACGTGCGCACAGCCCGTGGCAAGGGCGTCGGCCCGCGGCGGCTGGTGCTGCGGCACGTACTTCCCGGCGCGCTCGTCCCGATCGTGACGATGACCGGCCTGCAGTTCGGCTACCTCCTCGGCGGAGCCGTGGTCGTCGAGCAGATCTTCTCGGTGCCGGGGATCGGCCGGCAGGTGCTGCTCGGGATCCAGCAGAAGGAGTACGCCGTCGTGCAGAGCACGGTGCTCGTCATCGCGCTGACCTTCGTGCTGGTCAACCTCGCCACGGACCTGCTGTACCGGCTGATCGACCCGCGGGTGCGGGCGTCGTGAGCACGCTCGTCACATCGGCCCTGCCCGTCGCGGACGCACGGCGCGGGCTGCTGCGGCGCACCCTCGCGAGCCGCAGCGGAGCGGTCGGCGCCGTGCTGGTCGGGGTGGTGGTGCTCGCGGCGCTCGCCGCGCAGCTGGGGCTGCTGCCCCACGACCCGCTGGCCCAGGCGCCCGCCGAGCGGCTCGCCGGGCCGTCGGGGGCGCACTGGTTCGGGACCGACCAGTTCGGGCGCGACGTCCTCGCCCGCTCCGTGGCCGGGGCGGCCGCGTCGCTGCAGATCGCCGTGGTCGCGGTGGCGATCGCCGGGGTGGCCGGCACGGCGGCCGGGGTCGCCGCCGGCTTCTTCCGCGGCTGGTCGGACCGCTCGGTCCTCGGCGTCACCAACGTGCTCTTCGCGTTCCCGCCGCTCCTGCTCGCGCTGGCTCTCGCCTCGGCATTCACCCGGACCTGGCTGACGGTGGCTGTCGCCATCGCGATCGTCTACACGCCGATCTTCGTGCGGGTGGCCCGCGGCCCGGTGCTGTCGCTGCGGGAGGCCGACTTCGTGCGCGCCACGACCGTGCTCGGGTTCTCCCCGCTGCGCACGCTCGTCCGGCACGTGCTGCCGAACATCGCGCCGATCGTGATCGTGCAGGTCACGCTGTCGCTGTCGTGGGCCGTGCTCACCGAGGCGTCGCTGTCGTTCCTCGGGCTCGGCACCCCGCCACCCGCCCCGTCGCTCGGCGCGATGGTCCTCGAAGCACGGGTGCTCGTGAACGTCGCCTGGTGGACGATGGCCGCCCCCGGCGCCGTGATCGTCGCGCTGGTCGTCGGGCTCAACCTGCTGGGCGACGGACTGCGCGACGCCCTCGACCCACGGAACGGAGGGACCCGGTGACCGGCCCCGACGGGTGTCAGCAAAGTGGCTTTGCTGACGCCTCGTGGCATGAAAGTGGCTTTGCTGACACTCCGGCCGGCCTCGACGGGTTGGAGACCGAGCGGGTCGATCCGAGGTACGCCACCATCGACCGGGCCTCCGTCGCGGAGCTGGCCACGCTCATGAACGAGGCCGACGCCTCCGTGCCCGCCGCCGTGCGGGCCGCGCTGCCGCAGATCGTGCCGGCCATCGAGGCCGTGAGCCGGCGGATGCGTGGCGGCGGGCGGCTCCTCTACGTCGGTGCGGGAACGCCGGGCCGCCTCGGCGTGCTGGACGCCTCCGAGTGCCCGCCGACGTTCAGCACCCCTCCGGAGCTGGTCCGCGGCCTGATCGCCGGGGGCGACGCGGCCATGTTCACCGCGCAGGAAGGCGTGGAGGACGACGCGGAGGCCGGGCGGGCGGCGGTCGCGGCAGAAGGGGTGGGGCCTGCCGACTCGGTCGTCGGCATCACCGCGAGCGGGCGCACGCCGTACGTCCTCGCGGCGATCGGGGAGGCCCGCGCGCGTGGCGCGCTCACCGTCGGGGTCTCGTGCAACGCGGGAACCGCGCTGTCCGCCGCCGCGGAGCACGGGATCGAGGTCGTGGTCGGGCCCGAGGTGGTGGCCGGCTCCACCCGGCTCAAGGCGGGCACCGCCCAGAAGCTGGTGCTCAACATGTTCTCGACGATCACGATGGTGCAGCTGGGCAAGACCTACGGGAACCTCATGGTCGACGTCAGCGCCACCAACGCGAAGCTGCGCGAGCGGGCGATCCGCATGGTCCGCACCGTCACCGGCGCGTCGCGGGAGCGGGCCGAGGAGGCCCTGGCTGCGTCGGGGATGCGGGTGAAGCTCGCGATCCTCCACCTCGAGCGCGGGCTGGACGCGGAGGATGCGATCGCCCGGCTCGCGGCGACCGGCGGCCGGCTGCGGGACGTCCTGGAGGAGCGGTGAAGGTCCTCGGGCTGATCTCCGGCACCTCGCACGACGGCATCGACGCGGCCGTCGTCGACTTCACCCTCGACGGGGACGTGCTGCACGGGCAGGTCACCGCCGCGACCAGCACGCCGTACGGCCCCGAGCTGCGGGCCCGAATCCGCGCCGCGCTGCCGCCTGCGGCCACCACGCTCGCCGAGGTGTGCGCGCTCGACACGCTCATCGGGCAGGCCTTCGCCGACGCGGCTGGGATGATCACAGCCGCCGCGCCTCCCGTCGACGCGGCCTGCTCGCACGGCCAGACCGTCTACCACTGGGTCGATCAACACGGCGTGGACGGCACCCGGGCCCTCGGCACGCTGCAGGTCGGGCAGCCCGCGTGGATCGCCGAGCGCCTCGGCGTGCCGGTCGTGTCCGACGTGCGGATCCGCGACATCACCGCAGGCGGGCAGGGCGCCCCGCTCGTCTTCTACCTCGACACCCTCCTGCTCGCCGGGCTGCCCGGCCACCCGGCCGCACTCAACCTGGGCGGGATCGCCAACGTCACCCTTCCGGGGCGACTGGCCTGGGACACCGGGCCGGCCAACGCCCTGATCGACGCCGCGGTGCTGCGGACCGGCGCCCATCCGGCCGGCTACGACGTCGACGGCGCCCTCGCCGCGCGCGGGCGCGTGGACGAGCAGTTGCTGACCGAGCTCCTCGCCGAGCCCTACTACCGGCTGCCGCCCCCGAAGAGCACCGGCAAGGAGCTGTTCCACGACGGCTACCTCGACGCCGCCCTCGCCCGCCCGATCGAGCCGCAGGACCTGATCGCGACGCTCACCGCGCTCACCGCGCGCACGGTGGCCGACGCCGTGCGCGGCGCGGGCGTCGACAGCATCGTCGTGTCCGGCGGCGGAGCGGCCAACCCGACGCTGATGGCCATGCTCCGCGCAGAGCTGCCCGACGTCCGGTTCGTCCCGTCGGGCGACCTGGGAGCACCGCGGGACGCGAAGGAGGCGATCGCGTTCGCGCTGATCGGCTGGCTGACGCTGCACGGGCTGCCTGCGACGCTGCCGAGCTGCACCGGCGCCCGCGAGGCCCGCATCCTCGGCACGATCACCCCGGGCTCCGGCCCGCTGCGGCTGCCACCGCCCGCAGAGGCACCGAAGGCCCTGAGCCTGACGGTCGCCGAGGCGGGCCGGGCATGAGCACGCCCGTGCTGGAGGTGCGGGACCTCGCCGTCGGTGCCGGCGGGCGGCGGCCCCTCGAGATCGTGCACGGCGTCGACCTGGTGCTGCGCCCTGGCGAGACCGTCGGGGTGGTCGGCGAGAGCGGATCCGGCAAGTCGGTGACGATGCTCGCCCTGATGCGGCTGCTCGGCGACCCGCTGCGGATCACGCGCGGCAGCGTCCGGTTCACCGGGCGCGACCTCGCGACGCTCTCCGAGGCGGAGATGCGGGCGCTGCGCGGGCGCGAGATCGCGATGGTCTACCAGGACCCCATGACCTCGCTGCACCCGCTGATCCGGGTGGGAGAGCAGGTCGCCGAGGTCATGCGCGCGCACGGCGTGGACGCCGACGCCGCCCGGAAACGCACCCTGGAGCTGTTCGGGCGCGTCGGCATCCCGGACCCGGCCCGCACGGTGCGGGCGTACCCGCACGAGTTCTCCGGCGGCATGCGGCAGCGGGTCGTGATCGCGATGGCGCTCGCGCTGCGCCCCACCCTGCTGATCGCCGATGAGCCGACCACCGCCCTGGACGTCACCATCCAGCAGCAGATCCTCGGGCTCGTCGCCGAGCTGCAGCGCGAGCTGGGCATGACCACGATCTGGGTCACCCACGACCTCGGCGTGGTCGCGCGGCTCGTCGAGCGGGTGGTCGTGATGTACGGCGGGCACGTCGTCGAGGACGCCCCGGTCCGCGACATCTTCGCTGCGCCGCAGCACCCGTACACCGCACGGCTGCTCGCGTCGCTGCCCAACCCCGCCGACGACGCCCGGCCGCCGCTCGCGCAGATCCCCGGCCGGCCGCCGTTGCCCGGCGAGCGCGTCGAGGGCTGCCCGTTCCGCCCGCGCTGCCTCCAGGCCCGCGACGTCTGTGCGGAACGGCCGCCGCTGCTGGACCGCGGAGCCGGCCGGGCGGCGTGCTGGGTGCCCGTCGAGGAGTGGACCTGATGCCGCTGCTGGAGGCCCACGACCTGGTCAAGCGCTATCCCGTGCGCGGCAGCGACGGGCTCGTGCACGCGCTGAACGGGGTGTCCTTCGCCCTCGAGCCGGGCCAGATGCTCGGCATCGTCGGCGAGTCCGGCTGCGGCAAGTCGACCCTCGCCCGGGTGCTGGTGCGGCTGGAGGAGCCGACGCGGGGCCGGGTCCTGCTCGACGGCGTGGACCTCACCGCGCTGCGCGGCCGACGGCTGCGGGCGCACCGCCGCCACATCCAGATGGTGTTCCAGGACCCGTTCTCCTCCCTCGACCCGCGCCAGCCGGTCGGTGCGGCGCTCGACGAGGTGCTGGCCGTGCACCGCCTCCGCCGCCCGGGCCGGGTCGAGGAGCTCCTCGGCATCGTCGGCCTCCCGGCCGAGTTCGCGCAGCGGCTGCCGCACGAGATGTCGGGCGGTCAGCGCCAGCGCGTCGGGATCGCCCGCGCCCTGGCACCCGAGCCGCGCGTGCTGCTGCTCGACGAGCCGGTGTCCGCGCTCGACGTGTCGGTGCGGGCCGAGGTGATGAACCTGCTCGCGCACCTGCGCGCCGAGCTGGGCCTCGCGCAGGTGTTCATCAGCCACGACATGGCGATGGTGCGCCAGATCAGCGACCGCGTCGCCGTCATGTACTTCGGGCGGGTCGTCGAGGAGGGCGGCTGGCGGGACGTCCTCGCCGACCCGCTGCACCCCTACACCGCGGGGTTGCGGGCCGCCGTGCCCGTGCCCGACCCGTCGATCGCGCAGCCGCTCACCCCGACCGTGGTGGGCGAGGTGCCCGACCCCGTCCGGCCGCCTGCCGGGTGCCCCTTCCACCCCCGCTGCCCGCGGGTGGAGGACGTGTGCCGCGCCGAGCTGCCGCCCCTCACCGAGATCCGCACGGGTCACCACGCGGCCTGCCACGTCGCGGCCCGTGCCGAGGCGCTGCGATGACCCTCCAGGAGGTCGTGGAAGGGCTCGTGGCCCGGGCGGATGCGCCGGGGGCCTGCCTCGCCGTGCGCGCGCCCGGGCTCGACGCGCTCGCCGTCACCGGGCACCGGCAGGTGCTCGGGGTCGCCTCGCCGCTGCCGATGACCGCCGCGACCAGCCACGACCTCGCGTCGGTCACGAAGGCGTTCACGACGACCGCACTCGCCGCCCTCGGCGTCGACCTCACCGACCCGGTGCGCCGCTACCTCCCCGACGCTCCCCCGGTCTCGATCGACGACCTGCTGCTGCATCGCGGCGGGCTGTGGGAGTGGTGGCCGACGTACTGCGACGCCACCGGTCCCGACGAGGGCGCCCGGCTCGCGCGCTCACTACCGCTGCGCTACGCCACCGGCAGCGGTCGGCACTACTCGGATCTCGGGTTCATGCTGCTCGGACAGGTGGTCGAGGTCGCGTCCGGCACCCGGCTGCCGGACGCCCTCCGCCAGTTGGTGCTCGACCCGGCAGGCATGACGCGCACGGCGTACGCCGCGCCGGTCGGCACGGACGTCGCCGCGAGCGGCACCGGCGACGCCATCGAGCAGCGGATGCTCGCCGTCGGCGAGCCCTACCCGGTGCCCCGCTCCCCCACCGACTTCGACGGCTGGCGCCACCACGTGATCGCGGGCGAGGTGGCCGACGGCAACGCCTTCCACACCTTCCGCGGGGTGTCCGGGCACGCCGGGTTGTTCTCGACGGTCGAGGACCTGCTGCGGCTCGGCACCGCGCTGTGCGCGTCCGCCGTCGGCGAGGGGCCGTGGCCCGCGGTCGGCGCGTACCTGCAGCCGGGGCCGGATCCGGGCCAGTCGCGCGGCTACCGCTGGTGGACGACCACCGTGGAAGACTGCACGGCCACCGCGTACGGGCACCCCGGCTTCACCGGCACCACCCTCGCCGTCCTGCCCGAGCACGGGGCGAGCGTCGTGCTCGCCACCAACCGGCTCCAGGTGCGCGGTGCCCCCGTCCCCAACGAGGAGATGTGGGTGCCCGCGCTGCAGGCCGCGCACCAGCTGCTGCACCGGTGAGCGCGCACACTACGTCAGCGCCATACCGGGCACGCGGGCTCGGATCGCGTCCAGCTCGGCCTCGTCGGAGATGCCCTGCCAGTCGTACCGCGGTGTGTACGGCGCCTCGAGCGCGCGCACCTCGTCGTCGGTGAGCACCACGTCCAGCGACGCCACGGCATCATCGATCTGCTGCACCGACCCTGCCCCCACCAGCGGGGCGGTCACCACAGGTCGGCGGCGCAGCCACGCCAGGGCGACCTGCGCGCGACTCACGCCGTGCGCGTCCGCGACGCGCCCGACCGCATCCACGATCGCGCGGTTCGACGCCTCTTCCGTGGGCGAGTAGAGCTGGTCGGCGTACGCGCCGTCCGTCGCGGAACGGGCCGTCGACCTCGCGTCGTCCCAGGCCCGAGCCAGGCGGCCCCGCGCCAGTGGGCTCCAGATGATCGTGCCGACGCCCTCGTCCAGGCACAGCGGGATCATCTCGCGCTCCTCCTCGCGGTGCAGCAGGTTGTAGTGGTCCTGCATCGAAACGAAGCGCGCCCAGCCGTGCTCGCGCTGCAGATGCAGGGCTTTTGCGAACTCCCACGCGGGCATCGAGGACGCGCCCAGGTAGCGCACCTTGCCTGCCTTGACCAGGTCGCTGAGCGCCTCGAGCGTCTCCTCCAGCGGCGTCGCGTGGTCGTTGCGGTGCACCTGGTAGAGGTCGATGTAGTCGGTGCCGAGCCGCCGCAACGAGTGGTCGACCTCGGTCATGATCGCCTTGCGCGACAGTCCCCTGCCGTTGGGACCAGGGCGCATCGGGTGGCGCAGCTTGGTGGCGATCACCACCTCGTCGCGATCCGCGAAGTCGTTCAGCGCGCGCCCCAGGATCTCCTCGCTGGACCCGTTCGAGTACATGTTCGCCGTGTCGAAGAAGTTGATGCCCGCCTCGAGGGCGTGCTTGATGAGAGGTCGAGCGCGCTCCTCGCCAAGCGACCAGACGGGATGACCGCGTTCGGGCTCGCCGTAGGTCATCGCGCCGATCGCGATGGGCGAGACGTCGAGGCCGGTGCTGCCGAGCTTCACATAACGCATGGGATGCCTCCTGCGAGGGATGAACATGCGGAGGATCCTCCGTAATTCCAAACTAGCGGAGGATCCTCCGCGAGTCAACGGGAGGGCATCATCGAGCCATGCACGAGGAGACGCCGAGCACGTACGGCACGCAGCGCAAGGCCGCCGCACGCAACCGTGTCGCGATCATCGAGGCCGCCCACGAGCTGTTCGCGCAGAACCCCCTCGTGCCGCTGAGCGAGGTCGCCAAACACGCCGGCGTCGGTGCCGGAACGCTCTACCGCCACTTCCCCACCCGCGAGGATCTGATCCTCGCCGCGTACCAGCACGACATCGAGCGCTTGACCGCCACCGCCGACGAAGTGCTCGCGCGCCACTCATCCGCGAAAGCCGCCTTCATCGAGTGGTTCGAGACGCTCTCCGCCTACATCCGGATCAAGCACGGCCTCGGCGACGCATTGCACAGCGCAGCAGCCCAGGACGTGATCGGTGCCTCCTGGGCACCGACCACCGCGGCAGTGCGGAAGCTCGTCGACGCCTGCGTGGCCGAAGGCACGATCGCCCCCGGACACGACCCCGCCGACATCATCATGGTCATGAGCTTCCTCTGGCGCGTCGCGAACAACGAAGAAGGCGTCGGCCAGGGGCGACGCCTCATCGCGACCGTCTTCTCCGGCCTGCAGGCGGCGCCCCGATCGATCGGCGCGGGCGAAGGTAGTGGGCACGGGTCCGGGTGACGATCCGCTGCGACGTCCACCGCGACTCAGTTGACGTGTCCTGCGCGCCCACCGCTCCCCCGCCGGTCCCGTCGGCCGCACCGGATGGCTCTGCCTACGATCAGCGCCGTGACCTGGACCGACCGCACCGATCGGTGGATCCGGGCACACCCCGTCGTGCCGGACACCCTTCTCGCACTGGCCATCACCGCGGTCATCGGGCCGCCTTCGCTCGCCATCCTCGAGGTGGCCCGGTCCCCCGCCTGGGTGCTGTGGGTGGCCGGGATCTGCGGATCCGTGGTGCTCGGCACCGTCGCGCTGCGGCGGATCGCCACCCGAGCCGCGTTCTTCCTCGCCAGTCTGGCGATGCTGGTGACCGTTGCGCTGCCCAACACGGTGGTCCGGCCCGACGGGCTGGGTCTGGCCGGGGCGAGCGGCGACATGGAGATCCCGCTGTTCTTCCTCCCGTCGTCGGCGGTCTACCTGGTGCTCGTGTACGCCGTCGCCGCGCAGCGCCCCTGGCGCGAGAGCCTGCTCGCCCTCGGGATCGGGGTCACCGGAAGCTTGTTGTGCACCGCGAGAACGGCCACTGGGTACGGCGCACTGCCCGCGGGCTGGCTCACGCTGCTGCTGGCTCTGCTCGCGCTGGTCGCGGCCGTGGCCGGCACGTGGGCGGTGGGCCGGTCCCACCACGACCGGCGGCGGCGACTGGCCGAGGAGGCCGCCGAAGCCGCCGAGCGCGCCGCGGCCGACGAACGCAGGCGCATCGCCCGCGACATGCACGACATCGTCGCGCACTCGTTGGCGGTGATCGTGCGGCAGGCCGAGGGCGGCTCCGCCATCGCCGCCAGGTCACCGGATCGCGCGACCCAGGCGTTGTCCGTCATCGCCGACACCGCCCGGGAGGCACTGGCCGACATGCGCGGCACGCTGCAGGTGCTGCGGGAGGCCCCTCCCCCGGAGGCCGTGCAGCCCTCGCTCGCCGCGGTACCGGCGTTGGTGGACCGGGTACGCGCGACCGGTGTCGACGTGCGCCTGGTCGAGCGCGGTTCGGCCGATGGCATGACGACGGGTGCGGCCACGGCGGCGTACCGCCTGATCCAGGAGGCACTGACCAACAGCGTCAAGCACGCGGGCGCCCACCCCACGGTCACCGTCACGATCGCGCACGAACCGCACGCGTCGGTGGTGACCGTCGAGGACGACGGCGGGGACGACGGCGGCGAGCGGCCCCCGGTCCCCGGGGCCGGTGTCGGCCTGCGCGGTGTCGAGGACCGGGTGCAGGCCGCGGGCGGTACGTTCGAGGCCGGTCCCGCCGGCGGCGGTTTCAGGGTGCGTGCGGAGTTCCGCGTCGCCGAAGGGGTGCGTTCGAGATGACGATCAGAGTTGCGCTGGTCGACGACCAGGAACTGGTCCGGGTCGGGCTGGCCATGGTGGTCGACGCGACCGACGACATCCGGATCGTCGTGCAGGCCGCCGACGGTGCCGAGGCGGTCGCGCGGCTCGCCGAGACGCAGGTCGACGTCGTGCTGATGGACGTGCAGATGCCGCGGATGAACGGCGTCGAGGCCACCGTTTCGGTCACTGCCCGCGAGAACGCGCCCAAGGTGATCCTGCTGACGACGTTCGACCTCGACGAGTACGCCTTCGACGGACTGCGCGCGGGCGCGAGCGGGTTCCTGCTCAAGGACGCGTCGGCCGACGAGGTGCTCCACGCGATCCGCGCCGTCCACGCAGGCGACGCCGTGCTCGCACCCTCGACGACCCGCCGCATGCTGGAGCACCTCGCGACCGCCCGAACCGCGGCACGCAACGCGTCTCCGCTGCTGGAACGGCTCACCGCACGCGAACGCGACGTCCTGATGGAGATCGCCCGAGGACACTCCAACGCCGAGACGGCACGGCGGCTCTTCCTCTCCGAGGCCACCGTCAAGACGCACGTCGGCCACCTACTGGCCAAGCTCGAGATCCGCGACCGCGTGCAGGCGGTGATCTTCGCCTACGAGAACGGGCTCGTCCGTCCGAGCTAGCCCGATCTCATCATTTCGCCGGAGCGGGCGACGACCTGCGGCCGACGATCCGCGCGGGCGCGGCACGCAGCATGGTGCACATGCCGATCATCAACACGCAGTCCGAAACGACGACGTCCCGCGCCTGGTTGCGCAACCCCGCCGCATGGGGAGGGCTCCTCGCGATCTGCGGCGGCGTCTTCCACACCGTGGTCGCCACTCTGATGCGCCAGGACGTCTGGGCGCAGATGGTCGACGACGGTTTCTTCAACACGGTCTCGCTGGAGCCATCGGCCGACCAGCTCGCCGCGGCCGAGGCGTTCTGGTTCACCGTGGGCAGCTTCGGCGTGCCGTTGCTCCTGCTCGGCTCGCTCGTGACCTGGCTGAACCGGCGCGGCGAACGCGTGCCCGCATGGCTGGGAGGCGGCCTTGCCGCGTGGGCCGTCCTGATCGGGATGGTGAGTGGTTTCGACGGCGGAACGCTCGTCCTGCTGACCATCGGCGCGCTGCTCGCGGCCGGCGCGTGGACCCAGCGCCGGGCGCCGGGCCTCCAGCCCCGGTACTGAGCCGACCTCACCGCGCGTGGGGAGCGCTGGGGCGCGTCCGCGTCGGTCGGGGAATCGCGCGCGCGGTGATCGCCGCCAGCAGCGCGGCGACCGCCGCCACGAGGAAGGCGAGCGTGAAGCCGCCGTCCGTGGGCGGCCCCGCCGCCGGGGTGACGATCGTGGCCGCCACCTGCGCCCCGACCGCTCCCCCGACGGTCCGCAGGATCGTGTTGATCCCGGTCGCCGCGCCGGTCTCCTCGGGACGGACCGCACCGACGACGAGGGTGCCGAGCGCGGCGAAGGCGAGCCCGTACGCCAGCCCGAGCGCCGCGCCGGCGGTGGCGAGCTCCCAGGCGGCGTCGTGCGCGACGGCCAGCGCCACGAGCGCGGCCGCGGCCAGGACGGCGCCGACCTGGAAGGTGGTTCGCCCGCCCACCCGTGCCGTCAGTCGCGCGCCGAGCGGCGCCGCGATCACCATGATCACCGCCATCGGCGCGATCAGCAGACCGATGCCGGCGGCGGTGGCACCGAGCCCGTAGCCCGCGGCGGGCGGCACCTGCGCGAACCGGGGGATCAGCGTGACCGCCGCGAACATCCCGATGCTGACGACGAGCGTCGCGAGGTTGACGGTCACGACGGGGCGGCGCCGCAGCATTCGCAGGTCGACGGTGGGGGCCGCGACCCGCAGCTCGACGAGCACGAACGCGATCGCGGAGCCGAGCGCAGCCACGGCGGTGCCGATCGTGGCCGCGGAGCCCCAGCCCCACGTCCGCCCCTGGCTCACCACGAGCAGCACGGCGACCAGCGCCGCGGAGAGCAGCAGCGCACCCCCGACGTCGAGCTTGCCCGCCGCCGCCCGCACCTCCGGCTCGCCGATGACGAACGCCCCGGCCAACGCGAGGAGTCCGAGCGCCACGCAGAGCCAGGACAGCGACGGTGTGCCGAGCACCTCGACCAGCGGTCCGGCCAGCACCATGCCGACGGCGCCGCCGACCCCGAACATCGCGCTCAGACCGGCGACGACCCCGGGCAGCCCGCTCGGCGCGACGATCCGGCGAGCCAGACCGAAGGCGACGGGGAACACCCCGGCGGACAGCCCCTGGACCACCCGTCCCAGCAGCAGGCCCGCGAACGAGCCGGCGTGGTCGGCCACCGCGGCGAGCACGCTGCCCGCCACGAGCACCGCGAGGCTCGCGAGCAGGACGCGGCGATGGCCGTGGAGGTCGCCGAGTCGCCCGGCCACCGGTGTCGCCACCGCGGCGGCCAGCATGCAGCCGGTCAGCAACCAGGTCTCGGCGGCCGCCGAGACGCCCAGCTGCCGGCCGAGGACGGGCAGCACGGCCACGACGATCGTCTGCGCCATGGCCACGACGAGCGCGGCGAGGAACAGGGTGCCGAGCACGACGGGCGAGGCACCATTCCGCCTCGCCCGGCGGACGAGCACGGCCACGGCGGTGGCGACTCCGGCGAGGACCCACATCAGATTTCCCCGAGCCGGGCCAGCGCCCAGGAGCGCGCCTGCCCGGGGTCGTCGGTTGCCATGGTGGGACAGCCCCAGATCACCGCGCCGGAGCGGAGGGCCTTGGCGTTGTTCCGCTGTGCCTCCTCCGACATGACGAACGCGAGACCGCGACAGCGCTCGACCAGCCCGGGCCGCAGGCGCTTGAGCAGCCGCACCCGCTCGGCGGCTCCCGCGATGCGGCGTCCCCGCGGCGGTGTCTCCGGCATGCGGACCACCGCGGCGAAGGTCTCCCGCCGCTCCACCGCGGCCATGAGCGCGTCGAAGACGACCGAGTGCGCGGAGGCCGGTGTCGCACCGGACGCGTCCACCATGAGCAGGGCCATCCATCCACCTCCCGTTTCAGGTGAGGCGACCCTAACACGATTTGTGACCATTGGTCTCTAATAGGGGTGACTACGATCCACCGGTGGTGGAGACAGCGGGCAGACCGGGACGGCCGGCGCGGCTGTCCCGCGAGCTGATCGTCGCCGCCGCGCTGCAGGGCGACCTCGCGAGCCTCACGATGCGCGAGCTCGCGGCCCGGCTAGGCGTCTCCCACTCGGCGCTCTACCGCTGGGTGGCCGACCGCGACGAGCTCTTCGACCTGATCAGCGAGGTGATGGTCGAGCGCATCCTCCCGACCTCGGACCCCACCCCGGCGGACTGGCGGGACTGGCTGGCCCGGCTCGCGTGGGCGATGCACGACGAGTTCCTCGCGGTACCCGGGTACGCCGCGCACGTCGCCGCGCCCCACCGCCACAACGCCCGCTCGTTCACGCTCCTGGGGGACCGGGTGATCGCGGCGTTCCGGGCGGCAGGCGCGTCCCCGGAGATGGCCGCGCAGAGCTGGTACGTCTTCGGGCTGGGCGTCGTCCAGTGGCTCGGGGCCCAGCAGGCAGGCCACGACCTCGGCCCGGTCGCCCCCCGGTTCGACCTCTTCCTCGACACACTGCTCCGGGGCCTGCCCACCCGGACGCCTGCGGAACACCCGCACTGACCCGCGCTCGGCGGTGCGCGTCAGGTGTCGAAGTCGACCGTCACCGCGTCGGTCTCGGGGCGGGACTGGCAGGTGAGGACGAAACCCGCCTCGACCTCCTCGTCCTCGAGCGCGAAGTTGCGGCGCATCGTGACCGCGCCCTCGGTCACCTTCGCCCGGCAGGTGCCGCAGACCCCGCCCTTGCACGCGAACGGCAGGTCGCCGCGCACCTTCTGGGCAGCGTCGAGCACGCTCTCGGCACGAGGCAGCGTCATGGTGGTGGAGCGGCCGTTCAGCAGGACCGTGACCTCGCTGGTGGCGCCCTCGATCGCCGGGTCGGGCCGGTGCAGCTCCGGCGGCGGCTCGTCGACGTAGAACAGCTCGCGGTGCACCCGCTTGCGGTCCACCCCGAGCTCGGTGAGCACGGTGACGGCGTCCTCGGTCATGCCGAGTGGCCCGCACAGCCACCAGTGGTCCACGTCGGCCACGTCGACGAGCGCGCCGAGGAGGAGGCGCAGCTTCGCGGCGTCGAGCCTGCCGGTGACGATCTCGGCCTCCATCGGCTCCCTGGACAGCACGTGCAGCAGGTGCAGCCGCGGGCCGTGGGCGTTCTTGAGGTCGGCGAGCTCCTCGGTGAACATCACGGTGTCGGTGCGCCGGTTGCCGTAGAGCAACGTGACGCGGGTGTCCGGGTGGGCGGCCAGCACCGACGCCGCGATCGACAGCACCGGCGTGATCCCGGACCCGGCCGCGACCAGCCCGTGGTGCGTGCCCGGCGCCAGGTCCGGGGTGAACGAGCCGGCGGGCGGGGCCACGTCGATCGCGTCGCCGGGCGTGACGCGGTCGACCAGCCACTCCGAGAACAGCCCTCCGTCGACGCGCCGCACACCGACCTTCGGCAACGCCCCGGCCGGCGCGCAGATCGAGTACGACCGGCGCTCCTCCGTCCCGTCGTGCTGCAGCCGCAACGTGAGGTACTGGCCGGGGCGGAACGCGAATACGTCCTGCAGGTCGGCGGGCACGTCGAAGGTGACGGCCACCGCGTCGTCGCACAGCCGCTCGACGTCGGCGACGCGGAGCCGGTGGAAGCCGGTGGTGCGCGGGGCCGGCACGTCGACCTGGGGCGCGGCCATCAGTGCTCCTTCATGTGCTCGAACGGCTCGCGGCACGCGGTGCAGCGCCGCAGGGCCGTGCACGAGGTGGGGCCGAACCGGGAGAACTCCTCCGTGGAGGGCGACCCGCAGCGCGGGCAACGCACCACCGTGGCCGGGGCCGTGAGCGTCAACGGCACCGGGCCGACACCCCGGGGACCCACGCGATCGGGCGGGGCCACGCCGTGCTCGGCCAGCTTGCGGCGGCCGTCCTCGGAGATCCAGTCCGTGCTCCACGGCGGTGAGAGCACGGTGCGCACCTCGACGCGGGCGAACCCGGCCGCGGCGAGCCGGGTGCGCAGGTCGTCGCGCATCACCTCCAGCGCGGGACAGCCGGAGTAGGTCGGTGTGATCGTCACGGTGACGCCGTCGCCGTCGGTGTCGACGCCGCGGATGACCCCGAGGTCGTCGAGGGTCAGCATCGGCATCTCGGGATCGACCACCTGGGAGACGATCTCGCGCGCGTCGGTCACCACGTGGCCCCCGGGTGCTGCCGGGCCAGGCTCTGCAGCTCGGCGAGGACCTGGCCGAGGTACTCGGTGTGCAACCCCTGCCGGCCGCCCTGCCCGTTGATCGGCCCCGCGGGCGGGACCGCAGGCCGGGTGAGGGTGGCACGGGTCAGCACCTCGTCGAGCACGGCGTCCACCTCCTCCCGGGTCCGTGCCGGGTCCACGGCCACCCCCGCGTCGGCGAGCCGGCGCTCGACCTCGGACGTGCGGTACAGCTCCTCGGCGTACGGCCACACCGCGTCGAGCGCGGCCTGCATCCGCCGGTGCGACTCGGGCGTGCCGTCGCCGAGGCGCAGCGTCCAGCGGGCGGCGTGGTCGCGGTGGTAGGCCAGCTCCTTGACGCCCTTCCCGGCCACCGCCGCGACCACCGGGTCGCGGGAGCCGAGCAGCCGCTGCAGCAGCGCGAGCCGCCAGGTCGAGAACAGCAGCAGCCGGGCGATCGCGCGGGCGAAGTCGCGCTCGTCGGGCAGCTCGGCGAGCGCGACGTTGCGGAACTCGGGCTCGGTACGCAGGTAGGCGAGGGCGTCCTCGTCCCGCTCGCGGCCTTCGACGCGGCCGGCGCGGGCGAGCAGCACCCGGGCCTGACCGAGCAGGTCGAGCGCGATGTTGGCGAGCGCGACCTCCTCCTCCAGCTCCGGCGCGTTCGTCACCCACTCGCTGAGCCGGTGGCTGCAGATCAGGGCATCGTCGCCGAGCATCAGGCAGTAGGCGGCGAGGTCGGCCGCATCGACGCCGTCCGGGACCGGCGAGGTGATCTCGGCCTCGACGTCCTCCACGCCGGTGCCGAACGCCCAGCGCGGGTCGTCGTGCCCCAGCGTCTCGACGAGCGACTGGTAGGCGTTGGTGGCGTCATGATCGGTGTTCACAGGTGCGGCACGTCCTCGGGGATCGCGTAGAACGTCGGGTGCCGGTAGACCTTGTCGGCGGACGGTGAGAAGAACGGGTCCTTCTCGTCCGGGCTCGACGCCGTGATGTCGGAGGCCTTCACGACCCAGATCGAGACACCCTCGTTGCGGCGGGTGTACAGGTCGCGGGCGTTGTGGAGCGCCATCTCGGCGTCGGGGGCGTGCAGCGAGCCGACGTGCACGTGGTTGAGCCCGCGCTTCCCGCGCACGAACACCTCGTACAGCGGCCAGCCGCGGCGCGACGTGCCGGAGCCGGTGTCGACGCCTTCGGTGGGGACGGCACCGTGGCCGCCCTCGGCCGTGTAGTCCCCGTTCACGCGACCGCCTCCGTCCGGGCGTGCTTCTCCGCGTAGGCCTGTGCGGCCTCGCGGACCCACGCGCCCTCCTCGTGCGCCCGCCTGCGCTGCGCCAGCCGCTGCGCGTTGCACGGCCCCGAGCCCGAGATCACGGACTTGAACTCGGCCCAGTCCGGCTCGGTGAAGTCGTAGTGCCCGCGCTCGGCGTTCCAGCGCAGGCCCGGATCGGGCAACGTGACGCCGAGCGCCTCGGCCTGCGGCACCGTCATGTCGACGAAGCGCTGTCGCAGCTCGTCGTTGGTGTGCCGCTTGACGCCCCACGTCATCGACTGCTGGGTGTTGGGCGAGTCGCCGTCCGGGGGGCCGAACATCATCAGCGACGGCCACCAGAACCGGTTGGTCGACTCCTGCACCATCTCCCGCTGCGCGTCGGTGCCGTTGACCATCGCGAGCAGCAGCTCGTAGCCCTGCCGCTGGTGGAACGACTCCTCCTTGCAGATCCGCACCATGGCCCGCGCGTAGGGCCCGAAGGAGCAGCGGCACAGCGGCACCTGGTTGCAGATCGCGGCCCCGTCGACGAGCCAGCCGATCACGCCGACGTCGGCGTAGGAGAGCGTGGGGTAGTTGAAGATCGAGGAGTACTTCTGCTTCCCGCTGATCAGCTTCTCGGTGAGCTCCTCGCGGTCGACGCCCAGGGTTTCGGCGGCGGCGTAGAGGTACATGCCGTGCCCGGCCTCGTCCTGCACCTTGGCCAGCAGGATGGCCTTGCGCCGCAGGCTGGGGGCGCGCCGGATCCAGTTGCCCTCCGGCTGCATCCCGATGATCTCGGAGTGGGCGTGCTGCGCGATCTGGCGGATCAGCGTCTTCCGGTACGCCTCGGGCATCCAGTCGCGCGGCTCGATCCGCTGGTCGGCGGCGATCGTCGCGTCGAAGTGCGCCGCCAGTGCCGTCTCGTCCATGAGCCGCCTCCGTACCGAATGTTCGTTCGGTTCATGGTGGCGCACCGATGCCGGACGCGCAAGGCGGGTCCTCAGCTCCCGAGCCGGACGACCCCTGCGTCGGTCCGGGTGAAGCCGCAGTGCTCGAGGTAGAAGGCGGCGTGCTCGGGCACGAAGTCGACGTGCAGCCACTCGCACCCGGCATCGGCGGTGAGCCGGGCCGCCTCGGCGACGAGGGCCGTCCCCATGCCGTCGCGCTGCCGCCCGGGCTCGACGACCACGTCCAGCAGGAAGGCGTGCACCCCGCCGTCCCACGCGACGTTCGCGAAGCCGATCATGCGGCCGTCGTCGTAGGCGCCGACCCAGGTGAGGCTGTGGCGGGCCAGCCGGTCGCCCCACCGCTGGAGGTTCGGCGTTCCGCCGAACGCGGCGGCGTGCAGGGCGGAGAGCTCCGCGTCGTCGACGGCGGGGCGGGCGCGCAGCTCGACGGCGGGATCCACGGGCGGGACCGTAGCCACGGGGCCGCCCGCGTTCGACCGGTTTATCGGTCGTGCGCGGCCGGCAGGATGCCCTCGAAGGCCGCGCGCGCGACCAGCTCCGGCAGGTGGTCCGGGCCGCGGTCGGGACGGACCCACTCGACGACGGAGTTCACGAGGCCGGACAGCAGCCGGGCCGCGACGGCGGGCTCGACCTCGTTCCGCAGCTCTCCCGCGTCGACGGCCTCCTGCACGATCGCCGCGACCCGGGCGTCGAACTCGCGGCGACGCTCGAGGGCCCACCGCTCGGATTCGGTGTTGCCGCGCACCCGCAGCAGCACGGTGACGTAGGGCAGCTCGGCGACGAGCACGGCCACCTGGCCGCGGACGATGTGCTGCAGCCGTTGCAGCGGGGTCCCGGACCGCGAGCCCTCCTCCTCCAGCACCGCGAACAGCCCGTCCAGCGCGCGTTCGAGGGCCGCCCGCAGCAGCGCTTCCTTGCCGCTGAAGTGGTGGTAGAACGACGACTTCGTGATCCCGGCCGCGCGCGAGAGGTCCTCCATCGAGGTGGCGTCGTAGCCGCGGGTGAGGAACTCCCGCACCGCCACCTCGAGTAGCGATCCCGGACCGTGGCTGGGCCGGCGCACCCGCCCGCCCGTCTGCGTGCTCACGCCAGTCACCGGCCCTCGAAGGTGGGGCGCCGCTTCTCCAGGAAGGCGGCCACCGCGTTCACGTGGTCGGACGTGGCGGCCAGCCGCGCCTGCGCGCGTGCCTCCGCGGCGAGCACGTCGTCCAGGTGCGCGGTCGCTCCGTACCGCACCGCCTTGCGGACCTCGGCGTACGCCCGCGTCGGGCCGGCCGCGAGCCGCCCGGCCAGCTCCAGCGCGGTGCCGAGCACCTCGTCGGCCGGCACGACCGTGCGCACCAGGCCCCATGCCTGCGCGTCCTCGGCGGTGAAGCTCTCGCCGAGCAGCAGCAGTTCGAGGGCCCGCGAGACGCCGACCGCGTGTGCGAGGCCTGCCGACAGCCCGGAGTCGGCCGTGAGCCCGATCCCGGTGAACGCGGTCGAGAAGGAGGCCCCGGCTGCGGCGATGCGCAGGTCGCAGGCGAGCGCGAAGCCCAGTCCCGCGCCGACGCACGGCCCGTTGATCGCGGCGACCACCGGGAACGGCAGCTCGGTGAGGCCGCGGACGATCGGGTTGTAGTGCTCGGCGACCGTGTCGAACGCGGTGGCCGGGTCCCGGCGCAATGCCTCGGCGTGCTCGCCGAGGTCCTGCCCCACGCAGAACGCCTTGCCCGCACCGGTCAGCACGAGGGCCCGCACGTCGTCGGCGGCGGCGAGGTCGGCGAGCGCGGCGAGCAGCGCGTCCTTCAGCTCCCGGGTGAGCGCGTTGTAGCGCGCGGGCCGCTGGAGCGTGAGCACGGCGACGGCGCCGTCGCGCGAGAGACCCACGGCCGGATCATCGGTCATCGCGCCAGCGTAACGGCCAACCGAACGATCGGTCGCCCCTCGCGTTCCGACGAACGGCGCGTTCGTCGGATAGGTACCGACGAGCGCGCCGTTCATCGGAATCGGGATCTGGGATGCGCGCACGGATGGTGCTAGCGTCGGCCCCCGAACGAACGGTCGGTTGAGCGAGACCAACGGAGGCCCGTCGATGGCGCCCGTCCTGCGCAGCTACGTGAGCGGCGGCTGGCACCGCCCGACCGAGGAGGGCAGGCCGCTCCACGACGCGGTCACCGGGGCCGAGGTGGCCCGCATCTCGTCGGCCGGCGTCGACTTCGCAGGCGCACTGGAGCACGGCAGGCGCGTCGGCGGGCCCGCGCTGCGGGAGCTGACCTTCCACCAGCGCGCGGCCCTGCTCAAGGCGCTCGGCCAGCACCTGCGCGAGCACCGCGACCAGCTCTACGCCGTCTCGGCCCGGACCGGCGCCACCCTCGGCGACTCCAAGTTCGACGTCGACGGCGGCATCGGCGTGCTGCTCGCGTACGCCTCGAAGGGCCGCCGCGAACTGCCCAACGACACGTTCTACGTCGACGGCGCCGTGGAGCCGCTCGGCCGCGGCGGCACGTTCGTCGGCCAGCACCTCTGCACGCCGCTGCACGGGGTCGCGGTGCAGGTCAACGCGTTCAACTTCCCGGTGTGGGGGCCGCTGGAGAAGCTCGCGCCCGCGTTCCTCGCCGGCGTGCCGTCGCTGGTGAAGCCGGCCAGCCCCACCGCGTTCCTCACCGCCGAGCTGGTGGAGCTGATCGTCGGGTCCGGGCTGCTGCCCGAGGGCTCGCTGCAGTTCGTGGCAGGCGGCATCGGGGACCTGTTCGACCACCTCACCGAGCAGGACCTCGTCTCGTTCACCGGCTCCGCGTCGACCGCCGCGAAGCTGCGCACGCACCTCACCGTCGTGCAGCGCGCCGTGCGGTTCACCGCCGAGGCCGACTCGCTCAACCTCTCCGTGCTCGGCCCCGACGCCACGCCCGGCACACCGGAGTTCGACCTGTACGTGAAGGCCGTCGTCGGCGAGATGACGGTCAAGGCGGGCCAGAAGTGCACCGCGATCCGCCGCGCGTTCGTGCCGGAACAGCACGTGGACGCCGTGGTCGAGGCGGTGTCGGCGCGGCTGGCCCGCACCACGATCGGCAACCCGGCGAGCGAGGGCGTGCGCATGGGTGCGCTGGCAAGCCTCGAGCAGCGGGAGGAGGTGCGCCGCAGCGTCAAGGCACTCGCCGACGCCGGGCGGATCGTCTTCGGCGACCCGGAGGAGGTCGACGTGGTCGACGCCGACGCGGAGCGCGGCGCGTTCGTCTCCCCCATCCTGCTGGTGGGCGACCCCGACCGGGCCGAGCCGCACGAGGTCGAGGCGTTCGGACCGGTCTCGACGGTGCTGCCCTACACCAGCACCGAGCAGCTCATCGACTACGCGGCGCGCGGGCAGGGCAGCCTCGTCGGCTCGGTGGTCACCGCCGATCCCGCGTTCGCGCGGCAGGTGGTGCTCGGCGTCGCCCCCTGGCACGGGCGCCTGCTGGTGCTGAACGAGAAGGACGCGAAGGAGTCCACCGGGCACGGCTCCCCGCTCCCGGCGCTGGTGCACGGCGGCCCCGGCCGCGCGGGCGGCGGCGAGGAGATGGGCGGCATCCGCGGCGTGCTGCACCACATGCAGCGCACGGCGGTGCAGGCCGACCCGGACACGCTCACCGCGATCACCGGCCGCTGGGTCGCCGGCTCGCAGCGGACCGTCACCGACGTCCACCCGTTCCGCAAGCACCTGGAGGAGCTGCGGGTGGGCGACACGGTCGTCGGCGGCCCGCGCCGGGTGACGCAGGAGGACGTGGAGCACTTCGCCGAGTTCACCGGCGACAACTTCTACGCGCACATGGACGCGGAGGCCGCAGCGGCCAACCCGCTCTTCGGCGAGCGGGTGGCGCACGGCTACCTCGTGGTGTCGCTCGCAGCAGGCCTGTTCGTGGACCCCGACCCGGGCCCGGTGCTGGCCAACTTCGGCGTCGACGGCCTGCGCTTCCTCACGCCCGTCAAGTTCGGCGACGAGCTGACGGTCACCATGACCTGCAAGCAGCTCACGCCGCGCGACACGGCCGCGTACGGCGAGGTGCGGTGGGACGCCGACGTCACGCGCCAGGACGGCGAGTCGGTGGCGCGGTACGACGTGCTGACGCTGGTGGCGAAGAAGTCGGCACAGAAGGAGGCGTAGCGGTGACGACGATCGAACGGCGTCTCGGAGAGGCACCTCCGACGGAGCTGCTGGACCCCGCCGAGCGCATGTCCGTGGACGAGCTGCGGGCCCTGCAGCTGGAACGGCTGCACTGGACGCTGCGGCACGCCTACGACAACGTGCCGTTCTACCGGGCGAAGTTCGACGCGGCCGGGGTGCACCCCGACGACTGCAAGGAGCTCGGCGACCTCGCGAAGTTCCCCACCACGTCGAAGGCCGACCTGCGCGACAACTACCCGTTCGGGATGTTCGCGGTGCCCCAGGACCAGGTGCGCCGCATCCACGCCTCTTCGGGCACCACCGGCAAGCCCACCGTGGTGGGCTACACCGAGCGCGACATCGACAACTGGGCCACCCTCATGGCCCGCTCGATCCGCGCGGCGGGCGGGCGGCCCGGCCACAAGGTGCACGTGGCGTACGGGTACGGCCTGTTCACCGGCGGCCTCGGCGCGCACTACGGGGCGGAGAAGCTGGGGGCCACGGTCATCCCGGTGTCCGGCGGCATGACCCCGCGGCAGGTCCAGCTGATCCAGGACTTCCGGCCCGAGATCATCATGGTCACGCCCTCGTACATGCTCACGATCATCGACGAGTTCGAGAAGCAGGGCATCGACCCGGCCTCCTCCTCGCTGCGGGTCGGGATCTTCGGCGCGGAGCCGTGGACCGAGCAGATGCGCGTCGAGATCGAGAACCGCACGGACATGCACGCCGTCGACATCTACGGGTTGTCGGAGGTGATGGGCCCCGGCGTCTCCCAGGAGTGCGTGGAGACCAAGGACGGGCTGCACATCTGGGAGGACGCCTTCTACCCCGAGGTGATCGACCCCATCGACGGCGTGCCGATGCGGGAGGGCGAGGAGGGCGAGCTGCTGTTCACCTCGCTCACCAAGGAGGCGCTGCCGATCATCCGCTACCGCACCCGCGACCTCACCCGGCTGCTGCCGGGCACCGCGCGGCCTGCGATGCGGCGGATGCAGAAGATCACCGGCCGCAGCGACGACATGATCATCCTGCGCGGGGTGAACGTCTTCCCCACCCAGATCGAGGAGATCGTCCTGCGCACGCAGGGGCTCGCGCCGCACTTCCAGCTCGTCCTCACCACCGAGGGCCGCCTCGACGCCCTCACCGTGCGCGTCGAGGCCCGGCCGGACTGCCCGCCGGAGCGGCGCACGGCCGCGGCCGAGAGCCTCGTCACCGCCGTCAAGGACACGGTCGGGGTGAGCGTCGGCTGCGAGGTCGTGGACCCCGAGACGCTCGAACGATCGGTTGGCAAGCTGCAGCGGCTCAAGGACCAGCGCAAACGGGAGGCTTGACCTCCACCCGGCTTCAACGTGCTCACTGCTCGGATGAGCGATGTGTTGGACGAGACCTACCAGCGGCTGCACCGCACCGGCCCGGAGTTCGTCGGATGGCTGAGCAACCACGGCCCGATGGCGGCGGACGCCCTGATCCGCCTCGGCCGCGGCGCGGAGGTCGAGCGCTGGGTCGAGGAGTACGCGCAGCGGCTGGACGCCGAGCCAGCGGCCCGCTGGCCGATCCGCGAGGAGGAGTGGCGCGAACCGCTCGGCGACCCGGTGCGCCTCGGTGACTGGTGCGCCCTGTTCACCGCCCAGGTGCACCGGGAACCGTGGACCGACGTGCTGACCCGCTGGTGGCCGCGGCTGCTCCCGGGGGCGGTCGCCGCCTCGACGCACGGGTTGATCCGCACCGGGCACGCGGTGCGCGCGCTGCGAGAGCGGGAGACGCCGCAGCGGCTCGACGAGCTCGCGGCGGCCCTTGGCTACTGGGCCGCGCGCTGGCAGCCGCTGCCCGGCCAGCGGCCGCCCGCCGGCACGGCCGACGTCGCGAGCGCGCTCGCCGCGCTGCCCGCGGTGGACGCCGCAGGAGGCGCGCGCACCCGGATCGCGCGGCTCGGCGAGACGCCCGCGTGGCCGGTCTCGCTCGGCAGGCTCCGCCCCGTGCAGGAGGCGGCGGCCGTTCCCGAGGCGCTCGACGCGCTGGTCGACGCGGCCGTCACCGGCTACGGCCGCTGGGCGCACGGCAACCCGGTGATGCTCGTGCACGCGGCCACCGCACCCCGCGCCGCCGCCCTCGTGCTCCCCGCGCTCCCGGTGCAGCTGTGGCGCGCGACGTACGAGACGGCGTGGGCGGTCTCGGCCGCGATCACCAGCGCGTACCGTCCGCGGGACGCGGGCGTCGCCGAGCCCACCCCGCTCGACGTCGACGAGGTCGTCGACCGGGCCGTCGCCACCCGCGACGAGCACGCGATCAAGTTCGTAGAGGTGGCGCGCGAGTCGCACGACCGGGGCAACCCGCACGCGCTCGCGGCCGGTGAGCGCGCGGCGGACCTGCTCCTGCCAAGCTGACCGAGCACGCCACCCCGAGCCCCGGAGCCGCCACGGTGATCAACGACGACGAACGCATCGCCCTGTTCCTCGACTACGAGAACCTGGCGATCGGGGCGCGCGACGGGCTCGGGGTGGTCCCGTTCGACTTCGGCCCGGTGGCCGACGCGCTCGCCGAACGCGGGCGGGTGGTCGCGCGGCGGGCCTACGCCGACTGGTCCGCCTTCGACGAGGACCGCAGGCTGCTGACCAGGGCGCAGGTGGAGCTGATCGAGATCCCGCAGCGCGTCGGTGGCTCCCGCAAGAACGCCGCCGACATCAAGATGGCGGTCGACGCGATCGAGCTCGCCTTCGCACGCGGGTTCATCACCACGTTCGCGATCGGCACCGGCGACTCCGACTTCACGCCGCTGGTCCACAAGCTGCGCGAGCTGGACAAGCGGGTGATCGGGATCGGCGTGCAGTCCTCGACGTCGGCGCTGCTGCCGCCCGCCTGCGACGAGTTCCTGTTCTACGACCGCCTGCCCGGTGTCGAGCCGGGGCAGCCGGTCCGCCGCGGCCGCGCCCGGTCCCGTCCGCAGGTGGCGGCCCTCGAGCCGCTGGTCGAGGAGGCCGCTCCCGCCGAAGGGCCCACGGCGGCCGAGGAGTCGGCGCAGACCGATGACGGGGACCCGGCACAGCTCGTCACCCGCACCCTCGCCGGCCTGCAGCGCCACGCCGACGGACCGGTGCTCGCCTCCCGGCTCAAGCGCGCCGTCCTGCGCAAGGACCCCACGTTCGACGAGGCCGACCACGGCTTCCGCGGGTTCGGCGAGCTACTGCGCCACCTGGAGAGCGAGCACGTCCTCCAGCTACGGGCCGGGTCGGCGCAGGGCGACCCCGAGGTGAGCTTCCCCGAGGACGGCTCTGAGGTCGACGAGGCGTTCGCACTGCTCGTCGACGTCGTCCGGCAGCTCCAGGCGTCCGGGTCGCGGCCCCAGCTCAGCGGGCTCAAGGACCAGCTGCGCAAGCGGCGACCGGACTTCAGCGAGAAGCGCTACGGCTTCAACACGTTCCTGTCCTTCGCCAAGGCCGCCCGCGCCCGCAACCTGATCGGCATGGAGTGGGACGAGGACACGAGCAGCTACCTGCTGCACGTGCCGGCGTGACGCGTCAGTCCTGCTGGGCCGTTTCCTGCTGGGCCGCATCCTGCTGGGCGACCTCGCGCCGCACCTCGTCCATGTCGACGGCGCGGACCTGGCCGATGAGGTCCTCCAGCGCCGCGGCGGGCAGCGCCCCGGGCTGCGCGTAGAGCACGACCCCGTCCCGCACCGCCATCAGCGTCGGGATCGACGAGATCCCGAACGCCTCCGCGAGCGGGACCTGCGCCTCGGTGTCGACCTTGCCGAAGGTGATGTCCTTGTGGGTCTCCGACGCCTGCTCGAACACCGGAGCGAACTGGCGGCACGGCCCGCACCAGGACGCCCAGAAGTCGACGAGCACGGTGCCGTCGGCACCCACCACGTCGTTGAAGTTCTCGGTGGTCAGCTCGATTGTTGCCATGGGCGGTGCAACGAAGCCGATCCCGCGGGTGTTCCGGATGCTCTTGCCGATACCTCAAGGGGCCTCCGTCGACGCATGCTGGCCGAGGCCGGAGGATGACCGGTCTCACAGCGGAACGTCCGTCCCGATCCCGCGGGCGCGGGCGGCCCGCAGCACCAGAGCCGTCGCTGCGGCGTCCTGCACGGCGACGCCGACGGACTTGTAGAGGGTGACCTGGTCGTCGGCGGTGCGGCCGGGCCGCGTGCCGGCGACCAGCTCACCGAGCTCGGCGTGCAGGTGGTCGGCCGTGATGAGGCCGGCGCGGATCGGTTCGTGCAGGTCGGCGGCCTCCGAGGGGTACGGGGCCAGCGCGGCGCGCCGGGACTCGACGCAGACCAGCGCGCCGGCCACCGTCTCGTCGTCGACCTCGCGGCCGCCGAACCCGACCGATGTGACGTGCACGCCCGGCGTGAGCCACTCCCACCGGACCACCGGTTCCGCAGGCTGCGCCGGGTGCGTGGTGGCGCAGGCGATGTCGGCGCCGTCGAGCGCCTCGGCGTAGGACGCGGCCCCGACGGCGGGCACCGCGAGCTCCTCGGCGAGCTCGGCGGCCAGGGCGGCCGACCTGGCCGGCTCGCGCCCGGCCACCCGGATCTCGCGGATCGGCCGGACCCGGCACATCGCCCGCGCGTGCGACCGCGCCTGCACGCCGGTACCGAGGATCGCGAGCACCTCGGCGCCGGGACGGGCGAGCAGCCGCGCCGACAGCGCCGAGGCCGCTCCGGTGCGGGCCGCGGTGATCACGGTGCCGTCCAGCAGCGCGGCCGGGCGGCCGGTGTCGGGGTCGCAGGCGAGGATCACGGCCTGGTGGGTGGGCAGGTCCGTGCCCGCGTTGCGGGGGTAGAGCGTCACCAGCTTGGCCGTCAGCGCCCCGGCCGACGGCACGTAGCCCGGCATCGTCGCGAGGATGCCGTCGCGCTCGGGGACGACGGCCGCGATGCGGTCCGGTGCCGACGCCCGCCCGGCACTGAGGTCGGCCATGGCCGCGGCGAGGGCGTCGATCAGCTCGTCGAGGTCGAGCAGCTCCTCCACCTGGGCGCCGGTGAGCACGAGCACCACGGATCTCCCGTCTTCGGGGGCCCGTCACGCTACCGGCTGGTCCGGGGTCACGGCCGGGTCGCCGTCACCAGCCAGGCCGCCGAGCCCAGCTCCACACCGCGCTCGGTCCGCCGCGCGGCCAACGCCGTGCGCAGGGTGGTGAGCGCACGGGCGCGAGCGGGCGGGTCGAGCTCGGCGATCAGCCAGTCCATGAGCCCGGCGAGCAGGGCGGCGGCCGCGTCCGGGTCGGGGCCGAAGTTCAGGGGTGCCCGCACGTCCGCGAGCTCGACGCGGGAGTACCCGGCACCGGTCAGGAGGCGGCGCACCCGGTCCGGGTCGGCCAGCGCGAACGGGCCCGGGGCGCCGTCCGGCGGCCGGGGCAGATCACGTCCGGCCGCGAGCGCGGTCATGATCGTGACCAGCCACGGGTTGTGCTCGAGGGCCTGCCAGACGAGCAGCACCAAACGGCCACCGGGACGGGTCGCGCGGGCCAGGTTCGCGAACGCGGCGTCCGGGTCGCCGAAGAACATCGCGCCGGTACGGCTGATCACCACGTCGAAGGCGGCAGCCGGCCACGGGAACACCTGCGCGTCGCCCTGCAGGTAGCGGGCGCCCCCGGCGCGGGCGCGGGCGACCGCGATCATGGCGGTGGACAGGTCGATGCCGGTCGCGGTGCCGGGATGCGCCCGCCGCGCGGCCTCCCGGGTGGTGGAGCCGGTGCCGCAGCCGACGTCGAGCACGTGGTGGCCCGGCCGGACGGCCGCCGCGGCGAACAGCGGGTCGTCGTAGCCGGCGAGCGACCGCTCGAAGCGGGCGGCGTTGGCGGCCCAGTAGTCGCCCTCGGTGCCGTCCCACGCCTGCAGCTGCGCGGCGTTCGACGGGTCGATGGAGATGGTGGAAGTCATGGGACGCAGCCTCCGCCCGGAAGGGACGGGCCGGATCGGTAGCGGATACCGAAACCTCGGTAGCCGCTACCGATTTGCGGACCGCCCGTGGGCCGCACCCTTCTCGGCATGCCCACCACCACCGACGTGCTCGTCGTCGGCGCCGGC
Organism: Pseudonocardia cypriaca; assembly: GCF_006717045.1. Taxonomy (NCBI): domain Bacteria; kingdom Bacillati; phylum Actinomycetota; class Actinomycetes; order Pseudonocardiales; family Pseudonocardiaceae; genus Pseudonocardia; species Pseudonocardia cypriaca. Next base: position 3,625,287 of record NZ_VFPH01000001.1, read on the forward strand.
CCGGCCGGTCTCGCGACCGCGATCACCGCCCTGCGCCACGGCGCCCGCGTTCTCGTCGTCGAACGGCGGGGCGGCACCTCCACCGTCCCCCGCGCCACCGGGGTCAGCACGCGGACGATGGAGCTCTTCCGGTTCTGGGGTGTCGCCCGCGCGGTCCGCGAAGGCGCCATCGACTGCGACCCCCGCGTCGCCATCACGCGCACCCTCTCCGCCGAGCCCGACGAGCTGTTCCCGTTCAGCTACCCGTCGATGCGCGAGGCGCTCGCGGTCAGCCCCACCTACCCGGCGCTCTGCTCGCAGGACCACATCGAGCCCGTCCTCGCCGCCGAGATCCGCAGGCTGGGCGGCGAGGTCCGGTTCGGCACCGAGCTGGCGGAGCTGCGTACCACCCCGGACGGGGTGCACGCCGAGCTCGGACCCGCAGGGTCCGTCCGCGCGCGGTTCGTCGTCGGCGCGGACGGCGCCCGCAGCGCCGTGCGCACCGCGCTGGGCATCGGATGGGAGCACCTCGGGTCGCTCGGCGAGTTCGTCAACGTGCTCTTCCGCCCCGACCTGGCCGCGCTGCTCGGGCGGCGGCTGCCCGGCATCTCGTTCGTGAAGCACCCCGACGCGGAGTGCGTGCTGCTCCCGGTCGGCGCCGGCCGCTGGACCGCCACCCGCCGGTGGTTCCCCGAGCACGGGGAGAGCGCCGCCGACTACACCCCCGCCCGCTGGACGGAACTGCTGCGGACCGCAACTGGCCTGCCCGGCTTGCAGCCGGAGCTCCTCGCGACCGGCGCGTTCGCGATGGCCGCGGACGTGGCGGCAACGGTCCGGTCCGGACCCGCGTTCCTCGTCGGCGACGCCGCGCACCGGATGACGCCCCAGGGCGGGATCGGCATGAACACCGCGATCCACGACGGCCACGAGCTCGGCTGGCGCCTCGCGTGGGTCGTCCGCGGCCTGGCCGCTGACGCCCTCCTCGACAGCTACGCGGCCGAACGCGAGCCGCTCGGCAGGGCCCTCGCCGCGCGATCGCTCCGCGAGGAGCGGGAGCCGGACGACGGCCTGCCGACCGACCTCGGACGCACCTACCGCTCCCCCGTCGTCGCCGACGACGGCGCCGCACCCGCGCAAGGCCACTCCCGCACGGCGCGGCCCGGCGAGCGGGCGCCGCACGTGTGGGTGCGGTGGCGCGGACGCCGGGTGAGCGTGCTCGACCTCTTCGAGGACCGGCTGACGGTGCTCACCGGCCACCGCGGGGAAGGGTGGCGCCACGCCACGCCGCGGGGCGTCCCGATCGACGTGCTCGTGGCCGGGCAGGACCTGCCCGACCCGAACCGCGCCCTGCGCGCCGCGTACCGGCTGGAGCCGCACTCGGCCGTGCTGGTGCGGCCCGACGGGATCGTCGCCTGGCGCCACGACGGCCGGTGCCGCGACCGCGGCGCCGCACTCGCGGGAGCGGTGGAGACGACTCTGGGGCACCGCGGGGTGGGGACGTCGCTCGCCGGCAAGCACGTTGCGTGACTGGCGCTGATCCTCACGACGCGGGGTCGGCCCACCCCCGCAGGCCGCGACGGGTCGCCGCGCCGGTCTTCGCGAGCAGGCTGGCGACGTGGGTCTCGACGGTGCGGCGGGACAGGACGAGCCGCTGCGCGACCTCGGCGTTGGTGAGCCCCCGCGCGACCAGTGCGAGAACCTCGGCCTCGCGGCCCGTCACGCCGAGGGCGGCGAGGCGGGGCGGGACGGCGGTGTGGCCGCGGCGGCGGGTGGGCGCGCCGGCGCGACGGAGCAGGTCCTGGCAGGCCCGTTCGAGGTGGGCGTCGCCTGCCTGCCGGTGTGCCGCGAGGTCGGCGCGCAGCTCCGCGACCGGGTCGCCCCAGCCGTCGGCGACCGCGCAGCCCATGACAACGAGCCGCAGCAGCCTGCGCCACCACGGCCGGGCGGCGAGGGCCGCGTCGGCGGCCCGCAGGTGCGCGACCGCGTCCTCCGGGCGGCCGGACCGGCCCGCCACCACGGCCTCGGCGTACTCCAGGCCCGCCCGGATGGTGCGCGACAAGCCGCCCGGCTCCGCGACGAGCTGGGCGCGCGCCTCGGCGTCGCGGTCGCCCGCCGCGGTGCGCAGCAGGACCCAGAACCCGACCGGGGCGAGCAGCACGATCCCGCGGTCCTTGCGCACCAGCGGCACCGTCGGGTCCATGGCCGCGGCGGCCCGCGGGAGGTCGTGCTCCAGCAGGGCGCCCATCGCGGTCGCGAACCCGCGGAACGGGTTCGTCCAGTGCGGGTTCGTCCCGTGGTGCGCCGGGTCGATCGACGCGAGGACGCCGACCGCCCCGGCGGCATCGCCCGCCGCGGCCAGATACGCCGCCACCTGCTCCAGCGCCTGCGCCCGCAGCTGGGGAAGGCGCAGCCGGCCTGCGGCGTCCGCGGCGCGACGTGCGAGCTCCCCGGCGGCGACCGGGCCGCGGGTGTGCAGCACCAGGTCGGACTCGATGATGTCGATCGACGCGAGCTGGGCGAGCATGCCCGTCTCGGTGGCGAGCTCACGGGCCCGCCGCAGCGTCGGGGCGTCGTCGTCCTCCAGTACTTCGAGCATGCCGACGCCGAAGAGCGCGGTGACCCGCCACGGCGTGAGCCCGTGCTCCGCGGCCACCTGCGCGGCCCGCCGGTAGGCCGCCCGGCTGGCGGCGAGATCGGTCTGCCAGGTGGTGCGCGCCGCGACCCCCAGCGCCTCGCAGAGCGCCGCCGGCGCGCCGGCCCGCTCGGCGCGGGACACGGCCTCGGCCGCGAGCGCGGCGGCCTCCTCCCCCGCACCGGCTCCGAACGCGGCGTCGGCACGAAGCACCGCGGAGCGGGGGTCGTCCGGCCGACCGGCCCGCTCGACGTAGTCCCGCGCGGCGGCCCAGCGAGCGGCCGTCACCGCCGTGCGGGCGAGCCGCAGGCACAGCTCGGCGTGCTCGTCGCCGGTCAGCTCGTCGAGGTGGGCGTCGCCCAGCGCGAGCGCCTCGTCGGCGCGCCCCATCAGGGTCAGCACGCTCACCCGTTCCCGGATGATCTCCGCGCCGAGCCCGGAGGCCGCCGCGGCCCTCGCGAGCAGCGCGTCCGCCGAGTGCAGCGCGCCGCGGCCGGCGGCCCGGCGGGCCAGCTGCAGCAGCACGCGCGCGGCCTCATGGGGTCGGCCCGCCTCGGCGAACAGCTCCGCGGCGCGGGGCTCGTCGTCCGGGCCCGCGCGCTCGGCGAGCAGCTGCGCGGCCCGGGCCGCGAGCGCTGCCCGCTCCGGGGGAAGCAGCGTGCCGAGGACGGCGTCACGGGCGAGCGCGTGCGGCCAGCGCAGGCCGCCGCCGGCAGCCCGCACCACCAGCCCGACGTCGACGGCCCGGCGCAGCGCGGTCACGACGTCGGCGTCCGCGATGCCGGTCACCTCGTCGAGCAGCCGCCAGTCCGGGTCGGGGCCGAGAACGGCCGCGGCCTGCACGACCACCCGGCCCGGGGCGGCGAGGGCGTCGAGGCGGGCGGCGACCAGCGCCGCGAGGCTCGGTGGCACCTCCCGCCCGGGCTCGGCGAGCAGCTCCTCCACGAGGAACGGCAGGCCGTCCGACCGCGCGAGCAGGTCCCGCACCGTCTCCGGCGGCAGCGGCCGCCCGCCCCGGCACGCGGCGGCGAGCGCCGCGACGTCGGGCTCGTCCAACCGGCGCAGGTGCACGGCGGTGATCCCGGGTGCGGCACGCAGCCGCGCGGTGGCCGCTGCTTCCGCCGGCTCGTCCCGGCTCGACACGGCGACGAGCACGGGGCGGTCGCGGACGGCCGCCGCGAGGTACTCGACGACGGCGAGCGTGTCCTCGTCGGCCCAGTGCAGGTCCTCGAGCCGCAACAGGCAGCCGGCGTGCCCGGCGGCGAGGGCGCACACGGCCCGCAGCACCCCCTCGCCGAGCACGACCGCGGGATCGGCGCCGTCGGCCACCCCTGCCCGGCCGGTGACGAGTGCGTCCAGCGCGGCCCGGTAGGGGCGGACGGCCGCGGACTCGCGGACCGCCTGCGCGTCCAGCCGCCCGACGACGGCCTCCGCGATCGCCCGGTAGCTGCCCCCGCCCTGCACCGCGCGGCCGCTGAGCACCAGCATCCCGGCGCCGGTCGCCGCGGACGCCGCGTCGTCGAGCAGGCGGGTCTTGCCGACGCCCGCCTCGCCGACGACGGCCAGCGCGCCCCCGCGACCGGACGCGGCGGCGGCCACGAGGCGGCGCACCTGCGCCAGCTCGCCCGCCCGGCCCACGACCACCGGGCACCGCAGGACGGTCGTCACGCCACCAGTAGACCCGATGCCGGGCCCGTCCGGTCAGGCGCTGGCGAGGGTTCGGGCCAGCCGCGACGCGTGCCGGCGCGACGGGACACCGAGGTTGCCGAGGATCGTCGAGACGTGGTGGTCGACGGTGCGGACCGAGACCACCAGCCGTTCCGCGATCTCGGCGTTGGTGAGGCCTTCTGCGAGCAGGTCGAGCACGTCGGCCTGGCGGCTGGTGAGCCCCGCCGGGTGGGCGCGGGTGGCCGCCTGCGGACCGCGGGGGATGGTGCGCACCCCGAGCTCGCGCAGCCGCCGGCGTGCCCCGGGGTCGCGCCGAGCTCGTCGAGCGCGGCGAGAGCGGGTTCGCGTTCCAGCAGGCCGTGCACCCCGATTGCCATCGGCCCCCTCCGCGCCCCCTTGCCCTGCGCCACCCGTCCCGGACGCGACGATCCTGCGGATCAGTGGCGGTCACCGAGTTAGGAGACGCGAGCAGCGCCACGGATACGGCGGGTTCGCCGTCGGGAGACGAGCGGGGTGGCGGGGTCGGCGAAGGCCGAGCAGCCCGGCGAGTCGATCAGGTGGGGTCGGTGAGCAGCGGCCAGCCGTCGTCGTCCCACACGATCGGCTGCAGGGCGAGCTTCGTCGCCCCGTTCGCCGACTTGTCGTAGTAGTGGTAGGCCATGATGTCGTCGGACGCGGACTGCCCGCCCGGGCCCACCCGGTTGCCCGCCGCGGTGAGCACGGTGGTGCCGCCGCCTTCGAGGAGCTTGCGACCGTCCCGGTCGACGTAGGGGCCGGTCACCTTCTTCGACCGCCCGACCATGATCTTGTAGTCGCTGTCGGAGCCCTGGCAGCACTGCCCCCAGGACGTGAACAGGTAGTAGTAGCCGTCGTTCTTGACGAAGTACGGGGCCTCGATGGCGTTGGGCGCCGCCTTGCGGTCGGCGATGTGCAGCGGCTTCGCGTCGGGGTCGGCGAGCTTGCCGGACGGCCAGTCCAGCTTCACCATCCGGATGCCGCTCCAGTAGGAGCCGAACGCCATCCACGGCGTGCCCGACCCGTCCTCGATGATCCCGGGGTCGATCGCGTTGTAGTCGTCGTCCGGCTGGGAGCTGATGACCTCGCCGCGGTCCACCCACTCGTAGGCCGGGTCGGACGGGTCGAGCGTCTCGTTCGTGGCGAGTCCGATCGCCGAACGGTTGTGTCCCCAGGTGGAAGCCGCGTAGTACATGTAGTACATGCCGTTGGCCTGGTAGACCTCCGGAGCCCAGAGGTTCTTCACGCCCGGCACCGCGTCCTTGACCCACTTCGGGATCTCGTCCCAGACCGTGCCCTCGTAGGTCCACTTGTGCCCGTCGGGCGACGAGCGGATCTGGATGTTGCCGGCGCCCTTGTTCTCCTCACCGGTGGCGAAGACGTACCAGTCGTCCCCTCCGCCCCCCGCGACCAACGCCGGGTCGTGGGCGGTGAGGTCGCCGGAGAGCCGCCACGGCTGCTCGGCCTGCGCCGGGAGCGCCGGTCCGGCGGCTGCGGCCGGCGGCGCCAGCGCCCCGGTCAACCCGACCACTGCGGCGACGACGGTCAGGAGCGGCGCGAGTCGCACAGGCGTCATCCGTTCTGCGGGAGGGACGGGTCGGCCCCGGCGACCGATCGAGCAAGATCGCCGAGGCGACGGTCAGCGTAAGCGGGGCGGAGCGAGCGGCGACGGACCCACAACGCGATGTCACCCGAGAGTGATGCGCGTCACCCTGACGCGCCGATCCGGCCGGGTGGATCTAGCAACCTCTAACGCGTTCTAGTGCAGACGGAATGCTCGAGTGGTCAACTCCCGGCCTTCCCGCGCGAGCTCGAAGAACCCGTACGTGCCCTGTTCCTTCAGCTCGCGGGCGGCCCTGGCGAGCGCACCGAACGCGACCCAGCTGAACGTGCCCCCCACCGAGATGCGGGCCACGCCGGCGGCTGCCAGCTCCTCGATCGGTGCCATCCCCGGCATCAGGAGCACGTTCACCGGCCGGTCCACCGACGAGACCACGCTGCGGATGTCGGCCAGCTCCACCAGGCCCGGCGCGTACAGCACCTCGGCGCCCGCCTCCTGGTAGGCCTGCAGGCGTTCGATCGTGTCCCCGAGGTCCGGGTTGCCGCGGATGAAGTTCTCGGACCGGGCCGTGAGCACCAGCCCGCGGCCCTCCTTCGCGGCCTCCGCCGCGGCCGCGATCCGCTCGGCGGCGAGACCGATGTCGTGGATCTCGGGGTCGGCGCCCGCGCTGTAGTCCTCGATCGAGCAGCCGGCCAGGCCCGCCTCGACGGCCTCCGCGACGGTGGTGGCAACCTCCCCCGGGTCGTCGCCCCACCCGTCCTCGAGGTCGGCGTTCACCGGGATGTCCACGCACACCGCCACCGCGGCGGCGTGCTCGAGCGTGTCCACCGCACCCATCGCACCGTCGACGAGGCCTGCGGTGGCGGCGAACCCGCTGCTGGTGGTGGCCAGCGCCGCGAAACCGAGGGTGGCGAGCGCCTTCGCCGAACCCTCGTCCCAAGGGTTGGGCATCAGCAACGGGTCGCCGGGAACGTGCAATGCCCGGAACCGGGCGGTCATGTCGGTGCCGGTGAAGTCGCTGCTCGTCATCCTCGCCACGGATGGGACCGTACCGAGCCGCGCCAGCGAGATCCGCCGAGATCAGGCCTCGCGGCGCCGCGCGGTGTCGATCGCGCCGTCGCCGAGGACTCTGACCAGGTCCTCCCGGGCCCGTGCCACCCGCGACCGGATCGTGCCCACCGGGCAGCCGCAGACCTGCGCCGCCTCGGCGTAGCTCAGGTCGAGCACCTGCGTGAGCACGAACGCCTCGTGCCGGTCCGGGTCGAGCGCGGCCACCAGCTGCGCGAGCAGCACCGCCTCGTCGCCCGCCCGCCGCGTGGCTCCCGCGCGCACGGCGACGGCGTCCCAGTCGGCGACAGCGGTGGTGCGGGGACGGCGGCCCGCGGCGCGCACCGCGTCGGCCGCGACCCGCCGGGCGATCGACAGCAGCCAGGTGCGTGCGGACGCGGCCGCCTCGAACCGCGGGAGGGCCGCCACGGCTCGCAGGTAGGTCTCCTGCGCGAGGTCCTCGGCCTGGCCGGGGTCGCAGAGGTGCGACACGAACCGCAGCACGTCGCGCTGGGTGGCCCGGACGAACGCGGAGAGGGCCTCCCGGTCACCGCGCCCGGCGGCGAGCGCCCAGGCGGTGATCCGCTCGTCGTCCGGTCGTTCGGCCACGGACCAAGCCTAACCAGGGCCGGGCCGGGAACCCCGCGGGCCGCCGTTGCGACCATAGGCACATGCGCTGCGAGGACTGCCGGGACGCGATCTCCGCGCGGATGGACGGCGAGGACCCCGGGGTGGAACCCGGGACGGTGGATCGGCACCTCGACGACTGCGCCGCCTGCCGCGCCTTCGCCGAGCGGGCCGCGCACGTCACCCGGCTGGCCCGGATCCGGCCCGCCGAGGAGCTCCCCGACGTGCTGCCCGGGCTCCTGGCCGCGCTCGACGCGGGCGAGTCCCGCCCGGCGCCCCCGCGTTCGCGGCGCTCGATCGCCCGGGACGCCGTCCGCGCCGCCCTCGCGGCGCTCGCCGTCGGGCAGCTGGCGCTCGCGCTCAGCGGGATCATCAGCGCGACCGGGGCCGGCCCGGATCAGTTCGCGGGGGCGAGCATGGCGCACTTCTCCCACGAGAGCGCCGCCTGGAACCTCGCTCTCGGCGTCGCGTTCGGCTGGGCCGCCACCGGGGCGCGCCGGTCGGGCGGGCTGGTGCCGGTGATCGGCGCGTTCGTCGCGCTGCTGGTGGCCCTCAGCGCGCTGGACGTGCTCGCCGGGCACGTCACGGCCGGACGGCTGCTCGGGCACCTGCCGGTGATCATCGGCCTCCTGCTCCTCTTGGTGCACGCCCGGCTCGGGGGCGACGGCCGCGACACCACGGCCGACGCCCGCGGCGACGGCGGCGTCCACCACCGCGGCACGGAGCTCGGTGGCCCCCGGCTCGGCGACGGGGGCCTGGACGGGGGCCTGCAGCCCTCCGCCCACCACCGCGCCGCCTGACCGGCCCCGTCACCCGCCGAGCGGACCGGCCGTCACGCGAGGACGCCGAGGAGGTGGTCGACGGGGCGCGGCCCTGGGAGCAGGATCTGCACGGCCGCCCTGCGCAACCAGGCGGTGTAGCGCTCCTCGGTCCAGCCGGCCCGGCCGACGAGGCGCTGGCACTGCGCGGACCGCATCACCACCCACAGCTGGTCGGCGAGCTCGTCGGCGGGCACGTCGGTGCGCAGCACGCCGCGTTCGGCGAGGAGCGCGACGGTCTGCCGGTGGTCCTGCCGGCCGAGCTGCTCGCACTGCTGCAGCGCCGCGGCGAGGTCCGCGTCGGTGGCCGCCGCGCGGCGCAACGCCTCCCAGCGGGCGCGCGTCCGGAGGTTGGCGGCGGCCGCGAACGTCGCGATCCCCTCGACCGCCTCGGTGGCCGCCTGCGGGTCGAGCCTGCTCAGGGCGCGAGTGAACACGTGCTGGCGGGGCGTCCCATCGCCGATGGCCGCTGCCTCCTCGTACAACCTCACCGCCTTCCTGCCGTCGCCGAGGTACAGGTGCGCCGTGCCGGTCATCTCGGTCAAGGCGCCGAGGAAGCGGACATCGCAACTCTTCTCGGCGACCAGCCGGCCGACCTCCAGGGCCTCGAGCCCCTCCGGCGCGCGGCCGCACTGGATCTCGATCGTTCCGCGGTAGAGGTGCGCCGTCATGAACAGCTCGGGATCGCCGGAGCGGGCGGCGAGCTCGCACGTGCGGGCGAGCAGCTGCGCCACCTCGTCGATCTCGCCGAGGAGCGCGCCGGCCGAGCCGTGGAACAGCAGCGCCCGGCACTGGCCCTCCAGGCGCGTCATCGGAGGTTGCGTCGCCGGCGCTCGACGGCCACTGCCGCTGTACCCGCGGCGACCGGTGCCGGGTCGAGCACCAGCACCTCGGCCGCATCACCCGCATGACTCAGCATCGCTTTTCCCCGATCACGGAGTTCCGAGGTCGGACCGCCGCGCGGTGATACGTCGCCGAGGTGGTCTTCCGCCACCGCACGCAGATCGAACTGCCGGGGAACCGGAGGCGCGGCGGCGACGACCACTCCGGTTGATGCCTCCTGCCACCACGTCCCCACCCGCCCCCGCGCTCGCCTGGCTCACCACGGCGGGGCGGCTGCTGCTCGGCGCCGTCTGGCTGGTCGCCGGTGCCTCGAAGATCACCGACCTGGACGCGTCCGTGCGCGCGGTCCGCGCCTACCGGCTCCTGCCCGAGACGGCCGCTCAGGTCGTCGGCGCCGGCCTGCCGGTCGTCGAGCTGCTGCTGGGCGTGCTGCTCGTCGTCGGGGCCGGGGTGCGGACGGCCGCGGCGGTCTCGGCCGTGCTGATGCTCGCTTTCGTCGTCGGGATCGCCTCGGCGTGGGCGCGGGGGCTGCGGATCGACTGCGGCTGCTTCGGATCCGGCGGCGAGCTCGGCGCCGGGCAGGACCCGACGTACGGGCTCGAGCTCGCCCGCGACGCCGCGCTGCTGGTGGTTGCCGTCCTACTCGCCCGGTGGCCGGCCGGGCGCCTCGCACTGATGAAGGAGTTCTCCTGATGCCTCGCACCATCACCGTCCGGCGCGGCCCGTCGACGATGACGCTCGTCGCGGTCGTCGTGCTGGTGCTGTTCGCCGGGGCCGTCGGCTTCGGCGTCTACCGCGCCGGGGCCGGCACGGGTGAGCTGCCGGCGGGCGCCACCGCGGCGGGCGTCACGGTCGGCAACCCCGACGCGCCCGCCACGATCGACCTCTACCTGGACTTCCAGTGCCCGGCCTGCGCGCAGTACGAGCAGCAGGCGGGCGCCACGATCGACCAGCTCGTCACGTCGGGGCAGGCCAAGATCGTCTACCACCCGGTCGCGTACCTGAACCGCTTCTCCAGCACGCAGTACTCCAGCCGCTCGTCCGCGGCCGCGGGCTGCGCCGCCGACGCGGGCGTGCTCCCGCGCTTCGCCCAGCTGCTGTACTCGAACCAGCCACCCGAGGGCGGCGACGGCCTGCCCGACGACCAGCTCGTCGCGCTCGGCACGCAGGCCGGGGCCGGGCCCGGCTTCGCCACCTGCGTGCAGGACGGCAGGTACTCGGGCTGGAGCCGGTCGGTCACCGACGCCGCCTCGCAGGCCGGCGTCACCGGGACACCCACCGTGCTCGTCAACGGGCGCGAGGTGGCGCACACTGCGGAGGCGCTGCGGGCCGCGGTGATCGGCAGCTGAGCCGTGTCTCCCCCGTACCGCCGGGTACAGGGGGGACGATGACCTCACGGATGCTCGTCGATCCGGCACAACGGGTGTCGGCGGGCTGGGTCGTGCGGTTCTCGCTGGCCTGGGTCGGGCTCTACGCCGGCCTGTTCGGGCCGCTGCAGGTGCTGCTGCCCCAGCAGGTCGAGGTGCTCGCACCGCAGGACAAGGAGGCGGCGCTCGCGCTGGTGCTCGCGGCGGGCGCGGCGTGCTCGCTCGTGGCGAACCCGCTGTTCGGGGCGCTCTCGGACCGCACCCGCTCCAGGTTCGGCAGGCGCAGGCCGTGGATCGCGCTCGGGTTCGCAGGCGGCGCCGTCGCGATCACGCTGCTCGCCGCGGCGCCCGCCGTCCCGTTCGTGGTGATCGGGTGGTGCGCGGTGCAGACGTTGCTGAACGCCCCGTTCGCCGCACTCAGCGCCGCCGTGCCCGACGAGGTGCCGGCCGGGCAGCGGGGCACGGCCGCCGGCTACCTCGGCCTCGCGTTCGTGGTCGGGGTGGGACTCGGCACCGGCCTCGCGGTCCTCGCGGGTGCCGTCACCACCGGGTACCTCCTGTGCGCGGTCGCCGCGCTGGCCTTCAGCCTCCCGTACGTCCTGCTGGGGCGGCACACCGGCGAGGTGCCCGAGCGGACCTGGCGGTGGGGCGAGTTCCTGCGCGGCTTCTGGATCAACCCGGTGCGCCACCGCGACTTCGGCTGGGGCTTCCTCACGCGCTTCCTGGTGAACCTCGGCAACGCGATCGTGCTGCTCTACCTGTTCTTCTTCTTGTCGGACGTCGTGGGGCTCGCCGAGCCGGCCTCCAGCGTGCTCCTCCTCACGGCGATCTACTCGGTGGCCATGCTGGCGTCCGTCGTCGTCGCGGGAACGCTGTCGGACCGCACGGGGCGGCGGCGCGTGTTCGTCACCGGCGGCTCGCTGGTCATGGCCGCAGCGGCGGTGCTGATCTCGGTGTGGCCGACCTGGCCGGGCATGGTCGCCGGCGCGGTGGCGCTGGGCTTCGGGTTCGGCGCCTACAGCGCGGTGGACTTCGCGCTGCTCACCCAGGTGCTCCCCACCGGGCGCGACCGGGGCAAGGACCTGGGCGTGCTCAACATCGCCAGCTCGCTCCCCCAGGTGATCGCGCCGGTGATCGCCGCCCCGGTCGTCACCGTCCTGGGCGGGTACACGGCGCTCTACCTCGTGGCGGCCGCCATCGAGGTCGCGGGCGCGGTGCTGGTCTACCGGATCCGCTCGGTCCGCTGAGACGCGGCGGGGACGGTTCCCCCGCCTACGCCCGCGTCCACCGGCTCAGCAGGATCCCGCTCGCCACCGCCGTCTGCCCCGCGACCAGGGCGATGCCGACGCCCGTGAGCCCGAGGTGGGGCATCAGCACCAGTGCCAGCGGGACGACGATCACCGCGACCGTGGCCGGGATCCCGAAGATCACGCTGGGGCGGTGCTGGATCCGCGCGACCGCCACCGCCGTCCCCACCACGACGTTCGGCACCGCGGACAGGGCGCAGAGCACGAGCAGCGTCGTGCCGTTCTCGGCGTAGTGCCGGCCGAAGATCGACAGGATCAGGCCGGCGCCGACGACGACCACCAGCACGCCCGGCACGATCAGGGTGAGCGCCTTGCTGACCATGGTGCGCACCGCCGCCTCGGACTCGTGGGGCCGGTCCGCCACGTGCGTCACCATCGACTGGCTCATCCCGTGCGTCACCAGGTAGAACGCGTACGCGATCGCCCAGACCACGCTGAACGTGCCTGCCGAGTCCGCGTCGAGGCTGAACAGGACCACCAGCGGGAGCCCGAACTCGACCGCGTCGGTGCACAGCCCGCCCGCCCAGTCGGCCGACACGTAACCGGCGATGCTCCGCGGCCGGATCTGCTCCCTGGGCAGCGGGGCGGCGGCGGTGGGCCGCAGCACCTTCGCCAGGAAGGCCGCCACGACCACGACGATCACCGCAGTGGCCAGCACCCACGACACGGCGATCACACCGCGGAACACGAGCACGGTGCCGGCGACGAGGAACCCGACCTTGAGCAGCGAGAAGGCGAGGTTCTCCAGCGGCACGAGAGTGGCGCGCTTGATCGCCGTGAGCGTGTAGTCGTGCATCGCGAACGCCGCCCACACCGGCGTGGCCAGCACGAAGAACACGAGGAGCGGCCCGTGCCCGAGCGCGTCCACCAGGTCGGGGGCCCACAGCGGCGCGCCGAGGGCGAACACGCCGCCCAGCACGCACGCCGTGAGGATCGCGATGCCGTAGCACGCCGCCACCAACGAACGCGCCGACCGCCCGGCCACCGGGACGAAACGCAGCAGGGCGCTGCCGAGGTTGAGCTGCGAGGTGACGCCGATCAGCGTCATCGTCGAGATCAGCGTGGTGTTGACCCCGACCTCGTCCGGCGGGAACAGGCGCGCCGCCACCACCCAGTACAGCAGCCCGACCACCGAGGAGATGCCCGACGAGAGCACCAGGGCGAGCCCGTCGCGGTGCTGCGGGTCGCGCCAGCCGCGCAGCAGGTTGCGCAGCCGGTCGGCCGGGCTGCCCTGGACGTCGCTGTCCTGGACACCGACGGTCGGCAGCGGCTCGGTGACGACGTCCCAGACGTCGCCGATGTGCGGGTCACGCATCGAGCGCGCCGTCGGGCACGGAGACCGGGTACTCGGCCGGCAGCGGCGTGTTCCCGAGGATCATGTCGGCAGCCTTCTCCGCGAGCATCATCGTGGGGGCGTAGGTGTTGGCGTTCGTGATCGACGGGAACGCGGCGGCGTCCACGACGCGCAAACCCTCGAGCCCGTGCACCCGCATGGTGGCAGGGTCGAGCACTGCCCCGTCATCGACACCCATCCGGGCGCTGCACGACAGGTGGAGCCCGGTCCGCGCGGTGCGCGTGACCCACGCCAGCACCTCGTCGTCCGAGCGCACGGTCGGCCCCGGCAGCCACTCGGAGCCGCCGAGCGCCGCCATGGCCGGCTGCGCCAGCAGCTCCCGCCCCCTCCGCACGGCCTCCAGCCACCGCGGCCGGTCGTCCGGCGCGGACATGTAGTTGAGCCGCAGCGCCGGATGGGCCGACGGGTCAGGCGACACGATCTTCACGCTGCCCCGCGCGTCGGACTGCATCACCTCGACGTGCAGCTGGTACCCGTGCTGGTCGACCGGGAAGGACTGCTCCTCGCTCTGCATCAGCATCGGCGCGAGCACCAGGTACACGTCGGGCTGCTCACCGGCGAACGAGCTGCGCACGAAGCCGCCGACCTGCATGGGGTTCCAGGCGCCCGGCCCGGTGCCGCACACAAGGGCCTCCGCGACGATCTTGGGCCAGTTCGCCTTGTTCCGCACGGCCGCGAGCGACACCGGCGCGGTGCCGCTCCACTGGATGTGCACGGCCAGGTGGTCCTGCAGGGACTCGCCGACGCCGGGCAGGTCGTGGACCACCGGCAGGCCCAGCGCCTCGAGCTCGGCCTTGTTGCCGACGCCCGACAGCTGCAGGAGCTGCGGGGACCCGACGGCGCCTGCGGCGAGGACGACCTCGCGGGCGCGCGCGACGGTGTCACCGCCCTTCCCGCGCCGGTACCGCACCCCGACCGCCCGGCCACCGATGATGTCGATGCCGGTGACGAGCACCTTGGTCAGCACCTCGAGGTTGCGGCGCCGCCGCACGGGGTGCAGGTAGGCGCGCGCGGCGTTCTCGCGGCGACCGCCGCGGATCCCCTGGTCGAACGGCGCGAAGCCCTCCTGCTCCAGGCCGTTGATGTCCGGCAGCACCGCATAGCCGGCCTGCCGCGCCGCCTCGAAGAACGCCTGGAAGATCGGCCCGTCCGCCGGGCTGCGCATCAGCGTGTGCGGCCCGCCGCGCCCGCGCGTGGCGTCGATCTCGCCGACGCAGTTCTCGAGCCTGCGGAAGTAGGGCAGGCAGTGCGCGTAGTCCCACTCCGGGTTGCCGGTCTCCTCGGCCCACCGGTCGAAGTCGGCCCGGTGACCGCGGGTGTAGAGCATGCCGTTGATGCTGCTGGAGCCACCGAGCACCTTGCCGCGGGGATGCGCGATGCGCCTGGACTGCAGGCCGGGCTCCGGCTCGCCGGTGTAGCGCCAGTCGTGCCACCGGCTGCCGACCGGGGTGCCCATGGCGAGCGGGAGCTGGACCGCCAGGTCCCACGCGTGGTCCGGCTGGCCCGCCTCCAGCACGAGCACCCTGGTGCCGGGGTCGGCGCTCAAGCGGTTGGCCAGGATGCATCCGGCCGTCCCGCCGCCCACGATGACGAAGTCATAGATCGCGTCAGCCACGTTCGTGTCAGCCACGGACGGGTCAACCCCCAGATGACAAATGTGACGAGGAAACGCCTGCGGTTCCCGGAGATCACGACAGGCTGGATCACACTACTGGGCTATCGGCGGGAGCCCTGCCGGACCCCGGGCTCACTCAAACGCACGAACGGCACTTTGTCCGACCACTTCGGACGAAAGTGCCGTTCGTGCGGAAAAGGGCGCCACGCTCAGTGCGCGGCCGGTACCTCCGCGTTCGCCTTCCCGTTCTCCGGAGCGCTGCGGATGAAGAATGCCCCCACGATCGCGAGCACCGACAGGGACGCCGCCACGAGGAACGCGGCGTGGATGCCGCCCGCGGTCTGCTCCAGGAGCGACACGCCCTCCTCGGCGAGCGCCGCCGAGCGCACCGAGAGGATGCTCACCAGCAACGCCACGCCCGCGGCGCCCGCGAGCTGCTGGGTGGTGCCGAAGATCGCGCTGCCGTAGGAGTACAGCCGCGGCTCGACCGCGCCGAGCCCCGAGGTGAACAGCGGCGTGAACACGAACGCCAGCCCCACCGACAGCAGCAGGTGGAAGCCCAGCACCAGCAGCATCGAGCTGCCCGACGTGAACAGCGTGGTGGACCAGAGCGCCGCGCTGACGGCGGCCGTGCCGGGCACCAGCAGCGCCCGCGGCCCGAACCGGTCGTACAGGCGCCCGACGACCGGGCCGAGCAGCCCCATCAACAGGCCGCCCGGCAGCAGCAGGAGGCCGGTGGTGAGCGGCTCGAGCATCAGCACGTTCTGCAGGTAGATCGGCAGCAGGACGATGGTGCCCAGCAGCACGGCCATCATCAGCATCATCATCGCGCTGGCGACCGTGAACGTCTGCGACCGGAACGTGCGCAGGTCGAGCAGCGCGCGGTCGGTGCGCTGCAGCACGAGCTGCCGCGCGACGAACGCCACGAGGCCCACGACGCCGACGACGAACGCCCCCCACAGCATCGCGGGCGAGGTGCCGCCCGTCGAGTGGCCGACGCTGCTCAGGCCGTAGACGAGGCCGCCGAAGCCGAGCGCCGCGAGCACGACCGACGGGACGTCGATCGGCGCGTCGGTGGAGTCGCCCACGTTGGTGATCAGCCGCATCCCGATCAGGAGTGCCGCGAGCGCGATCGGCAGGACCAACCAGAACATGTAGCGCCAGCCGAACAGGCTCAGCACGACGCCCGACACGGTGGGCCCGATCGCGGGCGCAACCGAGATGACGATCGAGATGTTGCCCATGACGGCGCCGCGGCGGGTCGGCGGCACGAGCGTCATCACCATGGTCATCAGCAGCGGGAGCATGATCGCGGTGCCGCTCGCCTGGATGACCCGGGCCGCGAGCAGGATCGCGAAGCCCGGTGCGACCGCAGCGAGGAACGTGCCCGCACTGAACAGGATCATGGCGACGCCGAACAGCCTGCGCGTGGGGATCCGCCGGATCAGGAAGCCGGTGATCGGGATGACGACGGACATCGTGAGCAGGAACCCGGCGGTGAGCCACTGCCCGACGCTCGCATCGACCCCGAGGTCGGCCATGAGCACCGGCAGCGCGACGCTCATGATCGTCTCGTTGAGGATGACGACGAACGTGGAGACCAGCAGCACCCCGATCACGGTGCGGTCGCGGGCGCTCAGCTGCCCCGCGGTACCGGGTGGGCTCGACGTGTCGTCGAGCACGTCGGACTGCTGGTTCACGGTTTCCCCCACGAGAAGTTCGGTTCGACGCGGGCCGGTGGGCCCGGGCGCCGGAAGTGCAATCTATTGAGTAGGACCGACAGAACGCGCAGGATTAATCCCTTGCCGATCTGAGGCGCCCGTCACTGCGGCTATGTTCGGTGCGTGATCCTTGTGAGCGGTGCCACGGGCAACGTCGGGCGCGAGCTGGTGCGGAACCTGGTCGATCGCGGGGAGCCGGTGCGGGCACTGGCCCGCCGCGACGGTGGGCCGGTCGAGGGTGCGGAGCGCGTCGTCGGCGACCTCGACCACTCCGACAGCCTCCGCCCGGCCCTCGAGGGCGTCTCGGGCATCTTCCTGCTCCCCGGCTACAAGGACATGCCCGGCGTGCTCGCCGCGGCCCGCGACTCCGGGGTGTCCCGGGTGGTGCAGCTGTCGGGCGGCTCCGCCGGCAGCGGCGACACCGGGAACGCGGTCTCGGCCTACATGATCCGCACGGAGGACGCGGTGCGGGCGGGTGGCATCCCGTGGACGATCCTGCGTCCGTTCGGGTTCATGACCAACGCACTCGAATGGGCGCCGCAGCTGCAAGCGGGCGACGTGGTGCGCGCCCCGTTCGGCGGGGTCCGCATCGCCGTGATCGACCCCGCCGACATCGCGGCCGTCGCCGCCACCGCCCTCCTCGAGGACGGCCACGACGGGCGCGTCCACGCCCTGTCCGGGCCGGAGGCGCTCCTGCCCGCCGACCGCGTCCGCGTGCTCGGCGAGGTGCTCGGCCGCGACCTGCGGTTCGAGGCCCAGCCCGACGACGAGGCCTGGACCGACATGACGGCCCGCATGCCCGAGGCGTACGTGCGAGCGTTCTTCGACTTCTACGTCGACGGCTCGCTCGACGAGTCCGCGGTGCTGCCCACCGTGGAGGAGGTCACCGGCCGCCCGCCGCGGACGTTCGCGGACTGGGCCCGCGCCAACGCCGACGCCTTCCGCTAGTACTCCAGCCGCAGGTCGTCCGCGGGTCTTCCCTCCGGTGGCCTGTGATCGGCGGGCGTGGACGCGGCTGTTCCGGTCTCGGGGGGGCGTTCCGCGGAACGCAGTCCGGTGCCGTTCCGGTGACGCTGTGCCGGTGGGCGCGCCGTTCCCGACTCGGGCCTTCCGGCCTCACCCATCCGCTCCGGGCTGTTCGCGTGTCGATCCGGTCGCCTCGTCCCCGCACCTGTGGGGATGGCTGCGTTGGGTTCACTATCGACTTCTGTGGTCGCGCTGGCGGCCGTCCCCGACGCGGGGGCACGGCGGTTCCCGACGAGCGCCCGGCTTGGGTGCCACGCAACATGCTGTGGTCCCGTTCCCACCCCAGCAGCCCAAGTGATCCGCCCATGACCAGCGGAATCGGGACATGAGCCGCACCCGTGCATCTCATGTCCCATTCCTGCCGATCATGGACATTCGCGCAGACACCTGGCCCCGTGTTGGTCTTGCCTGACCATGCGGAATTGACTGGAGGCGAGGGTCGGCACCACCGGAGGTTGCGTGGCACGCCAACCGCAGCAGGCTCGTCCCCGACCGCCGTGCCGCCGCGTCGGGGACGGCCGCCCACGCCACCACAGAACCCGGTAGTGAACCCAACCCAGCCACCCCCACGGGCGCGGGGCGACGAGAAACAGAGGAGCACCCGAGAGGCCGGGGCGGAGGCGAGCGCAGGAAGGCCCGAGCCGGGACGGCGCGCCCACCGGCCTGATCATTGACCAGAGCAACCCGAAGGGTACCGATCAACAGAGTGCAGGGAACGGGCTGGCGGGCCGCCCGGACGACCATGATCCGAACTAGCGGTTGTTCGTGGTTGCCCCCACAACCATGGACAACCGATACACCGGATCATGAACGCCAAGATCGCGAGTAGAGGTTGTCCACGGCTGCTGCCACAGCCATAGACAACCGACACAACGGATCGTGGCCGGGACCACCACCGCGCGGGCCCGGTGACAGCGCCTGACACACCATGATCACGCTCGCCGGTCCGCGGTCGAAGGACCCTCGGCGTCGGCAGGGGCCGCCAATGCCCGCGCACCTCGTGTCGGCCCGTGCGGGTGGTGTGCGGCTACGCAACCCGTCGAACGGGTGCGCGGCCGGACACGGCGCCCGCGAGCCGCCCGCCGCTCCACGACCAAGGGCGGATGGTCGCTCCCAGAGATCAACTGGCGCCCATCTGCCCTTGATCGGCGACGAGTCGGGCGATCCCCGGGGCATTCGGCACCGGGTAACGCGTGCCCTGATCGGGACGAGGTCGAGGGATTCCCCCGAGCAATGGGAGTCGACGATGACGACCATCCCGACGTTCAACCTCCTGGAGCCCTATCGAATCGCAGAGGAGACGTTCGTCATCCCGTGGGCCCTCGAGGCCCCGCCGGTCGGGCACTTCCCCATGAACTCGATGGCGATCCGCGGGGCGGAGCCGGTGCTCGTGGACACCGGCTCGCCGGCCGTGCGGGCACAGTGGCTGGAAGCCGCGTGGTCGGTGGTGGACCCGCTGGACGTGAAGTGGGTGTTCCTCACCCACGACGACCGCGACCACTCGGGCAACCTGTTGCCGGTCCTCGCGGCCTGCCCGAACGCAACTCTGCTGACGACCTGGTTCTCGATCGGCCGGATGGCCGAGGAGTGGGAGACCCCGATCAACCGGTGTCGTTTCGTGATCGAGGGCGACACCGTCGACGTGGGCGACCGCACGCTGGTGGCGAAGCGGCCGCCGCTGTACGACAACCCGACGACCCGCGCCCTCTTCGACACGAAGACGAGCGTGGTGTGGTCGGTGGACACGTTCGCGACGAACCTGCCCGCTCCGATGCCCGAGATCGGCGAGCTGACCGACGACGAGTTCCGGGACGGCCAGTTCTTCGGCGGCCGCCTGGTCTCGCCGTGGTACACGCTGCTCGACGCGGGCAAGTTCCGGGCGGTCGTTGACGACTTCCAGCGGCTCGGCGCCGAGGTCGTCGCCGGCTGCCACTCGCCCGTGCTCAACGGCCACCGGGTCGACGAGGCGTTCGACCTGCTCCGGCGGCTCCCGGACGTTCCGCCGTGGCAGGAGTTCACGCAGGCCGACCTGGACAGGTGGATGGACGCCGCCGAGGGGTCGGTCCCACCGGAGCAGCCCCGCCCGTCCGCCACCTGACGAGCCCGGTCGGCCTTGACGGCCCGACCCGTTCCCCGGGCATGCTGACGCGGTGACGCACGCCGGCATCCCGGAGCTCCCGGCCGCCCTGTGGCGCAACCCGGAGCCGAAGCGCTCCTACGACGTGGTGATCGTCGGTGCGGGCGGGCACGGCCTGGCCACCGCCCACTACCTCGCGAAGAACCACGGAATCACGAACGTGGCAGTGCTCGAACGGGGCTGGCTCGCCGGCGGCAACATGGCCCGCAACACCACGATCATCCGCTCCAACTACCTCTGGGACGAGAGCGCCGCCATCTACGAGCACGCGCTGCGGCTGTGGGAGGGCCTCGAGGACGACCTCGGCATGCCGATCCTGTTCGACCAGCGCGGCGTGCTCAACCTGGCGCACAGCCTGCAGGACGTGCGCGAGGGCGTCCGGCGCGTCGAGGCCAACGTGCTCAACGGGGTCGACGCGCAGTGGCTCACCCCGGACGAGGTCCGCGAGGTCTGCCCGATCGTCAACACCTCCCCCGACCTGCGCTACCCGGTGCTCGGCGCGACGTACCAGCCGCGGGCAGGCATCGCGAAGCACGACTACGTGGCGTGGGGCTTCGCGCGGCGGGCCGACGCCGCGGGCGTGGATCTCATCCAGGACTGCGAGGTCACGGGCTTCACCACCGACGGGGACCGGGTCACCGGCGTGAGCACCAGCCGGGGCGACATCGCCGCCGGCAAGGTCGCCCTCTGCGCCGCGGGCCACACCTCGGTGCTCGCCGACCAGCTGGGCCTGCGCCTGCCGCTGCAGAGCCACCCGCTGCAGGCGCTGGTCTCCGAGCTGCTCGAACCCGTGCACCCCACCGTCGTCATGTCCAACGCCGTGCACGTCTACGTCTCGCAGGCGCACAAGGGCGAGCTGGTGATGGGTGCGGGCGTCGACTCCTACAACGGCTACGGCCAGCGCGGCGCGTTCCACATCATCGAGCGGCAGATGGCCGCGGCGGTGGAGCTGTTCCCGGTGTTCGCCCGGGCGCACCTGCTGCGCACGTGGGGCGGGATCGTCGACGTCTCCCCCGACGCATCCCCGATCGTCGGGCTCACCCCCTACGCGGGGCTGTACCTCAACTGCGGGTGGGGCACCGGCGGGTTCAAGGCCACGCCGGGGGTCGGGTGGTGCATGGCGCACACGATCGCCCACGACGAGCCGCACCCGCACAACGCGCCGTTCACCCTCGAACGCTTCACGACCGGCGCCCTGATCGACGAGCACGGCGCCGCCGCCGTGGCGCACTGAGCGGGAGGGCGCATGCAGCTGATCGAGTGCCCGTGGTGCGGCCCCCGCGAGGAGGTCGAGTTCCACTACGGCGGTCAGGCCCACGTCGCCTACCCCGCCGACCCGGCCACGCTCACCGACGAGGAGTGGGCGCGCTACCTCTTCTTCCGCGACAACCCGAAGGGCACGTTCGCCGAGCGCTGGCAGCACGCGGCGGGGTGCCGCCGCTGGTTCAACGCGGTGCGCGACACCGCGACCTACCGGTTCCAGGCGGTCTACCGCCCCGACGAGCCCCGCCCGGAGATCTAGTTGACCGAGACCTTCCGCACCGCCTCCGGCGGCCGGATCGACCGCATCACGACGCTGCGGTTCACGTTCGACGAGCGCGAACTCACCGGCCACCCCGGCGACACGCTCGCCTCGGCGCTGCTCGCCGCGGGCGTGCACGAGATCGGCACGAGCGTGCGGTACGCCCGGCCGCGCGGGATCGGCGCGGCGTGGGCCGAGGACCCCGGCGGGCTCGTGCAGATCGAGCGGCCCTTCCCGGAGCCGATGCTGCAGGCGGCCACCGTGGAGTTGGTCGACGGCCTGGTCGCGAGCAGCATCGGCGGTCGCGGCCACCTCGCCCACGGCTCCGACCCCGCCCGCTACGACGCCTCGCACGCCCACGCCGACCTGCTCGTGGTCGGCGCCGGCCCCGCCGGTCTCGCGGCGGCGCTCACCGCCGCCCGGGGCGGGGCGCGGGTCGTGCTGGTGGACGAGCAGTCCGAGGCGGGCGGCGCCCTGCTCGCCGCCACCGACCGTCCCGCGCTGGACTGGGTCGCCGCCACGACCGCGGAGCTGGCGAGCGCCCCGGACGTGCTGCACCTGCAGCGCACCACCGCCTTCGGCCACTACGACGACGGCTTCGTGCTCGCCCTGGAGCGGCGGACGGATCACCTGAGCCGCGTTCCGCGGAACGTCTCCCGGCAGCGGATCTGGCGGATCCGGGCCCGGCACGTGCTCGTCGCCGCCGGGGCGCACGAGCGGCCCGTCGTGTTCACCGACAACGACCGCCCGGGGATCATGCTCGCCGGGGCGTCCCGCACCTACCTGCACCGGTACGGCGTGCTGGCCGGCCGGGAGGTGGTGGTGTTCACCACCGACGACGCCGCGTACGCCGCGGCCGTCGACCTCGCCGATGCCGGTGCCCGCGTCGCCGCCGTGGTCGACGCGCGGCCATCGGCCCCGCCGGAGTGGCGGGCGGCGTGCGCGGAGCGCGGGATCCCCGTGCGGGAGGACGCCGTCGTGACCGGCACCGCAGGCGTGGAGCGCGTACGGGCGGCGCTGGTGGACGGCGAGCCGGTGCACTGCGACCTGCTGCTGGTGAGCGGCGGCTGGAACCCGGCGGTGCACCTGGTGAGCCAGGCCGGCGGGACCCTGCGCTACGACGAGCCGCTCGGCGCCTTCCTGCCGGCCACGCTCCCGCCAGCCACCAGCGTGGCGGGCGCCGCCAACGGCACCCTCGACCTCGCGGGCTGCCTCGCCGAGGGCGCGCGGGCCGCCGCGACGGCGCTCGGGGTCGACCCGGTCCCGCTCCCCCGAACGGAACCCGCGCCACAACGCACCGCGCAACGAGTGCTGTGGCGGGTGCCCGGTGACGAGCACGCCCAGTTCGTCGACGTCCAGCGCGACGCCACCGTCGCCGACATCGCCCGCGCCCTCGGCGCAGGGATGCGCAGCATCGAGCACGTCAAGCGGTACACCACGATCGGCACCGCGCACGACCAGGGCAAGACGTCCGGCATCGTCGCCGCCGGGATCACGGCCGAGCTGCTCGGCGTGCCCGTCGCGACGCTCGGCACCACGACGTTCCGCGCGCCCTACACGCCGGTGGCGTTCGCCGCGCTGGCCGGCCGCCACCGCGGCGTGCGGTACGACCCGGAGCGCACCACCCCGGTGCACGACTGGCACGTCGCGCGCGGTGCCGTGTTCGAGGACGTCGGCCAGTGGAAGCGGCCCCGCTACTACCCGCTTCCCGGCGAGGACATGGAGGCGGCGGTGCTGCGCGAGTGCGCGGCCGTCCGGCGGGGCGTCGGGATCATGGACGGGTCGACGCTCGGCATGATCGACGTGGCCGGCCCGGACGCCGGTGAGCTGCTCGACCGGCTCTACACCAACGTGATGAGCAGCCTGCGGGTCGGCCGGATCCGCTACGGCGTGATGTGCAAGGCCGACGGGATGGTGTTCGACGACGGCACCGTCATGCGGCTTGCCGAGGACCGCTTCCTGGTCTCCACCACCACCGGCGGGGCCGCCGCGGTCCTGGACTGGATGGAGGAGTGGCTGCAGACCGAGTGGCCGCACCTGCGGGTGCGCCTCACCTCGGTCACCGACCACTGGGCGACCTTCCCCGTGGTCGGCCCGCGCTCCCGGGACGTGATCGGCGCGGTCTTCCCGGACGTCGACGGGTCGGCGGCCGGGTTCCCGTTCATGACCTGGCGGGACACCGGCCTCGGCGGGGTGCCGGTGCGGCTGGCCCGGATCAGCTTCTCCGGCGAGCTGGCGTTCGAGGTGAACGTGGACGCCTGGCACGCCCGCGCGGTGTGGGACCGGCTGATCGCCGCGGGCGAGCCGCACGGCATCACCCCCTACGGCACCGAGACGATGCACGTGCTGCGCGCCGAGAAGGGCTACCCGATCGTCGGCCAGGACACCGACGGCACGGTCACCCCGCACGACCTGGGCATGGAGTGGATCGTGTCGGCGAAGAAGCCCGACTTCGTCGGGAAGCGCTCGTTCGCCCGCCCGTCCGACCAGGACCCGCAGCGCAAGCACCTGGTCGGGCTGCTCCCCCGCGACCCGGCGTTCCTCCTGCCGGAAGGGGCGCAGCTCGTCGGCACACCGACGCTGCCCGAGCCGCCCGTGCCGATGCTGGGCCACGTCACGTCCAGCTACCGCAGCGCCGAGCTCGGCCGCACCTTCGCCCTCGCGCTGGTGCGCGGGGGCCGCGACCGGATCGGACAGACCCTGCACGTGCCGGTCGGCGGCACGACCGTTCCGGTGGAGGTCACCTCGCCGGTGTTCGTCGACCCGGAGGGAACCCGCCGTGACGGCTGACCCGCTCCCCCGCACCGGCCCCCTGGACGCCTGGGCCGACCGGTTCGCCGCGCTTCCCGCGGGCATCCGGATCACGGCCGACCCGTTCGTCCCGATGGCCGACGTCCGCGCCGACGCGGCCACCGCAGCCGCGCTCGGGCTACCGACCACGCCGAACACCTGGGCGGGCCGCGGTGGCGGGCGGGCGATCTGGCTGGGGCCGGACGAGTGGCTGGTCACCGGTTCGCCCGGGGACCTGCCGGGCGCGGACGTCGTGGTCGACGTGTCCGGCCAGCGCACCACCCTGCACCTCGCGGGCGAGCACGTACGCGCCGTGCTCGCCACCGGTTGCGCCCTCGACCTGCACCCACGGGCGTTCCCGGCGGGCTCGGCTGCGCAGACCCTGCTCGGACTGGCCGGGGTGGTACTGCTCGCCCTGGACGACGCCGAGTACGAGGTCCTCGT
Source organism: Pseudonocardia cypriaca (assembly GCF_006717045.1). Lineage (NCBI taxonomy): Bacteria > Bacillati > Actinomycetota > Actinomycetes > Pseudonocardiales > Pseudonocardiaceae > Pseudonocardia > Pseudonocardia cypriaca. Next base: position 3,649,760 of record NZ_VFPH01000001.1, read on the forward strand.
CCGCACCTCGTTCGCGCGCTACCTGGCGGACTGGCTGCTCGACGCGGCAGCGGAGTACTCCTAGGCCGCGCGCAAGGAACCCCAGAACGAACGCAGCGCATCCGCAGCCGCCGCCGGGTCCTGCGCCATCCACCAGTGGCCGAGGCCTTCCAGCCGCTCCGTGCGAGCACCGAGCCGGGCGGCGACCTCCGCGGACCGGTCCGGGTCGTCGAACGGGTCGGCGGTCGGTTGCAGGACGAGACCCGGCGCCGGGGCGGGCCCGGTGAGCTCCCGGCCCCAGTCGGCGTACGGGTTGGGCACGGCCGACCGGTACAGGTCGAGGATGCAGCCGCCCATCGTCTCGTCGTAGGCCGCGGCCATCACGGCGGCATCGGCCTCCGGCACACCCGCGCCCTGCAGGAACCCCGTGCGCCCGGCGGGTCCGGCGGCCGCCGTGGCCCCCGTCCACTCCTCCCCGGCGCCCGGGGTCTGCCACACCTGCGCGATGTCGTGCCAGACGTAGTCCGGGTGGAACACCGCGGCCACGTCCACGGCCCAGCTGCGCAGCGGGACGTCGTGTGCCGTGGCCACGCGCACGACGAAGCCGGCTCCCCAGTCGTGCCCGACCAGGTCGAGCGGCCCGTCGAGCCCGCGCAGCGCGTCGGCCAGCCACCGCGCGTACTCGTCCTTCGTCGCGCCGAAACCGGCCGGCCGGGGTGTGCCGAAGCCGGGCAGGTCGAGGGCGACCGTGTCGCCGCCGAGGTGGGCGCGCACGCCCGTCCAGACCGCGCTCGTCTCGGGGACGCCGTGCACGAAGACCACCGTCATACACCGATGGTGTCCTGCCCCGTACGGCCGCGCCACCCTGCTGATCTGCCCCGGATGGAGTAGAACCTGCGGATGGCACTCAGGTTGACGCCACATGAACGGGGCTTCTACCCGCTGTTCACCCGGGCCGCGGAGAACATCGCCCGTGCAGCCGACGACCTCGCGGCACTCGTGGCCGCGCCGCCCTCCGAGCGGGCCGAGCTCGCCAGGCGGGTGAAGGATGCCGAGAACGCGGGCGACGCGCTCACCCACGAGATCCTGGTGAAGCTCAACAAGACGTTCGTGACCCCGTTCGACCGCGAGGACATCTACCGCCTCACCTCGTCGCTCGACGACGTGATCGACGCGATGGAGGAGGCCGCCGACCGGATCGTGCTCTACCGGCTCGGCGACCTGCCGGCCGGCATGAAGACCCAGACCGACGTCCTGCAGCGCGCGGCCGCCGCGACCGCCGAGGCGATGCCGCAGCTCGTGACGATGTCGAAGCTGCAGGAGTACTGGGTGCACGTCAACTCCCTCGAGGACGAGGGCGACGTCGCCTACCGCGCCCTCCTCGAGGAGCTGCTCTGCCCGCCCGGCGACGTGGACGCGGCAGGCGTGCTGACGATCCTCAAGATCAAGGAGGTCATCGACTCCCTCGAGGAAGCGGCCGACGCGTTCGAGACGGTGGCCAACACCGTCGAGAGCATCGCCGTCAAGGAGTCCTGAGTGGAGCTCGCCACGATCATCGTGGTGATCGTGATGGCCGTCGCGTTCGACTACACCAACGGCTTCCACGACGCCGCCAACGCCATCGCGACCTCCGTCGCCACGCGGGCCCTCACCCCCCGCGCCGCGCTGATCATGGCCGCGCTGATGAACCTGGTCGGTGCGTTCCTCGGCACCGCGGTCGCCTCCACGGTCGGCAGCGGCATCATCGACCCACCGCAGGGGATCTCGGGCCTCGTCGTGGTGCTCGCGGCCCTCGTCGGTGCGATCGTGTGGAACCTCATCACGTGGTGGTTCGGCATGCCGTCCTCGTCGTCGCACGCGCTGATCGGCGGGCTCGTGGGCGCCGCGCTCGCCGCGGCGGGCACGGTGCACTGGAGCGGCGTGCTGGACAAGGTCGTCATCCCGATGGTGCTGTCACCGATGGTGGGCTTCCTGCTCGCCGGGCTGCTGATGACCGCGTTGCTGTGGACCTTCCGGAGGGCCTACCCGCAGCGGCTCAGCCGCGGCTTCCGCTACGCCCAAACCCTCTCGGCCGCCGCGATGGCCCTCGGACACGGCCTGCAGGACGCCCAGAAGACGATGGGCGTGATCGTGCTGGCGCTCGTCGTCGGCGGCTACCACCAGGGCTTCGAGGTGCCGTGGTGGGTGGTCCTGCTCGCGGCGGGTGCGCTGTCGGCCGGCACCTACGCCGGCGGCTGGCGGATCATGCGGACGCTCGGGCGGCGGATCATCGACCTCGACCCGCCTCGCGGGTTCGCCGCGGAGATGACGGCGTCGGCGGTGCTCTACACCACCGCCTTCGCGTTCGCCGCCCCGATCTCGACCACGCAGACCATCACCTCGTCGATCCTCGGCGTCGGCGCCACGAAGCGGCTCTCCGCGGTGCGGTGGGGTGTGGCGGGCAACATCGTCGTGGCGTGGGTGCTCACGATCCCGATGGCCGCCTTGGCCGCCGCACTCTCGTTCTGGGCGCTGCACCCCCTCCTGCAGTAGCTCCCCTCACGCGCCGCGGACGGCCCGGCCCGGCAGCGCGCCGGTGTCGAGCACGCCGTCGCGCACCACGAACCGGCCCCCGACCAGGACGTGCCGGATGCCCTCCGACGGGCGGGTGGTGTCGGTGTAGGTCGACCGGTCGGACACGGTGTCCGGGTCGAAGATCGTGACGTCGGCGTCGCTCCCCGGCTGCAGCCGCCCCTTGCGGCGCATCGCGGGCGCCGCCGGCTGCACGATCCGCGCCGGCACGAGCGTGCAGCGGCGCACGGCCTCCGGCAGGCTCAGCGCCCCTTGCTCGCGCACGAGCAGCCGCAGGGTGCGGGCGAACGTTCCGGCTGTGCGCGGGTGGGTCGCGACCCGGGGCGGAAGCGGCCAGGCCAGCGGGTCGCGCGGGCCCGCCGTCCACTGGGGCGCGATCGCGTCGCTCGCCACCGCGGCGTCCGGGAAGGCGAGCGCCCGCTGCACGACGCCGAACGCGGCCGGGTCGGACTCGTCGACCTGGTGCACGAAGGCGAGCGCGCCCGGATCCTCCGCGCGCACCCGGCGCAGCTCGTCGGCGTCGGCGATGCGCCTGCCGAGGGCGAGGTGGCCGATGGAGCTCGGGGTGAGGCCGCGCCGGTGCAGCAGGCGCGAGGAACGCGGCCCCGATCCCGGTCATCCCGGCGCCGTACGGGTAGGCCTCCGTGGTGACCGCCGAGCCCTCGCCGCGGACCCGCTCCACCAGGGCCAGCACGCGGTCCACGTGCCGGCCCGACGTGCTGTTGAGGTGGCAGTAGTGCATGTGCGCACCGGTCTCGCCCGCCGCGCGCACGATCTCCTCCGCCCCGTCGACCGCGACGTGCGGGTCGGCCTCCACCAGGTCCCGGGCGTGGGTGTAGGTCGGCACGCCGTGCCGCGCGGCCAGCGCCGCGACGGCGAGGTACTCGGCGGGATCGGTGCCCGGCGCGTACCCGACGAGCACACCGATCCCGAGCGCGCCCGCCGCCAGGTCGGCCTCGAGAAGCGCCAGGATGCGCTCGACGTCCGCGGGCGGGGCCGCGGCCTGCCAGCGCGGGTCGGCGACGTGGACGAGCAGCTGGTCGAGGTCACCGACCGCGGGCGCGCCGGCTAGGACGTGCATGCGGGCGGCCGCCCACGACGTCGAGAAGCCGTAGTTGACCGGCCGCCCCTCGGCGGCGGCCCGGCGGTAGGCCTGGTCCACCGGCAGGGCGCCCGCCTCGAGCTCGAGCGCGGTGGTGACCCCGTCGAGCGCCTGCAGCCGCTGGCCCGGGATGTCCTGGCTGTGGCTGTGCAGGTCGACGAACCCCGGGCACACGACGAGCCCCGTGGCGTCGACGGTGGTGGCTCCGGGAAGGGGCTGCTCGCTGACCTCCCGGACGGCACCGCCGGAGATCCCGACGTCGCGGACCGAATCGAGGCCGGACTCGGGGTCGATCACCCGGCCGCCGCTGAGGACGAGGTCGTACACGGTCGACACCCCCTGACCGTAGATCTCCGCTGATCCGTCTGCAGCAGTCCGCCGAGGGCTCTGACGTCGCACTGCCCGACAGCCCACGCCCGTAGGAGTTTGCGCTGCCCAGGGACCGTTGCTGTCGCTGTCAGCTGTCAACCCCGACCTTCGGTGCTGCCTGTAAGCCGGACCATGGCTTGATCCTGGGCATTGGTCGCAGCACCGCCCTGACCAGCGACTACGCCTTTCAGCAGTTGGCGGTGTTCACCAGCTTGTTGTGGGCTCCCGTGCCCCCCGTGTGCCCCGCGAGATGATCTATCTGGCGAAGCTGGCCTTGACTGCCAGGACGGCGAGCTAGGCGCAACTGCTGCTCTGCGGGCTGCGATGCCCGTTCGGACGGACGTGCGAGGTGGGCACTGTCTGCTCCCGTGCAGGACGTGTGGTCCCCGGCTCTGGTCCCCACCTTGTAAGGCCTCGACTGCGCGCCACACCCATGTCTAGCCGACGCGCCGACCGACTCCCCCTGCAGTTGGCTGTAGTAGTTGGTTGCAACGAACAGCATGCGGACCGCACGCGGTGTCTAGTGCTACTCCGGCATCGACGACGTAACGCTGGCGGCCGCACCGCGACGTCTTCACCGTGAACGAGTCTCGGCCGGAGAATGACACCTCAGTAGAGGATGGGTGCCCAACACCGACTGCACACAAGCGGCTACATGAAGGCCATCGCTGGTGGCACGGATGTCTTTCCTCTTACGACAACCCGCAAGAGTTTCAAGTCAATTTGAATGCATGTTTGCAGGCTTTGCGCAATGTAACCTGGGTCCTACAGAAGGAACACGACCTAGTTCCCGACTTTGTCACGTGGTACCCCGCGTGGCAGCAACAGATGAAGGACGATCCATTGATGAGGTGGCTCGTCAAATCTCGCAATCGTGTTGTCAAGTCTGGAGATCTAGACCTCCATTCGACTGCCCGTCTCCGCTTAGTGGAGAGCTATTACCACATGGCCGACGCGTTCGACGAGAGCATGCTGAGTCGGGATACCGAAGCTGAAACCGTTAAGATTGTTCCGCCAAGAACGATGCCGAGTGAGTATGCAACGTATCTATCAGGGCTTCCTGAAAGGGCACTCGCCAGCAAGCTCATACTTGCTGAACGGCGCTGGGTCGATAAGGCACTGTCGAATTATGAACTACTGGACGCGCTAGCGCATTGCTATGGCGTTCTAGCCAATCTTCTGGCCGATGCACATCAGCGAAAAGGGGGTGCAAGCGCAGGCACTGCACGCCTTCTGCACGAGGGTCGATTGCCTTGCATGGTTACAACGCTTGACGTTCGTACGGCACATTACCGCGTCACTGATGGCTCTCTAGTTACTGTAATGGGCCGAGGAATTGCCGAGATAGGCAACTTTCGAAGCACGGCAGTCCGCCGATACAAGACTCAGCTACCGGAACTTATTGATGCGGCGCAGCCGCAGTCTGTAATCGATCTAGTCGACCCGATCTTTACGCAAGCGAAGAATGTCCTATCGAAAGACAAGACCCACAGCCACATAACAATGCTCTACCGCGGCACAGAGCTCATCGATGTCAGGCAAACTCTATTTTCGGACCGGGCGGATAAATATGTATACGCCAGAGATCTCGCGAAGGCCGTACTGATGACCGGAGCAGACGGAGTCATTACGATCGGCGAGATCTGGCAATCAAAGGTCACTCTTGATGATCAAGGCGTCGTACTTCCACCGGCCGAGGTGCCCGACCGATTGGAAGCTCTTGAGGTTTATGCAGAAACCTCAGATGGATCTATCCGAGCTAAGTATGCATACTTCCGAAAGCGCTTCGGAAGGATTTCGTATTATGGAGAACAAGAGATAACTGAGTCGCTTGAGAACAATATGTACGCTCCAACTCGCGCTGTCTGGGGAAGCAGATCCAAGGAGCGCGAACAGGATGCAGCAGAGAAGTTCGTCGAGAATGTGCGAGAGGCAGCGGATTCCGACAATCTAACTGATCCAACGAATTAGTTCCAATGTGACAGAGGTACCTATCATGCGTCGGCAAGGCAGTCCGCTCGGCTCATCACCGCGATCCTGGCCGGGTCCTTTAGATGATCACGAACTGTCTGCCCAGGTAGGGGGGCTGACCAGGCATGATCGCTGCGTGTGATCCGCTGACCTGCGTGCGTATACGTTAGCGCTGGCTGTCGGCGTTGATCGGTCCGTGGGCGTCCCACGGGCCTGAGGACGGCTTGATCTTGGGCGCACCGGCGCCCCCAGCCCGAACTTGTGGCGATGCAGCTTCGCATAGACTCTCTCTACCTTTCGGGAAGCGATGGAGGCGGATTCCGGGCGTGACCCTCAATATTACAGTCGTGTCATCGTGGCTGATTGGGCAGACCTCTGATTTCAAGCTATTTCGGTCAAACGGCAACCGAAGAGATTATGACGATTCCAGCCAGAAGCAGGTTGTCATAAAGTATCCCTCTTGGGCCGGACTCCTTTGCTACACTGGAGTAGCGGAGCACGACAGTCATAAGACTGCGGAGTGGCTCATCGAGATGCTGACTCATGATGATGGTAGACATAGGACACCAAACGGTATTACGAAGATCCTCGCAAAAGAAGGTAGTAGTTGGCTTCGTTCAGTGCCTCGCAAGTATCGGTATCACACATTTACATTGACCTACTTCCAGAAGGGTGTACCGCATCTGCAGGTCATTTCCAACTTTCAGCGGGCAGCTGGACGAAACATCGACGAACCGCTAGATAGATTTATTGTTTCGCATTTTCGTCCCCGCGAGCCTAGGTGTATCGTTACCGGGACGGAAGTGTACCGCGTTAGCCCCTCCGTCACTAAACCGATAATGACAGCCGAGGAGCGAGCGCAACTCGAGAGGGCGATTACAGATACTTCGGATTTGCAGCGCTTCCGCAGAAGAATGGCCGAGGCGAGCAGGGGATGCGCTTCGCGCGCCCCACGGTATATTAGCCAGAACTGCGTATCATCCCACCTATTGCCGGACGGCTCTGGCGAAATGCAGTTATTTGGAAATATGAATGAAAAGTACCTCCCTTCGCTTATAGTTGCCGGGCATGATCTGTCACCTTCTGTTCCTCTAGCGCTTGAGCAGTCGGGGTCTCAAGACCTCCCGCACCGACTAGTTGGCGCGACATGGACTGCTGACCGGACTGGAATGGCGGCAATGGTGTACGCCGTGCGGGAGCTGCGACGGCAGACGGGTACTGGGTGGGAGTAGGGGCTCCCCCGGGTCTCATTCCAGTCTTCGCCCGATCCCCGCGATCGTGGCCCGCTCTTCACATGATCACGAGGTGTCAACCCGGAACCCCCGATCCCGCGACCCGACCACGGACCGAACCGGCCTATGTCTTGCCAGCGCGGCCCACCGGCGGGATCGGGGCGCGCAGCGGGGTTGACTCCTCGCGATCATGGAAGACGATGTGCGGCCAGCGGGGATGGCCACTACTCGCCGTAGTCCAGCTTTCCCCCATCGCCGGCGCATGGCCGGCGGCCCATAGGCGCACGGCCGCCCGTGAGCGGAGCGGCAAGGTAGCGGCCGCGCATGCCGTCCGGCGCAGTCCGGCCCGTCCCCGGCAGGGGACGGCTTGAAGACGTATAGAAAGTTCTCACCACGCAACCGCAGTGACTACGAGGCCCTCCCTGCTGCGCGCTTGTTGACGCGGACGAGGATGGACCGGGTTGGCTGCGAAGGCGTGAAGTCGTCGCCCTCCGTCGACGTCAGCAGGGAGTATTCGAGTTCGCCCGCTAGCGCGTCCAGTGGTTCAGTTGAGCTCATCGATATCACCGCAGTGCGGAATTCGATGTGCGGAAGCAGGGCGATCAATGACGGGGTTATCCCGTGGGGAAGATTGCTGAGCATCACATCGCAGGTTAATGCCCCGTCCCGCAGTAGTGTCACACCGTCCGCGTTGAGCACGACCGCGTGAGGGACATTCTGCTTTAATGAATCGATTAGGCGTCCGTCGAACTCGACTAGCGTCAAGCTCGCCGAGCGTGGTAGTGCTTGGGCAATCGTACCGACTCCGGCACCAATTTCAACGACCTTGTCGCCGGGTCGAATGTCGGCTGCATCAATAATAAGCGCAAGCTTGTCGGGCGCAGTGAGAAAGTACTGACCCTTTGATGGATCAGCGAGTGCCATCAGGGCCTCTTGGTTCATGAGTGGAATTATAGCGCGCTGTCGTCAAGTACGCGACGTAGATGCTCGCCTTCATCGTGGATGATCCCGGGGATTCGATTTCCGTCTACTTCGGAGGCCGTGGACAATGCGTCGCGAATTATGCGCATTGAGCGGTTAGATGCGACCTGCAGAGTGAGTGGCCGAAGCTGTTTAATTGTTTCCGCAGCAGCATCCCATGATCGCGACAGCGTCTGAGCTTTGAGCAGATAGGCTCGATGCAGATATTGGCTTCGCGTCTCGTGTGGAGGCGTCGCCTCTACGGAGAGTTCAAAGTGATCCAAGGCCTGACCGGTATCCCCGAGTGCTTGCCGGCACATTGCCTCGTGCCACTGAAGCTCGCGCTCGTCGATCCACCATGCCCAAGCGGGATCTGTGGCGCTGGTTCCGTCTTCGTACAGGGAACGAGCCTCTTTGATGAGCTGCAGGGCCGATGCGTCGCCGCCCTGCGCCAGGGCACGCGCCTTGCGGATCAAGAAGAGCGCCCGCACGCGTGGAGTCAGATGATATGAACCGTCAAGAACCGAGTTCGCGATATCAAGAGCTTCGTGGGGGCGATTGAGGAACCCAGCATGCATGCTTGCATTCTGCAGAGTAAGAAGCTCGATGCTCGTATCGCCAGCCAGACGCGTAAAATATAGCGCTTCCTGATTCATGCGGCGAACAAGATCATGCTCGTCCGCATCATAAGCAAGCCATCCAGTGATCTCGGCGAGTTCACCGGCCGTGGCGATGAGGTCTTTGCGAATGCTGGGCTGATGCGCACCCGTGCCGATGCTTTCATGGAGAGAGCGAAAGAGGCGCCCGCCAAGACGTGTGAGTTCGGCGCCCCCGTGGCGGTTATCCAGAGACACCATTGCCTGCATTGAACTCTTGATGTCGGCCAGGTCATCATTGCCCAAGAACGTGGCCATTCGCAGTTCAAGTGGGCCGGAGCGGAGCGTGGCCGGGTCGCGATTTGGTGCAGTGCCGGCTGTCCTGTCCGGCTCGTTACGGTGCGGATCAGGACGTAGACCGAGTTCTACCTCGGAAGCAAGGTAGAGCTCCTTGTACGCGCGTTGGTAGACAGGGCTCGGGCGGGAGATGCCACGTTCGTGTCGACGGACCATCTCAGCTGTGATGCCGATCCGTTCGGCAACCTCCTCCTGGGTGCCATGCTGAAGCCGGTATTCACGCAGGTGGGGACTGAAGGGAACACGCTTCGGGCGGGCCATGTGGTCGCTCTCCGGTCGCTCCTGGGCGGGTGATCTGAGTGTAGCGGGGACAGTGGTTGCTGCGGGGGGTTTTGGTTGAGGTCGCGCGAGGGGTAACTATTGGGGTTTCGCGACCTGGGGCACGTGGTCCTCCGATGGTCTCCTTGTAGTGCGTCCCCGACCGGAGGCGCACAACCTGCAAGTTGATCCAAAGGGAGCACAGCAGTCATGAAGCTCATCCTCGACACGTCCAACACGAAGTTCCAGCTCGGTGGCGAGTTCACGCCGCGTCTGGACAAGGACGGTAACCAGCGTCGGGACAAGAGTGGTGGTACGAACCTGCCCCTGTGGGCCGCGAACCTTGTGGCCTGGTCAGACGGGACTGTTGAGACGATTCTGGTGACCGTCGCCCTCGCTGAGGCTCCGAAGGTTTCCCAGGGTCAGTACGTGTCCGTTCAGGGTCTGCAGGCGATGCCGTGGGTGCAGAACGGAAACTCTCGGGTGGCGTTTCGTGCCGATTCCATCGTTCCGACCAGCAACGGGGCCGCTCCGGCTCCGAAGGCCAGCTGACCATCTACCGGACCTCTGGTCCACGGAAGGTAGTAGTCGCATGGCCGAGACCAATGGCAAGCCGGCGACCATGCCGGAATCCGCTGAGCGGAAGGCCGACCAGTACCGGCCTGATGCCAGCACGCAGAAGGTGCATGACACGATCGCTCATTCGCTGAGTGATGTCGTGCTCGCCTCGGTTCGTGAAGCTGACAAGTTCGTGAGCTTGTTCGACTTCTACGACAAGAAGGTGACCCTCGGGGTCCGTTACGGGCACCTGGTCGATGCGGCCGAGTGTCTGGAGATCGCCCTGACCCATCTGGGCCAGCTGAAGGCAGCGGTGTCCTACCGGCTGCTGATCGAGGACGAGCAGAACGGCCCGATTCCGTTCTGACAGATCGTCCTGCATGTAGGGCAGCGGTGGACACGGGACCGCCGGTTACCAGGCCGATGTGCGGCCCCGCGTCCACCTCTGTTCCCACTCACCACACCAACAAGGCTTTGAGAGTGAGGCATCCATCATGGCACGTACACGCTCGCGTGGCAGTGCACGACCGGGTCGTTCCGGCCGCACCAACAAGGCACACGCCCTGACCCCTGCGATCGAGTTCTTCACCCAACCCGAACGGCACTTGGCCTGGCGGGTACTGGGGTTCCTCGTCCGCGCCCGCGCGGAAATCATCATCGCCACGACCCTGCTGGTCGTGTTCGTCCAACTCCAGGCCTGGCTCACGCCTACGCCTGAGGACACCGGCACGCCGCCGGAGGCGGCACCGGTCATGGTTGACGAGCCACCGTGGCTCGAACCCCCACACCTCGCACTACTGATCATGCTCGGGGGGTTCACGGTTCTGCTCGTGATCCCGGCATCCCGCCGGTTCCTGATTCGCCGGGTCTGGTGTGTCATCACCCGGCACCGGATGCGGTCCTGCTTTGTGCAGTCCCGCACGATGACCCTCGACGGCAGAATGCCGTTCCTGCTGTGGTCCCGGCCCTCCCCCGTGGGGGAACGAGTCCGAGTGTGGCTCCCGGCCGGCCTTTCCGTCAAGGACATCGAAGACGACGGTGAACGCCTCGCGGGCCTGTCAAGAAGTCTGTGTAAGTCGATCTAGGAATCGGTCAGGTCAGGTAGGGGTTGATGCGCTCGGGGTAGGCCAGGGCGAGCGAGCCGAGGGCCTGTTTCCAGCCCTGGACGACGGCGCCTTCGACCAGCCGGCCCGGGGCCTTGCGTTCGTTGGCTGGTAGGCCCTTCTCCTTCGCCCGGGCGCGGGCGCGTTTGTCCTCAATGTCGCGGATCGCCAGCCACAGCAACTTGATCGCGGCGTCGTCGTTCGGGAAGTGCCCCCGGTTCTTGATGATCTTCCGAAGTTGGTAGTTCAGCGACTCGATCGCGTTCGTCGTGTAGATGATCTTCCGGAGCTCGGGTGGGAACGCCAGGAACGGGATGAACCGCTCCCAGGCGTTCACCCAGGTCGCCACGGCGGCCGGGTACTTCTTGCCGAGGCTGGAGCTGGCGAAGCTGTCCAACTCGGTGCGGGCGATCTCGTCGGTGGGGGCGGTGTAGATCGGCCGCAGCGCCGCGGCGACCTTCTTGCGGTCGGCGTAGGAGACGAACCGCATCGCCGCGCGCAGCAGGTGCACCGTGCAGGTCTGCACGATGCTCTGCGGCCAGGTCGCTTCGATGGCCTCGGGGAATCCGCTCAGCCCGTCGCAACACACGATCAGCACGTCCCGCACGCCGCGGTTGCGCAGCTCGGCGCACACCCCGGCCCAGAACTTCGCCCCCTCGGCTGCCTGCACCCAGATCCCGAGCACGTGCTTGACGCCGTCGAGGTCGACCCCGACGGCCAGGTGCGCGGACCGGTTGCGGACCTGGTGCCCGTCCCGCACTTTGATCACCAGCGCGTCCAGGTAGACGATCGGGTAGATCTCCTCCAGCGGGCGGGACTGCCAGGCCTTCACCTCCTCCAACACCGAGTCGGTGATCTTGGAGATGGTGTCGTGGGACAGCTCGGTGCCGATCGTGCGCTGCAGGTGGTGGGCGATGTCGCGCACGGTCATCCCACCCGCATACAGCGAGATGATCATCTCATCCAGGCCGCCGGTGCGCCGCGAACCCTTCGGCACCAGGCGCGGTTCGAACGTGCCAGACCGGTCCCGCGGAACGTCCAGGGCCACGTCGCCGACCTCGGTGGCCACCGTCTTCGGGCTGGTGCCGTTGCGCGAGTTCGGCGTCCCACGCCCGGCCGGGTCGCCTTTCTCGTAGCCCAGGTGCGCGGTCTGCTCGACCGCCAAGCCGCGTTCGAGCACCGCTTTGATCATCTCCGGGAGGAAACCACCATCGCCGGTCAAGGCGAGCTCGCCCGCATCGACCTGGGACATGAGCTGATCCAGCAGGCCGGCCTCGATCATGCTGTTCACCGCGTCCCGCGCGGTCACCGGCCCGGCATCATCGTCGGCGCCGAGAGGATGGCCAGCCCGTGGCTCACCGGTCATGGTCATCTGTGTACTCCTCAACTCAAGAGGATCTTGTTACACAGACCATCTGACACGCTCCGCCTCGCCGCCGCCTGCTGGGCCCACGAGGTCCGCATCGCGCCCACTCGCCATCAGGCCGCACTGGTGGTCGTCGACGTGATTCGACGTGACCCGCTCGCGGCCCGCACCGTGCTCACCCCCGCCGTCCTGGACGACCTCGACGGGGACGACACGTCACCGCGCTCCAGGAACGGTGCCACTGCGCCGCTCCCGGACCGCTCCACCCTGCAGCCCAACGCACCCGCGGACTTCCCGACCGTGCAAGCCACCCGCAACGGCACCAGCACCAACGGCTCGGGCCCGCGCAACACCGGCAAGACCCCGGCCACCACACCGGCCGGTAGCGCAAGCGACTCCGAACCATCCGTGACCGGGTTCGGAGGCGTGGACGTCAGCGACTACGTCTAGCCACACCACTCGCCCATACGGGCAGAACTCGTCTGATCGTCCACATCGGACGGGGAACGGGATGCGAGGACCACGCACCCCGACAGGGGAACCGCGCTCGCACCCCGCTTCTCCGCCAGCAAGGAGAACACCAACGACACCACGACACGCATGAAGGACACGATCACGATGACCCGCCCACACCGCCGCCGGCGCACCCGCCGCACCTGCCAACCGCTGTCGATCTACAGCCCGATCCACTTCGGGATTGACGAGAACGGCCTCCCCGTGGAGGTCACCCTGATGTACCGCAACCTGCTCATCGGAGGCGAACCCGGCTCCGGCAAGTCCAGCCTGCTCAACACCATCATCGCCCACGCCGCCCTAGCTTCGGACGTGAAGCTGTGGCTGTTCGACGGCAAGATCGTCGAACTCGGCTTGTGGCGTTCGGTGGCCGACGTGTTCGTCGGCAACAACATCCGCCACGCCCTGGACAAGCTCCGCGAGCTCCAGGCCGAGATGGACCTGCGCTACCGGCAGCTCGACGCCGTCAAGCGCCGCAAGATCGTCGACACCGATGGTCTGGACACGATCCTGTGCGTGATCGACGAGATCGCCTACTTCACCGCCACGATCGGCACCAAGGAAGAACAGGACGAGTTCCGCAACCTGGTCCGTGACCTCGTCGCCCGGGGTCGGGCCGCCGGAATCATCGTCGTCGGTGCCACCCAGCGGCCGTCGGCCGACATCATCCCGACCTCGCTGCGGGACCTGTTCGGGTTTCGGGTCGCCTTCCGCTGTACCACCGACTCCAGCTCGGACATCATCTTGTCCCAGGGTTGGGCCAAGGAAGGCTATTCCGCTAAGAACATCCGCCCGGAAGACATCGGGGTCGGATGGATCCTCGCCGAAGGCGGCCTCCCACGCCGATTCAAGGCCGCCTACCTGACCGACGCACAGATCGAAGCGGTCATCACCACCGCACTGCGTATTCGCGGCATCGACCCCGCCGCATAACCCACACCAGCAAGAACCATCCCGGATAGCACCCGCTATTCGGATCACAGGAGGAGTCTGCCCATGTTCACCCTGATCGTGACCGCACTCGTGGTCCTGGCCGCGCTCGGAATCCTCGTCCGGATCGCCGATGCGACCAGCACGGATTCCGTGACCACCTCACGGGCTCCCAGAGTCTCCGTGACGGTCCGGCCCTCCGCTCACCTGCGGGCCATCCGATGAGCGCCCCGACCGTCAACCCAGCCTTGACACCAAACCGACCCAACCGGTCCCGTCCTGGTCGGACCACCCGGGCCCGCCGGAACGTGGTGGAGAACGACGACTACGCCGCCTTCACCCGCCGCGTCATCGCCGCCCACGGTCGACGCATCGCCCGCGGCGACATCGAAGGCCTCGCCACCCTGGCCGGCCTCGCCGACGACATCAACACCGCCCTCCAGCAGGCCATCACCGGCCTACGCGCCGCCGGCTTCTCCTGGGCCGACATCGCCACCCGGCTCGGCATCACCCGCCAAGCCGCCCAGCAACGCTGGGGAGGCGAACCCTCATGACCACCACACCGCAGTACGTCCACGACGACTACCTGCAGCACAACCTGATGCTCGTCAAAACCGGCCGCAAATCACGGGCACCCGGCATCCGCCGCTGCCCCGACTGCGCCGAACCGTTCATTGACGACCACACCGGCCTCCCACACTGCCCGAACTGCCGCACCGGGCACCGCCGCCGCTGCGAAAGCTGCCGACAGCTCATCACCAACACCGCCGAAGGTGACCGGTACTGCCTGTCCTGCCAAAACCAACCCACCCTCTTCGAAACGGAGTTCACCCCATGACCAACACCCAGCTTCCGACCGAAGCCCAGCGATTCATCCTGGTCTGCTCCGCATGCCACGAACTTGCAGCCATGAAGCCACCCCGGGAATGGACCCCCGCGTGGGGATCTCCACCACCGCACTCCCATTGGGACGGCGAACCGCTCTGTGCGGTCATGACCCGCACCGGCTACCGGTCGGCCGAACCCATGCTTGTGGAGACCTGACCATGAGCATCGAACACAGCCGCTGCTACATCGTCACCTGCGATACCTGCCACGTCACGTTCGACGAAACCGGCGCCGACTACGTCGTCCATTTCGACACCCCTGATGAGGCCATCGGCTACATCACCGAACACGGCTGGACCCTCACCGAAGACGGGGAACCACGCTGCCACCGCTGCACCGCAGCCATCCACTGCGCCCGCGACGGGCACGACTACAGCCCCTGGCATCCCTGCGCCTGCCAAGGGCGCGTCCCGGATCACGCCCTCTACGGCTGCGGACTGTTCCGCTTCTGCCACGACTGTGATCACCACGAAACCGCCACCCTCGCAGACCTACCGACGGTCGAAGAGCCACACACCTTCGGTCGTTGACGGCGACCCCCACCCCCGGCCCACCCCACACGCCCACGTGATCAGGGAGTCCGGGGGTGGTGGTGACCGCCAACCACCAACCACCAGCAAGGAGAACCCCATGACCGCCACCCTCGACACCCCCGCCATCCCGACCACGACCACCGCCAGCGCAAGCACCACCGCGGTGCCGAACGCCCGTGGGGAAGCCGCGTTCCTGCGCGCCGAGACCTACAGCCTGACCGCCCGCGAGATCGTCTACGCCCTCGCCGCGCACCTGACCAACTTCGGCGACACCCTCGCCATCCAGGTGGTCGACCCCCTCACGGCGATCGACGCGCACATGCGGTTCAACGGCGACCTCACCGCCTGGACCCGCGGCCGCACCCCCACCGACGTGGCCGCCGTCCGCGCCCGCGCCGAGCAGATCGCCCGTGACTACTTCGGCACCTACTTCCCCGCCATCCCCTGGTAGCCGCCCATGCCCACCACTCAAGCTCTGTCCCTGCATGAGCGGAAACTGCTACGCCGCGCGAGCTCTGACCACCTCAACCGCTGGCTCGCCCACACCGCCAGCACCCGGGGCTGCCGCCGACCCGTCCGCCTCACCGGCTCCATCGACACCGTCGAACGCGCCACCGGCCGCATCCTCGACACCCGCCACACCGCCTCGGACATGCCCGATGGGGTGCTCTATGTGCCCTGCGGGGACCGCCGCGCCTCGGTCTGCCCACCCTGCGCCGAGACCTACCGCGCCGACACCTACCAACTCATCAAAGCCGGCCTCACCGGAGGCAAGGGCGTCCCGTCATCTGTGGCCGGGCATCCGGCCGTGTTCGCCACCCTCACTGCGCCCTCGTTCGGGCCGGTCCACTCCCGCCGGGTCAATCCCAAGACGGGCAAGGTCGCCCCCTGCCACATGCGCCGCTCCGCCACCCGCTGCCCGCACGGGAGGCTCCTGGTCTGCACCGCCCGCCACACCGACAACCACCCCTCGTTGGGCCGGCCGTTGTGCCTGGACTGCTACGACCACGCTCACCACGTTGTCTGGAACGCCTGGGCCGGCGAACTCTGGCGCCGCACCATGATCCGACTCGGTCGCAACCTCCGGCCGTACGAGCATGCCTACGGGATCCGGCTACGGGTCT
The DNA here is from genome assembly GCF_006717045.1 of Pseudonocardia cypriaca. Taxonomy (NCBI): domain Bacteria; kingdom Bacillati; phylum Actinomycetota; class Actinomycetes; order Pseudonocardiales; family Pseudonocardiaceae; genus Pseudonocardia; species Pseudonocardia cypriaca. Next base: position 3,666,170 of record NZ_VFPH01000001.1, read on the forward strand.
CCTACGGCAAGGTCGCCGAATACCAACGCCGCGGAGTCGTTCACTTCCACGCCCTCATCCGGCTCGACGTCCGCCCGAACACCGACCCGAAGCGCGGCCCGGTCGGGGACCCGGATGCCATACTCGCCCCGCCAGCGGACATCACCGCACAGGACCTCGCCGAGCTCGTCGCCGCCGCCGCACAGTCCACCGGGTTCGACACCATCCCGTATGCGGACACCGGCCACACCTGGCCCATGCACTGGGGATCCCAACTCGACGTCCGCCCCGTCGGGAACCTCGGCACCGGACAGATCACCTCAGAGGCCGTCGCCGCCTATCTTGCGAAGTACGCGACCAAGGCCACCGAAACCACCGGCCTCCCGCCCACCGGCCGCATGACGGCTGAGGCTGCCGAGCACTACAGCGACGCCCACACCCACCTCGGACGTCTCGTCGCCTACGCCTTCCAGCTCGGCACCCTGCCCCAGGACTGGACCACCGACGAACAACAAGCGGAATGGCACGCCACCTGGGGCCGGCTCCGCCGCTGGACCCACATGCTCGGCTTCGGCGGCCACTTCGCCACCAAATCCCGCCGCTACTCCACCACCCACAAAGCCCTCCGCGCGCAGCGCCGGGCCTGGCACCGCCACCAGCACACCGACTGGCGCCGCCGCCACACCGACCGCCTCGAGCACCAACACGAACACGACGATGACACCACGTTGATCGTCTGCCAGCTCACCCTGGCCGGGATCGGCTGGAACACCACCGGCGACGCCCAACTCGCCGCCGACGCGGCAGACCGCGCCCGTGCGCACCGGCAGCTGGTGAAGCAGGAACGCACCACCGCACGACCCGCGTGACCCTCACCCACCCCCATGAATCAGGAGCTAGGAAGCCATGGAACGCGTACTACTGACCGCCGAGGAGGTCGCCGAAGCCCTCCACATCGGCCGCTGCACCGTCTACGACCTGATCCGCACCGGACAACTCCGATCCTTCAAGATCGGCAAGCTCCGCCGCATCCCCGTCGACGCCCTCCACGAGTACGCCCGCCGCATGCTCGACGAGGAAGGCGACGTGGCATGAGCGGCCGCAACATCAACGGCGAGGGCAGCGTCTACCAACGCAAGGATGGACGGTGGGTCGCCGCCGCCTACGTGCCCGTTGTCGGTGGGAGCGTCCGCCGGCAAGCCCTCTACGCCAAGACCCGCGCGGAGGCGAGCGAGCTGCTGGACCGAGCCGAGAAGCACATCCCGGTGGCTCCCACGAGCCTGACTGTGGCGGGCTACCTCGACGAGTGGTTGATCCACGTCAGGCAGCACGTGCGGGCGACGACCTGGGAGGCGTACGAGCGCAATGTTCGGCTCTACCTCATACCTCGCATCGGCAGGAAGAAGCTCACCCGGCTCACTGTGCGTGATGTGCGGCTGATGATCGACGCTCTACGGGCAGAGGGCATTGGGGCCCGCACGATCCAGTATGTGCACGCCACCTTGCGGGCTGCTCTCGAACACGCCTATCGGGAGGAGTTGGTCAGTCGCAACTAGCCAAGCTCGTCCGGGTCGAGCGACCGAAGCCGGCGCCCAAGAAGCCGCTCACCATCGAAGAGGCACGCAAGCTCCTCGACGGCACGACTGATGATCGGTTGCACGCGCTGTGGGTACTGCTGCTCATGCTCGGTCTGCGTCGTAGTGAGGCGTGCGGGTTGCGCTGGGAGCACATCGACTTCGTCGCCCGCACGCTGCAGATCGTCCAGACCGTTCAGCGGGTGGACGGAAAGCTCCGGGAGTTGCCCACAAAGCCTCGACGCTCGAACCGTACGGTGCCCCTGCCACCGCGAGTGCTCTTCGCCCTTGCCCGGCACCATCGCCACTTGCAGGAGCACTACGGGGCTCCGGGTCAACCTTGGCCACCAGAGGGGTACGTCTTCGGTACACGCCATGGGACTCCGCTGGATCCTCGGAACCTGACCCGCATGTGGAGCGAACTGTGCGCCGACCACGGCATCCGCGTTGTGCCCCTGCACGGCCTCCGCCACACCTGCGTGAGCTTGTTGCTCGCGCTCGGCGTACACCCGCGGATCGTGATGGAGATCGTCGGTCACAGCGCCATGGAGATGACCATGAACGTCTACGGCCACGTGAACCTGGAGGCTCAGCGCAGCGCGCTCGACCACCTCGACGAGCAGCTCTCATGAGGGGCTGTTGCTGTCATTTTGAGCTGTCAAAGCGAGGCAAGATCGCTGATCAAGCTTCCGACATGGGACATCCGAGGAATTTCAAGATCGACACCCCCTGACCGTAGATCAGGGGGTGTCGACCGCAGGGGTCACGCCGCGGCGAGCTCGCGGCCTCCGGGCTCCGCGGCCGGCTCGACGGGCGCCGCCTGCTCCGCGCCCTCCAGGTAGCGGCGCGACAGGCGCCGGTAGTGGCGGGAGGCGAACGCCACCAGCGTGAGGATCAGGCCGAGGATGCCCGCGATCGTGAACAGCAGCGCGAGACCGCGTTCGGGTCCGGTGCCGAACCACGGACCCAGCACCTCGGCGCCCGCTCCGGTGGTCATGAACGGCACGAACACGAACTGGGCGATCGGGCTGATCAGGAACGCGGTCAGCGGTGACGCGGCCTGCTCCACGCTCTGCGCGAACCCGAAGACCCGGCCCTGCCGCTCGAAGGGCACGACCTTCTGCAGCACGGTCTGTTCGGATGCCTCGGCGTAGGGCACGACGCACAGGTAGATGAAGAACCCGACCGCGAGCAGGACGATCGAGGACCGCAGCGCGAAGACGCTGCAGACGCTCCAGAGCACGAGGTTGGCCAGCAGCAGGGTCCGCACCGGGTTGCTGCCGAGCCCTCGCTTGCTGATGAGGAGGCCACCGATGATGAACCCCGTGCTCAGCACACCGAAGAGCAGCCCCCACACCTCGACCGACACCAGCGACAGACCGTAGGGGTCCGCCAGCGCCATGAGGATCCCGCCGAGGAAGTTGTTGATCGTCGAGAACGCGATCAGGGCGAGCAGGCCGGGCACCGCGGCGACGAGGGCGATGGTGCCGCGCAGGTCGGTGCGGTGCGAGTCGTCACCCGCCGTCCGGACGGCGCGCACCTCGGGGATCGACAGCGCCGTGAGGTGCACGATCACGGCGGCGGTGAGCGCGAGCGCCACGAGGATCACCGACAGCATGCCCGACAGCCCGATCAGCAGGCCGCTGATCACCGAGGTCACGAGGAACGAGACGCCGGTGGTGGTCCCGACCATCCCGTTGGCGCGGTCCCGCCCGGACTCGGGCACCAGCAGCGTGACGACCGTGGACATCGCGATGCCGCGGATGTTGCCGACGATCACGCCGCTCATCAGCAGGAGCACGAGGCCCCACAGCACGGGGCTCGCCGGGTCGCGGAAGGGCTCCGGCCCGGCCGCGAGGTAGACCACGAGGCTCGCCCCGTACAGCACCAGCGACACCGCGCTCGAGCCGAGCATCACGTTCCGCTTGCGGTAGCGGTCGACCAGACCGCCGAACCACACCCCGGAGAGCGCCGTGAGGCCGAGGAACATGCCGGCGACGACGCCGGTCGCGAACACCGAGCGCGTCTCGAGGTAGACCCAGAACGTCACCGCGAACCACACGGTGGCGTTGACGACGGACGCCACGAGCGTGTTGGCCAGTGCGTGGTGGAAGGTGCGGCGGTGCGCTGCGGGGGAGCTGCTCGTGGCGGTCATGCCGATGAGACCACCCGGAGCCGCGGAACTCATCGGTCGCGCCGCGCCCGGTGCCGGTCGTAGTGGCGGGCCACCCGCGCCCGGTTGCCGCAGCCCGCCGAGCACCACCCCCGCCGGGGGTGGTCCTTCAGGTAGTACAGGACGCAACCCGGGCCCCCGCAGGCCCGCAGCAGCCCTGCCTCCTCGTCGGTGAACAGCCGGGCCGCTGCGAGCGCGAGCTCCGCACGCGAACGGTCGGTCTCCCGCGGGCCGGGGTGCCACCTGAGCGCGAGGCCGCCGCCGTCCGGCACCAGCGCAGGTGCGCAGGACGCGGCGTCCGCGTTGAGGTCGGCGAGCGCGGAGGCGAGCTCGCCTGATCCCGCGGTCGCCGCAGGGCGCTCGTCCCCGGTGACGTGCGCCGCGATCCGGCGCGCCGCGTCCCGGAGCCGCCGGAACGCGGCGAGGTCGTCGGGTCCGGCCTCGTCCGCACCGGCGAGTCCGGTCCGCCGCAGCCACTCCCGCAGCCCGTCGACGGTCTCCAGGTCGTCGTGGCGGCCGTGCCGATCGGCCCACACGGTGTTCATGAGCCGGACCGGCAGCGGCTCGTCCGGCAGCAGGTCGGCGATCTCGGAGCACACATGGCGACTCTAATGGAAAGACCGCTTGACAGCATTAGCCACGCCGTGATCTGCTCTTTAACGGCAACAGGGTCTACAACCATTAGGGAGCTACCGTGGCCTTCAAGACCGGGCACGTCGCGCTGAACGTCACCGACCTGGCGCGCTCGACCGCCTTCTACCGCACGGTCTTCTCGTTCGACGTCCTCGGCGAGCGCACCGACGGCGAGCAGCGTTTCGCACTCCTGGGCCAGGACGGCGCGCTCGTGCTCGCCCTCTGGCAGCAGAGCGCCGGCACGTTCGCCACCGACCGCCCCGGGCTGCACCACCTGTCGTTCGAGGTGGCGGACATCGAGGCCGTGCGCCGGGCGGAGGCGGTGCTGCGCGGGCTGGACGTCACGTTCGCCTACGACGGGATCGTCCCGCACGGCGAGGGCGCCTCGTCCGGGGGCGTCTTCTTCAGCGACCCGGACGGCGTCCGGCTCGAGATCTACGCCCCGACCGGCGCCGATGTCGCGCCCGCACCCACACCCGCCGCTCCCACCTGCGGGTTCTTCTGATCAGGCCGACGAGGAGGAGAGAACCGTGGACCATCCGGGCGAGCGGGCGGTGCAGCGCCGGGCCGGGTTCCCGGACCGGCCGTGGGGCACGGCCAGGGTCGGCGCGCCCGTGCCGCCGGTGGCGGCCGACTTCCTGCGCCGGCAGCGGCTGGTCGTGATCGGCGCCGCGACACCGGACGGGGCGATGTGGGCAGGCGCCCTGACCGGGCCGCCGGGGTTCGTCACGGCCCCCGACGAGCAGACGGTCGCGGCGCGGCGGACACCCGTGCCCGGCGACCCACTCGCGGACGTGTTCGCGACCGAGCACGACGTCGGCATGCTCGCGATCGAGCCGGCGAGCCGGCGCCGGATGCGGGTCAACGGCCGCGCCCGCCAGGTGGACGGGCTGCTCGTCGTGCACACGGAGCAGGTGTACGCGAACTGCCCGAAGTACATCCAGGCCCGCGACATCGAGGCGCACGTGGCCACCGACCCGGGCGACGCCGTGCAGTCCGACCGGCTGTCCCCCGACCAGCAGGCCTGGATCGCCGCGGCCGACACGTTCTTCGTCGCCACGCACGCTCCGGGGTTGGGCGCGGACGCGTCGCACCGCGGCGGCCGTCCCGGGTTCGTGACGGTGGCCGGCGAGCGGAACCTGAGCTGGCCCGACTACTTCGGCAACTCCATGTACATGACGCTCGGCAACCTCGAGCTCGACCCGCGCGCCGGGCTGCTGTTCCTCGACTGGGAGCAGGGTCGGTCCCTCCAGCTCACCGGACGCGCGTCGGTCGACTGGGACCCGGAGCGCGCCGCTCGCGAGCCGGGCGCCCAGCGCCTCGTCGACTTCGAGGTCGAGCGGGTCGTGCAGATCGACGGCGCCGTGCCGCTGCGCTGGACACCGCCGCAGTACTCGAAGTTCAACCCCGCGCGGTGACGCGGGGAGGCCTAGGTCGCGGCCGCGCTCCGCCTCGCCAGCACCCGTTGCAGCACCACGAACACCAGCAGCAGGAGCCCGATCACGATCCGGGACCACCACGAGCTGAGGGTGCCCTCGAACGAGAGGATCGTCTGGATCGTGCCGAGTACGAGCACCCCGAGCACGGACCCGAGCACGAACCCGGAGCCGCCGGTGAGCAGGGTGCCGCCGATGACGACCGCGGCGATCGCGTCCAGCTCCATGCCCACGGCGTGCAGGCTGTAGCCGGAGAGCATGTAGAAGGTGAAGAGCAGGCCGGCGAGCGCCGAGCACGCCCCGCTGATCACGTAGACGCCCACCCGCGCCTGCGCCACCCGCAACCCCATGAGCATCGCCGACTGCTGGCTGCCGCCGACGGCGTAGACCGTGCGCCCGAAGCGGGTCATGTGCAGGACGTAGACCGCCACGGCGACCACCACGAGCGCGACGACGGCGCTCGGGCTGACGAACAGGTCGTCGCCCAGCGGCACCGCGGTCTGCGCGATCGTCCGGAACAGCGGGTCGTTGATCGAGATCGACTGCAGGTCGATCACGTAGCACAGGCCCCTCGCGAGGAACATGCCGGCGAGCGTGACGATGAACGGCTGGATGTCCAGGTAGTGGATCACCGCGCCCATCGCGAGCCCGAAGATCGCGCCGCCCAGGAGCACCATGAGCATCACGACAACCGGTGACCAGCCGGCCCGCAGCAGCGCGGAAGCCACCATCGTGGACAGCGCGACGACCGACCCGACCGACAGGTCGATGCCCCCGGTGAGGATCACGAACGTCATCCCGACCGCGAGCACCACCAGGAACGAGTTGTCGATCAGCAGGTTGAGCAGCACCTGGCCGGACGCGAACGAGTCGTAGCGCAGGCTCCCCCCGGCGAACATCAGCACGAACAGCGCGAACGTGACCACCACGGGGAGGAAGCGGGTGGGGATGCTCTTCACGGCGCGAGCGCGCTCGGCGAGCGCGGTCATCGGGAGGTCCCCGTGGTCTCGGCGGCACTGGTCTCGGCGGGGGCGGCCTCCACCGGGGCGGCGGGCGGCGCTGCCGGCGGCACGGCCTCGTCCCGACGGCGGCGGCGCGTGAGCAGCGCCTGCACCTTCGGCGCCTGGGCCAGGAACACCAGGATCACGACGACCGCCTTGAACACGAGGGAGACCTCCGGCGGGATGCCGACCGAGTAGATCGTGGTGGTGAGCGTCTGGATGGTGAGCGCGCCGAGCAGGGTGCCGGCGATCGAGTACCTGCCGCCGGCGAGCGAGGTGCCCCCGATGACGACGGCGAGGATCGCGTCCAGCTCCAGCCACAGGCCCGCGTTGTTGGCGTCGGCCGCGTGGACGTTCGCGCTGATCATCAGGCCGGCGACGGCGGCGCAGAACGCGGCGAAGACGTAGACGGTCCAGACGATGCTTCGCGACCGCACGCCGGCGAGCCGGCTGGCCTCCGGATTGATGCCAACGGCCTCGACGAGCGTGCCGAGCGCGGTGCGCCGGGTGACGAGCGCGACCAGCGCGTACACCGCGGCGGCCACGATCACCGTGAGCGGCACGGTGAGCAGTGCGCTCCCGCCGATGCCGGAGAAGGTGGCGTTGTTGACGGTGACGATCTGGCCGTCGGTCACGAGCTGGGCGAGGCCTCGGCCCGCCGTCATCAGCACCAGCGTCGCGATGATCGGCTGGATCCCGAGGCGGGCGACGAGGAACCCGTTCCACGCCCCGAGCGCGACCGCCAGTGCGAGCGCGAGCCCGATGCCGGCGAGCGCGGCGCCCGGGCTCGCCGGGTCGGGGCTGCCCGCGATCCAGGTGCAGATCACGGCCCCGGAGATCGCGACGACGGCGCCGACGGACAGGTCGATCCCGCGGGTGGCGATCACCAGCGTCATCCCGAGCGCGGTGAGCGCCAGCGGGGCACCGTTGTGCAGGATGTCCACGAGGCTCCCGTAGAGCCTGCCGTCCTGCACCCGCACGGCGAAGAAGCTCGGCGTCACCGCCAGGTTGAGCAGCAGCAGCGCGACGAGCGGCCAGATCGGCTTGCGCAGGAGCTCACGCACCGGCCTCACCCCCTGTCGCGATCAGCTCCATCACGTGCTCCATCTCGACGTCCTCCCCCGCGAGCTCCGCGACGGGCCTGCGGTCGCGCAGCACCAGCACCCGGTCGGACAGGCGGACCACCTCGTCCAGCTCCGCGGAGATGAACACGACCGCCGTGCCCTCGCGGGCCTGCTCGGCCACGAGCGCCTGGATCTGGGCCTTCGCGCCGACGTCGATGCCGCGGGTGGGCTCGTCGAGGATGAGCAGGCGCGGCTGGGTGATCAGCCACCTGGCCAGCAGGACCTTCTGCTGGTTGCCGCCCGACAGGTTGCGCAGGAGCGCGTCCGGGTCGGTCGGCCGGATGTCGAGCAGCTCGATCCAGCGCCGGGCCAGCTCGTCCTGCTTGCGGCCGGGGATGCGGCGCATCCATCCGCGGGACGCCTGCATGGCGAGCACGATGTTGTCGCGCACCGACAGGTCGCCCACCACACCGCCCGCCTTGCGGTCCTCCGAGCTGAACGCGATGCCGGCGTCGATCGCGGCGCGCGGGCTGCGGATCCGGACCGGTCGCCCGTCCACGGCGATCTCGCCGTGATCGGCGCGGTCGGCGCCGAACAGCAGCCGGGCCAGCTCGGTGCGCCCGCTGCCGAGCAGGCCGGCCAGCCCGACGACCTCGCCGGGACGCACCACGAGGTCGACCGGCTCGATCGCTCCCCTGCGCCCCAGCCCGACGGCCTCGAGGACGGGCGGCTCCTCCTCGTCGGCGGGTGCGGCCGGCGCGCGATCGAGGCGTTCCAGGACCTCGAGCTCGCGCCCGACCATCGCGGACACCAGTTGCCTGCGCGAGATCTCCGCGGTGCGGTACTCGCCGACGCGCCTGCCGTTGCGCAGCACCGTCATCCGGTCGGAGATCTCGTAGACCTGCTCGATGAAGTGCGAGACGAACAGGATCGCCACGCCGTCGTCACGCAGCCGGCGGACCACCCGGAAGAGCTCCTCGACCTCGCTCGCGTCCAGGCTGGACGTTGGCTCGTCGAGAACGAGCACCCGGGCGTCCACCTCGACGGCGCGCGCGATCGCCACCAGCTGCTGCTGGGCGATCGGGTGCGCGCCGAGCGGGGAGGACGGGTCGAGGTCCAGGTGCAACCGTCCCAGCACCTCGGTGGCCCGTCGCCGGGCACCGCGCCAGTCGATGCGACCGGCGCGGCGCGGCTCGCGGCCCAGCAGGAGGTTCTCCGCGACCGACAGGTTCGGACACAGGTTCACCTCCTGGTAGACCGTGCTGATCCCGGCGGCCTGGGCCGCGGCCGGCCCGCTGAACGCCACCGGTTCGCCCTGAACCTGGATCTGCCCCGCGTCCACCGGGTGCACGCCGGTGAGGGCCTTGATCAGCGTCGACTTGCCGGCGCCGTTCTCGCCCATCAGCGCGTGCACCTCACCCGGGTACAGCCGCAGGTCGACCGAGTCGAGTGCCTGCACCGGCCCGAACGCGACGGAGATGCCGGTCATCTCCACCAGCGGACGCCCGACCACTGGACGCGGGGCCTCCATCAGTACTGGCGGTCGGGCAGCGCGGCCTTGGCGGCGGCCGTGTCGAACGTCGTCTCCTGGGTGACGACGCGCGCCGGCACCTCCTCGCCCGCGACGACCTTCTTGACCAGTTCCATCAGCTGCGGGCCGAGCAGCGGGTTGCACTCGACGATGAAGTTGATCTTCCCGTCGGCGAGGGCCTGCATGCCGTCCTTGACCGCGTCCACCGTGATGATCTTGATGTCCTGGCCGGGAACCTTGCCGGCCGCCTCGATCGCCTCGATCGCGCCCAGGCCCATGTCGTCGTTGTGGGCGTACAGGACGTCGATGTCCGGGTTCGCCTTCAGGAACGCCTCCATGACCTGCTTGCCGCCCGAGCGTGTGAAGTCACCGGTCTGCGACGCGATGACCTTGTAGTTCGGGTTCTGGGCGATCACGTCGGCGAAGCCCTGCTGCCGGTCGATCGCGGGGGCCGAGCCCGTGGTGCCCTGCAGCTCCACGATGTTCACCGGCCCGGCGGACGCGTCGACGTTCTTCAGGAGCCACTCCCCCGCCTTCTTGCCCTCCTCGATGAAGTCCGAGCCGAGGAAGGTCTTGTAGAGCGAGGTGTCGGGCGAGTCGACCGCACGGTCGGTGAGGATCACCGGGATGTTGGCCCGCTTGGCCTCCATCAGCACCGTGTCCCAGCCCGACTCCACGACCGGGCTGAACGCGATCACGTTGACCCGCTGCTGGATGAACGAGCGGATCGCCTTGATCTGGTTCTCCTGCTTCTGCTGCGCGTCGGAGAACTTGAGCTCGATGCCGGCGGCGGCGGCGGAGTCCTGCACGGACTTCGTGTTCGCCGTGCGCCACCCGCTCTCGGCCCCGACCTGCGAGAAGCCGAGCGTGATCTTCTCCCCACCGTCCGCGGGAGCGGAGCCACCGCCACCACCACCGGCCTCACCGCCACCACCGCAGGCGGCCAGCACCAGCGCGGCCGCCGCCGTGATCGCGAGAGCAGCGACCCGCTTCCGGAGCGCGGGCAACGTCATCGTTGTGCGCACAGCGCCTCCCAAGGCGTCGTCTTCGATGGCGGGCTCGTCCGAACCAGTGTGATGCGCGTCCCGCCCGGCCGAAACTGTGAGCGCTAACATGCCCCGCCGTCAAGGGTGGCGCACGTCAAGAGCAGATAACGCTTCCCCCTCCCGGGACGGCGCCGTCACCGACGGTCATGGACAGCGGCCCGCTGTAATCCGCTTGAATGAACGCGTGCGGCACAACGGCGCTGGTGACGATGAGCCGACCGGACCACTCCCCGGAGGCGACGACTGGCCGCTGCCTCCGGACGGCAGCGTGCTCCCCGACGATCTCGACCCGGGCATCGTCTGGGACTCCGACGGCCCCGGGAGCACAGCCGCGGCCGCCCGCGGCTGCCTGTGCCCGATGCTCCCGAACGATCCGCGGGCCGGACTCGGGGTGCTGATCGCGCCCGACTGCCCGGTCCACCAATCCCGGCTGGAGTGATCGCCACTCCCCTCGGGAGTTGTAGCGTGCGCTCCGTGAGCACGTACCCGATGCCGGTCCTCGCCGACGAGGAGCTGGCCGCGGCCCGGGCCCGGCTCGTGGACGCCGAGGTCCGGCTGCTCTCCGGCTCGGTGGTCGACCCGGCCGGGGTGATCCGGGCGAAGCACGTGCCGACAGCACGGGCGGACGCGTTCCACGTCAACGGCATGGGCGCCTCACCGAGCTGGAACGTGTTCTGCGTCGACAACGCCATCGCGTTCACCCCGCGGTTCGGGGTGGTCGGTGACCTGCGGCTGCGCGCCGACCTCGTCGCCCTCCGCGTGCTCGGCGGCGGGCTCGCGTGGGCGCCCGCCGAGATGTTCGACCAGGACGGCACACCCGCCCCGGTCTGCACCCGGGGGCTGCTGCGCAGGACGGTGGCCGGGCTCGGCGAGCGGGGCCTCGACGCGCAGGTCGGGTGCGAGCTGGAGATGGTGCTCACGCCGCGTAGCGGTCCGGGCTGGAACGCATACGGCCTGGGCGCCCTGCTGGACGTCGAGCCGTTCGTGCTCGACCTCCTCGCCGCCGCCGACCGCGCCGGCCTCCCGATCGAGCAGGTCCACGCCGAGTACGGCGACAGCCAGCTCGAGCTCTCGATCAGCCCGACCGATCCGCTCACGGCGGCCGACCACGTCGTGCTGGCCCGCCTGATCGCCTGCCGCGTGGCCCGCAGCCACGACGTCGCGGTGTCGTTCTCGCCGCTGCCGTTCGCGGGCGGCAGCGGGAACGGGGCGCACCAGCACCTCTCGCTGTTCCTCAACGGGGCGCCGCTCCTCTCCGGTGGCCGCGGGCCCTACGGGCTGACCGACGACGGGAGCGCCACGATCGGCGGGATCGTCGCCGGGCTGCCCGAGCTCACCGCGGTGTTCGCCGGGTCCGTGCTGTCCGCGCACCGGCTCCAGCCGGGGCACTGGTCCGGCGCGTACGCCTGCTGGGGGTGCGAGAACCGCGAGGCGGCGGTGCGCCTCTGCGCGGCGACGGCCGGCAATCCGCACGGCGCGAGCGTGGAGCTCAAGTGCATCGACCCGTCCACGAACCCGTACCTCGCCACCGCCGTGTTCCTCGGGCTCGCGCTGGAGGGCCTCGCGGGCGCCGCGCCGCTGCCGCCCGAGGTCACCGTGGCGCCCGCGGCGCTGACCCGCGAGGAGTCGGAGCGCACCGGCGCCGTACGGCTCCCGGCGGACCAGTCCGCCGCGCTGGACGCGCTGGAGGGCTCGGAGCTCGCCGGCCGGCTGCTCGGGGAGGAGCTGCTCGAAGCGCTCCTCGCCGTGCGCCGCCACGAGGTCGAGACGTACGGCGGGCAGGACGTGGAGGCGGTGGCCGAGACGCTGCGGTACGCCTGGTCCGCCTGATGACCTCCGAGCTCGCCGAACACGTCTCGGCGGTACGGCTCGTCGACCACCACGTGCACGGCGCGTTCACCGCCGACCTCGACCGCGCGGACTTCGAGACCCACCTCAACGAGGGCTCGCCCGAGCCGGTCCCCGAGTGGATGACGCAGTTCGACTCGCAGCTCGGCTTCGCGATCCGCCGCTGGTGCGCGCCCGTGCTCGACCTCCCGGCGCACGCGACCGCGGACGAGTACTGGGCCCGCCGCGCCGAGCTCGGCGTCCGCACCGTCACCGAGCGGTTCCTGCGGGCAGCAGGCGTGTCGGACTGGCTGGTCGACACCGGGTACGGCGCCGACGCGATCCTCGACGTCGACGGGATGGCCGCCGCGTCGGGCGGACGCGGCCACCTGATCGTCCGGCTGGAGTCGCTCGCCGAGGGGATGGCCGCGGACGGGGTGTCCGGGCGGGACTACGCCGACGAGTTCGGGGCTCGCCTGGAGCGCGCCGCCCGGCACGCCGTGGGCGTCAAGTCGATCCTCGCCTACCGCTGCGGCTTCGACATCGACCTCTCGCCGCCCACCCCGCAGGCGGTCGCTACCGCGGCCGGGCGCTGGCTGGACAGCGGGGGGACGCGGCTCGCCGACCCGGTGCTACTGCGCCACGGCCTGCACGCCGCGGTGCGCCTCGGCCTGCCGATCCAGATCCACACCGGCTTCGGCGACCGCGACCTGGACCTGCACCGCGCCAACCCGATCCACCTGCTGGACTTCCTGCGCTCGCCGGGCGTGGCGGACGTGCCGATCATGCTGCTGCACTGCTACCCGTACCACCGCGAGGCCGGCTACCTCGCGCAGGCGTTCGCGAACGTCCACTTCGACGTCGGTCTCGCGATCAACCACATCGGGGTGCGCAGCACCCAGGTGGTGGCGGAGTCCCTCGAGCTGGCGCCGTTCGCGAAGCAGCTCTACTCCTCCGACGCATGGGGCCCGCCGGAGCTGCACCACCTCGGCGCCGTGCTGTGGCGCCGGGCTGTCGGGAGGGTCCTCGGTCGCTGGGTGGACGACGGCGACTGGTCGGCGGCCGACGCCCTGCGGGTGGTCGACATGATCGGCGGCGGCAACGCCCGCCGGGTCTACCGGCTGGAGTGACGCCCGACCGCCGGCAGGCTGCGCATCCCCCCTGCGACGATCCCCACGTGACCCACGCAGCGACCTCCGACGGCACCCGCATCGCGTACCAGACCTCCGGCGCGGGAGCGCCGCTCCTGATGCTCAGCGGCCAGGCGAGCTCGCACCGGTGGTGGACCCGGGTCCGCCCGGACTTCGACGCCTACCGCCAGGTCATCACGCTCGACTACCGCGGCACCGGCGACAGCGACGCGCCACCCGGCCCCTACAGCACCCAGGGCTTCGCCGAGGACGCGATCGCCGTGCTGAACCACCTCGACATCGAATGCGCCGACGTCTACGGCACCTCGATGGGCGGTCGGGTCGCGCAGTGGCTCGCCGTGACGCACCCGCACCGGGTGCGGCGCCTGGTGCTCGGCTGCACCTCACCCGGCGGTCCGCAGGCCGTCGAGCGCTCGGCCGCGGTACGCAGGGCGCTCGCCGAGCCCGACCCCGCGGCCGCCCGGCGGACCCTGCTCGGCCTCATGTACTCCCCGGAGTGGCTCGCGCGGAACCCCGAGCCGTACTGGACGCTCGGCGACCCGACGATGTCCCGGCACGCCCGCCACCAGCACCTGCTGGCGAGCAACGGCCACGACGCGTGGGACGTGCTCCCCCGGATCGCCGCCCCCACCCTCGTCCTGCACGGCGACGAGGACGAGCTCAACCCCACGGCCAACGCACGGCTGCTCGCGGACCGGATACCCGGGGCCCGGCTGCACGTGATCGCAGGCGCCCGGCACGCCTACTTCGAGGAGTACCGCGACGTCGCAGGTCCGGCCGTGCGGGAGTTCCTGACGGACACGTGCTGACGGAATCGGCGAGCGCCCGCACGTCGCCCGCGATGCGGGGCCAGACCGCGCGAGGCAGGTCGTGGCCCACCCCGGGCAGCAGCACGAGCCGGGCGCCCGGCACGGCGGCGGCCGTGGCCCGTGCCGCCGACGGCCGCAGCACCGGGTCCTGCTCGCCGTGCAGCACGAGTGCGGGAACGGTCAGCCCGGCCAGCCGGCCGCCGTGCCACGGGGCGCCGGTCTGGCGGCTCTGCGCCCTCACGTCCCGGATCCCGCTCGTGACCTCGCGCTCGACCGCGGCGCGCACCTCTGCCTCGTCGAACGGGTAGCCCGGCGACGCGATGGCACGGGCCAGCGCGAGCCCGGCCGCGACGTCACCCTCGGGCCCGTCGGGGAACTTCAGCCGCGACATCCGAACCACGAAGCCGAGCCGGACGTGCCGCAGCTGGCTCAGCCCGGCCGCGTCGCTGGGCATCGCGCCGGACACCGTGATGCTGCGGACCCGGCCCGGGTGGCGCAGTGCGATGCGCTGCGCGAGCAGGCCGCCCAGCGAGTGGCCGAACACGTGCGCCGAGCTCCAGCCGACCGCGTCGAGGACGGCCACGGCGTCGTCGGTCATGTCCTCGGCCGAGTAGGGCGCCGACCGCCGCCGGAACAGCGCCGTGAACGGGTGGACGTGGTCCTCGTCGGGGAACCGGGTCGACTCCCCGGAGTCGCGCTGGTCGTACGCGACGACGTGGAACCCCTGCTCGACCAGCGCGGACACGAAACCCTGCGGCCACCACGCCCGGGAGACGCCGAGGCCCATCACGAGCAGCAGCGGGTCGCCACCCGCACCCCCGAGGTCGGAGTAGGCGATCCGGACGGTGCCGTTGCGGGCGTAGTGCGTGTTCACGACGACCCTCTCCTCTTCTGCGATCGACGTTCGCAGATACGAGGTTACGTGACTGGGTACGCTGTTCGCAAAACGAGGGAGGTCACATGCCGGACCGGCCGCGCAGCATCTGGCTGCGCCCGGAGCGGACCGGTCGGGGCCCCGTCCCCGAGCACGACCGCGCCCGGATCTCCGCCGCCGCGGTCGCGCTGGCCGACGCGGACGGCCTCGCGGCCGTCTCGATGCGCAGGATCGCCTCGGTGCTCGGTACGGGACCCGCGTCGCTGTACCGCTACGTCGACTCCCGCGACGAGTTGCTGGAGCTGATGGCCGACGCCGTCGCGGGCGAGCTCGACCTGAGCCGGCCACCGTCCGGGGACTGGCGGGCCGACCTCGTCGCGCTCGCCCACCAGCTGCGCGACGCCTACCGCCGCCACCCCTGGCTGCTCGACCTCACCCCCGGCCGCGTCGGGATCGGCCCACGAGCCGTCGACCAGCTCGAGCACGCCCTCGCCGCGCTGGCGGCCCTGGACGTAGCCGCTGGGCTCAAGCTGGAGGCGGTGGCGATGCTGAACGGCATCGTCGCGCTCGCGGTGCGCACGGAGCTGGCCGTCGGCGGCACCACGGCGTCCTGGAGCGCCGCCCAGGCCGAGTTCCTCGGGGCGGTCGTCTCAGCGGGGGGCCACCCGCACCTGGCTGCGGCGCTGGCCGACGCGCGGCCGGCGCCCGAGGACGCCCTCCTCGATCGGATCCTGCCGCGCATGCTGGCCGGCCTCCTGGAGGGGTAGCCGGCCCCCGTCCGTGGGTGCTAGTCCAGGTTCGGCCGCAGCCAGTCCTCGACCTCGGCCTGCGGGAGCATGCGGCGCTCGGCGTAGTCGCGCAGCTGGTCCGCCCCGATCCGGCCGACGGTGAAGTACCGCGAGTCGGGGTGGGCGAAGATCAGCCCGCTGACGCTCGCGGCGGGCGTCATCGCGTACGACGTGGTGAGGCCGATGCCGGCGCGCTCGGCGTCGAGCAGCTCGAACAGCTCCTTCTTGAGGCTGTGGTCGGGGCTCGCCGGGTAGCCGAGCGCGGGCCGGATGCCGCGGAAGCGCTCGGCGTGCAGGTCGGCGAGGGCCGGGTCGGCGTCCGGCTCGAACCAGGCCCGCCGGGCCTCCAGGTGCACCTGCTCGGCGAACGCCTCGGCCAGCCGGTCGGCCAGAGCCTTGACCATGATCGCCCGGTAGTCGTCGTGCTCGGCCTCGAACCGGGCGGCGAGCTGGTCGGCGCCGTGCACGGAGACGGCGAAGCCGCCGAGGTGGTCACCGGCCGGCGCGACGTAGTCGGCGAGGCAGCGGTTGGCCCGGCCCTTCGGCTTCACCGTCTGCTGGCGCAGCATCGGGAAGCGCACCTCGTCGGGGCCCGCCACGACGATGTCGTCGCCGTCGGCGTGGGCCGGCCAGAAGCCGTACACCCCCCTGGCCTGCAGCGACGCGTCCGCGACGATCTCGTCGAGGAGCCGGTTGCCGTCGTCGAACAGCTCGCGGGCGGCCGGCTCGTCGAGGATCGCGGGGAACTTCCCCTTCAGCTCCCAGGCGAGGAAGAAGAACTGCCAGTCGATGAACTCCCGCAGGACCTCGAGCGTGGGGGTGACCGTGCGGACACCGGTGAACGCGGGCACCGGCAGGTCGTCGAACGTGACCTCCTCGCGGTTGGCCCGGGCCTGCGCGATGTTGAGCATCGGTCGCTTCTGGCGGGCCGCGTGCTGCACGCGCAGGCGCTCCTGCTCGACGCGGTTGTCGGCGTCGAGCAGCTCCGCGCGCTCGGGGTCGAGCAGCTGCGACACCACGCCGGTCACCCGGGACGCGTCGAGCACGTGGACGGTGCTCGATGCATACTCGGGGGCGATCCGCACGGCGGTGTGCTGGCGCGAGGTGGTGGCACCGCCGATGAGCAGCGGCAGCTTGAGGCCGCGCCGTTGCATCTCCTGCGCCACGCCGACCATCTCGTCCAGCGAGGGCGTGATCAGCCCGGACAGGCCGACGACATCGGCGCCCTCGGTCACGGCGGTGTCCAGGATGACGCTCGCCGGCACCATCACGCCGAGGTCGATCACCTCGTAGTTGTTGCAGGCGAGCACTACACCGACGATGTTCTTGCCGATGTCGTGCACGTCGCCCTTGACGGTGGCGAGCACGACCTTGCCCTGTCCGCGCCCCTCGTCGACATGTCCGGCGAGCCGCAGCCGCTCCTTCTCCGCCTCCATGAACGGCTCCAGGTAGGCGACGGCGCGCTTCATCACCCGCGCGCTCTTCACCACCTGCGGGAGGAACATCTTCCCCGCGCCGAACAGGTCGCCGACGACCTTCATGCCGTCCATCAGCGGACCCTCGATCACGTCGAGCGGCCGGGCGGCCTCTGCGCGGGCCTCCTCCGTGTCGGCCTCCACGAAGTCGACGATGCCGTGCACGAGCGCGTGGGACAGCCGCTGCGCCACGGGGGCCTCGCGCCACGACAGGTCGACCTCGCGCTTGGTCCCGGACCCGGTGACGGTGCCGGCGAACGTGACCAGCCGGTCGGTGGCGTCCTCGCGCCGGTCGAACAGCACGTCCTCGACCAGCTCCAGCAGGTCGGCGGGGATGTCCTGGTAGACCGCGAGCTGGCCGGCGTTGACGATGCCCATGTCCAGACCGGCCTGCACCGCGTGGAACAGGAACGCGGAGTGGATCGCCTCACGCACCACGTCGTTGCCCCGGAAGGAGAACGACAGGTTCGAGATCCCGCCGGACGTCCGCGCCCCCGGGCAACGCTGCTTGATCAGAGGCAGCGCGTCGAGGAACGCCTTCGCGTAGCCGTTGTGCTCGGCCATCCCGGTGGCCACGGCCAGCACGTTGGGGTCGAACACGATGTCTTCCGGCGGGAAGCCGACCTCCCGGGTGAGCAGGTCGTAGGCCCGCCCGCAGATCGCGACCTTGCGCTCGGCGGTGTCGGCCTGCCCCTTCTCGTCGAACGCCATCACGACGACGCCCGCGCCGTAGCCGCGGATGCGGCGGGCGTGGTCGAGGAAGACCTCCTCGCCCTCCTTGAGGCTGATCGAGTTGACGATCCCCTTGCCCTGCACGCACTTCAGCCCGGCCTCGAGCACGCTCCACCGGGAGCTGTCGATCATCACCGGGACGCGGGCCGCCTCCGGCTCGGTGGCGATCAGGTTGAGGAACGTGGTCATCTCCCGCTCACTGTCGAGCAGGTCGGCGTCCATGTTGACGTCGATGAGGTTGGCCCCGCCGCGCACCTGTTCGAGGGCGACGTCGACGGCGGCCTGGTGGTCTCCTGCCTCGATGAGCCGGCGGAACCGCGCGGAGCCGGTGACGTTGGTGCGCTCACCGATCATCAGGAACCCGGTGTCCGGGCCGATCGTGAGCGGCTCGAGGCCGCTGAACCGCGCCGTCTCCGGGGGCGCCGCCAGCGTGCGCGGCGCCAGCTCCGCCACCGCCGACGCGATCTGCGCGATGTGGTCGGGGGTGGTGCCGCAGCACCCGCCCACGATGTTGACCATCCCCTCGCCCGCGAACTCGCGCAGGAGCCCTGCGGTCTCGTCGGGGGTCTGGTCGTAGCCGCCGAAGGCGTTCGGCAGGCCCGCGTTGGGGTGGCAGGCGACGTAGGTGTCGGCGAAGCGGGCGAGCTCCGCGACGTGCGGGCGCATCTCGGCGGCGCCGAGCGAGCAGTTGACGCCGACGACGAGCGGGTCGGCGTGGCGGACCGAGTTCCAGAACGCCTCGACGGTCTGCCCGGACAGGGTGCGGCCGGAGAGGTCGACGATCGTCACCGAGATCCACAGCGGCAGGTCGGGCGCCACGTCGCGGGCCGCGGCGATCGCGGCCTTCGCGTTGAGGGTGTCGAAGATCGTCTCGATGAGCAGCAGGTCGACGCCGCCCTCGGCGAGCCCTTCGATCTGCTCGGCGTAGCTCGCGCGGACCTCGTCGAAGCTCACCGCCCGGTGGGCCGGGTCGTTGACGTCCGGCGAGAGCGACAGGGTGACGTTGAGCGGGCCGATCGAGCCGGCGACGAACCGCCCGCCCGCCTCGTCGGCGGCCTGGCGGGCGAGCTGCGCGCCGCGGACGTTCATCTCCCGCACGGCGGCCTGCATGCCGTAGTCGGCCTGGCCGATGGAGGTGGCCGTGAAGGTGTTCGTGGTGGTGATGTCCGCGCCCGCGGCGAGGTAGCGGCGGTGGACGTCCAGCACCACGTCGGGCCGGGTCAGGTTGAGCAGGTCCGGGTCGCCCGCCACCTCGTGGGGGTGGTCGGCGAACCGGTCGCCGCGGTAGTCGGCCGCAGTGAGGCCCGCGCCTTGCAGCATCGTGCCCCACGCGCCGTCGAGCACGGCGATCCGCTGGTCGAACAGCTGGGACAGGGCCTTCACACGATCGGACATCCGCGTGCACCTCCGAGTGATCGGAGGCGCCCTTGCTGCACGTCTACCGGGTCGAGCGTGGCGGACTCGCGTCCGTTGCAGCGCCTCTCGACCCGTGACGAGGAGCCTACCGGGCGTCGCAACCCGGCCCCCTGCTCATACCGCGGCCAGGACGTCGCACCCCTCCCGCAGGCAACGCTGCGCCACGGGGAAGTCGTGCAGCTCGGCGGCCAGCACGTCGAGCACGACGGCGACGCCGGTGCGCGGCAGGCCCCGCGCGGACAGCACCGCGCCGAGCCACCGGACGTGTTCGGTGAACAGGTCGGCGTCACAGAGGTAGACCGCGGCCGCGAGGTAGTCCACCAGCTGCCCGACGTCGTCGTGCGCCTGCCCGTCGAGCCCGTTCCCGCCACCTGAGCCGTCCGGGTCGGCGAGCGGGGACGCGCCGCCCAGCCGGTCCAGAGCGGCGCGGACGAGCTCGGCACGCCGATCGCGCAGCCCGGCGTACTCGGAACCCCCGTCGGCCGTCCGGCCGGGCACGGCCCGGTCCGACCACGACGGGCTCTCGAGCAGCACGACGGCGTCGGCCGCGGTGGGCACCCACGCGTCGACGCCGAGGCGCACCGCCCACCGGCCGTCCGGCCCGAAGCCGGGCCCGCCGGCGAGCACCGGGGTGCCGGTGCGCTGCGCCGCCGCGATCGTCCGGTGGGCCTGCGGCAGGTGGATCGGCAACGCGCAGCTCACCGCCACCAGGTCCGGGCCGTGTTCGTGCAGGTAGGAGATGAGGTGCGCGGGCGGCACACTCGCGCCGAGGAAGGTGACGCGCCACCCGGCCAGCCGCAGCACCTCGCCCGCGATCCGCGCCGGCAGCGAGTGCCACTCGCCGTCGAGGCAGCCGAGCACGACGTGACCGCGCTGCCCCGGGGCGCGGCTCCGGACCCCGACCGCCGCGACGACCCGCTCGTTGATGCAGGTCGCGGCGTGCTCCTGCGCAACGCTCCAGTCACCGTCGGCCCACAGCTGCCCGACCCGCACCTGCGCCGGGCCGACGAGGTGCAGCAGCACGTCCTGCGCCGGGGTGCCCGCGTCGACGAGCCCGAGGGCGAGGTCGACCGCGGCCTGCTCGTCGGCCCGGACCAGTGCGTCGAAGAACGCCTCCGCGACCGCCGCGTCGGCGGGCCGGACGGGGGGTGCGGTGGTCACGCGGTCTGCTCCTCGGGGTTCGGCTGCGCGGTGTGCGCGTGGCGGCTGGCCGGCGCGACGGAGAGGGGCGCCTGCACGACGAGCACGGCGATGTCGTCGCGACCCGTGGTGCGCCACGCGGTGGCGTGCAGGGCGACGCGCTCGGCGATGCCCGGCGCCGGCAGCACGTGGCAACCGTGGAGCAGCCGGAGCACCCGGTCCTCGCCGAACTCCTCGTCGCCGTCAACACCGCCGCGGGCCTCGGTGACGCCGTCCGTGTAGAGCACGCAGGCCTCACCGGGTCCGAGGTCGACGGTGCGCGTGGCGAAGTGCGCCTCCCGCACGCCGCCCACCAGCATTCCCGGGATCTCGACCGGTTCGACCCCGCCGGCGCGCACCACCATCGGGGGCGGGTGCCCCCCGGCGGCGAGGCGCACCCTGAGCCCGCCCCCCGGGAGCGGCGCGGCGGTGCCGAGCACGAGGGTGGCGAAGCGCGGGCCCGCGTCGGGCGGCGCCGCGTCGAGCATGGACTCGTTCAGCAGCTCCAGGAGCCGCACCGGGTCGCGCTCGAGCCGGCGCAGCGCCTGCACGGCCTGACGCAGCCTGCCGCTCTCGACGGCGGCGTCGACGCCCTTGCCGCAGACGTCCCCGAGCAGGAACATCGCCTCGTCCCCGTCGGCCCCGACGTGGACGTCGAAGAAGTCGCCGCCGATCAGCAGCGCCTCCTCGGCGGGTCGGTAGCTCGCCCCGAACACCATGCCGTCGACCGCCGGCAGGTCGGGCTCGAGCAGGTTGCGCTTCAGCACGGCCGTGGTGCGGGTCTGTTGCGCGTACAGTGCGGCCGCGGCGAGCGCGATCCCCGCCCGCTGCGCGAACTCGTCCACCAGCGCGGCATCCGGATCGTCCGGCGATCCCGCGTCCCGCAACAGCACGAGCGCCCCCGCCGGCATGCCGTTCCCGGGCAGTGCGCGCACGGCCGCGCTCTGCGAGCCGCGCCGGTCGTCCTGGCCCCACGGGGCGCCGGTCAGCCGGGTGACCAGCAACGGTTCCGGGCCGGGGGCCAGCCCGGACAGCGCCGCGGCCACCGGTTCCGGCAGCCCGCGCGCGGACAGCCGCCCCGAGGCGACCACACCCCCGCGCTCGTGCCGGTACCACTCCACCGCTCCGGTCCGCACCGGCAGCACGACCACGGCCGCGTCCGCCAGCTCGGCCGCCACGAGCTCGACGACCGCGCGGGCGGTGCGCCCGGGGTGCAGCGACAGGCCGAGCCGGCTGCTCGCCGCGGCGAGGAACCGCGAGCGCGCCCGCTCGGCCAGCAGCGCGTCCACGCGGGCGCGCTGCTCGCTGACCTCGCGCAGGTGCCAGGCCGTCCAGCCGTCGGGAAGGTCCTGGCGGCGCGCGACGAGCGCCTGGGAACCGGCCTCCAGCTCGACCTCCGCCGGGCCATGCCGGGTCAGCTCGCGCACGGGCAGCAGCTCGTCGACGCGCACCTGCGGCAACATGCGTCGCGCCGCCGCGTTGGCCGTGCGGACCAGGCCACGCTCGTCGCAGGCGAGAACCGCCGTGTCGACGCCGTCGAGCAGCATCTCGGCGAGGCTGGGTCGGGGTTCGGGAAGCGGGGCAACGGGTGGCAGGGGCGCCCCGAGGACCCCGCTCGCGGGCCCGGCACGCTGCTGCCGCCCGACCTCGAGATCCTCGCTGCGACGAACCACACCACTCCCGTTCCGCGCATCCGGTCGCGGCGGCCCGGCGGCCCGGGACGATGGGCCGCGTCAGCGAGCCTAACCGGGCTCGGCCGCTCCGGCAGCGCCGCGTCCCGGCGTGGCGGCGTCGCTCAGCCTCGCGGTCGAGCGGTCCTGCCCGGCTGCGGCGGCACGGGCAGCCCGTGCCGGATGGCGCTTCCCGCGTCGATGCCGTAGGCGATGTCGGCGAGTACCGAAACGCCTCGTCGGAGGGTTTCCAGCAGCGTCCTGCGATTCGTCCGGTTCGTCATGCCATCAGCCTGCGCGGCCGACGACTCCCAGCACAGTGGCGACGACGACGCACATCGCTAAGATATCGCCATGCGTGACACCCGCTCCGTCGCCGTACTCGCCTACGACGGGATGTCGGCCTTCGAGACCGGCATCGTCACCGAGGTGTTCGGGATCGCCTGGCCCGAGATCGACGTCCCCTGGTACCGGCTCACCATCTGCACCGAGACCCGCGAGCCGGTGCGGGTGATCGGCGGCGCCACGCTGCAGACCCCGCACGGTCTCGACGCACTGGCGGCTGCGGGCACCGTGATCGTCCCCAGCGTGGCGCAGCCGGAGCGCGAACCGTCCGCGGAGGTCGTCGCGGCGCTGCGGCGGGCCCGCGACGACGGCGCGCGGCTGGTGTCCATCTGCACGGGGGCGTTCGCGCTGGCCGGGGCCGGCCTGCTCGACGGGCGGAGGGCCACGACGCACTGGCGGCACAGCGACCTCCTGCGCCGCCGCTACCCCCGCGTCGAGGTCGATCCCGCCCCGCTCTACGTCGACGACGGCGAGGTGCTGACCAGCGCGGGCTGCGCGGCGGGCCTGGACCTCTGCATCCACCTCGTGCGTCGCGACCACGGGGCGGCGGTGGCGAACGCGGTCGCCCGCAGGCTGGTGATCCCGCCGCACCGCGAGGGCGGGCAGGCCCAGTACATCGAGTCCCCGGTCGCGGACGATCCCGACGACAACCGGATCGCCCACAGCATGACCTGGATGCTGGAGAACCTCGACCGGCCGATCACGCTCGACCAGCTCGCCGAGCGCGCCAACATGTCGGCGCGCAGCTACCTGCGCCAGTTCCAGCGGTGCGCGGGCACCAGCCCGATCAAGTGGCTCATCGCCCGCCGCGTGCAGGCGAGCCTGCCCCTGCTGGAGCGCACCGATCTCGGGGTCGAGCAGATCGCGGCCGCGGTCGGGTTCGACACGCCGGTGACGTTCCGCCACCACTTCTCCCGGGCGATGCGGACCTCGCCCTCGGCCTATCGCCGGGCCTTCCACCCGGTCGCCGAGGCCGTAACGGCCGGGTAGGGCGTCACCCGCCCAGCTCCTCCCGCAGCACCCGCGCGGCGCCGGCGAGCGCCCGCATCTTCCCGAACGCGGAGTCCCGTGGCAGGTACTTCATGCCGCAGTCGGACGCCAGCACGAGCTGTTCGGGCGGGATGCGGTCGAACGCCCGCCGGGCCCTTGCCGCGACCGTCTCGACGCTCTCGACCTCGGGCGTGGACAGGTCGAGCACCCCGAGGATGATCGTCTTGTCGGTGAGGTCGGAGAGGACGCCGAGGTCGAGCCCGGACTGCGCGGTCTCGATCGAGACCTGGGCGACGGGGCAGCCCGCGAGCTCCGGCAGGAACGAGTAGCCCTCCGGCCGCTCGTGGATGATCGCGGCGTAGCCGAAGCAGATGTGCACCGCCGTGGTGCCGGTGACGCCGTCGAGCGCGGCGTTGAGCGCCTTCAGCCCGTAGGCGCGCGCGGCGTCCGGGCGGGCCTGCATGTACGGCTCGTCGAGCTGCACGATGTCGGCGCCCGCGGCGA
This sequence comes from Pseudonocardia cypriaca, assembly GCF_006717045.1. Taxonomy (NCBI): domain Bacteria; kingdom Bacillati; phylum Actinomycetota; class Actinomycetes; order Pseudonocardiales; family Pseudonocardiaceae; genus Pseudonocardia; species Pseudonocardia cypriaca. The sequence goes on from NZ_VFPH01000001.1 coordinate 3,690,367, forward strand.
ACAGGTCCTTGACCTCGGCGTTCACGGCGGCCGCGTAGGCAAGAGCCGCGGCTTCGGCGTCGGGGTAGTGGTCGTTCTGCGCCTGCTGCGACATCGTGAACGGCCCCGGCACGGTCATCTTGATCGTCCGCTTTGTGTGGGCGCGCAGGAAGTGCAGGTCGGCCACCTCCACCGGCTGTGGCCGGTGGATCGGGCCGACGATCCTGGGCACCGGGTTGGGGTGGCCGCTGCGGTCGAGGGCGGTGCCGGGGTTGTCGATGTCGACGCCGTCGAGCGCGGTGGCGAAGTGGTTGCTGTAGCTCTCCCGGCGGATCTCGCCGTCGGTCAGGATGTCGAGCCCGGCCTCCTCCTGCGACCGGATCGCGACGATCGTGGCGTCGTCCTGCGCCTCGGCGAGGTGCTCCGGCGGGATGCGCCACAGCTCCTTGGCGCGCACACGGGGTGGGAACCGGCCGGCGAGCTTCGCCCGGTCGATCAGCCACTCGGGCTGGGCGTAGCTTCCGACCAGGGACGTCGGCAGCAGCGGCAACGACACGGGTGCCTCCTCATAGATCGATACCATCGACTTCGTGAGCACACTTCCCGCTGAGCTCCGGGACCTGATCGAGTCCGGCCCGCTGGCCCACCTGAGCACCATCAACCCCGACGGCAGCCCCCAGGTGAGCGTCATCTGGATCGGCCTGGACGGCGACGGGATCGTGTCCGGCCACATGAACCACTACGCGAAGCTGCGCAACATCGAACGCGACCCGCGGGTCGTGCTGTCGTTCGACGCACCCCGCGATCCCAGCGTGGTCCTGAACCCGTACGCCGTGCTGCGCGCACGGGCCACCGTGGAACCCAGCGACGAGGCGTGGGACCTGCTCGACCGCCTCACGAAGATCTACATGTCGCCCGACGACCAGTTCCCCGCACCGAAGGGCCCTGGCTACGTCGTGCGGTACGAGGTGGAGCGCATCGGCGGCGTCGGTCCCTGGACGAGCTCCCACTAGCACCTCAGGACGATCCGGCCGGCAGCGCCGCCCCCGGCCTGCCGCTGCCAGGCCGCGCCCACCTCGGCGAGTGGCATCACCTCGTGCGCGACGGCGAGCGCGCCCCGCGCGGCGTGCTCCGCGACGACCGTCACGGCGGCGGCGCGCTGCTCGCGCGTGAGGGCGTTGTTGGTGTAGCCGAGCAGGCGAAGCGACTTGCCGCGCAGCGTTGACGAGTTGATCGGGCAGGTCTCCGAGGCGGAGCTGCCGAGGTTCACCAGCCGGCCGTGGGGGCGCAGGGCGCGGGCCGCCGCGGCCGCCGGTGCGCCGTACAGGGGGTCGAGCACGAGGTCGACGGGTCCGTCGGCGGCGGCGGTGAACCGCCGGGCGAGCTCGCCGACGTCGTCGGTGTCCAGCGCCACGACGGCATCGGCACCGGCCTTCCCGGCCCGCGCCTGCGCGGCCTGCGACCGTGCGCCCGCGATCACACGGCGGGCGCCCGCGGCGCGGGCCAGCTGGACGGCGGCCTGCCCGACCACTCCCCCGGCTGCGAGCACGATCACCTGCTCGCCGGGCGCCAGCTCGCCGCGCCAGGTGAGGGCCATGTGCGCGGCGACGGCCGACAGCCCGAGGGCCGCGATCTCCACCGGGTCGACGCCCGCGGGCAGCGGGACGAGGTCCGCCTCGGGCACGGCGGCCCGCTCGGCCATGCTGCCGTCTCCCGGAGCCATCCCGGCGGACATCGGGAACCACACCACGCGGTCCCCGGCCCGCCCCACGCCCTGCACGCCCGGGACGTACGGGGTGGCCGGCTTCCCGAAGTACGACGTGCCGGTGGCGCACAGCAGGTCGAGCGGGGTGATCGGCGCGGCCAGCACGTCCACCAGCACGTGACCGTCGGGGGCTGCGGGCGGCTCCCGGTCGGCCACCACCGGCGGCCGGCCGCACTCGACGACCTGGGCAGCCCTCACGTGGCGATGTCCGGGTAGGGCAGGGAGAAGTGGGCGAGCTTGCGCGCGTACTCCTTCTGGAACCCGAGCGGCTCGTCGTGGTCGCGCTCGAACATCGCGATGAACAGCGTCAACGTCAGGAACGGGTGCGCACCCAGCTCGAACAGCTTCGGGTAGTCGTGCGCCGCGAGGGCCTGGCGCTCCTCGTCGTCGAAGGCGAGCCACGTGCTCTTCTCGGCGGCGAGGCAGTTCAGGATCCGGTTGGCCTCCTCCGCCTCCCACCAAGCCACGGTGCCCACGGGATCGGTGCGGTAGCGCTCGACGAGGTCCGGGTCGCGGTCGACGGTGAACAGAAACTTGTCCAGCAGGTACTTGCTCATCGCACTCCCTCGCTGCGCTCGGTCGGGCGCTTCGCGAATGCGCTGTGTGGGATTGTTCGCTCGCTACGCTCGCTCACTTCGAACCCCCCGGATACCAGGTGAAGTAGGCCTCCATCGTGTGGAACAGGTCGTAGGTGTCGACGTAGTCGGCCTTCTGCCCCTCGCCCGCCACACCCATCATCAGCATGAAGTCCATGAACCCGTGGGTGGCGTTGCCCGGGGCGTGCAAGCTGTCCAGGGTGACCTCGGCGAGGCAACCCTCGATGTCACCCGAGGAGATCCACTCCACCGCCCTCTGGTCGAACTGCGGATCCGGCCCGTGCGGGCCGAACTGACGCGGCCCACCCAGCTCCAACGACAGGTGCCCGGTACCGATCACCGCGACCCGCTGCTCGGACGGCCACGACTCCACCAGCTCCCGGATCGCGCGCCCCAGCTGCACGAACCGCTTCGGCTGCGGCAGCGGCGGCGCGAAGATGTTCGTGTACACCGGCACGATCGGCAGATCCGCCTCCGGCCGCAGCGTGATGATCGGACACGTGATCGAGTGATCGATCCGCAGCTCGTTGGAGAACGCCAGATCGAACCCGGCATCCAGGCCCTCACGCAGGATGTAGGCCGACAGGTCCTCCTGCCCCTTCAAGACCATGCGCGGCAGGCCGAACTCGCGTTCCTCGTTGTACCAGTTGGCGTCATACACCGGCGCCTTACCCACCAGGAACTGCGGCATGTTGTCCAACCACAACTGGTGAAAATGATCGGACCCGACCATCACCAGCACATCGGGCCGGGCCCGGGTGAGCGTCTCCCGGAACGCCTCCACCTTGCGCACCCACTCGTCCGCGAACGGCGGCCGGTCCTCACCGGTCGAAGTACTGGCGCGGTAGTAGAAGGGATGGTGGGTCGAGGCGATCACCGCCACCAGCTCAGCCACGGGGGCCTCCCGGCTCGTAGGGATCGGGCGCGACGGACCGGTTGTTCAGGTCCACCGACAGGAAGATGTCGTTCGCCACGGGGTGGCGCAGCTCCTCGGCGAGCTGGCCGATGAGCCCGGCGGTACGCGCGAGCAGGGCGAACCCGCGCAGCAGCTCGAGCGGCAGGCCGAGGTCGGCGAGCGCCGCACCGCAGACGCCCGCACCGTTGAGCGGGAGCGTGCGGCCCAGCACCTCCGGGTGGACGCGGCCGATCGCGGCGAACAGCTGCAGGTGCGGCCCGAACAGGCCCTCCTCGCGGGCGATCTGCATCAACCTCGGGGTGCGTGGGTCGCCGTTCTTGTGCACGTGGTGGCCGAGCCCCGGCACGAACCTCTTCGCGGCGCGCTGGTCCCGGACGGTCTGCAGCGCGACCGCGTCCCAGCCGGCTTCGTCGGTGGGCAGCTCGTCGAGGCCGGTGAGCACGTCGTGCAGGAAGCGCCCGGTGTCCTCGGTGACCCCGAGGAACCGCGACCCGCCGCCGAGCAGCCCGGCCGCGAGCGCGCCCTGCACGGAGTCCGGCGCCGACAGGTAGGTGAGCCGCGTGACGATCGCGGTCGGCGTGTAGCCGTGGTCGGCGAGCGCCGCGAGGACGGCCTCGAACACCCGCGCCTCGCCCTTCGTGGGGCGCCGCTGGGTGGCCAGCCAGAACGCGAGCTCGCCGAACCCGACGTTGCCCATGACGTCCTCGGCCAGGTCCTGGCCGAGGAGCGTGATCTTCGTCAGGCTGGACGCCCCCAGGGCGGTCCGGTACTCAGGCATGCGTCTCATCCTGCGGAGTCGAGAGCCATTTGCGCAGCTCCGAGCCGTGCTCGTCCAGCTCGGGCGGGGGCAGGCGGTAGCCGGCCGGGGTGGCGGAGAACCGGATCGGGTGCCGGGTGGTGGGCATGGCCCGCTCCCCCTCCCCCGCCTGGACGACCGGGTCGAGCCCGAAGCGCTCCGCCATCGCGAAGCCGCCGTCGATCGTCTGGATCGGCCCGCACGGCACCCCCACGGCCACCAGCGCCTCGAACCACTCCACCGCGCCCCGCTGCGCCAGCCGCTCGACCAGCATCGGGCGCAGCTCCTCCCGGTTGGCTGTGCGGTCGACGTTGCGGGCGAACCGCGGGTCGTCGGCCACCTCCGCGATGCCGAGCACCTCGCACAGCTTGCGGAACTGCCGGTCGTTGGCCGCGGCGATGATGATGTCGTCGTCGGCCGTGGGCAGCGGCTCGTACGGGAACACGCTCGGGTGCGCGTTGCCCATCCGGAACGGCACCGTTCCCCCGGCCACGTAGGCCGAGCTGTGGTTGACCAGCCCGGTGAGCGCCGAGGAGAGCAGGTTGACCTCGACGAGCTGACCCTCGCCCGACCGGTCGCGGTGGCGCAGCGCGGCGAGGATGCCGATCAGCGCGTGGTTGCCGGCCATCACGTCGAACACCGAGATCCCGGCCCGGTACGGCGGGCCGTCGGGGTCTCCGGTGAGGCTCATCAGGCCCGACATCGCCTGGACCATCAGGTCGTAGCCGGGCACGTGGCTGCCCTTCCCGGCACCGAAACCGGTGATCGAGCTGTAGATCACGCCGGGGTTCGTGGCCCGCACCGCGTCGTAGTCGAGGCCGTACCGGGCGAGGCCGCCGGGCTTGAAGTTCTCGATCAGCACGTCGGCGCGCCGGGCCAGCTCCCTCGCCACCTCGGCGTCGGCCTCGTCGCGCAGGTCGAGCGCGATGGAGCGCTTCCCGCGGTTGATGCCGAGGTAGTAGGTGGAGACGCCGTCGTGCTCCGGCGGGATCCACGTGCGCGTGTCGTCGCCCGCCGGGCCCTCGACCTTGATGACGTCGGCGCCCATGTCGGCCAGCAGCATCGTGGCGTACGGGCCGGCCAGGATGCGGGAGAAGTCCGCGACCAGGATCCCGGCCAGCGGTCCCGCCGCGTTCTCGGCCATCCACCCACCTTCCGTCCGTACAACGGACATGCGTCCGTCAACGGATCCTTTCGCGGGGCGCGGGCGTCCGTCAACCCGTCAGGAGGCGTTGACCGCCACGTGCGGGACGGTGTCGAGGCGCGCGAAGTCGGCGCTGATCTCCCCCGCGGTCTGCAGCAGCAGCGGGAGGTGGTGTTCGAGGAGGCGCTCGACCGAGGTCTCCGCGGCGTGGCAGTTCACGTTGATGCCCGCGATCACCCGGCCCGAGCCGTCGCGCAGCGGTGCGGCGATCGACCGGATGCCCAGCGCGAGCTGCTCGTCGGTGAGCGCCCACCCGCGGGCCCGCACCTCGCGCAGCACGGCGTCGCGTTCGGAGCGGTCGGGCTGCCAGCGCGGGACGAGGCCCGAGCGCGTCGGTTCGGCGAGCACGCGGTCCAGCTCGTCCGGCGGCAGCGCGGCGAGCTGGACCTTGCCCAACGACGTCGGCAGGGCCGGGAACCGGGTGCCGATCTGCACGGCCAACGCCACGATCTTCGGGACGGCCACGCGGGCGACGTAGACGATGTCCGAGCCGTCGAGCTGGGCGATGGAGCAGGACTCGTTGGTGCGCGAGACGAGCCGCTCCAGATGCGGGCGCGCGACCTCCCACAGCCCCATCGACCGCACGTACGACACCCCGAGCTCCAGCACGCGGGGCGTGAGCGAGTAACCCCGCTCCGCGGTGCGGACGTAGCCGAGCTCCTCGAGCGTCAGCAGGATCCGGCGGGCGGTCGGGCGGGCGAGGCCGGTGGCGGTTGCCACCTCGGCGAGCGTCATCGCGGGGCGCCCCGGACGGAAGGCGGTGATGACCTCCAGCCCGCGGGCCAGCGCCTCGATGAAGTCGGGACCGGTCCCTGCGCGTGGCATCGCACGAGCGTAACCGCCCTGTCCGCGAGACGGACAGTCGCGGGACGGGGATGGTCGATCAGAGAGCGGATTGACACCGCGCCGGACCTGCACGAAGCTCCGCGTCCAAGGACGACCGGCACACGGACGTCCGTCCGCTGCAAAGGAGCACCTGGTGACGCACGAGCCCACTCCGGTCGTCCTGCGGGGCGGCACGGTCCTCACCGTCGACGCCGACCACCGGGTGCTCCCGGGCCACGACGTGCTGGTGACCGGCGGGACCATCGCCGAGATCGGCCCGGGGCTCGCGGTGCCCGAGGGCACCATCGAGATCGACGCCGGCGGCGGCATCGTCATGCCCGGGATGATCGACACCCACCGGCACATGTGGCAGACCGCGATGCGCGGCTACGGCGCGGACTGGACGCTCACGCAGTACTTCGTCTGGTACTACCTCGAGTGGGGCAAGATCTTCCGGCCCGAGGACGTGCACGCGGGGAACCTGCTGTCCGCGATCGAGGCGATCGACGCCGGCGTCACCACCACCGTGGACTGGTCGCACGGGCTGCAGACCCCCGAGCACGCCGACGCAGCCGTCGACGCCCTGGCGGCCGTCCCCGGACGGTTCGTACTGGCCTACGGCAACCTCCAGGACGCGCCCGCGAACTGGACGGCCTCACCCGGCTTCCGCGACTTCGTGACCCGCCGCTTCCCGAACGGGCGCGGCGACGACATGCTCGGGTTCCAGCTCGCGTTCGACGTCCTCGGCGACCCGGCCTTCCCGGAGAAGCCCGCGTTCGAGGTGGCCCGCGAGCTGGGCGTGCCGGTCACCACCCACGCCGGGGTGTGGGGCGCCACCGGCGACGACGGCATCAGGCTCATGCACGAGAACGGCTTCATGACCCCCGAGACCGTCTACGTGCACTCCGCATCGCTGTCTCCCGACTCCTACCACCGCATCGCCGCGACCGGCGGCTCCGTCTCGGTGGCCACCGAGAGCGAGCAGAGCGCGGGCCAGGGCTACCCGCCCACGTGGGCGCTGCGGGCCTACGGCATCCCGGTGTCGCTGTCGATGGACACCTCGGTGTGGTGGAGCGCCGATCTCTTCTCGGCCATGCGGACCACGCTCGGCGCCGACCGCTCCCGCGAGCACCTGGAGGCGCACGCGAAGGGCGACACCGTCACCCACTCCTCGCTGCGGGCCGCGCAGGTGGTGGAGTGGGCCACCCTCGGCGGCGCCCGCGCGCTCGGACGGGATGACCGGCTCGGCAGCGTCGAGGTCGGCAAGCTGGCCGACCTCGTGCTGCTCAAGAACGATCAGTCCCCGGTGATGTTCCCGCTGCTGCACCCGCACGGCCACGTCGCGTTCCAGGCCCAGCGCGCCGACGTGCACACCGTCCTCGTGAACGGGCGCATCGTGAAGACCGACCACCGGCTCGTCGGGGTCGACCTCGCCGCGGCGCGGCACCAGGCGGAGCGCACCGTGGAGTACCTGCGGGCGCAGCTCGGCGAGGAGGCGTGGGAGCAGGGGATGCACCCGGACGTCCCGGCGAGCGGGGTCCTCGAGAACCCCTACATGTACTCCGACTACCGCCGCACGGACGCGCAGGAGGTGCAGTGATCCAGCGAGGAACGCAGCGGACCGCCCCGGCCGAGGCAGGTCGGACGGCGGTCATGCTCGGCTTCACCGTCCTGTGCCTGTCGTACCTGCTCAACGCGATGGACCGGCAGGTGTTCTACCCGCTGGTGCCGGAGATCCGTGCGGAGTTCGGCTTCTCGCTCGACCAGGCGGGCCTGCTCGCCACGGGCTTCACGCTCGGCCTCGCCCTCACCGGGGTGCCGGCCGGGTACCTGCTCGACCGGATGTCCCGCAAGACGATCGTCGTGGTGAGCGTGGTCGTCTACTCGGCGGGCACGGTCGCCATCCCGCTCGCCGCCGGCTTCTTCGACATGGCCGTCTACCGGCTGATCTCCGGCGTGGGCGAAGGTGTGCAGGCCACCGCCATCTACGCGATCATCGGCGCCTACTACTTCCACCGCAGGGCACTCGCCGCCGGGTTCATCGGGGTCGCGTTCGGCCTCGGCGTGTTCCTCGGCCCGGTGATCGGGCAGGGCCTGGTCACCGCCTCGGGCACGTGGCGCACGCCGTTCTACGTGTTCGGCGTCGCCGGCCTGGTCATGGCGCTGATCCTGCTGGTCGCGGTGCCGAAGGCGATGAGCGAGGCGCTGGCGGGTCGCTCCGACGCACCCGATGCGGCGGACTACGACCACGTGCCGGCCAACCCGTACAACCGCAACTCGCTCGCCTTCGCGATCACCTCGGCGGTGTCGGGCCTGGTCTTCTACGGCTTCCTCGGCCTCTACCCGACCTTCCTGCGGGAGGCGCTCTCGTTCGCCCCCGGCCAGGCGGCGCTGGCCGCATCGCTCGTCGGGTTCGGCGCGATGATGGCGCTCCCGGTGGGGTGGCTCGCCGACCGCGTCGACCAGCGACTGCTCCTCGCGGTCGGCTTCGTGGGCACGGCCCTGTCCACGCTCCTCGCCTACACGGTGGCGACCGGCCCCGTCGCGCAGTACGTCCTCGCGTTCCTCGTCGGCACCTTCGCGAGCGGGGTCCTGTTCACCAACTGCACGACGGTGCTGCAGCGCTCGGTGCGGCCCGAGCACGTCGGGCGCGGGGCGGGGCTGTTCATCCTCACCTACTACGTCGCCGCGGCGGTGTCCGGGCTGGTCTTCGCCCGCCTGGTCGCCGGCATCGGCTGGCAGGGCGCGGGCCTGGTGCAGCTCACGCTGCTCCCCCTGCTGGGGCTCGCCGCGCTCGCGCTCGTCGACCCGCGACGCATGCTGCTGCCACCTGCGGTGCGCAAGGCGGCGTGACCATCAACCGCCCTGCAGGGCGAGGGCGAACACGCACCACCCGTCGGGCTCCTGCTTCATGAAGCCGGGCGCCCGGCGTTCCTGCCCGCCGACGGTGTGCCAGATCTGCACCGACGCGTCCCCGTCGCCGAACGTGTCGACCGGGGCGTTCAGCCGCAGCTGCGCACCGTCGGCGATCGCCTTCTTCACGAACTCGTCCACCTCGCGCGCCGTGGAGCACATGTAGATCCGCGCGTCGGCCTGGTCGCCCGCGTTGACCGCGGCGATGAACGCCTGCGCTCGCCCGGTCGGGCTGGCCGGGTCGGCGTCCGGCGGCACCTCGCCGGACAGCTCACCGACCGGCGCGAACCCCATCACGCACACCACCCACGCGCCGTCCTCGTCGACCATCGTCAGCGCGCCCTTGCGGTCCGGCAGCTGCTGGCGAACCTCGGGTGGGGCGGACGCGAAGGAGACGGTGACGATCGCGACCTTCGCCCCGGCCATCTCGTCGTCGTAGCCCGGGTCGCTGGGTCGCAGGTCCCGCACCTCCTCGACGGCGAACACCGGGTCGACCGCCGCGACGGGCGCGTCGCTCCTCGGGTCGAAGGGTTCGATGTCGCGGTAGAGGGTCTCCTCGGCGAGCGTCATGTCGCCGTCCTCGGTCAGCGTGCGCCCGTCCCGGCACACCAGCTGGTCGACGAACTTCCGCACGTCGCGCCGGTTCAGCGCGTCGGTGACGCCGCGCGCTGTGCCCTCCGGGGTGGAGCGGTCGACGACGGCCGACGCAGTTCCCGCGATCTCCTGCCGCATCCAGCCCGGCCACACCAGCCCGGTGGCGAGCACCGCCGCGACCAGCCCGATCACGCCGGCAACCAGCAGCACCGGCACCCGACGACTCGGTCCCCCGCCCATGGGAGCAGTCTGGCGGGTGCCCGGCGGCGGGTCGCGGCCGGGCTCACACGTGGCAGGAGAAGGAGCGGGCGCATGGCGGAGCGGGTCGGGATCCTCGGAGCGGGAGCGGTCGGCGGGATGCTGGCGGTACTGCTCGCCGACGCCGGCCACGAGGTCACCGTGCTGGCCTCTGAGCGCACCAGCACCGCGATCAACGTCGGCGGGCTGGCGCTGCGCAGCCAGATGCTCGGCGACCGGGAGGCGCGGGTGCCGGCGCGCCCCTACCTCACGGCCCCGGTCGACGTCCTGTTCGTCGCGACGAAGGCCCCCGACCTGCTCGCCGCGCTGACCCGGGTGCCACCCGCGCTGCTCACCGACGCCGCCGTCGCGCCCCTGCTGAACGGCACCGACCACGTCGCGCTGCTGCGGGCCGCCCTGCCGCAGGCCGCGGTCGTGCCGATGACGGTGTCGGTGGAGGCCACGCGCACCGGACCCGGCGTGATCGAGCACGTCTCGCCGTTCGTCGAGTATGCGCTCGCGGAGGAACGCGAGCGCGCCCGCGTCGACCCGGAGGCCCTGCTGCGCACGGCGGGCCTCGACGTCGACGCGTCCGCGCCGGACGAGGCCACGCTGCTGTGGCGCAAGCTCTCGTTCCTCGCACCGCTGGCCCTGCTGACGACCCGCGCGCGGCAGCCGCTCGGCCCGGCCCGCGAGACCCACCCCGACCTCGTCGACGGGCTGATCACCGAGACCGCCGCCGCGGCCGCCACGGCCGGTGCCGACGTCGACCCGGCCGCCGTCGCGAAGAGGATCGCCGGCCTACCGGCGGGGATGCGCTCGTCCATGCTCAAGGACGCGCTCGCCGGCGCCACGCTGGAACTCGACGCCATCGCGGGCCCGATCCTGCGGGCGCTGCCCGACGGCGCCCCGGTCACCCGCGCGGTGGTCGCGGAGATCGCCGGGGCAGCCGACGGGCGGAACTAGATCGGCAGCACCACGGTCACCCGCGGGTGAGGTCCACCGGCCCGGAGACGGCGGCGGGGCGTTCGCAGGTGGTGGTGAGCTCCACCGACGCGTGCGTGTCGGCGGCCTGCTGCACGGACTCCATGATGTCCAGGACGTGCAGGCCGAGCTCGTCGCCCGCCCGGTGCGGGCGGCCATCGGCGATCGCGAGCGCCATGTCCGCCAGCCCGTAGCCGCGGCCCGAGTCGACGTAGCCGGCCGTGGCCCCGATGTCCACCCAGCCGTCGTCGACCGCCGAGGCGGAGTACAGCTCGACCGGGCCTGCGAAGTGGTTCGGGTCGGGCACCGACAGCGAGCCTGCGGTGCCGTGCACCTCGATGCGGGGCAGGCGGGCGGCCCAGATGTCGAAGCTCATGATCAGCGTGGACACCGCGCCGGAGGCGTGCTCGAGGATCCCCGTGATCGTGGAGTCGACGGTCACGTCGAACGACGCGCCCGCCTTCGGGCCCGAGCCGATGGTCCGGGTGGCCGACGGTCTCGTCGACGCGCCGACCACCCGCGTGACCGGGCCGAGGAGGTGCACCAGCGACGTCAGGTAGTACGGCCCCATGTCCAGCAGCGGCCCGCCGCCCGGCTGGTAGTAGAACTCCGGGTCGGGGTGCCAGCGCTCGTGCCCGGGGGTGGTCATGAACGCCGTGGCGGAGTGCGGGGTGCCGATCCGGCCCGCGTCCACCGCGGCCCGCGCGGTCTGCACGCCCGTGCCGAGCACCGTGTCCGGCGCGCAGCCCACCCGCAGGCCTGCGCCCGCCGCCGCCTTGACGACCTCGCGGCCCTCCGCCACCGAAGTGGCAAGCGGCTTCTCGACGTACACGTGCTTGCCCGCGGCGAGCGCGGACAGCGCGACGTCGGCGTGCGTGGCCGGCAGCGTGAGGACGAGCACGGCGTCGACGTCGTCGGCCGCCAGCAGACCGGGGAGGTCGACCACCCGGGCACCGTCGTGCTGCGCGGCGAGCGCATCGGCCCGCTCGTGCTGCAGGTCGCACACGGCGGTGACCTGCACCTGCGGCAGCCGACCGAGACTCGCCGAGTACTGCCCGGAGATGTTGCCGGCGCCGACGATCCCGACCCTCAGCGCGCCGCCCACAGCATCCCCCGCTGGATGATCGTGGTGACGTCCTCGTTCCGGATCACGTCCATGTCGTGCCCGGGCGTGCAGACGAACACCCGGCCCTTGCCCCAGTCCCGCGTCCAGATCGCGGGCGAGGTGATCGGCCGGTGCCACGGCTCCCACTCGTTCTTGGCGAGCGTGGTGGTGGCGAGGACGGTGTTGTACTCGTCCGACAGCACCCAGTACTGCTCGGTGACCAGGTCGAAGTCGGCGATCCCCTCCATCACCGGGTGGTCGGTGGCGGTGATCTCGACCCGGTACGGGATGAAGAAGTCGGACTGCTCGCCCTTGCGCTCGTCCGGCGCCTTGGGCGGGTGGCAGGCGAACTGGCCACCGACGAGCTGCAGGTAGTCGCTGGAGTTGCGGTAGGAGTCGGCGATCCCGCCGTGCCAACCGGCCAGTCCGGTGCCGTTCTCCACGGCGCGCGTCAGCCCGGCGAGCTCGTCCTTCTCGATGGTGCTCATCGTCATGCACTGCACGATCAGGTCGACGCCCGCCATGAAGTCGGCGTCGGCGTAGACCTTCGGCGAGTTCTCCACCCGCACCGCGAAACCGTTGGCCTGCAGGTGCGGGAGGAAGTAGTCGGTGGCCTCGACGGGGTGGTGTCCTTCCCAGCCGCCCCGTACCACCAACGCTTGCCGTTCCGTCACGGAAATCCCTTCACTTGGAGAACCCGGCAGTCATGCCGGCCAACAGGTGCCGCCGCCCGATGACGTACAGCGCGAGGATCGGCAGCGTCGCGAGCACCACGGACGCGAGCACGGCGGGCACGTTGATCCCGTACTCGCCCTGGAAGGCCCACAGCGCGAGCGGGAGCACCCGCAGCTCCGGGCTCTGGGTGAGCACCAGCGGCAGCAGGAACGCGTTCCACACCTGCAGGCCCTGGTAGATCGCCACCGTGATGAGCGCGGGCTGCGTGAGCGGGAACGCCAGCCGCCACATCGTGCCCCACTCGGTCGCCCCGTCCATCCGCATCGACTCGAACAGCTCGTTCGGCACGTCGCGGATGAAGTTGGCCAGGATCAGCACCGACAGCGGGATGGCGAACGCGATCGAGGGCAGGATCAGCGCGAGGTGGCTGTCGTAGAGGCTCAGCCGGATGATGATCAGGTAGACCGGGATGATCACGGCCTGCAGCGGGCAGGCCAGCCCCATCAGGAAGACGGTGTTGCTGAACCGCAGGAACCGGCCGCGCCCGCCGCGGACGATCGCGAACGCCGCCATGAACGACACCAGCACCGCGGGCACCGTCGCGCCGACGGTCACGATCACCGAGTTCAGGAAGTACGTCAGGAAGTCGGCCTCGATCACCGCCTGGTAGTTCTCCAGGGTCGGCTCGGCGGGCAGCATGGGGTTGCTCGAGTAGTACGCCGACTGCGGCTTGAAGCTGGTGATGACCACCCAGTAGACCGGGATGATGATGATCCCGAGCCACACGAAGCTCGCGATGCTCCCGAGGTAGTTGGGCCGGTCCGCGGACACGGAGCGCCGTCGCCGTGGCTGGGCCTTCCTCCCGGGAGCCGGGACGGAGACCGCCGATGGTGCGCCGGCGGCGGCGCTGGTGGGTGCGGCCACGTCAGGCTCCTTCCAGCCGGCTCTCGTTGGCGTCCTTGCCGCCCATGCGTTGGACGCCCATCGCGAGCAGCACAGCGACCACGACGATGATCAGCGCGATCACGCTCGCGGGTCCCATCATGTTGCCGCGGAACCCCCGCAGGTACATGTCGAGCGCCAGCACCCGGGTGGCGTCGCTCGGGCCGCCCAGGGTGAGCACGAAGATCAGGTCGAACAGCGTCATCGACCCGGCCACGATCATCGTGGACGACGTGATGAGCGTGTACTTCAGCTGCGGCAGCGTGATCGAGAAGAACTGGCGCACCCGCCCGGCGCCGTCGATCCGGGCCGCCTCGTACAGCGACGCCGGGATCTGGCGCACCGCGCCCTGGTAGATCAGGGAGTGGAAGGGGATGAACTGCCAGGACACCACGAAGACCACCGTGGCGATCGCGAGCACTGGGTCGCCGAGCCAGTTCTGCACCAGCAGCGGGATCCCCAGCGAGGCACCGAGGCCGAAGTTGGGGTCCAGCAGCGCCTTGTAGGTGATGGCGATCGCCGCCGAGCTCAGCAGCAGCGGGGTGAAGTACAGCACCGCGAGCACCGTGCGGTAGCGCTGGTGGCCCGCGATGAACACGCCGACGAGGATGCTCATCGGGGTCTGCACCAGCCAGGACAGCGCCATGATCAGGAACGTGACGCCGAGCGAGTGCACCAAACCCGGGTCGCTGAGCACCGACACCCAGTTGTCGAAACCGATCGGCGTGATCTCACCGATGCCGTTCCAGCTGGTGAAGCTCAGCAGGAGCACACCGATCAGCGGGATGACCCCGAACGCCGCGAAGAACGCCAACGCCGGCAGCACCAGCCACGCGAGCGACCCGTGCTGCCGAGCACTGACCGAACCGCTGGTCACGACGAGGGGACCGCGTTCATGTTGGTCGCGAACTGCTCCGGGCTGATCGACAGCGAGAACAGCTGCTCGATGTTGTTGAGCATCTCGTCGGCGGGCCCGGGCAGCAGCGCCTGGTCCCAGGAGTGCACCCACGACTTCGCCTGCGTGGCCGTGTCGTAGACGAACTGCTGGAACGGGGCGTCGGGACCGGAGAACTTGCTGTCGACGCCGTTGACGATCGGCACGGCGCCGCTGGCGACCCACCCGTCGATGTCCGCGTCGGTCAGCAAACCGTTCTTGAAGTACTCCCGCGCGATGGCCTTCTGCTCCTCCGACGCCTGGGAGGACAGCGCCAGGAACGACGCGGGGTTGCCGACGCCGGTGCTCGGGTCGCCCGCTCCGCCCTCGATGGCCGGGAACGGGACCCAACCGAGCTTGCCGCTCGGGACGAAGTCGCCGCCCTCCTCCTTCATGGAGCCGTAGGTCCACGCGCCGTGCAGCATCATCGCGGCGCGACCCTGGTGCATCAGCGCCTGGTCGGCGTTGGCGTCGGCGGCGATCGACTGGAAGCCGTTGACGAACCCGCCCGCCCGGACGAGGTCCTGGACCTTCGTCAGCCCGGCGATCGCGGCCGGGTGCGACCAGGCGTTCGGCTCGCCCGCGGCGATGGCGTCGAAGACCTGGGGACCGCCCTGGCGGTCGAACAGGAACTCCAGCCACATCATGTTGGTCCAGCGCGACTGCCCGGCGAGCGAGAACGGTGCGATCCCCGCGTTGTTGAACACCGGCACGAGCGCCATCAGCTCGCCCCACGTGGTGGGCGGCTGCGCGCCGACCTGCTCGAACAGCTGCTTGTTGTAGAACATGACGATCGGCGACACCTGCTCGCACGGCACCGCGTAGATCTTCCCGTCGACCGTGGCCGCTGCGAAGGAGGTGTCGAAGCGCTTCGACTTGACGTCGGGGTTCTGGTTGAACCAGTCGGTGAGGTCGTCCACCTGGCCGTTGCGCACGTAGTCGCGCAGGCCGCCGCCGCCCCAGGTCCAGATCACCGTGGGCGCCTGGTTCGCGCCGACGGCCGTGCGGATCCGGGTCTTGTAGGCGTCGTTCTCGAAGAACGTGGCCGCGAGCTTCCCTTCGGGGCGCGCGGCGTTGAAGGCGTCGACCGACGCCTTGCGAAGGCCTTCCTGCGGCTGGCCCGTGAGGTACCAGATACTCGCCTCGCCACTGCTGGCCTGGCCGGGGCCTGAGGTGCCGCACGAGGCCAGCACGCTCGCACCGATCGGTGCGGCCGCCGCGAGGGCCAGGAACGACCGTCGGGAAATCCGCTTCTGATCCACGTCGATCTCCGTTGCGCCGGGCCGCATCAATGCGGCCGCTCGATCCGGACGCGGAGCTGCCGTCCGACAGCTCCGAAAGTTTTCGAAACAACTACGCGTGACCCGCACCATAATGACCACCCCACCGGGGGTCAAGGCCTGATTCTGCAGCAAATCGGCCTCGAAAAGTTTCGGTGCGTGTCTTCCCCGGACGGCCGTCCGGCGGTTACGGTGCGCCCACCAGGCACCGAGGCCGGAGGTGGCCCCCTGACCGGATCGCACGTGTCTGCCGGCGGGCGGCAGACGGGACGCACCACGCTCGCGATGATCGCCGCTTCGGCCGGCGTCTCCGTCGCCACCGTGTCCAAGGTCGTCAACGGCCGCCAGGACGTCGCGCCCGACACCCGCGCACAGGTCGAGGAGCTGCTGCGCCAGCACGGGTACGTGCCGCCGTCGGCACGCCGGTCGGTCGGCACGGGCGCGACGGTCGAGCTGATCGTGCACGGTTCGTTCGGCGCCTACGCGACACAGGTGATCGAGGGGGTCGTGCATGCCGGTTCGGAGATGGGCGCATCCATCGCCATCGGCCAGGTGGACGACGACGATCTCCCGGCCGGCTCCCCCGAGACGTGGGCCCGCCGCCTCGCGACCAGCGGGCGCGCCGGGGTCGTGATCGTCACCGGGGCACTCACCAGCGCCCACATCGACGCGCTCGCGCTCACCGGGCTGCCCCTCGTCGTCCTGGACCCGATGAGCCTGCCCCGCGTCGAGGTCACCAGCGTCGGGTCCACGAACTTCGCGGGTGGGCTGGCCGCCACCCAGCACCTGCTCGCGCTCGGGCACCGCCGCATCGGCTACGTCGGCGGCCCCCCGGACTCCGGCTGCAACCAGGCCCGCCTGCACGGCTACCGCGCCGCGCTGGAGAGCGCCGGGATCGCCACCGACCCCGGCCTCGTCCACAACGAGCACTTCCACTACGAGGTGGGCCTCCGGGCGGGCGCACGCCTGCTGGACATCCCCCACCCGCCCACCGCCGTCGTCGGCGGCAGCGACACCATCGCCCTGGGGATCATCGAGGCAGCCCGCCTGCGCAGCCTGCGGATCCCGCAAGACCTCTCCGTCACCGGCTTCGACGACACCGAGCTCGCCCGCATGGCCTCTCCCCCGCTCACCGCCGTCCGCCAACCGCTGCGGGAGATGGGCCGCGTCGCCGTCAAGACCGTGCTGCAGATGGCGGCCGGCGAGACGCTCGACTCGCACCACGTCGAGCTCGCCACCGAGCTGGTCGTCCGGGGCACCACCGCCCCGCCCGCCGGAGCCCCGCCGGAGAGCTGAATCCGACGCCGTTGACCACCCTGATCGCGCACAGTGATCGGACCCGATTCATCCGTTGCGGGCGACGCCCGCAATCGGGCGGATGAGGACGATCTGCTGAGTGACCATCGTGCACGGACCACTCGGCAGGCCTCGGGTCGTTCTCCTCGCGGGTGTTCTCGGGCTGGCTGTCGCTGCCTGTGGCGGCGGTGGGCCTCCCGCCTCGACCGCACAGGCCACCGACGAGCTGCCCGCACCATCGCTCACCGCGCGGCCCACGGTCGAGCTCCCCGAGATCTCGCTCACCGCGCCGGTGCGGGCGACCACGCCCGAGGAGTCCCCGGATCAACCGCCGCGGACCGCGGTCGCGCTACCGACGCGTTCCGAGGCGTTGCTCCCCACGCAGGACCCGTCACCGGCCACGACCCCCGCGCAGGCGGAGACGACCGGCTCAGCGCCGGCCACGACCGCCGGCCCGGCCGAGCTGACGCCGACGCCCGCCGCGGCGGCTCCGGCCGAACCGTCGTCCACCTCCGCCGCGAGCTGGCTCTGGTGGCTGCTCGGCCTGCTGGCCGTCGGCGCCGTGGTGATCATCGTTGCGTCGGCCCGCGCCCGCCGGGCCGGGGCCTGGACCGCGCGGCTCGACGCCGTGGTGGCGGAGACGACGTGGCTGGCCCACGAGCTGCTCCCGAACACACTCGGCAGTCAGGACGCCGCGGCGCGCCTCGCCACCTGGACCGCCTACCGACCGCGGGTGGACACGCTCACGATCAGCCTGAACGAGGTCGCTGCGTCGGCGCCGGAAGACCGGCGGGCCGGCATCGACCAGCTGCGGGCCGCGGTCTTCGAGCTGCGCTCCGCGACCGACGCCTACACGACGGCCCGTCCCCCTGCCGACGCCGAGAGCCTCGGCGCCGTGCGAGAGGCTCAGCGCTGGACCGAGGAGGCCCTTCGCACGATCCGACGGGCGCCGGACAGCCGGCCGGACCAGCCCGTGGGCTAGCAGCCGAGGCCGTCGAGCTCGCCACCTTGCCGACGTTCCTCAGACGCCCACGCGTTCCCGGGGCGGCTCGGGCGGGGTCGGCGTCCCGCGCTTCCTCAGCTTCCCGACCAGCGGGATCAGGAGGAGGGCCGCGATCACCAGGTACACCACCACCGAAACGGGTGTGGACACCAGCGTGGTGAAGTCGCCGTTGGCGAGCTGGAGAGCGCGGCGCAGCTGCAGCTCCGCGTCCGGTCCGAGGATCACGCCGATGATCGCCGGCAGGACCGGCAGGCCGTAGCGGCGCATGAGGAACCCGACGGCGCCGATCGCGAGCAGCACCAGCAGGTCGACGGGCTGGCCGCTCACCGCGTAGGCGCCGACGCAGGCGAAGAACAGGATCCCCGCGTAAAGGTACGGCCGCGGGATGCGCAGCAGCTTCGCCCACACCGGCGCGAGCGGCAGGTTCAGCACCAGCAGCAGGACGAGGCCGATGAACAGGCTGGCGATGAGCGTCCACACCAGGTCGGGCTCGTTCTCGAACAGCAGCGGGCCGGGCTGGATGCCGAACTGCTGGAACGCCGCGAGCATGACGGCTGCGATCGCGGTGGTCGGCAGGCCGAGCGTGAGCATCGTGGCGAGCGTGCCCGCCGACGACGCGCTGGCCGCCGCCTCCGGGCCGGCCACGCCCTCGATCGCGCCCTTGCCGAACTCCTCGCGGCGCCGGGAGAGGCGCCGCTCGGTCACGTACGCCATGAACGTCGACATCTCCGCCCCACCGGCCGGGATGGAGCCGAACGTGAACCCGATGAACGGGCCGCGCAGCCACGGCTTCCAGGTGCGGCGCAGGTCGTCGCGCGACAGCCACGGCCGCCCGACGGGAATCGGCGTGTCGACGGTCCGCCGCAGGTGGGCGGCCACCCACAGTGCCTCGCCCACCGCGAACAGGCCGACCGCGACGATCACGACGTCGATGCCGTCGGCGAGCTGCGGGATGCCGAACGTCAGCCGCGCCTGGCCGGTGAGCGGGTCGAGCCCGACCAGCCCGATCGTCAGGCCGATCGCGAGCGCCGCGTACCCGCGCACCCGGGAACTGCCGAGCACCCCCGAGACGGCGACGAACGCCAGCACCATGATCGCGAAGAAGTCGGGGGCGCCGAGGTCGACGGCGACCGATGCCACCAGCGGTGCGAGCAGCACCAGCCCGAGCGCGCCCGCGAGCCCGCCGATGAAGTGCCCGATCGCGGCTGCGGCGAGCGCCTGGGCCCCGCGCCCGGCGCGAGCCATCGGGTTGCCCTCGATCGCCGCCATCACCGAGGCGCTCTCGCCGGGGGTGTTGAGCAGGATCGACGTGGTCGACCCGCCGAACATGGCCCCGAAGTAGATGCCGGCGAACAGGATGAACGCGCCGGTGGGGTCGAACGCGTACGTGACGGGCAGCAGCAGCGCCACCGCCATCGCAGGCCCGATGCCGGGCAGCACGCCGATCGCGGTGCCCAGAAGCACGCCGATGGCGGAGAACAGCAGGTTGGTCGGGGTCAGCGCGTGGCCGAAGCCCTCGAAGAGGTGGGTGAGGTTCTCGATCACGTCAGATCAGCCCCATCAGCGGTCCGCCGGGCAGGTCCACGCCGAGCAGCGCGTCGAACACGAGCCAGGTCGTCAGCGAGACGCCCGCGGCGATCAGCAGGTCGCGCGGGAACGCGCGGGAGCCGAGCGCGTAGGTGGCGCCCCAGAACAGCACGGTCCCGGCGATCGGCCAGCCGAGCAGAGGGATCAGCGCGGCGGTCGCGACGATCACGCCGGCGAGGATGAGCACCGTGCGCTTGTCGGCGGGGACGGCGAGGTCGACGTCCTCGCCCGCCTCGGCCTCGCCGTGGCCGCCGCGCAGCACGTCGACCGTGAGCAGAGCGGCCAGCACAAGGAGCAGCACGCCCAGGAGGATCGGCACGGCGTTCGGGCCGAGCGGGTCGGCGGCGTTGCCCGAGCGCGGCGCGAGCGCCACGTCGGCGAGCACCAGCAGCCCGGATGCGAGCAGCAACGCGGCGACGCCCAGCTCGGAGCGTTCGCGCAGCCAGGGAACGACGGTGCTCATGCGACCAACCCCAGGTTCCGCAGGACACCGGCGACGCGGTCGTTCTCCGAGTGCAGGAACGCCGCGAACTCGTCGCCGGGCAGGTACGCGTCCTGCCACCCGTTGCGTTCGAGGGCTTCCTTCCACTCCGGCGACTCGCGCAGCGTCGTGAACGCCGCCACCAGCTCTGCGCGACCCTCGTCGGACAGGCCCGGCGGCGCGACGACCCCGCGCCAGTTGGCGAACTCGACGTTCACGCCCGACTCCTTCAGCGTCGGCGCGTCGACGCCCGGTACGCGCTGCGCCGCGGTCACGGCGAGCACCCGCAGCTCACCGGCCTCGATCTGGTCGGCGTACTCCGACAGACCGGACACGCCGAACGCCACCTTGCCGCCGAGGACCGCGGCGAGCAGCTCGCCGCCGCCGTCGTAGGACACGTAGTTGACGGCGCGCGGGTCGATCCCCATGCCCTCGGCCATGAGCATCGGCGCGAGGTGGTCCGGCCCGCCCGGGCTGGAGCCGCCGCCGACGGGCACCGCGCCCGGATCGGCCTTCCACGCCGCCGTGAGGTCGTCGAGCGTGCGCAGCGGCGAGTCCTTGCCGACGACGACGATCTCGGTCTCCTGCGTGAGCCGCGCGATCGGCGTGGTGTCGGTGAGCTTCGCGGGCGAGTCGTTGGTGTAGACCGAGCCGACCACGCCGAGGCCCATCGACATCACGAGCCGGTCGTTGCCGCTCTCGTTGACCGTGCGGCCGAGCCCGACCGTGCCGCCGGCGCCCGGGAGGTTGAACACCTCCACGGCTCCGGTGATCCCCGCGTCCTCCATCGCCTTGGCGGCGGTGCGCGCCGTGATGTCGTATCCGCCACCGGGCGCGTTGGGCACCAGGAAGCGCAGGCCACGCAGCTGCGTGCCGTCGCCGCCACCGGTGAGCCCGCCGACCACCGGCGGTATGAGCAGCACCGCGGCGAGCGCCGCGACCACCGCGACCACACTTCGGGTCCGCATATGTCTGCCTCTCCATCGAGGTATGTCGTGGCGCACAGCCTGGGCTGCGACGGCGACGGTGTCTGCCTTGCTCGCACATCGGTCGTTGTGGTCGTTGTGGTCATGGGGCGCGGTGGTCGTGAGAGGCTCCCCCGCGTGGCGCGGACGCTCGCACGGCAGTTCCTGGGCTGGCAGCTCGGGATCGTGGGGCTGCTGCTCGCCGCCGTCAGCGCGCTCGCCGTTGTGCAGTCGGACGCCGCGTTCCGGGAGACGCAGGGGCGGCGGATGCTGTCGGTGGCCGAGGACGTCGCGGCCACGGCGGGGGTGCGGGAGAGCCTCGCGACCCGCAGCTTCGGCCCGCTGCCCGCGCTCGGCACCAGCGCGCGCAACCTGTCGGGTGCCGACGAGATCGTGATCGTCGACTCCGACCTCGTGGTGCGCAGCGCCGCCGATCCCGCCGAGGTCGGGGAGCCCTTCGCGGCGGGCGAGAGCACCGCACCGGCCGGGCGGGCGTGGGTCGGCAACCCCGACGGGCGCACCGTCGTCGCGCACGTGCCGGTGCTCGCCGACGACGGGCGCGTCGTCGGGCTCGTGGCCGCCCGGGTCGAGGCGCCGCCGCTGCTCACCGGGCTCCTCGCGGCGCCCGCGCCCGCGGTGGCGCTGGTGGGGGCCGCGGTCGTGCTCGGGGTGGCCGGGTCGCTGCTGCTCGCCCGGCGCGTGCGACGGCAGACCCTCGGGCTGGAGCCCAACGAGATCGTGGAGCTGGTTCAGCGGCGCGAGGCGATGCTGCTCGGCGTGAAGGAAGGCGTGCTCGGCCTGGACCGCGCCGACCGGATCACGCTGCTCAACGCCGCGGCCCGCGAGCTGCTCGGGATCGACTCCGTCGGCACCAGCGTGGACGACCTCGGTCTGGACGACCGGCTGCGGGACGTCCTCACGGGCACGGCGGTCGGGCCCGACCAGGTGGTGCTGCACGGCACCCGGGTGCTCGTCCTCAACCGGATGCCGGTGGTGGTCGACGGCGCGCCCGTCGGCGCCGTCGTCACCCTCCGGGACCGCACGGAGCTGGCCGCGCTGGAGCACCGCCTGGACGCCTCGCGCCACGTCACCGACACGCTGCGCGCGCAGGCGCACGAGTTCACCAACCGCCTGCACACGATCGCCGGGCTCACCGAGCTCGGCGAGCACGACGAGGTGCGGCGGTTTGTGGCGGGCATCGTCGCGGGGTCGGACCAGTGGCGCCGCGAGGTCACGGCGAGCGTGGGGGACGCCGCGGTCGCGGCGCTGCTGGTGGCGAAGGCGAGCCTCGCCACCGAGCGCGGGGCCGAGCTGCGGCTCGCGCCCGGCAGCCGGCTCGACGCCGTCGACCCGGAGCGGGACCCGGCGCTCTCGGCCGATCTGGTCACCGTGCTGGGCAACCTCGTCGACAACGCGCTCGACGCCGCCGGGCCGGGGTGGGTGGAGGTCGGGTTCACCACCGAGGACGACCCGGACCACGACACCGTGCGCGTGACGGTCCGCGACTCGGGCCCCGGCGTGGCGTCGGAGCTGGTCGAGGAGGTGTTCCGGCACGGCTTCAGCACCAAGGCCGCCGAGCACGACACCGGCGGTCGCGGCCTCGGCCTGGCGCTGGCCCGGGAGGTCTGCCTGCGCCGCGGCGGGTCGATCACGCTCCACAACGACGGGGACCCCGACAACATCGGCGCCGTCTTCACCGCGTGCCTCCCGCTGGTTCCCGCCCGGGTACGCACGTGATGCGGGTGCTCGTCGTCGACGACGACTTCATGGTCGCCCGCGTGCACAGCGGCTACGTCGCCCGGATCCCCGGCTGCGAGGTGGTGGGCGTCGCCCACACCGGTGCCGACGCCGTGCGGCTGGCCGGTGAGCAGCGACCCGACCTCGTGCTGCTCGACGTCTACCTGCCCGACCGGTCCGGGCTCGAGGTGCTGCGCGATCTGCGCACCGGCTCCCCCGACGACCCGTTCGTGCTCGTGATCACCGCCGCCGACGACCCCGGCACCGTCACCGCCGCGCTGCACGGCGGCGCCACGCACTACCTCGTGAAGCCGTTCGACGCGGCCGTCCTGCGCGAGCAGGTGGAGCGGGTGGCACGGGTGCGCGGGCGGCTCGCGGGTCTCCAGCGAGCCGGGCAGGACGACATCGACAGCGTGTTCGGCGGCCGCCACGGCGGAACGACGCGGCTGCCCAAGGGCCTCACCGCGCCCACGGCCCGGCTCGTCGAGCAGGTGCTGCGCGGGCACGACGGCGACCTCTCCGCGGCCGAGTGCGCCGAGCTCACGCAGCTGTCGCGGGTGAGCGCGCGCCGCTACCTGGAGCACTTCGTGGCCACCGGTGCCGCGACCGTGCGCCTGCGCTACGGCGGCACCGGCCGCCCCGAGCGCCGCTATCGATGGAGCGGCTGATCGGCATCTGACGTAGCGCTACCTTGTCGCCGGCCTCACGGCCGGCTCGACCAAGGGCCAACGGAAGGGACCTCCATGCGGATCGCAGGCGCCGACGTCATCGTCACCTGCCCGGGACGCAACTTCGTCACGCTCGAGATCACCACCGACGACGGCCTCGTCGGCTACGGCGACGCCACCCTCAACGGCCGCGAGCTCGCGGTCGCGAGCTACCTGCGCGACCACGTCGTCCCGCTGCTCGCCGACCGCGACGCGCACCGGATCGAGGACACCTGGCAGTACCTCTACCGCGGCGCCTACTGGCGGCGCGGACCCGTGACGATGGCCGCGATCGCCGCCGTCGACGTGGCGCTGTGGGACATCAAGGCGCAAGCCGCGGGCATGCCGCTCTACCAGCTGCTCGGCGGGGCGAGCCGCACCGGGATCATGGCGTACGGGCACGCGAGCGGGCGGGACCTGCCCGAGCTGCTGGACTCGGTCCGGGCCCGCCGGGACGAGGGCTTCCGGTCGATCCGCGTGCAGTCCGGCGTACCCGGGCTGGAGACGATCTACGGGATCTCCGCCGCGCCCGACCCCACCGGCGGGCGCGGCTACGAACCGGCCGGCCGGCACCCGCGGCCGGCCGAGGAGACCTGGGACACCCGCGCGTACCTGCGCCACCTGCCGACGGTCTTCGAGGCGGTGCGCAACGAGTTCGGACCCGAGCTGCCGCTGCTGCACGACGTGCACCACCGGCTCACCCCGATCCAGGCGGCCACGCTCGGCAAGGCGCTCGAGCCGTACGACCTGTTCTGGATGGAGGACTGCACACCGGCGGAGAACCAGGAGGGTCTGCGGCTGGTCCGCAGGCACACCACCACCCCGCTCGCGATCGGCGAGGTGTTCAACACCGTCTTCGACTACCAGACGCTCATCCGCGAGCAGCTCATCGACTACGTCCGCTCCGCCGTGACCCACACCGGCGGGATCACCCCGATGCGCAAGCTCTTCGACTACGCCGCGCTCTACCAGGTGAAGTCGGGGATCCACGGCCCCACCGACATCTCCCCCGTCGGCATGGCCGCCGGCCTGCACCTCGACCTCGCGATCCACAACTTCGGCATCCAGGAGTTCATGCCGCACACCGCCGAGACCTACGAGGTGTTCCGCCGCTCCTACACGTTCTCCGACGGCTACGTGCACCCCGGCGAGACCCCGGGCATCGGCGTCACGGTGGACAAGGAGGCCGCGGCGAAGTTCGAGTACCGCCCGGCGTACCTGCCGGTGAACCGGCTGACGGACGGCACGGTCCACGACTGGTGAACGCATCGCTGCTGCTCCGCAACGCCCGGCTGCTCGACCCCGCCGACGGCGGGTACGTCGAGGGCGACATCCGCTGCGCCGATGGCCGGATCGTCGAGATCGGCACCGGCCTCACCGCGCCCGACGTGCGAACCGAGGACGTGCGGGGTGCCGTGGTGCTGCCGGGTCTGATCGACGCCCACGTCCACGTCACCGCCCTCACCGCGGACCTGAGCTCGCTCCCGTCGCTCGCCCCTTCCTACGTCGCCGCCCACAGCGCCCGGATCATGGGGCAGATGCTCGACCGCGGGTTCACCACGGTCCGCGACGCCGCAGGCGCCGACCACGGGCTCGCCGACGCGCAGGCCGAAGGCCTGGTCCGCGGGCCCCGCCTGCTGTTCTGCGGGCGGGCGCTCAGCCAGACCGGCGGGCACGGCGACGGCCGCTCCCGCGGCTCCAACCGCCACGACGACCACCCGTGCTGCGCGGGCCTCGGCCGGATCGCCGACGGGGTGGACGCCGTGCGCACCGCCGCCCGCGACGAGCTGCGCAAGGGCGCCCACCACATCAAGGTGATGGCCTCCGGCGGCGTCGCGTCGCCGACCGATCGCATCGACTCCACCCAGTACTCGGTCGAGGAGCTGCGCGCGATCGTCGAGGAGGCGGAGGCCGCGAACCGGTACGTCGCCGCGCACGCCTACACCGCACGCGCCGTGAACCGCGCCCTGGAGGTGGGGATCCGCTCCATCGAACACGGCAACCTCCTCGACGACCGCAGCGTCGAGCTGTTCCGCGAGCGCAACGCCTTCCTCGTGCCGACGCTGGTGACGTACTGGGCCCTCAAGGCGGAGGGTCGCGAGTTCGGGCTCCCCGAGCCGAGCTGGCGCAAGGTCGACGAGGTGCTCGGCGCCGGCCTGGCAGCGCTGGAACGGGCCGCGCGCGGCGGCGTCGAGCTGGTCTACGGCACCGATCTGCTCGGCGGCATGCACCGCCACCAGAAGCACGAGTTCCGGCTCCGCGCCGAGGTGCAGCAGCCGCTCGACGTCATCCGGTCCGCCACCTCGGTCGCGGCCGAGCTGGTGAACATGCCCGGCGAGATCGGCACGCTGCGCCCCGGCGCGCACGCCGACCTCCTCGTGCTCGACGGCGACCCACTCGCCGACATCGGCGTGCTGGTCGAGCCGGAGCACCTGCGGCACGTCGTGCAGGGCGGTGCGATCGTCTAGAGGTCCTCGCCCCCGCCGCGGCAGCGTCGGCCCGTACGCCAGTTCGCCGCGGCGTTGGTGATGACGGCGTCGAGCCGATCTCTGGCGCTCGTCAGATCGCCGATCTGCTCGTCCATACGATCCCGTTCGGCAGAAAGTCCGGAGAGCAGATCCGGCGTGGCTCGGCCGTTCACGACGCGCGGCAGCAATTCCCGGATCACCTTGCTCGACAGCCCGGCCGCGTACAACTGCTGGATCAGTCGGACACGGTCGACCGCGCTCTCGGAATAGTGTCGCTGGCCGCGCGGGCTCCGCTCAGAGGCGAGCAGGTTCTGTTGCTCGTAGTACCGCAGCGACCGAACACTGACACCTGTCCTGGCCGCGAGGTCGCCAATACGCATCATTCTCCCCGATGTGACCCGGGCCACGCTTCTCGCCTCTGACGCCAGCGTCAGGTTCTAGCGTACCTCCCGGCTGAAAAGGGAGATCTTCGATGACCGAAACAGAAACGGCGACCACCGGCGTGGCCATCGGTGCACCCGCTCCGATCGTCGCGTTGAAGCCGGTGGCACTGTCGGCGCCGGGCCGCGGCGAGGACCTGCGCGTCCGCATCTCCGCGCCCGTGACCGGGCGTGACCTGCCCATCATCGTCTTCTCACACGGGTACGGCTCGTCATTGGACGGCTATGGCCCGTTGGTCGACTTCTGGGCAGCTCACGGCTTCGCGGTCATCCAACCCACCCATCTCGACTCGCGGACGGTGGGCCTCCCCCCGGACGATCCCCGCACACCGCGGATCTGGCGTTCCCGGGTAGAGGACGTGAAGCACATCCTCGATCAGCTCGAGCTCCTGGAGGCCGCCGTTCCGGGCCTCAGCGGGCGCCTTGACCGCAGCCGGATCGCCGCAGCCGGACACTCCTTCGGCGGCCAGACCGCCGGCATTCTGCTGGGCCTGCGGATCCTCGATCCGGAGAGCAACAGGAGCGACAACCTCTCCGACCCGCGGATCAAGGCCGGCGTGCTCCTCGCCACGGCCGGACGGGGCGGAGCCGACCTGACACCGTACGCAGCCGAGAACTTCCCGTGGCTGAGGAACCCGAGCTTCGCGCACATGGCCACACCGGCGCTGGTGGTCGTGGGGGATCAGGACGACCTCCCGCTGACCGTTCGAGGGCCCGCCTGGACGACCGACGCCTACGTCCTGAGCCCCGGCAGCAAGAGTCTGCTCACCCTGTTCGGGGCGGAACACTCGCTCGGCGGGATCAGTGGCTACGAGGCCAAGGAGACCACCGACGAGAATCCGCGACGAGTGGCCCTGATCCAGCAGATCACCTGGGCCTACCTCCGCCACGCGCTCGACATCGAGGATGCCGGCTGGACGCTGGCACAGAAGACCTTGTCGGAGAGCGCTGATCCACTGGGGCGGATCGAGTCCAAGTGAAGCATCAGGAGGCATGTGCGATGGTTCAGCGGGCGGCACCCACCTCGGCCGGGACACCGACGTCCGCACGGATCGGGCGCGCCCGGCCGGTGCCGGGCCGGGCGTGGGTGGCGTACAGCGTGAGCCCGACGAACGTGAGCCCGCCGACGAGGTTGCCGACCACCGTGGGGAGCTCGTTCCACACGAGGTAGTCGAGGATCGAGAAGTCGCCGCCGAGCATGAGGCCGGACGGGAACAGGAACATGTTGACGACCGAGTGCTCGAAGCCCATGTAGAAGAACACCAGGATCGGCATCCACATCCCGATCACCTTGCCGGACACGGACGTCGAGATCATCGCGGCGACCACACCCGTGGAGACCATCCAGTTGCACAGGACACCGCGGAGGAAGAGCGTCAACATCCCGGCGGCCCCGTGGTCGGCGTAACCCACCGTCCGAGAAGCGCCGATCTCGCCGAGCCGCTGGCCGACCTGGTCCGGGTCCACGCTGAACGCGAACGTCAGGATCACGGCCATCATGAGCGCCACCGTGAGCGCGCCCGCGAGGTTGCCGGCGAACACGAGGCCCCAGTTGCGCAGGACGCCCTTGAGCGTGACCCCGGGCCGCTTGTCGATCCAGGCGAGCGGCACCAGCGTGAAGACGCCCGTCAGGAGGTCGAAGCCCAGCAGGTACAGCATGCAGAACCCGACCGGGAACAGCAGCGCCCCGACGAGCGCCGAGCCGGTCTGCACGGCGACCGTCACCGCGAACGCCGCGGACAGGGACAGGATGGCGCCCGCCATGTACGCCCTGATCACGGTGTCGCGCGTGGACATGAAGACCTTGGACTCGCCGGCGTCGATCATCTTGACGACGAACTCCGACGGGTTCAGGTAGGACATATCGGCACTCCTGGGGATGTTCGCGGCAGGCCGGTTCGAGTGTTGGAAGCGGCTGTTTCCCCCGGGTTACGCCCACACGATCATCGCGTCACGCCCCGCTCACGCCCCACGTCACCGTCCGGTCAGCTGGGCGTATCGCGCGCGTAACACGAGCTCAGCAGCTCTCCTCGACCTTCACGGTCCCGAAGTCGATGCGGCTGTCCGCCGTGATCGTGGCTCCCGGCGGGATGTTCTGCGTGCACACCTTCCAGTTGCGGTCGTTGATCTGCATCCGGTTCGCGCCCGTCGCGTCGTGCGACGCGGTGACCGCGATCCGGAAGCCCGTCAGCTCCTGGATCGCGTCCTGCGCATCCTGGAGCCCCGAGCCGACCAGGTTCGGCATCGTCCAGCGGGCTGCGGTCTCCACGACGGACGGCACGACGGTCGGCGGGTAGGTGATCGTCTCCGGGCTAGGAGGCGGGACGGCGACAGTCTCGGTGGCCGGCGGCGGTGCGGGCGGCGGTGCGGGCGGCGGCGTGCCGCACGCGGTGAGCGCAGCAGCGACGGCGACTGCCGCGGATAGAGCGTGACGCACGGGGAGCTCCTGTCGGGTCGGCGATCGTGTGCTCGCTGGTCGTGATCACCGTGTTACCGCTCGTGCATCGCGTTCCGCGGAACGCGGCGCGGGGTTCAGGCCGCGGTCCTTACCCTGCGAGGTAGCAGCGCGTCCAGGATCGGCTGTGGGTCGAGCCGTTCGCCATACCAGTCCGGGGTCAGGGTGGTGCGAGTGATCCGCAGCCGGTCCCGGGTGTGCATCTCGATCAGACTCTCGCGGCTACCGGTCAACACCGGTGCGACGGTGGGAATCGCAGTGTTATCCGGGCGGCTGAACACCCAGCCGGCGGAGGCCCATCGGATCCGGTAGCCGTGGTCGTGGATCAGGCGGTGGTGGAAGCTGCAGATCAGGACCAGGTTGTCCACATCGGTGCGGCCGCCGTGCAGCCAGTGCCGCACGTGGTGGGCGTGCAGGTAATGGGTGTGGGTGCAGCCGGGGAACCGACAGCCCGCCCCGTCGCGCACGGTCAACGCCGCGATCTGGGCGGGGGTGGCGAGCCGACGGGAGCGGCCCAGATACAGGCGGTTGCCCTCCCGGTCGTTGAGCAGCACTTGGGCGCGGGCGTCGCAGGTCAGCCGCTGCGCGGTGGTGGCCGGGATCTCCGGGCCGCCCTCTAGGCGGGCGGTACCGGTGGTGGCGTCCAGGTGCACGATCACCTGGGCCTGCCCGCGCTCGACCACCGGACCGGCCTCCTCCCCGCCCTCCCGGTTAACCAGGGTGAGCAGGGCATCGGCCCGGCGGGCGGCCACCCGGTCGGCGGCCGGGCCGGGTTCGTGTTCGCGGGCCTGCTGGTCCAGGTCCTGCGGTGCGGGCTGGACCGGATGGCGTGCCGGGGCGGGGGCTGGTGCCAGGGCCTGGATGGCGGCGATGAGGGTGGCCCCGTCGTCGGGGGTGAGCCGGGCGCGCAGGATCAGGGAGCCGTCCTCGTCCCACTGCCAGGTCAGGGATCGGCGGGCCACGAGGTCTTCGGGTGGGGTGTAGCGGCGCCGCACGGCCCGCACCACGCTCTCCACGTGGCTGGCGGTGCCGGACAGGGCCACGTTGAGCAGGACCTGTTCCGCGGTCTGCGGGTCCGCGACCGCGGTGTGCCGCAGCTCCGACGTGCCGGCGGCGATGTCGGCGGCGATCCGGGTCAGGGTCGCGGTATCGGACCCGGTGACTCGGGTGATCGCCCGAACCTTCGAGTAGGACACCCGGCCGGCGGCGAACGCCTCGGTGATGCGGGGCAGGTGCTGCAGGGCGTGCGCGACCCGCAGGTGCTCGACGGCGGTGCGCAGGTTCATCCCGGCCCGCCAGGACAGCCAGTGCGCACACGAGCGGATCCCGTCCCCACACCAGCCACCCCGCTCGTCGAACTCGGCCAACAGCTGCAGGAACCGACATTCCGCAGCGGCGATGTGCCCCGCCAGACCGAGTAGTTCCGATTCCAGGGCGTGGGTCGGCATGGCCTGCAGTGGGGTGGGCAGCGGAATGACGGCGGCAGCGGACACGAGAACCCCCGGAGTCGGATCAATGTGCGACTTAAGAATGGCACGAGGGTCCGACAATTCCGGGCGGTCGCGTTCCGCGGAACGCGGCGAGAACAGTCCCATTCTGGTGATCATGGAGAACGGATTCGGGACCACAGGACAGTCCCCGCCCACCCGGCAGAGACGGACTCGTCGGAAACGGGCGTGCCCCCGCGCCGGGGACGGCCGCCAGCGCAACCACAATATTCGGTAGTTGTGCCAAACCAGCCACCACGCCACGCAAGAGGTCCGATGCGAGCCCGCGGATTCACGCGAAGCCCGGGGCCAGCACCCGACTCCTTGGGACCCGAGCCGGGAACGGCGCGCCAACCGCAAGCGTTCCGCGGAACGCAGGAGAGCGGAACGCAAGAGATCAACGCAGGCCGCCACCCCTCAATAGCGCACGGCGCTCTGCAGGAGCGGCGGGTACACACCCGACTCCACCCCGTCCACCGTGGTGCCGGCGAACTGCAGCATCGCCCGCTGCGCGCCGTGCATCGGCGCCGGGTAGTCCAGGGTCGGCGTCGAGACCTCGTCGAGCACGCGGAGGTGCTCCGGCGCGAGGGTGACGTCCAGTGCGGCGAGGTTGTCCTCGAGGTGCTCCACGCGGCGGGCGCCCACGATCGGTACGACGGTACCGCGGCGGGCGCGGAGCCAGGCCAGTGCCACCGCCGCGGACGTGGTGCCGAGCTCGTCGGCAACGGTGGCCACCGCGTCGATCACCGCGTGGTCGTCCTCGGTCGGGCCGCCGACGAAGGCGCTGCGGGCGGAGTCGGCGACCTGTGCGCCGCGCCGGTACTTCCCGGACAGGAATCCGTTCTTGAGCGGGCTCCACGGCACGAGCGCCATTCCCTGGTCGAGGGCGAGCGGCGCGAGCTCCCCCTCGACGGTGCGGGCGAGCAACGAGTACTCGACCTGCAGGGCGATCAGCGGGGTCCAGCTCTTCAGCAGTGCCGTGGTCTGGGCCTGGGCGGTGACCCATGCCGGCGTGTTCGAGAAACCGATGTAGCGGATCTTCCCCGCCCGGACGAGGTCGTCGAGGGTCCGCATCGTCTCCTCGATCGGGGTGTGGCGGTCCCAGTTGTGCAGCCAGTACAGGTCCAGGTGGTCGGTCTGCAGGCGGCGCAGGGTCTCGTCGAGCTGGGCGACGATCGAGCCCCGACCCGCACCGCCGCCGTTCGGGTCGCCGGGGAACATGTTCCCGAAGAACTTCGACGCCAGAACCACGTGCTCACGGCGGCCGGGGCGGGCGGCGAAGAAGTCGCCGAGGATCTTCTCGGAGTGGCCGTTGGTGTAGAAGTTCGCGGTGTCGACGAAGTTCCCGCCGCGGTCCAGGTAGGTCGCGAGGATCTTCTCCGACTCCTCCACGCTGCAGCCGGCGCCGCCGGGATCCTCGCCGAAGGTCATCGCGCCGAGGGCGAACGGGCTGACGCGGAGGCCGGACCGGCCGAGGGTGACGTAGTGGTCGAGAGGCATGGCTCAATGCAAACGCGCGGGGCCTGGCGCCGGTAGATCGATACGCGCCGGCTCTTGCCTGATCCTCGCACCTTCGATCTGATCGATGTGTGCGCGCCGCCGACCTCCTGACCGAGATGGGCCGCCTGATCGCTGCCCACGCCCGGCCGGACCTGCAGACCTCGATCCCCGGGCTGCTGCTGTCGCGGGTGGAGACGACGGAGCCGGACTACTCGCTGACCGACCCGCTGCTGGTCGTCATGGCGCAAGGGGGCAAGCGGCTGCTGCTCGGTGACCAGGTGTTCGAGTACCGAGCGGGCCAGCTGCTCGTGGTCACCACCGGCCTGCCCGTCACCGGCCACTTCCTCGACGCCGGCCCGCAGACCCCGGCCCTTGGCATGGGGCTGGTGCTCCGGCCGGCCACGATCGCGGAGCTGCTGCTGGAGACCGCGCCGCGAGGGCCGTCCCGTGGCGACGCCGGCCCGGCGATCGCCACCGGCGAGGCCGGCCCCGACCTGCTCGACGCCGCGGCCCGGATGCTGCGCCTGCTCGGCCGGCCCGCCGACGCCCGCGTGCTCGCCCCGCTCGTCGAGCGCGAGATCCTCTGGCGGCTGCTCACCGGCCCGCACGGCGCGATCGTCCGCCAGATCGGGCTCGCCGACAGCAGCACGTCCCACGTCAGCCGGGCGATCCGGTGGATCCGCGACAACTACGCCGAGCCGACGCGGATCGAGGACCTTGCGCGGATGGCGGGGATGAGCACCGCCGCTTTCCACCGGCACTTCCGCGCCGTCACCACCATGAGCCCACTGCAGTTCCAGAAACGCATCCGCCTGCAGGAGGCACGGGCGCTCCTGGTGGCGAAGCCCGACGACGTGGCGGGCGTGGGGCACTTCGTCGGGTACGACAGCCCGTCCCAGTTCAACCGCGAGTACCGGCGGCTCTTCGGTGCGCCGCCACGGCAGGACAGCGCACGTCTGCGCGCGGCGGCCGACCCGGGGCCCGCCGGCTACCTGCCCTGATCGACCCCCATGCGGCCCTAGCCGTACGCCGCCGGTAGGCGTATTTTCGCCGTCCTCCATCAGATCGGGACTCCACAGAGGACCATGGGCCGGCGCGAACAAGGGCGTCGACCTCGATCGCCGCACTGACCGACCGCCAGCGCCGCTCCACGAGGTCCCGTAGCTCATTCAGGTACGGCCCAGAGCACCGGCGCCGTCGGGGGTCGCCAGCGTGTCGGCATCGATCAGGACGGAAGAAGATCATGCTTCGTCATCGACTTCTCCGCGGCCTCGGAATCGCCTTCGCCGCGAGCACGGCCCTCGCATTTCTCCCGGGGTGCAGCAGTGAGAGCCCGCCCCCCGGTAACAGCGGTACCTTCTTCGGCCCGTCCCAACCCCTCGGGAACGGCACGGTCAAGACCTACACCACGCTCGACGACGGCGGACGTCCGACCGAGATCGGCCTTCGACTGTCGCCCACCGCCCTCGACGGACTACCCGCAGCGAACAGGGGTCTCCCACCGACGCTGATGCTCGACTTCCCCGACCAGGCCTCGGCGACCCCGTTCGACCATGTCATGCTCAACTGGAACCCGGAAGGACACGAGCCGCCGGAGCTGTTCGGCAAACCGCACTTCGACTTCCACTTCGACATGGTCGACATGGCGACGATCGAGTCCATCATCGGGTCCGATCCGGACTACGCGGCCAAGGCCGAACGTGCGCCCGAGAGCAAGTACGTGCCACAGGACTACGTCGTTCCGCCCGGTGCACCCGCCGCTGCGCAGGCCGTGCCCGGCATGGGTGTGCACCTGATCGACTTCAGCGACGGCAGTCTCGTCCCCGGCTCCTACGACTTCGAACACATCATCATCAACGGCACCTGGGACAGCCGTTACACGTTCATCGAGCCGATGATCACCCGCGAATGGTTGCTGACCGGGCCCGCATCCCAGCAGCCGCTGAAACTGCCCCAGGCGTACCAGAAGACGGCCTACTACCCGACCACCTACGGCGTCCACGTCGACGAGCAGTCGAAGGACTACGTCATCTCGCTCGCCGGCATGACGATGCGCGAAGCGTCGTAGGACGTCAGGACCCCACCGCGACAACGGCGTCGACGACGGCCGGCCCGCTCACCAGGGCGGTGTCGTTGTGCCGCGCCCCCGGCACCTCGACGTAGGACGCGCCCGCCGCGTCCGCAACCGCCTGGCTCTGCTCGACCGGCACGATCTCGTCGGCCCCGCCCGCCAGCACCGCGACCGGCACTCGCACCGACCGCACCTGGTCCAGCAACGGGAACCGGTCCCGCAGGAGCGCCCGCACCGGTAGGAACGGGTAGGCGCGCGCGCCGACGTCGGCGAGCGAGGTGAACGGGCTGCGCAGCACGAGCGCCCGGACCGGGCGCTCGGTGGCCAGCCGCGTCAGCGGTGCGCCGCCGAGGCTCTCGCCGAACAGGACGAGGCGCTCCGGTGCCACGCCGCGCTCCTCGACCAGGTACCGGTAGGCCGCGCCGACGTCCGCGGCGAGGCCCTCCTCGGTGGGCGAGCCGGGGTTGCCGCCGTAGCCGCGGTACTCGAGGAGCAGCACGTCGAAGCCCTCGGCGGCGAGGGCCCGCGCGAGCGGCACCCGCAGCACCCGCGAGCCGCCGTTGCCCGGGGCGACGAGCACCGTCCTGTCCCGGGGTGGACCGGTGGCGGGCGCCCACCACGCCGTGAGGTCGAGCCCGTCGTCGGTGTGCAGAACGACGTCGCGCCCACCGTCGAGGTAGGTGGCGGCAGGCGCGTCCGGCGCCCCGAACGGCAGGTAGACCAGCCGTCGCTGGAAGACCCACGCCAGTGCGACGACCACGACCGCCAGCACGACGACGGCGGCGCCCACCCGCAGCGCGGTACCCATGATCCGCCCGATGGTCCGAGGTTTCGGCGGCTCATGCTAGTCGGCGGAGCCCTGGACACCCGATACTCCGGATCATGGCCGGGAACGCGCACCTCGATCGGGTGCTGGGGATGCCGTCGATCGTGCTCTTCGGGCTCGCCTACCTCGTGCCGCTCACGGTGTTCACCACCTACGGCGTGGTCACCGAGCAGACCGCGGGGCACCTGCCGGCGGCGTACGTCGTCACGCTCGTCGCGATGCTCTTCACCGCCTACAGCTACGGGCTGATGGTGCGGGCCCACCCGTTCGCGGGTTCCGCCTACACGTACACGCAGCGGGCGTTCGGGCCCCACCTCGGCTTCATGACGGGGTGGGCGCTGCTGCTCGACTACCTGTTCCTCCCGATGATCAACTACCTGGTGATGGGCATCTACCTGGAGGCCGCGTTCCCGGGCGTCCCCGTGGCGGTCTGGATCATCGGCGCGATCCTGCTGGTGACGGGCCTGAACGTCCTGGGCATCAGGCTCGTGGCGCGGATGAACTTCGTGCTCGTCGCCGTCCAGGTCGTGTTCATCGCGGTCTTCCTGGTGGCCGCGGGCCGGACGCTCGCCGGATCCGACCTGCCGTCGCTCACCGAGCCGTTCCTCCCGAGCGGCGGCGAGGCGTCCGCCGTGCTCGGCGGCGCGGCGATCCTGTGCTTGTCCTTCCTCGGGTTCGACGCCGTCTCGACGCTCGCCGAGGAGACCCACGACCCGCGCAGGCGCATCCCCCGCGCGATCATGCTGGTCACGGTGATCGGCGGCGCGTTGTTCATCCTCGTCTCCTACGTCGGGCACCTGGTCTTCCCGCGGTACTCGGAGTTCACCGACGTCGACTCGGCCGCCCTCGACGTCGTGGGGGCCGCGGGAGGCGCCGTCCTGACCGCGTTCTTCACCGCCGCCTACATCGCGGGCTGCTTCGGTTCCGCGATGGCCTCGCAGGCGAGCGTCTCGCGCATCCTCTACGCGATGGGCCGTGACGGCGCGCTGCCGGCGCAGATCTTCGGCCGGCTCCACCAGCGCTTCCACACCCCCGCGCCGGCAACGGCCGTCGTCGGCCTGCTGTCCTGCATCGCGCTGGTCATCAGCCTCGAGCTGGCCTCTTCGATGATCAGCTTCGGCGCGCTGGTGGCGTTCTCGCTCGTCAACCTGTCGGTCGTCAAGCACTACGTGATCGACGAGGGGCACCGGACACCGGCGAACCTGGTGGCCTACGCCGTGGTGCCGGGCATCGGCGTGCTGCTCACGCTGTGGCTGTGGACCAGCCTCTCGGGCACCACGTTCGTCGTCGGCCTCGCGTGGATCGCCGCCGGCTTCGTCTACCTGCTCGCGCTGACCCGGGTGTTCACCCAGCGGCCGCCCGAGCTGCGCATGAGCGACGCCGAAGCCGCCTCGTGACGCTCGGGCCTTCAGGCCACCGGCACGGCCAGGCCGTCCGCCCCCAGCTCTGACGTCACGAGGTCGGGCGCGGCCCGGTGCAGGAACCCGAGCCCGATCTCGGCGCGCCGGACCCGTTCCCGGGACAGCTGCACGTTCAGCGCCTCGTGCTGAGCGCCGCTCGGGTAGACGTCGGGGTGGTTGCGCAGCCCGAACTTGACGTAGATCGGGGCCAGCACCCGCACCAGCTCGGCGATCTCGTGGTGGCGGACGAACCCGCCGAGGGTGTCGGGCGACTCGACGTACATGTCGATCGGGATCTGCGCGGCGGCCCGGATGGAGGCCAGCCGCGGCAGCGTGAGGCCGGGCGGCACGTTGTAGGTGTCGGCGCCGAGGTCCTGCATGAGCCGCACGCTCACCGGGTTGGACGCCATCATCTGCACCGAGACCTTGACGACGAAGTCGGGCGCGATCAGCCCGGTCTCCTTCATGTGCTTGGTCATCAGGAGCAGGCCCTCGTCCGCGACGAGCGCGCCGCGCACACCGAGGGCGTTGGCGCGCACGAGGTCCTCCATCGCGTACACCAGCTGGTCGGCACCCTCGTGCCGGCAGCCGACGGCGCCGCCCGCGGGTGTGCGCGCCTGCGCACCGATGTCCCACGGCGCCCGCGGGCCGACGAACAGCGACAGCTCGACGCGGCGGGCAGCACAGGCGCGCACCATGTCGGCGATCTCGGCGTCGGTGGCCAGCATGATCCCGCTGCCCGAGGAGACGCGGTGCACCCGCACACCCCGCTTGTCCGCCTCGTCGAACACGGCTTCCAGCGCGGCCGGGCCCTCCACGCTCGGGATCTCGGTGCGGTACTGCGCCCCGTCCGGGAACCGCAGCGGCGAGTCGGGCAGGTCGTTGGCCTCCCGGGCGGGATAGCCCAGGCGCGTGAGCAGGTCGGCGACGGAAGCTCTGGTCTCGTTCATCGCGCCCGATACTGCGTTGTCAGACAAGCTCCGCGCAACGTGTGCTCAGCGATTCGGGACCGGCAGCCGGGTGGTCCCGACCCCGATCAGGGTGGTGGCGTCGAGCTCCGTCACGCCCTCCGCGCGGAGGGACTCTAGGTAGCGCTCGCGAACCACGTCGACGACGTCGGGGTCGAGGTTCGCGAGAGCGCCCCGATAGCCGGAGCCGGTGATCACCAGCCACGCCACGTCGGGGGTCATGGTCAGCCGCAGCTCGTGGACCGCGACGTCCACCTCGGCAAGGCCACGCTCGGCCAGCCAGGTGGCGTAGGCGGCTGCCTGGTTGATCCGGTCGATCAGATGGGGCTCGCGCTCCGCGGGGGGCGCCGCGCTGGTGGCCGCAGCTACCGCACGACCGAGGTGCCGGCCGGCGGCCGCCATCGCGTCACCGCGCCAGATCGTGAACACGACCCGGCCGCCGGGGCGGGCCAGCCCGATCAACCGTTCGGTGTCGGCCGTCATGTCGGGGAAGAAGAAGATGCCGAGCGCGGACTGGACCACGTCGTAGCCGCCGGCATCCCAGGTGGTCACATCGGCCCGATGAGCACGCAGCTGTGGGAGGTCGGCCGACAACCTCCGCAGTTCGTCGATCATCGGACCCGACAGGTCAACGGCGTCGACCACCCCGTCCGGTCCGACCAGGCGCGCTGCGGGAATCGCCGAAGCCCCGGTGCCGCAGCAGGCATCCAGGACGCGTTCACCGGGACGAAGGCCGGCCGCCGCTGCGGTCGCCGCACCGATGGGTCCCCACAGGTGGCGCCCGAGCGCGGTGAAGTCGGCTGCGGCGGCGTCGAAGGCGCGCCGGGTTCCTTCCTGCGGGGCAGCTGCCATTCGGTGATAGTAATCGTTGTCAATAACGTGGCGATGCTTCCCCGGCCATACTCCGCACATGGATGGTGATCGAGAACGTGGCCCGTTCGACCTGACGGGCCGGACGGCCGTCGTCACCGGCGGCGGCCGGGGACTCGGCAGGGGGATCACGCTCGCGCTGCTCGCAGCGGGTGCAGACGTCGTCTCGCTTGGCCGCTCGCCACTGCCCGCCGACCTCGCCGACACCGCCACCGCGCTCGGCAGACGGGTCACCGCCCACGCCCTGGACCTCGCCGACTCCGCCGCGATCACCGCGACCGCACGGGAGGTGCTCGCCGAGCACCGGGTCGACATCCTCGTCAACAACGCGGGCGTGCAGGACCGGTATCCGGCCGCCGAGTTCCCGCTCGACGCGTGGGACCACGTGCTCGAGGTCAACCTGCGGGCGGTCTTCCAGCTCTGCCAGCTCTTCGGCGGCCCCATGCTCGAACGCGGCGCCGGTGCCGTCGTGAACGTGGCGTCGCTGCTGTCGTTCCAGGGCGGCATCACGGTGCCGGCCTACGCGGCCAGCAAGGGCGGCGTGGCCCAGCTGACGAAGGCGCTCTGCAACGAGTGGGCCGGGCGCGGCGTCAACGTCAACGCGGTGGCCCCCGGCTACATGGACACCGAGCTGAACACCGCGCTCCTCGCCGACCCCGTCCGGCGCGAGCAGATCTCGACGCGCATCCCCGCCGGGCGCTGGGGCACACCGCAGGACGTCGGCAACGTCGTGGTGTTCCTCGCCTCCCCCGCCGCCGCGTACGTGCACGGGCAGGTGCTGGCGGTCGACGGCGGGTGGCTCGCGCGGTGACCGGTCAGGCCGGCGGATCGAGGGCGATGCCGGCGTCCTCCAGGGCCGCCTCGGTGAGCAGACGGGCGAGGGCGCGGTCGCTCCCGGTTGCCGTGGCGAGTGGCGCGTCGACGTCGACCATCGCGCAGACCTCGAGCAACGTGTCGTCGTAGGCGCCGAGCAGGGCCACGGTCCGCACCTTGGTGGGCGGGCGGCAGTCGAGCAGTTGGCGGCGCAGCCTGCGCAGGTTCGCGACCAGGGCTTCCAGGCACTGGCCCGGCCGTGGACCGGTGCGCCGCCTGCGCTCCCAGAACGACGTGACGGCGGCGGGCAGGACCCGCACGGCGAGCCAGACGGTGAGGGTCGGGGCGACCGCGATGGCGGTGTAGAGGAGCAGCCCCAGCACGACCGGACGGTCACCCACCTCGGACCTCCACTTCGAGGTATCGAATCGATTCGATAGAGGGACCGTACGCCGGTCGGCTGCCCGGGACAAGGTCGGATAGCGCCCGCCGGGGTGCTGCTGCCGAGCCGCTAGGTCCCGCCCAGGCGGTCGGCGGCACCCTGGCCGTAGCGCTCCAGCACCCGGTGCCGCATGACCGGGTCGGTGCGGGGCACGGGTTCGAGGAACACCTCGCGCAGGTCCGGGAACCGTTCGTGCAGCTCGGCGTCGATCGCGACGCACGCGCGCTCCAGCTGCGCGACGCCGATCGCGTCGGCGAAGTCGAGCCGGGCGCACAACAGCACCTGGTCGGTGCCGATGGTCATGGTGAGCAGGTCGACGACCTGGTCGACCTCCGGCCGTGCGGCGAGCGCGTCGCGCAGCGCGAGGACGGTGGCCCGGTCGGCCTGGCGTCCGACGAGCAGACCCATGTTGGTGCGCCCGAGGATGTAGGCGACGCCCGTGAGGAGCAGGCCCACCAGGAGCGAGGCGAGGCCGTCCCAGAACGAGGAGCCCGTGAGCTGGTGCAGCCCGACCCCGCCGAAGGCCAGCAGCAACCCGGCGAGCGCCGCGCTGTCCTCGTAGAAGACGCTGCGCACCGTCGGGTCGTCGGTGGCCCGCAGCCAGCGCAGCGGCGTGGTGGACTCGGCGGCGGCCGCGGCGCGCACCTGCCGCACCGCCTGCAGCCACGAGATGCCCTCCAGCACGAACGACACGGCGAGCACCGCGTAGGCGACCCACGCGAGCGTCTGCTCGACCTCCTCGCCGAGGATCGTGCGGACGCCCTCGATGATCGCGAACACCGCGCCGGAGACGAAGATGCTGACCGCGGCGATCAGCGCCCAGAAGAACCGCTCCTTGCCGTAGCCGAACGGGTGCTGCCGGTCCGGCTTGCGCGACGAGCGCCGCAACGCGGTGAGCAGCAGCAGCTCGGTGGCCGTGTCGGCGATGCTGTGCGCCGCCTCGGCGAACATGGCCGCCGACCCCGTGAAGAACCCCGCCACGAGCTTGAGCACGGCGATCGTCGCGTTGGCGGCGGTGGCCACCAGTACCGTGAGCGTGCTCTCCCCGGACTCCTCCTTCGCCACCGGGCGAGGCTAGACGCCCGGACGTCGGTCGCGCCGGTCCACGTGGCGGGATCGCCCGATCCGGGTGCATTCCGGCCCGGAACCGGGGTAGCCGCACCACGTGCTGGAGATGTCGATCTACCACAAGGCGAGCGCGGAGTCGGTCGACTCGATCTTCACGGACGGGCTGCGGTGCAGCCGCCGCGGGCCGGGTCACGACGAGCCACGGGTCCGGCGGACCAACGACGTCCTCGACGACCTGCGTCCCGACCACCTGCGCCTGCAAGGGCTCGACCGGAACGCGTGCACGTACTGCTACCTGGTGGTGGACGGCCTGGTGTTCGACGTCGAGTCCGGGCGACTGGTTCCCGAGCGGGACTGGCTCACCCGGGTGGGCGGGGCGAGCGGCGCCGTCGCGCTGCGGCTGGCCGTCGACCCCGCCGTCGGGTACGTGAGTGACCTCGAGGTGTACGACGAGCTGGCCGCCCGCATCGACGATGCCTCGGACCGCACCGTGCACAAGCTCGCCCAGCGGTACTGGGAACGGGTGGTCGCGCTCCCCGACCTGTGCCGGCACTACCGGCGCAGCCACCACGCCCTGGTCCGCCGCGCCGAGGCGCCGGCGGGGCTGCCGTCGCGGCTGGAGCGCGTGGAGGTGCTGCTCACCGCGGACGTACCGCCCGACCGCATCGCGCCCGCGTCCTGACGAGCGGAAGGGTCAGGTGGACGCCCTGCCCCGGGGCAGCACGGCATCGCTGAAACCGGCGGGGACGATGACGTCGTCGCGCCCCAGCTCCGCCACCGAACTGCGGCCCAGCCCGAGCAGGGCCGAGTCGATGCCGCCGCGCAGGATGTCGAGGACGTTCTCCACGCCCGCCTGCCCAGCGGCGGCGAGACCCCAGAGGTAGGCACGGCCGATCAGGACGGCGCGGGCGCCGAGGGCGAGGGCCTTCACCACGTCGCTGCCGCGGCGGATGCCGCCGTCGAAGAGGACCTCCACCTGGTCGCCGACGGCCTCGGCGATGCCCGGGAGCGCCCGGATCGAGGCGGGCGTGCCGTCGAGGTTGTTGCCGCCGTGGTTGGACACGGAGATGGCACTGACCCCGGCGTCGACGGCGCGCTTGGCCTCGTCCACCCGGAACACACCCTTGAGCAGGAACGGGCCGTCCCACCGTTCACGCAGCCAGCGCACGTCCTCCCAGCTGGGAGGCGGAGTCTGCATCCACTCGCCGTAAGCGCCGAAGAACGTGGTCGGCGGCTGCCCTGGTACGGACATGTTCGGCACGGTGAGGTCCGGGAGCTGCCGGCGACGCGCCCAGTCGAGGAGCCAGCGGGGGTGGGTGATCCCCTCCGGGGCGAAGCGGAGCATCTCCCGCAGCGACAGCCGCTCCGGGATGACCGGGCTCCCCCAGTCGCGGCCGTGGGAGAACGACCAGTCGGAGGTGAGGATCAGCCCGACCGCGCCGGCCGCGCGGGCCCGCTCGACCCGTTGCGCGATGACGTCGCGGCTGCCGCACCAGTAGATCTGGAAGAGCGTCTGCGGGTTGGCGGCGACGACCTCTTCGAGGGGCTTGCTCGCGAAGGAGGACAGGCCCATCGCGGTGCCGCGCGCCGCGGCCGCACGGGCCACGGCGACCTCCCCGTCCGGGTGCACCGCCTGCACACCGGTCGGCGAGATCAGGACCGGCAGCGACACCTGCTGCCCCAGCACGGTGGTGCCCAGCTCACGTGTGGCGGAGGACCCGGCGGTGCGGGGCGCGAAGCCCAGCTCGTCGAAGGCGGCCTGGTTGTCGCGCACGGTGAGGCCCTTCTCCGAGCCGGCCACCAGCGCGCCGTACACCGAAGGCGGGAGCCGCTTGCGCGCGCGCCGCTGCGCCTCGGCCACCGTCTCGAACCAGGCACCACCCATGATCAGCCTCTCACCGGACTTTCGACATGACGTGACGAATTAGCGGGACGATAGCGTCGCACCGTGACGGGAACAAGACCTGCGCGCCGCGGCCGCCCGCGGGGCACGAGCACGCGTGAGCTCGAGCTGATCGCGCTGCGCCTGTTCGCCGAGCAGGGCTTCCACGAGACCACGATCGAGCAGATCGCCGCCGCGGCGGGCGTGAGCACCCGTACCTTCTTCCGCTACTTCGACGCCAAGGCCAGCGTGCTGTGGCAGACGTTCGACAGCGAGGTCGAGGCGATCCGCACCGCCCTCGCCGACGCGCCCGACGACCTCCCGGTGATGGAGGCCGTCCGCCACGCCGTTCTCGCCGCCAACCACTACCGGGCCGCCGACGTGCCCGAGCTGCGGATGCGCATGACCCTCGTCGGCACCGTGCCCGAGATCGCCGCGAGCGCCACCGTGCGCTACGACGCGTGGGAGCGGGCGATCAGCGAGTTCGTCGCCCGGCGGGTCGGGCAGCCGGCCGAATCGCTGTTCCCGCACGTCGTCGGCCGCGCCACGCTCGCCGCGTGCCGAGCGGCCTACGAGCGGTGGGCGGCCCGCGCGGACGCCGACCTGACCGTCTACCTGGACGCCGCGCTGCGCGCACTCGCAGGCGGCTTCCGCGAGCCGCTCGCCGAGCCGGACTCCCGCCGGGAAATTGAGATCGTGGCTACGACACGCTGGCCAGGTACTGCTGGCACTTCTCCGGCTCGAAGAACCAGTCCGCGAGATCGGAAGGATCGTTGAAGCCGCCCGCGAACCGGTCGGCCACCGCCTGGTTCGTCTGTGCCACACCCAGCACCGCCTGCACGTGCTCGGGCGGGTCGAGCATGGTGTTCGTGAACTTCGTGACCCACTGCGCGTGCGTCCAGTACGCCTCGAACGTCTGCTGCATCCACTCCCGGTCGAACGGCTCGTTCCCGCGCGCGAGGATGCCCTCCAG
Organism: Pseudonocardia cypriaca; assembly: GCF_006717045.1. NCBI lineage: Bacteria > Bacillati > Actinomycetota > Actinomycetes > Pseudonocardiales > Pseudonocardiaceae > Pseudonocardia > Pseudonocardia cypriaca. The sequence goes on from NZ_VFPH01000001.1 coordinate 3,733,551, forward strand.
GTAGTACTGCGCGCACCGGCACGCGTTGTTGGCGCCCTGCCCGGTGACCGGGTCGTTGGCCACCACGACGTCGGCCATGCCCAGCACGATGTGCCCCGACGGCAGCTCGCCGACCGGGCGGCGCACCATCGGTGTGTAGCCGCCGACGAGCGTGCCGCGTGCGTCGGTGAGCTTCGCGTCGCGGTACCGCTCGTACTCCCACGGGAGGTACGTCTCGAGCAGGCGCAGGTGCCGCTGCCACTGCTCTTCGGGCCCCGGCCGGTCGGAGAACGCGTCGAACGGCCCACCGGGGATGCCCGAGAGGTAGAAGATCTCGCACTCGCCGGTCACCGTGTAACCAGGGATGTTGATGTTCTCCCCGACGCCCGCCACGATGTTCACCCACACGTCGACGGAGCCCTCGGGCCGCTCAGGCCGCTTCGGCACCCGGTCCACGTAGGACACCGAGAGCGCACGGGCCGGCCTGGTGTGCACCGACCGCTCGTCGTCGCGGTCGAACAACTGCACCAGCTCGCCCTTGCCCGCGGCGACGACCGTCAGGTCGTACATCCCCGCGAGTGCGTTCAGGTCGGCCGTCGTGACGCCGTGGATGACCACCCTGCCGCCGCGCTGCTCGAACAGCTCGAGCCACGTCGCCATCTTGACGCGCTGGTCGATCGACTGTGCGGGACCCGGCCACTCGCCGAGCCAGTTGAGCGCCCGCTCTCCCCGCTCGACGCTGAGCGAGAGCCCCTGGTGCGTCATCGCGGGCGCCACGTCGTCCCACAGGTTCAACCCGTGCGAGCGTTCGATCGACAACGCCTTGTCGAACATGCACTGCGTCGACATGACCCGGCCGCCCCGGATCTCCTCGGCCGTGCGCGCCGACATCATCGTGATGTCGTACCCGTGCTGCTGCAGAGTCAGCGCGAGCTGCAGCCCCGACTGCCCGGAGCCCACGATCAAGATCTTGCGCATCTCCCCGTCCCCTCAGGCATGTGCGCGCACCTTCCCCGGCTGCGAGAGCTCCCCGAGCGACATCACGTGCGTGACGAGCCGCCGCAACGTCTCGACCGTCGACCCCCGCTCCCGGGCGTCGCAGGTGATCAGCGGGACGTCGGCGGGAAGCGCGAGTGCGTCGCGCACCTCGCCGAGGTCGTGGTGCAGCTCCCCGTGGAACCTGTTGACCGCCACGACGAACGGCAGGTCCGAGTCGTTCTCGAAGTAGTTGAGCGCGGCGAACGACTGGTCCAGCCTGCGGGTGTCGACGAGCACCACGGCCCCGAGGGCACCCCGCGTGAGGTCGTCCCAGAGGAACCAGAACCGCGGCTGCCCCGGGGTGCCGAACAGGTAGAGCAGCAGGTCGGGGTGCAGCGTGATGCGGCCGAAGTCCATCGCCACCGTGGTGGTCGACTTGCCGGCGTCGACGGGCTCGTCGACACCGGTGCCCGCCTCGGTCATCCACGCCTCGGTGTTGAGCGGCGGGACCTCCGACACCGAACCGACGAACGTCGTCTTGCCGACGCCGAACCCCCCGGCAACGACGATCTTCGCCGAGACCGTGAGCAACCCGTCGGGCTCGCCACCCTCCTCCGCCATCACGGCCTGCGGCCTAGATCCGTAGCTGCTCGAGCCCATCGAGGATCCTCCCGAGCATCTCGCGGTCGTGGTGGTAGGCGTGCGCGGTGGGGTGGACGTAGATCGCGCCCTGCGCCGCGAGGTCGCTGACCAGGACCCGAACCACGCCGAGCGGCATCGAGAGCGCCACCGACAGTTCGGCGATCGACACGCGCGTGCGGGCCCGCTCGTAGAGCGCGCGCGACTCGGGCATCAGCGAGTCGGGCAAGCCCGGGTCGTACCGCGGCACCGAGACCAGCGCCTCGACCAGCAGCTCACGGCGGGGACGGGTCCGGCCGCCGGTCAGCGCGTAGGGCCGGATCCGTTTGCTGCGCATCTTCCGGTTCCCCCTGGGCTCTCCCGACACGGGCGTCACCTCCCGAGGGCCCGTCACGCGGGTGCCCGCCGCGCGGAGAGCACCCGGCGGAGGTCGGCGCGGACCTCGGGGGTCAGCGCGTGACCCGTGTTGCGCACGAACTGGGTCATCTCGTAGGCCACGACCTTCATGTCGCAGTCCGGGCCGGTCAGCACCGCGAGGCCGGCACCGGAGCCGATGCCCATGAACAGGAACCAGCCGTACGTCATGCGGATCATGATCTGCTCGCACGTGCCCTTGTCGAACAGCGCGGCGCTGTTGCGGGCGAGGCTCAGCAACCCGCTCGCGATCGCGGCGAGCTGCTCGGCGTCGTCGCGCGCGACGGTGCGCGACGCGGTCAGCGGGAACCCGTCGGACGACATGATCAGTGCGTGCGTGACACCGTGCACGCGCCCGACGAAGTCGTTCAGGAGCCACCCGAAGTCCCGGGGCGATCGCCGGCCCTCGGTCGTCACTTCGGATCTCCGTCCGCGCCGTCACCCTCGTCCGGTCCCGCGCCCGTTGCGGCGTCCGCGGCGAGTGCGCTCTGCTCCCCGTCGGCGAAGTCGCCGAGGTCGGCCAGGAACTTGTCGTGGCCGTCGGGGTCGGCCGGTGTCTCGTCGCTGCCCGCGGGTTCTGCGACCTCGGCGGTGTCCTTGATGCTGCGCGGCACGCGGCGCGGCAGCCCGCTCGCCGTGGTGCCGCTGATCGCCGGGGCAGGCGGCCTGGGTGGGGGTGCGGGCCGGGACGGCTGTGGGCTCCGGCGAGGCAGCTCGGAGGGCTCGGCGGTCGGCTCGGTGATCGGCTGGACGGTCGGCGCGGCTGCGTGGGGACCACCGCCGGTGGCCGGCACCGGGACGGCATCGCGCGGCTCCGGTGCCGGGCGCCGCTGCTGCTTGCCGTTGACGGGAACGGTGTGGGTGCCCGTCCACGCCTCCTCCGGCAGCTCCGTCACGAGCGACGGCGGGACGAGCACGGTGGCGGTGGTGCCGTTCGGGAGCCTGCGGTGCAGCGACACCCGCAGGTCGTGCCGCTCGGCGAGCCGTCCGACCACCGCGAGGCCCATGTGTCGCACGGCGTCGTCGTCGAGCTGGAGCGCCCGGGAGAGCCGGCGGTTGAGCTCGGCGAGGCGGTCGGCGGGGAGCCCGATGCCGCCGTCCTCGATCCGGATCAGCACGCTGCCCTCCTCGGTGAGGTGGGCGCTGACCCGGACCTGCTCGTTCGGCGGCGAGTGGCTGGCGGCGTTGTCGAGGAGCTCCGTGAGCACCCGGGAGAGGTCGTCGGCGGCGAAGCCCACCACGCCCAGCGGCACCATCCGGCCGATCCCGATCCGGGCGTACTGGTCGATCGAGGACATCGCACCGCGCACGGTGTCGAGGATCGAGATGGTGTCGCCACCGCTCTCGCCTGCGTCGCGGTCGGCGAGCACACGCAGGTTCTCGGCGTTGCGACGCAGCCGCGCGGCCAGGTGGTCGAGCCGGTACAGCTGGCCCAGCCGCGTGCTGTCCTCCTCCTTGCGCTCCAGCTCCTCGAGCTCGGCGAGCAGGGTGTCGATCAGGTTGAGATCACGCAGCGCGATGCTCGCGCAGACGTCGACGAGCGACTCGTTCCGGGCGGCCTCGGCCCACGCGCTCGGCGCGGCTTCGATGATCTTCGGCGTGGGATGTCGGGGTGGGTCCAGCAGGTGCGCCGCGACCACGCGCGAGCGGTCGAGCAGTACACGTGATCGATCGAAGATCTCACGAGCGCGCGCCCGCGTCGCCATGCGGTTCACCTCTGACTTTCGGTGACGGTCAGTTCCGGGTGGGTCACTCTCCCGGGACCGCGGGCTATGCAAGCAGAGTCGGGCGGGCTTGTCGACTGCACCGTCCAGGCCACCAGGATGGCCTGCATGGACCAGTGGCGCGTTCGCCCAGCTCCGTCGGGCGCGCCCGCCGGGCGATCACGTTCGGTGGGTCGCGATGTCACGCGAATGGGTGCGCCCGACCCCCGAGCAGCATCTGAGGGAGCTCGGCGATCGCGCGACGGAACGCCGTGGGGTCGTCGCGGAGACGGGCCAGCACCAAGCTGCCCTCCACCCGGACGAACGCCTCCTCCGCGGCGACGCGCGCATCGGCCGCCGTGGCGCCACCCCGTTCGGCGGCCGCGGCCATCGCGTCGATCCATCCGGCGGTGAGCTCCGCGGCGATCGCGCGGATCGACTCCGGGGCGCCCGAGAGCGAGAGCGTGTCGAGCATGCAGGGCAGCAGACCGTCGGCGTAGATGGCGGAGAGCCGCCGTGCGGACTCGACGACGCCGACGGTGACGTCGGGGTCGTCCGTCATGGGTTCGAGCGCGTTCGTGAAGACGCCCTTCGCCCACTCCATGACGGCTTCGGCCATCTGCACCTTGCCGCCCGGGAAGCGGTGGTAGAGGCTGGCGCGCTGCAGCCCGGCCCCCTCGGCGAGCGCACCGAGGGAGGCACCCTCGAACCCCGCGACGCGGAACACCTCCGCGAGGCGGTGGAACAGCTCGTCGTCGGAAACGGACTGGGGGCGAGGCATGGGGCGACGTTACCGAACGAACGGTAAAGCTGCAGAGTCGCCTCCGTCACGTTGTATTACCGATCGTTCGGTAATAGCTTCATCTCCGTCAGCACCAGCAACCAGCGGGAAGGGTTTCCGGCCATGTCGCACATCACCGTCGGACACGAGAACACCGTCGAGATCAACCTGCACTACACCGACCGGGGCACGGGCCAGCCGGTCGTCCTGATCCACGGCTACCCGCTCGACGGGGCGTCGTGGGAGAAGCAGGAGGACCGGCTGCTCGACGCGGGCTACCGCGTCATCACCTACGACCGCCGCGGGTTCGGCGCCTCCAGCAAGCCGGCGGGCGGCTACGACTACGACACCTTCGCCGACGACCTCGAC